>NZ_CP061295.1:1200000-1800000 GCF_018687535.1 Polynucleobacter sp. MWH-S4W17 | reverse complement strand
GCTCAGATTGAATCTCTTCGAGGTACTCAATAATGGCTAAGGATTGATGAATACTTTTTTTGCCATCTTCTAGAAGAGGCACTAGGCGACTGGGATTTTTCTTGCCATACTCCTCGCCCAATTGATCTCCACCATTTTTACCGAGATGTACGGGAATGATTTGATAATCCATACCCTTGAGATTGAGGGCAATGCGAACCCGAAAAGCGGCGGAGCTGCGCCAAAAGCTATACAGCTTGGAGGTCATATCAACACCTTATTTGCACACATAGCTGACAGTATATTGAGGATGGTCATTCAAGTCTGTGCTCAGACAAAGTGCATTAGACTCAATGTTATGGAAGACATTAATTTCTGGATTGGCATCATTGCAACCATGGCCTTTGCGGTAACGGGTGTCTTAGCTATTGCAGATCGTGGCGTAGACCTCTTTGGCGTCTTGGTACTGGGTTTAATTACCGCCATTGGCGGCGGCACTATTCGCGACATTATTTTAGAAGCACCCATTTTCTGGTCTGAGAACCAAATGTATGTGTGGCTTGCACTCGGCGCTAGCATCCTCACCTTCTTTGCAGAATCTTTCTTTACCCAACCGCAAATTTATCGGTGGATGCTGTATATCGACGGATTTGGTGCTGCTCTCTTTGCGATTCAGGGTGCTGATAAGGCATGGGGCATGGGTTATGGTCTGCCTATTGCGCCAGTCATTTTGGGTGTGATTACTGCCATTGGCGGTGGCTTATTGCGCGATGTCTTGGCTGGCAGAAAAACGCTCATCATGTCGCATGAGCTTTATGCCATTCCGGTGACTTTGGGTTGTTGCGTCTATGTTCTGGTGCTGAACTTCTTGCCTCAGTATGTTGTTGAGGGCTCCGTGATCTGTATGCTCGGAATTTTTGGACTGCGCGCAGCTGCTATTTATTGGGATCTGCACGTACCCAAAATGTTTATTACTAAAACGCGTTAATTGCATCAACGCTGGGCTCATAGGTGTTGCGTAGCTACCTCTAATTCCCAAATATCTCGGGAAAACCCCGATCCTATTTGATGGGGAATTACCCTAACTAGTGGATTTCTTTGAATTTTTTCAAAGCATAATCGACCCGTTGTTATTTATTTAATAAAAATAGTTAGGAGCTACTGATGTCAACATCAACTAAAGCAGCCCCAATGACCGCTGAAGAACGCAAAGTTATCTTTGCATCATCTTTAGGTACGGTTTTTGAGTGGTACGACTTTTATCTTTACGGTTCACTTGCGGCAATTATTGCTAAGCAATTCTTCTCTGGCCTAGATGCTGGCTCTGCCTTCATTTTTGCTTTGTTAGCGTTTGCTGCTGGTTTCATCGTGCGTCCATTTGGCGCGTTGGTGTTTGGTCGTCTCGGCGATTTGATTGGCCGTAAATACACCTTCTTGGTAACCATCTTATTGATGGGCGGCGCAACTTTCATCGTGGGTATTCTGCCTAACTATGCAACCATCGGCGTTGCTGCTCCAGTGATCTTGATCGCATTGCGTATGCTTCAAGGTTTGGCTTTGGGCGGTGAGTACGGTGGTGCTGCTACTTACGTTGCAGAACACGCTCCTCATGGTCGTCGTGGTGCATACACAGCTTGGATTCAGACAACAGCTACCTTAGGCTTGTTCCTCTCCTTGCTCGTGATTTTGTTCACACGTGAATTCACTGGTCCAGACTTTGACGTTTGGGGCTGGCGCGTTCCTTTCATCGTTTCTATTGGGTTGTTGGCAGTTTCTGTATGGATTCGTTTGTCCATGAATGAATCTCCAGCTTTCAAGAAGATGAAAGAAGAAGGCAAATTGTCTAAAGCGCCTTTGACAGAGTCATTCGGTCAATGGAAGAACTTGAAGATTGTGATCTTGGCATTGTTTGGTCTGGTTGCAGGTCAAGCGGTGGTTTGGTACACAGGTCAGTTTTACGCTTTGTTCTACCTCACACAAGTGTTGAAAGTAGATGCTAAGACAGCGAACTTGTTGATTGCTGGTTCATTAGTAATCGGCACACCATTTTTTGTGGTCTTTGGTAGCTTGTCTGACAAGATCGGTCGTAAAGTGATCATCATGGGCGGTTTGTTATTGGCTGTAATTACTTACATCCCTAACACCCCTGTTTCCGTGTTTAATGCTTTGACACACTTTGCTAACCCAGCGTTGGAAAAGGCAATGGCAACAGCGCCAGCAACTATTACTGCTGACCCAGCTGAATGTACATTCCAGTTCAACCCAACTGGTACAGCGAAGTTCACAAGCTCTTGCGATATTGCAAAACAAGTGATGGCCTCGAACTCTGCTAGCTATACAACTGTTGCGGCTCCAGCTGGTGCCACTGCTGTTGTGAAAATTGGCGATATCGAAATCCCTGGATATACATCTAAGGGCATTGATCCTGCTGAAGCAAAAGCGAAAGATGCTGAGTTTAAGAAGGCAATTCGTGAGGCTTTGAACAAGGAAGGCTATCCTGTTAAGGCTGATCCAGCACAGATTAACTACTTTGCTGTGTTGTGCTTATTGGTGTACTTAGTGCTCTTGGTAACCATGGTTTATGGCCCAATCGCTGCGATGTTAGTTGAGATGTTCCCAACTCGTATTCGTTATACCTCTATGTCCTTGCCATACCACATTGGTAACGGTTGGTTCGGTGGCTTGTTGCCAACGATCTCCTTCGCCTTGGTAGCGCAAAACGGTAACATTTACTACGGTCTCTGGTACCCAATCATCATCGCTGCGATGACATTGGTAATCGGTACACTGTTTGTACGTGAAACTAAAGACGTAGATATCTACGCACGTGACTAAGCAGTTTTAGTCTGCATCAAATAAGAAACCCGATCAGAAATGGTCGGGTTTTTTTATTCCCACAAATCTTTTTGATTGCGACCGTTTAAAAGCTTTTGATTTTGCTGGGCAATAGAGATTTCTCTTGAACCTGGAATTAAAGTAATTTCAGCTCCAGCAGTGAGAGCTCCAGTTTTGAGTACCCGCAAATACCAACCACTAAAGCCAGACTGCAGCATGGCTTTGCTTGCACCCTTATAACCAACGGCAGCGTTGAATTTGAAGCAAGGCTCACGTAGTTTGACTACAGCAAATTCAAGCTCGCCAACAACCAATTTATCCCCAACAAACACTTCTGTTTCTAGCAGGCCTTCGATCGTGAAGTTCTCACCGATGGCACCATATTGCAAACCAACTGGCTGCTTAGTTTCTCTGGTGAGTAGTTGATTCCAGAAAATGTAATGCTCTGCTGGATAAACATAAATGGCTTTTTCAATTCCGCCGTGTACTGATAGGTCAGCTTGCTCATCACCTTTAATGCCCAGTGGAGTAATTTCAACTAGAACAGGATTTTCTAAATCACTGACCACCTTCTTGCGAATGGCTGAAGCAACTGATTTGTAATTAGGGTGGTGATTGCCAAATAAAGGAGCTACTTTGCCGGTGGATATAGAAAGAAGTCTCATGAGATGAATGGGGGCTTAAGAGATATTTATTAGTAACGGCAGCGAGCTTCACTTTTGTACTTAGTGAAATACACAATGAGATCAGCTTCAGACTTATATTGGGTGTAATAAATCACGGCACGGGCATCGCCCTTGTATTTTGTATAGAACCAAACACCCGGATCGTTATCACTGGAGTATTGGGTGTCATACACAATGCAGTTTGCTTCGGATTGGTACTTTGTGACAAAGACTTTGGCATTGGCCTCTGATGGGTAATTGGTGATGAAGATTTGGGCTGCAGAAGCGGCGATAGGGATGCAGTTACTCAAGAGCAGGAAACTGAGAAGGCGCAAGAGAAATGAATTCATTATTTGAGAATATTACGCTTTCTACTTTTTAGGTGTTCATCTGGCTGATATGATCACGGGATGAATTCCTCTCAAAAGAAATCTGTTTTTGTATTGAGCCAATTGGCCTT
Source organism: Polynucleobacter sp. MWH-S4W17 (assembly GCF_018687535.1). NCBI lineage: Bacteria > Pseudomonadati > Pseudomonadota > Betaproteobacteria > Burkholderiales > Burkholderiaceae > Polynucleobacter > Polynucleobacter sp. MWH-S4W17. Next base: position 1,796,061 of record NZ_CP061295.1, on the reverse strand, counting down.
GATATTTATTTGTGCCATAGCGAGTTCAAGTATTTACGCTAAGTGGGATGAAGAGCGCGACATGACTACCAATGGCAAAGAGGAGTTGGTCTATTACTTCAAGACCAACGACCAGGGTCAAAAGCTCGTTTTAGATAAGTATGTAAAGCGCCTCATTTTTATACGTCCCGATAAGTTTTATAAACGCTCAATCAAGCAAATCAAGATTGATGGGGTGGCAGTAGACGTTAATAGCGACCCTTTTTCGCATTACCCTGATCAAACCGCGATTGTGTTTGAGAACAAGGATGGGGTCCTGAAAAAGCTCTTTTTAGCCAAGAAAATCGAATTTAATGTCCTTTATGGCCGAGATGAGGCTGTCAGCACCTTTCAGATCAAATAGGCGCTTAGACGCCCCTGAAGGCAAAAAGGCTTGATTCGTTTAGACAGATGCATGCCGATCATTTACAATAACGAGTTCGGCGAATTAGCTCAGCTGGTTAGAGCGACGGAATCATAATCCGCAGGTCCGGGGTTCAAATCCCTGATTCGCCACCAAATCTAAAGGCCATTGCCCCTCGGCAGTGGCCTTTTTCTTAGGTTGCTAGGTATATGGCTAAATTTTGGAACTTTGTTATTTTCCAGCTTGGTTGGTTTGCCTGTGTATTGGGCGCAGCCAATAAAGATGTGCTTTGGGCGGTAGTTGCTACCCTAGCCTACATTGCTTTCCACGCCTGGCGCTCACCTTCTCCCAAAACAGAAATCAGCCTTTTATTTAAAGCCTTTGTCTTTGGTTTGGTGGCCGATACTCTCATCATGCATCTGGGCTACCTGGATTTTCGGAATGATTGGCCGTCACCGTACTTGTCGCCTCTCTGGATGTGGGTCTTGTGGGTTTTGGTGGCAACCACCATTAATGGCTCCTTGACTTGGTTGCGCGGCAGACCTGTTTTAGGGGCTGTTTTAGGAGGTATTGCTGGTCCGATGTCCTATGAGGCTGGTATTCGGATGGGCGCCGGATCCTGGGTTCCTGGTGGCGAAATCACTGGATTTATCCTAGTAGGGGTGGTCTGGGCTGTTGCTATACCCCTCTTTTTCTATTGGGATCGAGTCAATCAAGTGCAACCTAGTCAAAAATCCGTAAATTCAGTTTAAAAGACGCTTGCAAAGACCACTGTTTTTATATACAGTAACTCCTAAGTTGTTACACAGTAGATAAAACTTCGGGAAAAAGCCCAGTACATAGCGAAAAGGGAATAAAAAATGGCCTTGGATAACAAAAAGCAATCAGCCTCTTCAGAATTTGAAGGAATGAGCGGAGACAAGCAAAAAGCATTAACTGCAGCACTGGCACAAATTGAGAAACAGTTTGGTAAAGGCTCAATCATGAGATTGGGCGATGCCGAAATTAGCCAAGACATTCAGGTGGTGTCTAGCGGTTCACTCGGATTAGATATCGCTCTTGGAGTTGGTGGTCTTGCGCGCGGTCGCGTGATTGAAATCTACGGCCCAGAATCTTCTGGCAAAACCACCTTGACATTGCATGCGATTGCAGAAATGCAAAAGCTTGGCGGCACTTGCGCGTTTATTGACGCAGAGCACGCATTAGATGTGCAGTACGCATCTCGTCTCGGCGTGGATGTAAATAATTTGTTGATCTCTCAACCGGATACTGGCGAACAGGCATTAGAAATTGCAGATGCATTAGTTCGCTCAGGTTCTATTGATTTAATCGTCATTGACTCTGTTGCTGCTTTGGTTCCAAGGGCTGAGATCGAAGGCGATATGGGCGATTCTTTACCAGGCTTACAAGCCCGTTTGATGAGTCAGGCCTTGCGTAAGTTAACTGGTGCTATCAAGCGTACCAACACTACTGTGATCTTCATTAACCAGATTCGTATGAAGATTGGTGTGATGTTCGGATCCCCAGAAACTACTACTGGTGGTAATGCGCTGAAATTCTACGCCTCTATGCGTTTAGACATCCGTCGTATTGGTAGCATCAAAAAAGGCGATGAGGTTGTTGGTAATGAAACCCGTGTGAAGGTTGTGAAGAATAAAGTTTCCCCTCCATTCCGCGAAGCAATTTTTGACATTATGTACGGTGCTGGCATCTCTAGAGAGGGTGAAATTATTGATATGGGTGTAGAAGCTGACCTCGTTGAAAAGTCAGGCTCTTGGTATAGCTATAACGGTGATCGCATTGGTCAAGGTAAAGACAATGTGCGCGAGTTCTTAAAAGAGAACCCAGCCATTGCTAAAGATATCGAAGCAAGAATTCGCGAGAAATTAGGCGTTAAATCCGGTTCAGCAGTAGTAACGGATGTGCTGAGCGAGGAAGAGGAAGTCGAATAATTCGATGCAAGAGTTAAGTAGTAATCAGAAGGTTAAACAAAGCCCGAGTCTCAAAGCTCGGGCTTTGCGCCTTTTGTCGCAGCGAGAATACAGTCGCAAAGGCTTAGCCGCAAAGTTGGCAGAATCAGAAGCAAGATGGGGTAAGTTAGGCGGTGAGCAGGCTGAGCAAACGCCTGAATCCAGAGATTCTCAGATTGAAGCGGTTTTGGACGACTTTGAGGCAAGAGGCTGGTTGTCTGACGAGCGTTTTGCTGAAGCGCTGGTTCGCCGCCGTAGCGAGCGCTACGGGATGAGAAAGATTGCCGATGAACTCGATAGGGCTGGGGTGGATGCCAAAAAGTCAGCTGTACTCCTTGGGGCCTTAAAAGAGACCGAGTTTCAGCGCGCCTTTGATCTCTGGACCAGGAAATACGGCATACGCGCTCAGGACCAAAAGGAGAGGGCTAGGCAGTACCGCTTCTTGGCATCGAAGGGTTTTGGCTCGGAAGTGGTGGCAAAAGTGATTGGCGGTCAAAGCCCAGATTAGGGCAATTACGGATCCGTAGAGGCAATTTGCGGCATTGCAGCATGCTAGACTTATGAAGTCGGTCAAGCCGTTCGCATTTATTCAAATTTGGCTAATTTAGCTATTTCTAGAGTAAGTATGGGAGCAAGGCAACATCGGTTTAACTAATCCTCATCGCTTGCTAAAAAAGATACCGTTTCGGAGTAATTATGAAAATTCACGAGTACCAAGGCAAAGAACTTCTTCGCCAATTTAATGTGCCAGTTCCTAATGGCATCCCTGCATTCAGTGTTGATGAGGCGGTGAAGGCTGCTGAAAAACTGGGTGGCCCAGTATGGGTTGTGAAGGCCCAGATTCATGCTGGTGGTCGCGGTAAAGGTGGCGGCGTGAAGTTAGCAAGAAGCATGGATGAAGTGAAAAAATACGCTTCTGAAATTTTGGGCATGCAACTCAAGACGCATCAAACTGGACCAGAAGGTCAAAAAGTAAATCGTCTCCTCATTGAGGATGGCGCTGACATTAAAAAAGAGTATTACTTCAGCATCGTTACAGACCGCGGAACACAGAAGAATGTGATCATGGCTTCTAGCGAAGGTGGTATGGATATTGAGGAAGTTGCCGAATCTCATCCAGAAAAAATTATTAAAGTATTTGTTGATCCAATGGTTGGCTTGACAGATGCGGATTGCGATATCGTTGCTAAAGGTATTGGCGTGCCCGAGGCATCCATCCCAATGGCTCGCGATGTATTTAAGAACTTGTACAAGACTTACTGGGATACCGATGCTTCACTGGTTGAAATCAACCCATTGATTCTTGAGGGTAACGGCAAGATCAAGGCTTTGGACGCGAAGTTCAACTTTGATCCAAACGCATTGTTCCGTCATCCAGAAATCGTTGCGTACCGCGACATTGATGAAGAAGATGCTGCTGAAATTGAAGCATCTAAATTTGACCTCGCTTACATCTCATTAGACGGCAATATCGGCTGTTTAGTGAACGGTGCAGGCTTGGCGATGGCGACAATGGACACCATTAAGTTGTTCGGTGGCGAGCCAGCGAACTTCTTGGACGTTGGTGGCGGTGCTACAGCAGAAAAAGTAACTGAAGCATTCAAGATCATGTTGAAGAACAAGAGTGTTGAGGCAATTTTGGTCAACATCTTCGGCGGCATTATGCGTTGCGACGTGATTGCTGACGGCGTTGTGACTGCATGTAAAGCAGTCAACCTAACAGTACCTTTGGTTGTGCGTATGAAAGGTACAAATGAAGAGCTAGGCAAGAAAATTCTTGCAGACTCTGGTTTGCCAATTATTAGCGCCGATTCAATGGCTGAAGCTGCTACCAAGGTAGTTGCTGCTGTTGCCAAAAACAAATAATCCAGGAATTTCAATATGTCTATTTTGATCAATAAAAACACCAAAGTCATTACACAAGGTATTACTGGTAAGACCGGTCAGTTCCATACTGAAAAATGTCAGGAATACGCAAACGGTAAAAATTGTTTTGTTGCAGGTGTAAATCCTAAAAAAGCGGGTGAGTCTATTTTTAATATTCCTATTTATGGGACTGTTAAAGAAGCTGCTCAGCAAACTGGTGCAACGACTTCCGTTATCTATGTTCCGCCTCCTGGTGCTGCTGCTGCGATTTGGGAAGCTGTTGAAGCTGACCTCGACTTTGTGATCTGTATCACTGAGGGCATTCCAGTACGCGACATGCTTGAAGTGCGTAACAAGATGCATGCTAAGGAAGCTGCTGGAGGTAAGAAGACTTTATTACTGGGCCCTAACTGCCCAGGCATCATCACTCCAGACGAACTCAAGATCGGCATCATGCCTGGCCATATTCATAAGAAAGGCCGCATTGGTGTTGTTAGCCGTTCCGGTACATTGACTTATGAAGCAGTTGGTCAGTTGACAGCTATTGGCTTAGGTCAGTCCACAGCAGTTGGTATTGGTGGCGACCCAATTAACGGCTTAAAGCACATCGACATCATGAGAATGTTCAATGAAGATCCAGAAACAGATGCTGTGATCATGATTGGCGAAATCGGCGGTCCAGACGAGGCGGAAGCTGCTCGCTGGTGCAAAGACAATATGAAGAAGCCGGTAGTTGGCTTTATCGCCGGTGTAACAGCCCCTCCAGGCAAGCGTATGGGTCACGCAGGTGCCTTGATTTCTGGTGGTGCGGATACTGCGGATGCCAAGCTTGCTGTAATGGAAGAGTGTGGCTTCAAAGTAACGAAGAACCCTTCAGAGATGGCTGCTTTACTAAAGGCAATGTTGTAATTAGTAATAAGGAAAAGGGTGCTGATAAAACAGCATCCTTTTTGTAGTGTCAGCAGTTAAAACATAAAAATAACGTAGGGAGACGACTCATGGATTTTTCAGTATTTTCAGGCCCTGCATTTTGGGCTGCACTTTTGTCAATCATTGTTGCCAACATTTTGTTATCTGGTGATAACGCAGTAGTGATTGCATTGGCATCACGCAATCTGCCAGCAAATCAACAAAAGAAAGCAATTTTTTGGGGTAGTGCAGCAGCCATTATTTTACGTGTGATTTTGACAATCACTGCGGTACAACTCCTCAGTCTTCCTTATCTAAAAATCGTTGGCGCTATTTTGCTGGTCTACATTGGCGTGCAATTATTAGCTGATAGCGATGATGAAGCTGAGATGGATGGCCACTCTAATATCTGGGGCGCGATACGCACAATATTGGTAGCTGACTTAGTGATGAGTTTGGACAACGTTATTGCTGTAGCTGCCGCTGCTCAAAAGGGTCCTGAAGAAACTCGTTTAGCCCTTTTAATCATTGGTCTTGGTCTTTCTATCCCGTTGATCATCTTTGGTAGCACTATGCTTTTAAAGGTGATGGATCGCTTCCCTGTCATCATTACTTTGGGGGCTGGTTTATTAGGTCTATTGGCTGGCGGTATGTTGGTGGAAGACCCGGCAATCAAAGATTCTATTCAAGGCGCAATGGAAGATGCTCACATGATTTTTGAGGGCATTGGAGTTGCTATTGTGATCTTGCTTGGTACCTATTTGAAGAAAAAGAATCGCGCTAAAGCATAAGATTCTTCAGCCTTCTCCCGAATCAGAAAAGCCAGCGATAAAAGCTGGCTTTTTTTACGACTGAATATCTTGAGAATTAAAGGTTTAGACTCGATGATGAGGCATTTGACCCCGGGAGCTAGAAAATATGCAGATTCAAGATATTCAAAAACTAGAAAACAGTGAAGAAGTTGGATTTACCTTGATTGAGGTAATGGTGGTTGTGGCCATCATTGGCATTTTGGTTGCGGTAGCCGTTCCTCAGTATCAAGACTACATTGCTCGAAGTAGGGTTGTAGAAGGTATGAATTTATCCTCAAGCGCTAAGCTTGCGGTGACAGAAGCTTTTGCAAGTCGCGGCACTGTTCCGATGGATGATGCAACGAATGGCGGTTTTACTTTTACGCCAACACGCAGCGTTAAGTTAATTGAGATCACACCCTCGGGTGCGATTGCGATTGACTATCAAGTCAGCGTGGCGCCTGAGGGTAAAAATACACTTCATTTAGTGCCAACTAACGAGCCGGATGCAAATTCGCCTAAGCCCATTGATTTGTCCAGGCCAGAGGGAGCAACTTGGGCGGGTGGTTGGTCATGTAGGTCTTCGGAGACTAATCTGATACCGCAGTTACTGCCTTCAGAATGCAGAATAAGTAAATAAGGAACTAAATAAAGAGCCGCTTCATGAGCGGCTTTTTATTGTTGAATTGGAGAATTCAAGCGGCCTTCCATTCCCCGCTCTTGCCGCCACTTTTCTCAAGTAGTTTGACATCACCCATGACCATCCCTCGGTCTACTGCTTTGCACATATCGTAGATTGTGAGAAGGGCGACTTGGACTGCAGTGAGCGCTTCCATTTCTACGCCGGTTGGCCCGGTGGTTTCTGTTCTGACTTGGCAGCTGATGCTGTTTTCACTTGGATTGGTTTGGAACTCCAGGCTAACGTGAGTTAGCGCAAGCGGATGGCATAAAGGAATGAGGTCTGATGTTCTCTTGGATGCCTGAATACCTGCAATTCTGGCGATTCCTAAAACATCACCCTTTTTGTGGGTGCCAGCCTCTACCATCTTGAAGGTTTCGGGAAACATGGTGATCTTGCCGGTGGCAATGGCTATGCGGTGGGTATTCGGTTTATCGCCAACGTTTACCATGTGGGCTTGCCCGCTGGCATCAAAATGAGTTAGTTTGTTCATGGGATAAGTTTTACCATATAGAGATGCAAGACATGAAGTCAGTTCCAAAAACCTCTTTTTTGTACCGCGCTTTGGCTATTCAGCTGATGCTGGGATTGGCTTGCTCTGGGTTCCCTGCATATGCAGCTACCCCTGCTGGTGATGTGTCAGTAGAGGGTAATTCAGCCGCTATTCAGAATATCGGTAGGGCAATGCAATCACCAGACGCTCGCCCTACTAATGCGCTGACGCGTAGCACGATTCAAAGTCAGCCCACTATTGTTTTGCCAGATATGGGTGATCCAGGTGGCGATGCCTTAAGTCGAGTGGACGAGCGTAAGTATGGCGAGATGATCATGCGCCAGATTCGTCCAGATCCCGATTATTCAAATGATTTGCCGCTCTACGATTTTTTAAATCAGATGGAGCGTCGCTTATTACAAGCCGCTAAAAAGTTACAACTTGGTGGCGCTAATGAGCAGGGAAGTGGCGCCTATAACTTTGAGGTATTTGCTGTTAAAGACAGCAGCATAAATGCGTTTGCATTACCTGGTGGATTTATTGGATTTCATACGGGTTTGATTGTGAGTGCCGAATCGGATTCTGAAGTTGCCTCTGTAATGGGTCATGAAACTGGCCACGTTTTGCAGCGCCATTTGGCACGTCAGATGGATAAGCAAACAACCAATACCATGATTGCCATTGCCGGTATGGTGCTCGGTGCATTGGCAATGTCTCGCAACCCGCAGGCCGGAGCTGGCTTGATGCAAGGTGGGCAAGCAGTGGCAGTGAATAATCAACTCTCTTATTCGAGAGACGCCGAGCGCGAGGCTGATCGTGTTGGCTTTCAGATATTAGATGCCAGTGGATATGATGTCAATGGCGCGCCAGGATTTTTTCAACGCTTACAAAAAGCCACCGGCATTATGGATAAGGGGGTGCCTACTTACGTGCGCACCCATCCTTTAACAACCGACCGTATTGCAGATATGCAAGATAGGGCGCGCACTGTTGCAACGCGTAATGTGCCTACGTCGGTCGAGTTCTATTTCATTAAGGCTCGTGCGCGCATGGAGCAGGCTGGAACATCTAGTGGAATGTACGACTTAAAAAATACCTTTGAGAGTTTGAGTAAACAGCAGCCGATTGGTAAGCAGTTAGAGGGTTTTTATGGACTAGCCTTGATAGCGCAGCGCCAAGGAAAAATAGACCAAGCAGAGGCTGATTTGCAGCAAGCCCGCAATCTAGCTCAGAAGGCAAGTGCACCAGGATCACCTATTCAAAGACAGAGTCTATCTCTGGATATCACTGCCTCTGAGCTTGCCCTGGCAAAAGGCAAAGGGGAGGAGGCATTGCAAATAGCCCAAGCGACTTTGCGTGCTTACCCCCAGTCATACGCTGCTGGTGCCGCCATGATTAATGCGGATTTAAAACTCGGCCGCACCAATGATGCGATTACTTGGTTAAAGGCGCGCACGAGAGCTCAGCCTAACGAAGTAGTGTGGTGGAATCTACTATCTCAATCCTATGATCAAGCCGGCAATATTCCCATGCGTCATTACGCGCTCGGAGAAAAATACGCTCTTGAGGGCGCTTGGCCTTCGGCAATTGAACAACTCCGTATTGCTAGATCAGCAGGTGGCGCCGATTTTTATCAAGGCTCGAGCATTGATGCCCGTTTACGAGAAATGCAGCGCCAGTATCAAGATGAGCTCAAGGAGCAAGGCAAGCAGATGCCTGGCTAAGGCCGTGGCTGCGCTATATAGTTAAAGCGAGAGGCGAGTTCATCAGAATGAATGGGGTCTAGAGGCAGTTGTTTTCCTTGCCAATTCCAAGAGCCGCCAAAGCTACAAGCCTCTTCGCGTAACTTAGCTAGCTCAGAAAAATGCTCTAAATCATGGTCATGCAATAAGGCGACCGTTTGGCTATCTCTTCTAATAAATTGATTGTTATTGCTAATGCTTTTATTGTTGCCATAAATCGTTTGATCTACTGTGCCAACAATATAAATATTGCCTTTTTCATCGCTTAGTGCAGCAGCAGGCTCCATGGTTTGATGGCATTGATTTATCAGATGCTGACCGGTTTCACTTGGGGTGATTCGAGCTATCCAAGGGGTTGCATCTAGGGTAATAAAAACGCGTTGCGGGCCATTCTGGAAGAAGTATCTGCCAATCTCATCGCAAGCATAGTTTCGAATAATGAATTCATTGAGGCTAGCATGTTGAATCACTTGCCCAGGAAGATAATTTTGTTGCGTGAACTCATCCCGCATGCGCCATTGACCGCGGCGATCTAAAGCAAGCCAACCATAGCAATCAGGTACATTAGGCCACTTTATGAGTGACCGAAGCACTTGATCATCCATGATGTTTAATGCAAACCGTGTGGTGTAGACGGCGCGTCAAAGGTATCTTCTGTGGAGTGACTGGCATGTAAATGCGCGATACGCCAGCCTTGACTGTCTTGTAAAAGCACGAGAGTGATATTCAGAAAAAATTCTGCTTCCACTTGATCAGCTCTCAGATGAACTGCTTCAGTAGTGTCGTATACCGCAGCACCTAAAACGGAATGGCTAATACAGGCAATAGGCTCTAAGAATAAAGGTTGCTTGGCTAATAGTCTCTCTAGGCCTTCACGAATTTCTGTATGACCTGTTAGGCGATGACCTTCCGGTAGAACACAGGTAATGGAGTCATCATCCAACCAAATATCCAAAGCACCTTGAATATCACGATGACGTAAGGCATCTCGCCATGCCTCAACAACATCATCCGCACTATGAAAGAGTCTGGCAAGTTTGGTCATGGCTTACTGTTCCTGAGTTATTGCTGCGATGTATTGAGTGTAGCGAATACTTGTTCCGGCAAGATGTCGTTTAGACACTTTAAGTGACCCAGTGGACATTCTCTTTTATGGCAGGGACTACAAGGGAGGTTTAACCAAATTACCTTAGCTTTGTCTGACAAGGGTGGGGTATGGGCTGGGTCGCTTGATCCAAAAATGGCAACTTGAGGGGTTCTGAGGGCTGCCGCAATATGCATTAAGCCGGAGTCATTACTGATAATCGCCTTACTCATGCCAATCAGGGCAATCGCCTCATCAAGCGAAGTATCCCCGCACCAGTTATGAATGTGACTATCTTGCTTTGTCTCGTACTGAATTTCTTGGGCAAGTGCGTGGTCACCTTTGCTACCCAAAAGAATGATTTGACTACGGGGATTGCTTGCAATGAGTTTTTGCGCCAATTGTGCAAAGTGACTTGTGGGCCAGCGTTTAGTTGGGCCGTATTCAGCGCCTGGGCACATCACGTAGAGGTTAGTTGGATCAACTTTGGCATTGAGCAATTTGGTCTGTACCGATTGATCGGCGGTAGCGGATACATTTAACTTGGGTACAAAATTGCTGACTGTTGATGCAATCTGCCCTTCATTGAGAAGTTGGCTTAATGCAAGATAGTGCTCCACCATAGGTGGGCGATTTACCTTGCTTGGGTTATCTAGTGATAAATTAATTAAGCCAAAGCGTAATTCACCGCGATAGCCAACCCGAAAAGGAATATTAGCAAGCCAGGGGATGAGTGCTGACTTAAGGCTATTAGGTAAAACAAAGCAGGCTTGATATTTTCTTGTCGCTAACTCTTTTGCTAGTTGTTTGCGTAAGTTCCACTGTAGCTGTTTGTGTTCAAACTTAGCTTCGATAACTTCATGTACTTCAGAGCAGGCACGATAAATTGGAGCAACCCAAGTGCTGGCTAGTACATCAATGTTGGCTTCTGGATATTGTTCTTTGAGGGATGCCAATAATGGCTGAGTCATCACAGCATCCCCAATCCAGTTTGGGGCAATGATCAGAATACCGTGCATGTGATGTATCCCGACTCAGCACCTCAAGAAGAGGTGCTGATAAGGCTTAGTGACCGTGCGGCTCAGTGCCGGGGATGAGCTTGTACTCAGTGCCACAGTATGGGCACTTGGCTTCACCGGTCTCAGTGATATCTAGAAAAACGCGTGGATGTGAGTTCCATGCTGGGGTTTTATTGGTGGGGCAATGTAAAGGTAAATCTTTGCCATCCACCATAACCACTTGAGCTTGAGTCATGTGCTGTTTCCTAATTGCTGAAATTATTTAACGTAAGTGAGCCAAGATTTGTATTGGTCATTTCTGCCGTACACCGCATCGAAATACGTCTTCTGAATTTTCTCAGTGATAGGACCACGCTTGCCATCACCAATGGTGCGGTCGTCTAATTCGCGAATAGGAGTTACTTCAGCAGCAGTACCAGTGAAGAAAGCCTCATCAGCAGAATAGACTTCGTCGCGAGTCAGACGTTTTTCACGAATTTCATAGCCAAGATCTTTGGCGATCTGGATAACGGAGTCACGTGTGATGCCATCTAAGCATGAGGCTAAATCTGGTGTGTAAACAACTCCGTTGCGAACCATAAAGAGGTTTTCACCGGAGCCTTCAGATACGTAACCTTCGGTATCAAGCAATAAAGCCTCGTCATATCCATTGGCTGTCACCTCTTGGTTGGCCAAAATGGAGTTGATGTAGTAGCCCGATGCCTTGGCACGAACTAGTGAAGAATTGACGAAATGACGTGTAAATGAGGAGGTTTTAACCCGAATACCCTTATTTAGGCCATCTTCACCCAAATAGGCACCCCATTCCCAAGCGGCGATTGAGGTGTGGATGCTGTTGCCTTTAGGGGAGATTCCCAGTTTTTGGGAGCCGATAAAGATAATTGGGCGGATATAGCAGGCTTCGAGCTTATTGCTGTTGACCACGTCAATAATGCCCTTGGTGATCTCTTCTGGGCTATAAGGCATGTTCATTTGGAAGATCTTAGTGCCGTTAAAAAGGCGCTTTACATGCTCTGGGAGGCGGAAAATCGCAGTTCCCTGGGGGGTTTTATAGGCTCGAATACCCTCAAATACGCCCATTCCATAGTGCAGGCTATGGGTTAACACGTGAATATTGGCCTCGCGCCAAGGAATTAGCTTCCCATCAGTCCAAATAAAGCCATCGCGGTCGGACATCGACATTTTCTTTACCTTTTGTGTCTATTAAGTATCTGTAAAAGCGGTTTAAGCAGAGCACTAGGCTGGCAGTTTTTGGTCTTCCGGCCCAGAATGCATTTAAGTCCTTATTGTAGAGCAGGCAGGGGAGTCTGTCGGCTTGGATCCTCGGGTGTGGATGGGCCACAGCCTTTAGAATGGAACATTCCCCATAAACCACTTATTTACCAAAACTCATGCCGGAATCCTTATTTAAAGTTAAGCGTTTAAGTGAATTAGCCCAATCAGGTCAATTAAAGGGTAAGCGGGTATTTATCCGTGCCGATTTGAACGTTCCGCAAGATGAGGCAGGCAACATTACAGAAGACACGCGTATTCGGGCATCGATGCCTGCTGTGCAGATGTGTTTGGATGCTGGAGCGGCAGTGATGGTGACTTCGCATTTAGGTCGTCCAACCGAAGGAGAATTTAAACCCGAAGATAGTTTGGCGCCTGTGGCCGATCGTATTGCCGCTTTGCTGAATCGCAAAGTTCCATTAATTAGTGATTGGGTAAATGGTGGCTTTGAAGTCAATCCAGGCGAGGTAGTCCTACTGGAAAACTGCCGATTGAATGTCGGTGAGAAAAAAAATAGTGACGAGCTGGCCAAAAAAATTGCTGCATTGTGTGATGTGTATGTCAACGATGCATTTGGTACTGCACATCGTGCTGAGGCTACTACCTACGGTGTAGCAAAGTTTGCGCCAGTAGCGTGTGCCGGCCCTTTGATGGCTGCCGAATTAGATGCGCTGAGTCGCGCATTAGCCAGCCCAAAACGTCCTCTAGTTGCCATTGTTGCTGGGTCTAAAGTTTCATCCAAGCTTACTATTTTGAAGGCCTTGTCTGAGAAAGTGGATGAGCTCATCGTTGGTGGCGGCATTGCGAACACCTTCATGCTGGCCAAAGGTTTGCCTATTGGTAAATCCCTCGCTGAGCCTGATTTAGTTGATGAAGCGAGAGAGATTATGGAGATCATGGAAAAGCGTGGCGCTCATGTGCCGATTCCGGAGGATGTTGTGGTTGCAAATGAATTGTCTCCGTTAGCCCGTGCAAACCGCGTACCTGCGGATCAGGTTGCAGAAGATGACATGATCTTGGACATTGGCCCAAAGACAGCTGCACGTTTATCCATCATGCTCGCTCATGCTGGCACGATTGTTTGGAATGGCCCATTGGGTGTATTTGAAATTGATCAATTTGGCGGTGGCACCAAGATGTTAGCTGCTGCGATTGCGCACTCACCTGCATTTTCGATTGCTGGTGGCGGCGATACTTTGGCGGCAATTGCGAAGTACGGTATCGAGAATCAAGTGGATTACATCTCCACTGGTGGCGGCGCCTTCTTAGAATTCTTGGAAGGTAAAACTTTGCCAGCCTTTGCAGTACTTGCCGAAAGAGCGAAAGACTAAATATGTTGAGAGCAACCAAGATTATTGCAACCTTAGGACCTGCTTCTGAAAGGCCTGAAGTGTTGCGTGACATGATTCGTGCGGGTGTAGATGTAGTGCGCATGAATTTCTCTCACGGTACTGTTGCTGACCATAAAGCTCGTCATGACTTGGTGCGAGCTATCTCCGCTGAAGTGGGCAAAGAGGTTGGCATCATGGCCGACTTACAGGGCCCCAAAATTCGTGTGGGTAAATTTGCGGATAGCAAAATCCTTCTGAAAGAAGGGGACAAATTTACTCTCGATGTTAATTGCGAGATGGGTAGCCAAGGGTGCGTTGGTCTTGACTACAAGGAGTTACCAGGCGATGTAAAGCCGGGCGACCGTCTTTTGTTAAATGATGGTTTAGTGGTGCTGACAGTTGAGAGCGTTAAGGGTGGTGAGATATTTACTCTCGTTGAGCAGGGTGGACCACTCTCCAATAACAAAGGTATTAATCGTGCTGGTGGTGGTTTGACTGCACCTGCGCTTACCGAAAAAGATATTGCTGACTTAGATGCCGCAATTTCAATGGGCGTAGATTTCTTAGCAATCAGCTTTCCTAAGGATGGCGCTGATATGGCCTATGCTCGTAAGTTGGCTGATGCCGCTAGCGCTAAGTATGGTGTTGGTAAAGTCAGAACCATTGCCAAGGTAGAGCGCGCTGAAGCGATTGAGCCTGAAGCCCTTAAAAGCATTATTGCTGAGAGTGACGGCATCATGGTTGCTCGTGGGGATCTCGCTATTGAAGTGGGTAATGCAGCAGTGCCTGCATTACAAAAGCGCATGATTGCTTGGGCGCGTGAGGCGGACAAATTTACGATTACCGCTACGCAAATGATGGAGTCGATGATTAATGCGCCAGTACCAACACGTGCTGAAGTTAGCGACGTTGCTAATGCAGTATTGGACGGCACTGATGCAGTCATGTTGTCTGCTGAGTCTGCTGCTGGCATGTATCCAGTGCAAACTATTAAAGCGATGGCAGAGATCTGTGTTGAAGCAGAAAAGTCAGATCGCGTGAAACTCGACACCGACTTCTTGGATCAGACCTTTACTCGCATCGATCAAACGATTGCCCTGGGAGCCCTGTTTACTGCCCATCATTTAAATGCCGATGCTATCGCAGCTTTAACTGACTCTGGTTCAACAGCCATTTGGATGAGTCGTCACAATATTCACGTCCCGATTTTTGCATTGACCTCCAAGATCGCCACACAGAGGGCGTTAAGCACTTATCGCAACGTCACTCCGATCGGTTTGGATTACACCAAGGATCGTGACACTGCTTTGCAAGAGGTCGAGGCCTGCTTGCAAAAATCGGGCGCAGTCAAAAAGGGCGATACCGTTGTGCTCACTTCAGGTGAGCCCATGGGTGAGCCCGGTGGTACCAATACGCTCAAAATTATTCATGTGAAGTAATTCACATTGAAAAAGATTCAAAACAGATTTATTTTTAACTTCATTACTATTTATTAAGAGAACATCATGGCTTTAGTATCTTTAAGACAACTCTTGGATCATGCTGCTGAAAACGGTTACGGCCTACCAGCATTTAACGTGAACAACTTAGAGCAAGTAACGGCGATTATGGAAGCAGCAAATGAAGCAGACTCCCCAGTCATCATGCAAGCTTCAGCAGGCGCACGTAAATATGCTGGTGAGGCGTTCTTGCGCCACCTGATTTCTGCTGCGGTTGAGGCGTACCCGCATATTCCGGTTGTAATGCATCAAGACCATGGCCAAAGCCCGGCAGTGTGTATGGCTGCGATTAAGAGTGGCTTTACCAGTGTGATGATGGATGGTTCCTTAGAGGCCGATGGTAAAAGTGTTGCTAGCTACGAGTACAACGTCGACGTATCCAAAGAAGTGGTGAAGTTCTCTCACTCTATTGGAGTTACGGTTGAGGCTGAATTAGGTGTATTGGGCTCGCTAGAGACTATGCAAGGTGACAAAGAAGACGGTCATGGCGCTGACGGCAAGATGACTCGTGAGCAATTACTGACTGACGTTGAGCAGGCTGCTGATTTTGTGAAGGCCACTCAGTGCGATGCTTTAGCTATTGCGATTGGTACTAGCCATGGGGCATACAAGTTCACCAAAAAGCCAACAGGCGATATTTTGGCAATCGATCGCATTAAAGAAATTCATGCGCGTATTCCCAATACACATTTGGTAATGCATGGTTCTTCTAGTGTTCCGCAAGAGTTGCTCGCTGAGATCCGTGAATTTGGTGGTGATATGAAAGAGACCTATGGCGTACCTGTTGAAGAGATTCAAGAGGGCATCAAGAATGGAGTGCGCAAGATCAATATCGATACGGATATCCGCTTAGCAATGACTGGTGCAATTCGTCGTTATTTGATTGAAAATCCAAGCAAGTTTGACCCACGCGATTATTTGAAGCCAGCCCGTGAAGCCGCTAAGAAGGTCTGTATTGCGCGTTTCCAGGCTTTTGGTTCTGCTGGTCAAGCCTCCAAAATTAAACCGATTTCTTTAGAGAAGATGGCTGAGCTATATAAGAGCGGCAAATTAACTCAAATTGTGAAGTGATTTAAATATGTCCGCTTTGTACGCTACCTCTATTAAGTCATTGCCTTTGTTGTCTAAAGGCAAAGTGCGCGATGTTTATGCATTAGATGACGACAAGTTGCTGATGATTACTACTGACCGTCTTTCTGCGTTTGATGTGGTGATGGGCGAGCCCATTCCAGAGAAGGGCGTAGTTCTCAATCAAATGGCTAATTTTTGGTTCGATAAATTGGCTGCTGTGATTCCCAATCATTTAACTGGTATTGATCCAGCTACTGTAGTGGCAGTGGATGAGATTAGCCAAGTCAAAGGTCGTGCGGTAGTTGCTAAACGCTTAAAGCCAATTTTGGTTGAGGCAGTAGTTCGTGGTTATTTAGCTGGTAGTGGCTGGAAAGACTACAAAGAAACTGGCAAGGTCTGCGGTATTGCTTTGCCGGAAGGCATGGAGAATGCCCAGAAATTACCTGAGCCTATTTTTACTCCTGCAGCTAAAGCGGAGTTTGGTCAGCATGATGAAAATATCTCATTTGAAAAAGTCATCGAACTCATTGGTGAAAAGTTAGCCAATCAAATTCGTGAAGTCAGTATTCGTTTGTACAAAGAGGCTTCTGAGTACGCTGCTACTCGTGGAATCATCATTGCCGATACCAAGTTTGAATTTGGACTTGATGCCAATGGACAATTGGTATTGATGGATGAGATCCTGACGGCTGACTCTTCACGTTTTTGGCCTGCGGAGACCTACTATGTAGGTTCAAACCCACCTTCTTATGACAAGCAGTTTGTGCGCGATTGGCTTGAAACTGCTATGGTGAATGGTAAGTTATGGCCTAAAACCGCTCCTGCGCCGCAATTGCCAGCGGATGTGATTGAAAAGACTGCCCAGAAGTATCGTGAAGCGCTTACCCGTCTTACTGAGACTTCTTGAGTCAGGGATAATAGAGCCCTTAATGGTTATAAGGCATTTGGAGAGGTAAATGAGCAAGAAGCCAATCGTCGGAATAGTGATGGGATCCAATTCAGATTGGGACACCATGCAGCACGCTGCTCAAATGCTTGAGCTATTTGGTATTGCGCACGAGGCAAAAGTACTCTCCGCACATCGCATGCCAGATGATATGTTTCAGTATGCAGAAAAAGCCCAAGCTAATGGCTTGCAGGCAATCATTGCTGGAGCAGGTGGTGCGGCCCATTTACCAGGCATGCTCGCATCAAAAACGATTGTTCCTGTTTATGGCGTACCTGTTGCCAGTAAATATTTGCGTGGTGAAGATTCTCTCTTCTCTATTGTGCAGATGCCTAAAGGTATTCCGGTTGCTACTTTTGCGATTGGTGAAGCTGGTGCAGCGAATGCTGCCTTGCATGTGATTGCTGGTTTAGCTTTGCATGATGCTGATTTAGCAAAGCGCTTAGAAGATTTCCGTGCCAAGCAGTCTGATACCGCGCGTTCAATGAATTTGCCGGGATATTAATTACATGGCAGATCGTATGGAACCCATTTTGCCGGGTTCGTATTTAGGAATTTTAGGTGGCGGTCAATTGGGGCGGATGTTTACTCAGGCCGCTCAAGCAATGGGCTACAAGGTTTGCGTGCTCGACCCTGGTTCTGATAGTCCCGCAGGCTCCATTGCCGAAAAATTTATTCAAGCGCAATACACTGACAGCGCCGCTTTAAAAGAGATGGCTGCATTGTGTTCATCAGTGAGCACTGAATTTGAAAATGTTCCAGCACAAGCCTTGGATGAGTTGGAATCCTTGGGTGTATTTGTGGCGCCACGCAGTAGCTGTGTTTCTCTTGCCCAAAATCGCATTGCTGAGAAAAATTTCTTAGCCACTTGGAAGTCAGAAACCAATATTGGTCCGGCTCCTAACTTTGTGATTGAGCATGAGGCTGATATTGCCCATACTCCAAAGGAGCTCTTTCCCGGAATCTTAAAGACTGCGCGCATGGGCTATGACGGTAAAGGTCAGGCGACTGTGTATAGCGCAGAAGAGTTAACTACTGCATGGAATGCGTTCGGGCGCGTACCTTGCGTTTTAGAAAAGCGCATGGAATTGGATTTTGAAGTGTCGGCTTTGGTAGTGCGTGGTTATGATGATGCTGTGGTGGCTTATCCGGTAGCCCAAAACATCCATCGCGATGGTATTTTGCATACCTCGACTGTGCCAGCCCCTTCACTGAAGCCTGCTCAAGAAAAGAAAATCATTGATGCAGCAAAGGCGCTCATTCGGAAGATCGATTACGTTGGTGTTCTTTGTGTGGAATTCTTTGTACTGAAGAACGGCGACATCGTCGCTAATGAAATCGCGCCACGCCCACATAACTCAGGCCACTACACCATGGATGCTTGTGTGAGCAGCCAGTTTGAGCAGCAGGTGAGAGCCATGGCTAGGCTGCCATTGGGTGATACCCGTCAGTTAGCGCCCGTATCCATGTTGAACTTATTGGGCGATCTTTGGTTTGAAGGTAGTGAAGACCAACCAAAAGAGCCTGCTTGGAATAAAGTACTCGCTCACCCCGATGCAAAGCTGCATCTATATGGCAAGTCTGCGCCACGCATTGGTAGAAAAATGGGTCACATTAACTGCTTAGGTGAAGCCCTCAATGAAGCTCGCCAAAATTGCGCAGCTGTTGCTACTGAATTAGGGATCGAGCCCTAGAAATGTCCGCAGACAGTAACCACTTGCAATCTACTGTAGTGATTAATGAGGCAGTACAAAGCTTGCGTGACGGTGGGTTGGTTGCCTTTCCTACTGAGACTGTTTATGGCTTGGGCGCGGATGCTAAAAATCCTGAAGCGATTAAGAAAATCTTTACCGCTAAGGGTCGTCCATCAAATCACCCTTTAATTGTTCACGTAGCTGCGCCAGATAAATTTGATCAAACTCAAGTTGACTGGGTTGCGCTCTTGGCGCCGTGGGTAAGAGATTTATCCGAGGAATCTTTAAAGCTCATTAATGTTTTTTGGCCGGGACCATTAACCTTGGTCTTCAAGAAAGATAAAAGTGTTTTAAATGAGCTGACTGGCGGCCAAGATACGGTAGCGATTCGGGCTCCTTCTCATCCTGTTGCTCAAGAGTTATTGCGTAAATTTAAAGGCGGAGTTGTTGCGCCATCAGCCAACCGCTTTGGTAAGGTGTCTCCTACGAGTGCTGCAGACGTCCGTAATGAGTTCGAGGGTATGTTGGATTTAATGGTCCTAGATGGTGGCGATTGTGAAGTCGGGATCGAGTCAACCATTATTGATTTGTCATCTGGCGATAAGGCTGTGCTACTCAGACCCGGCGCGATCACTCCAAGTGAAATCTTTGCTAAGACAGGTGTGAAGGTTTATCAGCCTGGAGAAGTAAAAGGGAATGAAGCAGCCAATGAAGCGGTGGCAGATGTACCAAGGGTATCTGGAAGTCTCAAAGCCCATTACGCACCAACTACCCCTTTGCGCCTATATGCACCAGGTCGTGTCTTGGATGCCTTGAGTGAATATCCGGATATTAAATCGCGCGTCGCTGTAGCGGTATGGGATTCTGAGTCTTCTTTGGTTTTAGAGGACCATCCTTCAACAGATGTTGAAGAGGTGATTGTGTCTAGCGATCCAACCGCATTTGCTAGTAAGCTATATCGCACCTTGCGTGATTTAGATCAGCAAGGCTGGGATTTGATTTTGTTCCCTGAGCCGCCAGCGGGCGAGGAGTGGGATGGTGTTAGAGATCGTCTTCAGCGCGCATGCTTTGGTTCTGGCCCATCTTCAAGCAGCCACGACAGCAACTGATCGTGCGCCTCTAGACCCCTCCAGGCATTGGGGTGGTTGATGAATGAAGTCACTGCATACATCTTTCCGGATTTACTCATTACATAGCCTGAGATCGCTCGCACATCTGCAAGAGAGCCCGTTTTAATTCTGGCTTCTGGTTTTTTCTTGAGATGTAAAAACTTGCGCAGTTGAACCATCAGTCGATTGCGCATCGTGCCATCAGTTCCAGCAATTGGTAAACTGCTATAAAAAATATCACCTACCGGTAAATTGCGAGCAGTGAGCAAGAGCTGATTCATCTGACTTGCAGAGATTGCTTCATTGCGAGATAAGCCAGAACCATTCTCGATCACCAGGCCCTCAAAGTCCAAACCATTTTGTTTGAGCCAGCTCTGAATGACTAACTCACCATTGGCAGTGGTTGCAGGTTTGCCCATCTTATCTAGAGCCATAGTCAAAAGAACTTGGCGAGCCATGACGTTATTGGAGTACTTGTTGATGTCTACAACATCATCGGCAAGTTTGCTGCCTTCAAATTGCAATAGAAGTCGAGCGGCTAAAGGAACTGAGCCATCTTTGCCGATAGGAGCTTGTGCCCAGCTGCCACCAGCTAATTCCCAGGCAGCAGCAAATCCTTGCGTTAGAAAGGTGTTGGCATCAAGCGCAACAACGTTAAAGTTCACTCCCTTACAGGAGCTTGGGAACGCCCCAGAGAACTGTGCAGTTAAAGGCTGATCAGTATTGGTGACACCTTCCGGATCTAAATTAAAGCGGATATTGCTTTTCCAGTTATCGCATGAGCGATCAACCAACTGCATTTGGTTAGATACCTTTAGCTGGGAGAGGGGAGGGGTGTAACTAATGTCAATAAAATCCGCGGTGCGTGACTTACCTAGTTGAAACGACAGGGTTCTAAATGCATAGAGCAGAG
Source organism: Polynucleobacter sp. MWH-S4W17 (assembly GCF_018687535.1). NCBI lineage: Bacteria > Pseudomonadati > Pseudomonadota > Betaproteobacteria > Burkholderiales > Burkholderiaceae > Polynucleobacter > Polynucleobacter sp. MWH-S4W17. Next base: position 1,775,291 of record NZ_CP061295.1, on the reverse strand, counting down.
GATCTGGCGGAACGTTGTATGCACGTAGAGCTTCGCCATCAATAGTGTTGTGCTCCATGACACTAGCTGCATAAGCACTACGATCAAAGAATAGATTGCCATCAATCTTCTGAATACCAAGACCCTGAAGGTCTTTCATCATCTTGGCTAGCTCTTCCGGAACGAGTTTTGGATCACCCGTACCTTGTAAATAGAGATTGCCTTTCAATACCCCCTGACGAATCACTCCATCTGTATAGACATTAGTGCGCCAACGATATTGCGGACCCAGGACATCTAAACCAGAAAGCGTTGTTAATAACTTCATCGTTGAAGCGGGGTTCATTGGATCGCCACCGCGCCAATCTAAAACTTTCTTAGCTACATTCTTTCCGGGGCGAGCAGGCTCGATCTCGACAACTGAAATGCTTACGGCATCAAGAGGTATTTGATTGCGCTCGAGGCTACTCGCTACGGATGGTGGAATTACTGGGGATGCAGTCTCGCCGGCAAAGGCTAAAGAACTAGCCGTCCAAAGGAGGATTGCGATAAAAGCGGATGGGCGAAGAAGAGAAAAACGCATCCCCCATAGGATAAACCCACCGCATCAAAGATTAAAGCTTTGCATATTGAGATTGATACCTAGTAATAATTAGATTTTGGTCCTCCAGTAATTGAATGAAGGTGGTAATTCGAGTATCTAAATTCTTCTCTTGCTCTAGGGCTTCGCATGCTCTAGTAAAGTATTCGGCATTGAGGAGCTGTGCCCCTCCTTTGACTTTATGAATCATACTTCTGAAGGCGTCTTCATCTACGGCTTCATTTCTCAGTGAAAGAAGGGTCTCATCATGCACCTTTTTAATTTCTTCCAGAATGACCAGAATGTACTCTGGGCTATTTCTGAGGAGATTTCCGAAGGCGTCAAATGAATACTCCTCCAGACCTCTGGTTTGAGTTGGAGGTCCAGTTAATTCTTCGACTTGGAAATAGCGAGTAAGCTCATTCTCTAAAGTCATGAGGCTTAATGGTTTGATCAGAACACCATTCATGCCAGCCTCCAAGAATTGATGACGCGAATCTAGTGCATAGATATCTGCCGTAATGCCGATGATGATGAGATCTTGATTGCCTGTATTGCGTATGTGTTTGGCAAGCTCTGAACCCTGCATGCCTGGAATAGACTGATCGGTTAGCAGAAGATCAAAATACTTTTGACTGATGAGATCCAGAGCTGTGGTAGCGTTATCGCAAACTGATACTTCAATACCCAGCGCCTGAAGTTGAAGAAAGATAATTTGGCGGCTTGCGGCATGATCTTCAACAACTAATGCTTGTAATGGACGCTCATTATTTTGAGCACACTTGGAGACAAGCTTTCTGGATATATTGCAATGTTCAGGTCTAGAGGCTCTGGTTGCAGCAATGCTGGTACGTGGGAACGCAACGCAAAAATGAATATTGCTACCAAAGCCAGGCGCGCTCTCAAAGTAGAGTTGGCTGTTCATGGAGGTAACTAAGTGATTGGTAATGGTTAGGCCAAGCCCAGTGCCATTCACTTGTTCGTTATTACCCGGAATTTGCTCAAAAGCTTGCAGTGCTAGGGTAATTTCTTCTGTACACATGCCAACACCGGTATCAATGACTCTGAATTCAATCAGTTGCCCCGCATGATCATCTGCAAGCACGCTGATAGAGAAGTAGATTTCGCCATGATCGGTGAACTTAATGGCATTACTAATCAGGTTCTGCAGTATTTGGCGTAGACGTAAAGAATCTAACAACAAGACTTCTGCAATGCGTGGATCTTTTGAGGTATGTAGCTTGAGACTCTGTCTATGGGCCACGGTCGAGAATGCCGAACCGATGTCATCAATCAAAGCATTGAGATTGCAGGGCTCAATATTGAGCGTAAGCTTGCCTGCCTCTATCTTTGATAGATCCAAAACCTGGTTTAGGATTCCTAGAAGAGATTCTGCTGAAGAGTGCGCGCTCTTGAGTAAAGTTTTTTCATTTGTAGGTAGGGGGCTGCTAAGCAATAACTCCTGCACCCCTAAAATGGCATTCATGGGCGTGCGAATTTCATGGCTCATGGTGGCAAGGAAGGCAGACTTTGCGGCGTTTGCATTTTCTGCCTGCTCTTTCGATGAAATGAGTTCTTGAGCCTCTTCCTTTTGAAGTGATTGTTTCTGATGCATGCGCCAAAGCAAGGTAGAGCCTATCACTAGGATTGCCAAAGTGGAGAGCCAAGGTAAATGGTTGGGTGCAGATGGGTGGACTCTTTCAAAAGTAGATGCGTTGATGTTAAAAAGACCTCGTGATGCGATTGGATCTAGATTATTGAGAAAATGCTCAAGCACTCCATGCAAAGCTTCATCTTGATTGGAGATAAGCCAACGGTATTTGAAGGGCTCTCTTCTGTAAAGCCCATCAATTTGTAACTTATCTACGTTAAATTTCTGAATCAGTTGTTGCGCAAGACGAAGCGGTATGACAAGCGCCTCAATATCATTTTTGAGAAGATCAAATACTAATTTTTCTGCATGACCGGATACGCTAGCTTGGGGGTGATTGGGTATTGGCGGGTTTTCAAAGCCACGGTCAAAGTAGGCAATATTAATTGGCTCAATAGGCGTATCGTTTTTTGACCGTTTAGTCAGAATAGCGTCATGCCCCCAAAAGATTGCTTCTGATAAGGACCCAAACATCAGATACTCATTATCTATAGCGGGCGGATCAATGATGAAATCTACCTCTCCATTGGCTAGTTGCTCAAGCCCCTCCTGATCACTCTTTCGCCACGTCGGTAAAAACTCCTGTTGGGTAAATTCGCTGAGCTTTTTTAGAAGGCTATGAAAAACTCCAGACTCACCCTTTCCATTCACATCTAAGTAAGGCGCATATTTTTCATGAATACTAAAACGTACTATGGGATGAGCATCGATCCATCTTTGCTCTGCTGAATTCAGTAAGTTCGCATAGGTATTGTTTAATATCCCATTTAATAGGATAAAAAGGGCAATACGGGTGATGGACCGACGCATGCTCAATTAGCTTTCGATAATATTGTTCATGCGACAGAACAAAATCAAGTCTGCAATATTGTTAATGCCTAGTTTGTCAAAGACTCTGGTCTTATAAGTAGCTACTGTCTTATTGCTGATATGCAGCATTTCAGAGATCTGCTGATTGGAGTTACCTTTGCCCAGATATTTCATAACCTGTAACTCACGATCAGAAATTAACGCAAGCTTATCGTTGTCACTTAATGAGCTATTGCCATTTTTGCCATGAGTGAAAAAGTTATAGCCTTGGGATATGGCAACGCAAGCAGCTAGGATGACATCTGCACCTGCAGTTTTGTTTACAAAACCATGCCCGCCTAATGAGCGTACTCTCCCGCCATAAACAGCCTCGTCCATGCTGGAAAGAACAAGCATTCGAACCTCGGGATACATTAATCCGATACGGCGTATGACATCAAAGCCATCCGTCTTGGGCATATCGAGATCCAGGATCACCATATTGGGGTTCACCTCCTTCATGGACCTAAGGCACTCCTCACCATTCTGGGCTTGCCCTGCGATCTCAAAAAGCAACTGGTCCTGCAACATACTTTTAAGAGCCATCAGCATTGCCGGATGGTCATCTACCAACATCACGCGTTTTCTCATTACTTGTCTCCGTTTTGGTTTGGGTGTGGATGAGGGTGCAGCGAAAAAATGGCTTTAGCGATACGACTATCGTTAATCTGCAGCATCTGATGGCGACTTACAGGCGACATCATGAGACCACCATAGGAATGGTCGGCAATCAGAGTGGAAGCGTTTTCTAAATCCTTTACTAACCCAATATTGCCGGCATAAAATTGTGTTGGTGAGTAGGGCGATTGTCTGAGTTGAGAAAGCACATTGCTTGCCAGCTCGCGTTCACGTATTTGACTCATATCGATATGAACGCCCTCTAATTGCATTTCCGTGATCCACTGCAACTCTTCAATGCTTCCGGTGAATTTCAGAAAATGTAGCAAGATGCCAAGCCGTCGTAAACGCAGCAACCCTTCTTTACAAGCATCGGCGATGTCAGGCTCAGGAATTGTTTGAATGCCAATACTTACCAAGCCCACTGGTAGGCGTGAGTTCAGAATGAGTTCACTCATTGCATCCACGTAGCGGCTTGAGGCTATGGCATGTGTTGGTATTGGCAAAATGCCAGGAATAAAGCGACCACTGCGATACCAATATGCGATGGTGTCTAAGCCTTCCATAAAAAGGCGCAGCAATTGCATGTCAGAGGCAGTCAGTAATGGTCTAAATAAAGATCCTGTCAGTTTGGTTCCCTTGCAGTTAAAAATGGGTTCATAACTAATCGCTTGTCGTTTAGACCAGGATTGGTGTTCTTCAAGGGCTTGGTTACTAAGTCCAAGCCAGGGGTCGCCACAGGCGTCTCGTACTTCTTGGAAGGGTTTGTTCTTCCATGCCTTTACAAGCGTGTACAGCCGGGATTTCGGGCTCATCAGCATTCTCCAGTCGGTGGCTATCCAGTCTAGGCAGGACGGATTGGAGCGGTAAGGGCTTTAGGCTGATTTATCTGTAGGAATCGGCCTACCAGCCTGTCCCCATTATAAAAATAGGCTAAATCCTTAAAGAATTTATGGTGATCCGCCCTTGAAATCCCAGGAATGAGACCTATATAATCAGCACTCCCTACACGCGAGTGCTAAAACAGCTGGTTTTTAGATAAATCAGCCTTAGTTTGCGTGTGAGAGATTACAAAGCATTGATTTATATAGTTTATTTAAATAGTTAACACTTACTAACATAGGAGAAGAGATGAATTTGCGTCCCTTACATGATCGCGTAATCATCAAGCGTTTAGATCAAGAATCAAAAACTGCTTCCGGAATCATTATTCCTGACGCTGCTGCAGAAAAGCCTGATCAAGGTGAAGTTTTGGCAGTAGGACCGGGCAAGCGCGATGACAGCGGCAAATTAAACGCACCTGACGTCAAAGTAGGCGATCGCGTGTTGTTTGGCAAATATGCAGGTCAAACAGTAAAAGTTGACAGCGAAGAACTCATCGTGATGCGTGAAGACGACATCATGGCTGTTGTACAGAAGTAATTTCGGTATTTAAGAGAGGAATTTAATCATGGCAGCAAAAGACGTTGTATTTGGAGATAACGCCCGCACCAAGATGGTCGAAGGCGTCAACATTCTTGCTAATGCAGTGAAAACAACTTTGGGACCAAAAGGTCGCAATGTAGTAATCGAGCGTTCATTCGGTGGACCAACGATCACTAAAGATGGTGTATCCGTAGCAAAAGAAATCGAACTCAAAGACAAGCTCCAGAACATGGGCGCGCAGATGGTTAAGGAAGTTGCTTCCAAAACTGCTGACATCGCTGGTGACGGTACAACTACCGCTACTGTATTGGCGCAGTCTATCGTTCGCGAAGGCATGAAGTATGTTGTTTCGGGCCATAACCCAATGGACCTGAAGCGTGGTATTGATAAGGCTGTTGCAGCTGCTATTCAAGAACTCGCAAAAATCAGCAAGCCTTGCACCACTACTAAAGAAATCGCTCAAGTAGGCTCTATTTCTGCAAACAGCGACCACAGCATTGGTCAGCGCATTGCAGAAGCCATGGAAAAAGTAGGTAAAGAAGGCGTTATTACTGTTGAAGATGGTAAGTCTTTGGAAGACGAGCTTGAAGTTGTTGAAGGTATGCAGTTTGACCGCGGTTACCTCTCCCCATACTTCATCAATCAACCTGAAAAACAAGTTGCTGTATTGGAAAGCCCATACGTACTCTTGTTTGACAAGAAGATCGCTAACATCCGTGATTTGCTCCCAGTACTCGAGCAAGTAGCAAAGTCTGGCCGTCCATTGTTGATCATTGCAGAGGATGTTGAAGGCGAGGCCTTGGCAACTTTGGTGGTGAACAACATCCGCGGCATCATCAAGACTTGCGCTGTTAAGGCTCCTGGTTTCGGTGACCGTCGTAAAGCCATGTTGGAAGACATCGCGATTTTGACTGGCGGCACAGTAATCGCTGAAGAAATCGGCCTTACACTCGAGAAAACAACTCTTGAGCACTTAGGTCAAGCAAAGCGTATCGAAGTAGGCAAAGAGAACACCATCATCATCGATGGCGCTGGCGATGCTAAAGCGATTGAAGCTCGTGTGAAGAATATTCGTGTTCAGATCGAAGAAGCAACTAGCGACTACGACAAAGAGAAATTGCAAGAGCGCGTAGCCAAATTGGCTGGCGGTGTTGCGGTGATTCGTGTTGGTGCTGCTACTGAAGTGGAAATGAAAGAGAAGAAGGCTCGTGTTGACGACGCATTGCACGCAACTCGTGCAGCAGTTGAAGAAGGCATTGTTCCTGGCGGTGGCGTAGCGTTGATTCGTGCAATGCAAGGTATTAAGGGCTTGAAAGGCGATAACGCTGATCAAGACGCTGGTATCAGCATTGTATTGCGCGCTATGCAAGAGCCATTGCGTACGATCGTTAGCAATGCTGGTGAAGATGCTGGTGTGGTTGTTAATGCAGTACAAGCAAGTACAGGCAATAACGGCTACAACGCAGCTACTGGTGAATACGGCGACCTCGTTGCACAAGGTGTTATCGACCCAACTAAGGTAACAAAAACTGCATTAGTAAATGCTGCTTCTGTTGCTGGCTTGTTGTTGACAACTGATTGCGCAATCTCCGAAGCACCAAAAGATGAATCTGCTGGTGGTATGCCTGATATGGGTGGCATGGGTGGAATGGGTGGAATGGGCGGCATGATGTAATAGCCGTTACTTTCCACAGCTATCTGGCTGTAGAAATAAGAGCGCCTGGTTCAAAAGACCAGGCGCTTTTTCTTTATAGGAGTAAGCTGTACCCAACATTACCACTGGAACGGGCTTCAAGATGACCGGTCGCACTCAAGCAAGTCTCCTCATTTCAATGGGCTCACTCTTTCTGAGTTCTATCCTTCTTTGTGGGGGTGCAATTGCTCAATCCGCTGACTCTCAGCTGGTATTTCAGAAAAGTGTCTCAAATCTGCGTAATCAGCGTTATTGCGAAGTTCTGGTGGGCAAGCGAGCTTGGCTTAATTTGGAAGTAAAGGTATTTAATACGCAAGGACTTAATCTTTGCCCTGAAGCCCAGTGGAAAGAGTTAACTAAAGACTCTATTTCTAAAAAATTTGATGCGTCCTTTGTCCTGTTAAATGGTCCTCGTTATTGGACGATGGATGAAATACAGGCGGCAGGCAGCACTGTCAATGACGTCAAAGAATCCTTTGATGGTATAGAGATGAATTTACGGGCAACTATCCAGTTGAGCTTGCTCAAGCAATTGATGGGTAGCAAACAATACACCCCCAATGAAATTTCTCGTACTACTAATTTCATTTATAGAGTTGGTAGCGCTGTCTATGAACTCACCTCCCCTGGAGGTGACGTGTATGTGATGCAATCTTATTCACAAATCGTTAATCCTGCTCTCAATATGAAAGATCTTCCAGTATTGGGCGAGCAGTTGAAATTACCTGCTGGTTGGACTTACCGCAGCCGAGTACTCGATCAAGAGCTTTCTTTGGTAGCCAATGGCATTGCCTATGTACTGCAGGACAATTTATCCAATAGCTACAAGAGAAGGTAGTGTTGTGATGTTACTGCCAAGCCTTTTGAAGTCTCAAAAAGTCGGCATTAATGTATTCCGAGCTCTGTAGTTGATGTGGAAATTCCAAAGAAAAAATCACGTACAGTGCAAATCCCATTAAACCTAAGTACAGGGCCGTCAGGAACCAGTCCTCCTCTTTCTTAACTGCCATCGAGTAGCCGCTTAGCAAGGCCCCTATTGAGAGTAGAGCAAATAAAAAGCGTTCAATAATTGCAGGGGGATGGTGTTTTGCATTGAGTATCCCCTCTTGGTAAATGTCTAAAAGGTGAGTGAGCTGGGGTCTTAAAACGGTATTGGCTAAATCCTTGGTACTAGCTGGTGCGCGAGGTATTGACTCATTAATTTCTTTATTTAACTTGTTTAATAGTTTTCCCATGGCATCGAGCTTGCCGTCGAGATCATCAAATGTTTTGATGTCTTCATATACAGAAATTCTCAAGGTAATCATTTGCTGTAATGTATCTTTAACAATAGCCTGATCTTTAGGGTTTAGGTAACTGCTAGATTGATAGACTTGCTTCGCACTATTTGCCTGATCACGTATGACACGCATTCGAGTATCAAAGTGATCGGCAGCATTTGAGAAAGTAAAGCCAAGCACTAACGCTGAAAGCCCAAAAATTGCTGTTGCCAATGAATCGCGGACAACAACATGTTCGGAAGTGCGAGCCCGATATCTGCCATATAGCCAACCTATCAATAAGAATGTCAGGATGGATGAAAAAAATATGAGGGGCGCATATTTAACAATGCCGAGGTGATTCCCAAGAAAATAATTCATACCAAGCTCTCGTAAGGTGGTGTGGCTATATTGATAAGTTTGTTTAGTGTAATAAAAAACCGCCCGAAGGCGGTTAATTATTTAATGACCTGAAGGGTTGACTTACTCAACAGCCTTAACCATCTCTTCAACTACCTTCTTCGCATCACCGAAGACCATCATGGTTTTATCCATGTAGAAGAGTTCATTATCTAGGCCGGCATATCCAGCCGCCATCGAACGTTTGTTCACGATGATGGTTTTAGCTTTAAATGCTTCCAAGATTGGCATACCAAAAATTGGGCTACCTGGCGTACGTGCAGCAGGGTTTACCACGTCATTTGCACCAAGCACCAATACAACATCAGCCTGACCAAAGTCGCTATTGATATCTTCCATCTCAAATACTTGGTCGTATGGAACTTCAGCTTCGGCCAAGAGTACATTCATATGACCAGGCATACGACCTGCTACTGGGTGAATCGCATACTTCACTGTCACACCATGATGAGTCAACTTTTCAGTCAATTCTTTCAATGCATGTTGAGCGCGAGCCACTGCCAAGCCATAACCTGGAACAATGATCACAGTGTCAGCATTTTCCATGAGGAAAGCCGCATCTTCAGGCGATCCTGTTTTGTAGTTCTTAGGGCCGCCATCATCGCCACCGCCTGCAGCAGCTTCAGCACCAAAGCCGCCAAGCAATACAGCCAGGATGGAGCGGTTCATCGCCTTACACATGATGTAAGACAGAATCGCACCAGATGAGCCTACGCAAGCACCCGCAATAATCAATACTGGGTTGTTTAAGGTGAAGCCAATACCGGCCGCTGCCCAACCTGAATAGCTGTTCAGCATGGATACAACCACCGGCATATCAGCACCGCCGATAGGGATGATTAAGGTTACGCCCAATATCAAGGCAATGGCACACATTGCCAAGAAGGCTGCGTGGCTGTCACCCATGTAATAAGCAACGCCGGCACCAACCATCGAAATAGCCAAAATCAAGTTCAGCAAATGTTGACCAGCAAAAGTCACTGGCTTACCACTGACCTTGCCAGATAGCTTGCCGAATGCAATCACGGATGCAGTGAAGGTAATAGCACCAATGAATGCGCCGATGAAGAGCTCAATCTTCTGTGCACCAGTATGGTCATGCGCTGGATTAAATACAGCAGCGATCGCAATTAACACAGCTGACAAACCTACGAAGGAGTGCATCAAAGCAACCAACTCAGGCATCTTAGTCATTTGCACGCGCTTAGCGGCAATGGTTCCAATAATCGCGCCACCAACAATGGCAACGCCGATCAAAGAGATGACTGGTTTGAAATCAGGAATGAAGAAAGTGGTGATGACTGCTAACAACATACCAATCATGCCGAAGGTGTTGCCTTGACGTGAAGTGGTTGGTGAAGACAAGCCACGCAAAGCGAGGATGAACAACACCGATGAAATGAGATAAGAAATAGCGGTTATGTTTGACATAGTTTTGGTCTCTATATAGGTCTTGTTCTAGGTTTATTTGGTTCCAGCCGCATCAGCTTTGGGAGCTTTTTTCTTGAACATTTCAAGCATGCGACGGGTGACCATAAAGCCACCAAAAATATTGATAGACGCGAGGAATACCGCTACTGCACCAATAATGCTGGTGAGGGTGATTTCATCGCCACCGATAACTTCAGTTTGGAGCAATGCGCCAACAATGATGATGCCGGAGATGGCATTGGTCACCGCCATTAAAGGCGTATGCAATGCTGGCGTAACATTCCAAACGACGTGATAGCCAACAAAGATGGCCAATACAAACACGGTAATGTTTTGAACGGTGAGGATGCTTTGAAAGGCAGCGAGATCCATAGTATTTCCTTAGTATTTTTTACTATTAGTTTTTGCGGACGGCTTGGCCATCACGACACATTAAGCAAGCAGTAACGATGTCATCATCACTTGGGATAACTAAATTGGCTTCTTTATCCACAATGAGTTTCATGAAATCGAGCAAGTTACGTGAGTACAGTGCAGAAGCATCTGCGGCAACCATGCTAGCTAAGTTGGTGTAGCCAACAATTTTCACGCCATTTACATCAATTACTTTGTCTGCTTGCGTTAACGGGCAGTTACCTGAACCGTTATCACCTTTGCCAGCGGCCAAATCAATCACGATCGAGCCTGGCTTCATATTGGCAACAGTGTCGCTATGTAATAGGACTGGAGGTTTACGTCCAGGAATCAATGCGGTTGTGATCACGATGTCAGCTTGTTGCGCACGCTCTGCAACCAAGGCCGCTTGACGCTTCATCCAGGCCTCAGGCATTGGGCGGGCATAGCCACCAACGCCTTTTGCAATTTCACGCTCTTCATCAGTTTCGTAAGGAACGTCAACAAACTTGGCGCCCAATGATTCAATTTGTTCTTTAGCGGCTGGACGAACATCAGATGCTTCAATCACAGCGCCAAGACGTTTTGCTGTAGCGATTGCTTGTAAGCCTGCAACACCAGCACCCAGGATTAGTATGCGAGCCGCTTTAACAGTTCCCGCAGCAGTCATCAGCATTGGCATGAAGCGTTGATATTCATTTGCGGCAACCAATACTGCTTTGTAACCAGCAATATTTGCCTGTGAAGATAAAACGTCCATGCTTTGTGCGCGCGTTGTGCGTGGTGCAGCCTCTAAAGAGAATGCAGTAACGCCTTGCGCTGCCATGGCTGCAATCATGTCGTTATCAAACGGATCGAGCATGCCTAAGAGCACGGCACCGGATTTAATTTGCTTGAGTTCAGCCGCCTCAGGCGCACGTACTTTGAGCACAATCTCAGCACCGAATGCATCTGCAGCGCTGCCAATGGTTGCGCCGACAGCCTCGAATGCAGAGTCAGGTTGACTGGCTTTTACCCCGGCGTCTTTTTGAATCACGACGGTATGACCTTGACCAATTAATTTTTTAACGGTTTCTGGTGTGGCGGCTACTCGAGTTTCCCCGGGCCTTGTTTCCAGTGGCACTCCTATGCGCATGGCATGTCTCCAAAAGCAAAAATTTATAAAAAATCTATTTTAGTTAAATAGGGCTTGTTGCGCCTATTTACTCACCCCTAAGTCCTTTTGCTTGGTTTTTGCCCGAAATTCTGTGGAATCAGGCTAAGACTTCTACAATATGGTCTGTAAGCTTATATTGAATTCTCGCATTTTTTGATGATCCCGCTCAATTCTTCCTCAATCCCGCCCTCACAGCCCAAGAAAGTCGTTATTGGCATGTCTGGAGGGGTAGATTCGTCAGTTGCTGCCTGGATGCTAAAAGAGCAAGGCTTTGAAGTTATTGGCCTTTTTATGAAAAATTGGGAAGATGACGATAACGACGAGTACTGTTCTGCTCGTCAAGACTGGCTCGATGTGGTCTCGGTCGCCGATATGATCGGAATAGACGTCGAAGCAGTCAATTTTGCTGCCGAATACCGTGAGCGTGTATTTGCTGATTTCTTGCGTGAGTACGCCGCAGGGCGAACACCCAATCCCGATGTTTTATGTAACGCCGAAATTAAGTTCAAGGCTTTTTTAGATCACGCCATGAGTTTGGGTGCGGATGCGATTGCTACTGGCCACTATGCGCGCGTGCGGCATGAAGGTGGCAGGGTGCAGTTGTTAAAAGCTGTCGATGCCAGTAAAGATCAAAGTTATTTCTTGCATCGTTTAACGCAGCAACAATTAGCAAACGTGATGTTCCCGCTTGGAGAAATTCCCAAAACGGAAGTCAGAAAAATTGCAGAGCAAATTGGTTTGCACAACGCTAAAAAGAAAGACTCCACCGGTATTTGCTTTATTGGTGAACGTCCTTTTAGAGAATTCTTAAATCGTTATTTACCGCGCGTACCTGGCCCGATTAAAACTCCCGAAGGTAAGACGGTTGGTGAGCATATGGGCTTAGCCTTCTTTACCTTAGGTCAGCGCAAGGGCATTGGTTTGGGTGGCAGTCAAGACGGCAATGGTGATGCTTGGTATGTGGCGCGCAAGGACGTTCCTAATAACACTTTGTATGTGGCCCAAGGCCACGAACACCCGTGGCTATTGGCTAATCAGCTTGCTGCCATGGATGCCAGTTGGGTTTCTGGTGTGGTACCAACACCTGGAAGTTATTCTGCTAAGACTCGTTATCGGCAAGCAGATTCTGCTTGTATATTGAGTTCTGGTAATGAAGCGCTGAGTTTTGACTTGAGTTTTCCAGAAGCGCAGTGGGCTGTTACACCTGGACAATCCGCTGTTCTTTATGACGGAGACGTTTGTTTAGGTGGTGGAATTATTTCTTCATAATTTTAATCAGCAAGCAGCGGATACAAAAATGCCAATCAGTTTTGATTGGCATTTTTTAATTAAGCGGTAAGTGAATTAGGCGGCCGGTGGTTCAGTTTCAATAAAGGAAGGTCGCTGTAATAATTTTTGATACAGACGATCTAAATTTGGGTATTGGGTTTGCCATTTCACTTCTGGAAAGCGAAATAATAAATATCCGATTGCGCAACCTACGGCGATATCTGCCAAGGTGATTTGATTGCCGTGACACCAAGCATTACCACCCAGCTGTTCAGACATTTGACGTAGGGCGTCATTAATCTTGCCCATCTGGCGGTCATACCAAGCTTGGCTTTGTTGTTCTGCTGGGCGTAAGGTGCGCTCTAAACGGGCCAAAATGCCGGCATCCATCACTCCGTCTGCCAGTGCCTCCCAGGTTTTCACGGCAGCGCGCTCACGGTTATCAGCCGGAATGAGCTTGCTGACTGGGCTTAGGCCATCAGCGTACTCGGCGATAACGCGGGAGTCATAAATAGCCTCTCCATCGTCAGCCATGAGGCAGGGAACCTTCCCCAGGGGGTTGGTAAGGGCTATTTTGGTGTCTGCAGCCCAAACATTCTCTAATTCGAGGTCAACATCGACCTTTTTCTCGTTAAAAACAATGCGTACTTTACGTACATAGGGGCTGGTTAGGGATCCGATAAGTTTCATGGGCTCAAGTATAGCCATCCTGATTGGGCTTTGCTGTACTCCAGAACGCATTAAAATCAGCTTTTATTGACATATTCAATGCAAAGGCAATATTCGTGAGTCAGCCGCTTTCAACCCTCAATGCCCTTTCACCCCTAGATGGCCGTTATGCCGGAAAGCTGGATGCCTTACGCCCCTGGCTTTCCGAAGCTGCATTTATGCGCCAACGTGTTTTTGTGGAAATTCATTGGCTCTTGGCTTTGGCTGCTGCCGGCTTGCCTGATGTCCCAAAAATTAATGCTGCTGATGAAGCCTTTTTGCTTTCGCTCCCAGAAAACTTTTCAGATGCAGATGCTCAGCGCATCAAAGATATCGAAGCAGTAACGAATCACGACGTAAAAGCGGTTGAATACTTCTTAAAAGAAAAAGTTGCAGGGCGACCAGATTTGCTGAAAGCAAGTGAGTTCATTCACTTCGCCTGCACATCAGAAGACATCAACAACACTTCTCACGGTTTAATGTTGCGCGGTGCACGTGATGAGGTACTCTTGCCTCAACTCAGAAAAGTACTCTCAGTACTGACCGATCTCGCAATTGAGAACGCTAAAGTGCCTTTGCTCTCTCGCACGCATGGCCAGCCAGCCTCACCAAGTACTTTGGGTAAAGAGATCGCCAATATTGCCAAGCGTTTAGAGCGTGCGATCGAATCTATCGCTGCAGCCCCTTTACTAGGCAAGATGAATGGCGCAGTGGGTAACTACAACGCTCACATGTCAGCGTATCCTGATTTTGATTGGGAAAATTTTTCCAAGAGTGTGGTTGAGAAACGTCTAGGTTTAACGTTCAATCCTTACACCATTCAAATTGAGCCACACGATGGTATGGCTCAGCTCTTTGATGCGATTGCTCGCGCTAATACGATTCTTTTGGATATGGATCGCGACTTCTGGGCCTACATCTCTGTTGGTTACTTTAAGCAGCGCACTAAAGCAGGCGAGATCGGTTCATCGACGATGCCGCATAAAGTGAACCCGATTGATTTTGAAAACTCTGAAGGTAACTTGGGTGTTGCTAATGCATTGCTGCGCCACCTTGCAGAAAAATTACCAATCTCTCGTTGGCAGCGTGACTTGACTGACTCAACAGTATTGCGCAATCTAGGCCCTGCATTTGGCCATAGCGTATTGGCTTATGACAGCGCCTTGCGTGGGCTTGGTAAGTTAGAGGTAAATCATGCTGCAATCGCTGCTGATTTAGACGCATGCTGGGAAGTATTGGCTGAGCCAGTGCAAACTGTGATGCGTCGTTACGGCATCGAGAATCCCTACGAGCAGTTAAAAGAATTGACTCGTGGCAAAGGGATTAATCAAGCAGACCTGCAAACCTTTATTCGGGGTTTGAAGATTCCTGAGGATGCAAAAGCACGTTTGTTGGAGATGACACCATCTTCTTACTTAGGTAAGGCGGTCGAGTTGACCGAACGTCTCAAAAAGTGAGCTTGACTCCCAATTCAGAATACGGGGCGCGTCCCCGGATCTGGTTTGCTGCTTACCAATTGCTATGGCATCTCTTATTGCCATTAGCATTTATACGTCTAGCTTGGCGTGCACGTCACGCCTTCTCTTATCTTCATCACATTCCTGAGCGATTAGGCTTTGGCTACAGTAAGCCTATTGCTCAAGGATCTATTTGGATTCATGCAGTATCGGTAGGCGAGACACGTGCGGCTCAACCATTGATTGAAGCTTATCTTGCTAAGGGTGAGTCCGTTTTGCTCACCCACATGACTTTGAATGGCCGCCGTACTGGCAAGCAGTTATTTGCCAAAGAGATTGCGGCTGGGCAAATTCGACAAGTCTATTTACCCTACGATCTCTGCTGGTCTGTAGAGCATTTCTTAAAGACATTTAAACCAAAGTTTGGCCTATTTATGGAGACCGAAGCTTGGCCGACAGTAGTCTTTCGTTGCAAAGAAATTGGCTTACCTCTATTTTTAGTCAATGCCCGTTTATCTGAGCGAAGTGCCCGTCGCATCGATCGATTTGGTAAAGCAGGGCGCGCATTATTTCAAGCCTTTGCGGGGATTCTGGCGCAGACTGAATTTGATGCAGGGCGTTACCGTAGCCTAGGCGTTAAAAATGTTGTCATTACCGGCAATCTGAAATTTGATGTTCCACTCAACCCGCAATTGCTTGCTGAGGGCAAAGAATGGCAGATGGAACTGCATGCCGGAAATCGCTTGATGGTGTGTGCAGCGAGCACTCGCGATGGAGAAGAGGCCATTATTCTGAAGGCTTGGAAAGATTTGCTCTTAAGCAATGCATTTGCAACACCTCCATTGCTTTGTTTAGTACCGCGCCATCCCGAGCGCTTCGCAGAAGTAGCGGATCAAATTAGCAATGCTAGCTTCAAGTTTCGCCGTCGTAGCGAGTGGGCCGGGATTCCGAGCGAGTGTGCTGGATTAGATGTTGTTCTGGGCGACTCCATGGGCGAGATGCCGATGTATTACAGCGCCTCTGACTTAGTACTAATGGGTGGAAGCTTGCTGCCTTTTGGAGGTCAAAACTTGATTGAGGCTTGTGCAGCTGGCTGCCCTGTTCTCTTGGGTGAACATACCTATAACTTTCATCAAGCTGCCTTAGATGCGATTGATAGTGGTGCAGCTAAACGCATTCATGGCGAATTGCTTTTAACGGAGCCAATTGCCTTAATGGAATCTTTGAAAGAATTGCTTCTAAATACTCATGAATTGGCACAGATGGGTGCCGCTGCTCAGGCTTATTCAACTGAACACCAAGGTGCAACTAACAGAATTTTAGCTGCCCTTGATCAACAAAACTGTCGCTGAACTAAAAAGACTGAGTTAGACCCGCGCTCCGTAGTTCGGATCATCTTTGCGGGCATCATCATCTGGCTTTTTATCGCCCTTCACCAAATCTTCACGTGTAACACCGAGCCACATGGCTAATGCTGCAGCCACGAAGACTGAAGAGTAGATACCAAACAAAATACCAATGGTCAGTGCTAATGCAAAGTAGAAGAGTGTTGGGCCTCCAAAGACCAGCATTGCCAGGACCATCATCTCAGTACTGCCGTGGGTAATAACAGTACGGCTAATGGTGCTCGTAATCGCGTTATCAATGATTTCACGGGTATTCATCTTGCGATATTTGCGGAAGTTCTCGCGAATACGGTCAAAGATCACGACGGATTCGTTTACTGAATAGCCAAGAACCGCAAGAACGGCTGCCAATACTGAGAGGGAGAACTCCCACTGGAAGAAGGCAAAGAAACCCAAGATGATGACAACGTCATGCAAGTTTGCAATGATGCCGGCAAGCGCAAACTTCCACTCAAAACGGAAGGATAGATACACCACGATGCCAATGATTACAAAGATGAGTGCTTTTAAGCCGTCAATAGCCAACTCTTGACCCACCTGTGGGCCAACAAACTCAACGCGCTGCAATTTCACGCCAGTCGTTGCTGGTTCAAGCGCTTGCATTACTGCCGTGCTCTGATCAGCAGAAGAAATCAATTTGCCTTCAGCATCTTTTTGTAATGGTAGGCGAATCATGACATCGCGTGAGCTACCAAAGTTCTGAATTTGAGTATCTGCATAGCCCAACTTCTCAACCTTGGTACGAATAGAGTCCAAGGGTGCAGTTTGTGGATAGCTGACTTCCATCACCGTTCCACCAGTAAATTCGATGGAGAGATGCAGGCCGTTATGCCAGAGGAAAAAGACTGCAGCTAAAAAAGTAACTAAAGAAATCGCATTAAGCACCAATGCATGGCGCATAAAGGGAATATCTTTTTTGATTCGGAAAAATTCCATGGCTTATTTCTCCTGTGGACGCCAAACTTGGCCAATAGCGAGTTTTTGAATCTTCTTATGTCTGCCATACCAGAGGTTAACAAGGCCACGTGAGAAGAAGACAGCCGAGAACATTGAAGTCAGAATACCTAAACAGTGAACTACTGCGAAGCCTTTGATGGGGCCTGATCCAAATGCCAATAAGGCTAGACCAGCAATCAAAGTCGTTACGTTAGAGTCCAGAATCGTTGCCCAGGCTTTGTCGAAGCCGACAGAAATGGCTGTTTGTGGTGAAGCTCCGTTACGTAATTCTTCACGAATACGCTCGTTAATTAACACGTTGGAGTCAATCGCCATACCCAGAGCTAAGGCCATTGCAGCGATGCCCGGCAAAGTGAGTGTGGCTTGCAGCATCGATAGCACTGAGATGAGTAAGAACAAGTTCACCGCTAAAGCGACAACGGAGAAAGTGCCAAACAGTAAGTAGTAGACCATCATAAAAATCGCGATCGCAGTAAACCCGATCAAGAGCGACTTAAAGCCCTTCTCAATATTTTCTGCTCCAAGGCTTGGTCCAATAGTACGTTCTTCAATGATTTCCATTGGTGCTGCTAATGATCCAGCGCGCAAGAGCAGCGCTAAGTCATTAGCGCTCTCGGTAGTTGGTTGACCAGTGATTTGGAACTTAGAGCCAAACTCACTTTGAATGGTAGCGATTGTGAGTACTTCACCTTTACCTTTTTCAAACAAGATCATGCCCATCGGCTTACCGATATTTTCGCGAGTCACTTCCTGCATAACGCGACCACCAGCAGCATCTAGGGAGATGTTTACAGCAGGACGTTGGTTTTGGTCAAAGCCAGCGCTAGCATCCGTAATGCGATCTCCACTGAAGATCACTGATTTTTTAAATACACCCAAGCGATTTTCACCAAAGCGGAAAGTATCCATGCCTGGAGGAGGAGTTTCGCCTAAGCCGATGGTAGACGCCAAGGGGTCAGCTAAGCGAGACTCTAGAGTTGCTGTACGACCGATGATGTCTTTGGCACGAGCGGTATCCTGTACGCCAGGTAACTGCACCACAATGCGCTCAGCACCTTGTTGTTGAATCACTGGTTCTTTAACCGCCAATTCGTTCACACGCTTATTCAGGGTAATGATATTTTGCTTAACGGCGTTATCTTGAATGGCTTTAAGGGCGGATGGTTTAAATTCACCTACTAGCTTAGGTAACGAGCCATTTGATTTAATAAGCCAAATTAGTTCAGGTTGTGCCGTTGTTAGCAATGAGCGTGCTTGTTCAGCATCTTCGACATTGGCGAAATTGATCGATATGGAATCAGCGCCACGCTCAATACCTTGATGGCGAATGCTCTTGTCACGTAATTGACTGCGAATATCGCCTGCCAAGGAAGTCACTTTTTTCTGGACTGCGCCCTTCATATCCACTTGCAAGAGGAAATAGACGCCGCCACGCAAATCAAGACCTAGTGGCATTGGTAATGCGTTGATTGCACTTAACCAGCCCGGTGTATTGGATAGCAGGTTTAAGGCAACGGTGTAGTTGGGATCATTTTGATCAACATTTAATTTCTGTTGCAAGAGATCACGTGCGCGCAACTGAATGTCAGTGTTATTGAAGCGAACTTTGATAGAGCCTACATTGCCAGCGACTTCGAAGAAGAGACCGGTATTACTAATGTTGGCTTCCGTCAGAATTTTTTCGACACGAGCCTGCGTTGCCAAGTCAACCTTGATGGTTGGCTTGGCAGACGAGACTTGAACCGCTGGAGCCTCACCATAGAAATTGGGTAATGAATATAGTCCGCCGATTAGTAATGCAACGGCAATGACTAGATATTTCCAGAGAGGGTAGCGATTCATATTGAGATACTTTTAAACAAATAAATTAAGCAGACTTTAGGGTGCCTTTTGGCAATACTGTAGTGATAGCACCTTTTTGCATGTGCACTTCAGTACCAGCAGAAATTTCAACGGTAACCACTTGGTCTTTCAATGCTGTTACTTTGCCCATGATGCCGCCAACAGTAACAACCTCATCACCAACGCCTAATGACTCGAGCATTGCCTTAGTTTCTTTTTGACGCTTCATTTGTGGGCGAATCATGATGAAGTACAAAACTGCAAACATCAAAATTAAAGGGAGAAAGCTCATCAAGCCACTGGAATCTGCGCCCGCTGCAGGAGCTTGGGCAAAAGCGTTACTAATCCACATACAAAACCTCCGTTAATTACCAATTAAAAACTGCGATATTTTTCGACCTTTAAACCGGTGGCCGTAACCCGCAATTCTAAACTGTGTGGGGCTTTGGAGGTGATTTACAGGGGGTTTTGCCCCCTGTAGGGCTATTAGTCCTGTCCAGGCTCAACACCACGCTGGCGATTGCTATGAAATTCCTCACGATATGCGCTAAAGCGGTCTTTGCTGAGAGCCTCACGGACCTCTGTCATCAGCTGGAGGTAGTAGGACAGGTTATGGATGGTGTTTAGCTGAGACCCTAGGATCTCATTCGCCTTTTGAAGGTGATTTAAGTAGGATCTAGTGAAGTTTTGGCAGGTATAGCAGGCACAGGTTGGGTCTACTGGGCGATCATCGTCCTTATACCCAGAATTTCGTAGTTTAAGGTCGCCAAAGCGAGTGAAAAGCCAGCCATTGCGGGCGTTACGGGTTGGCATCACGCAATCAAACATATCAATACCTAGGCTAACGCCCAACATTAGATCTTCTGGAGTACCAACGCCCATTAGGTAATGAGGCATATGTTCTGGCAATTTAGGTGCAGTGAAATTCAGAATCCGCTCAAACTCGGGTTTAGGCTCTCCCACTGATAAGCCGCCAATAGCAATCCCATCAAAACCTTGCTGACTTACGGCATCCAAAGAAAATTCACGAAGATTCTCGAACATGCCGCCTTGAACGATGCCAAAGAGTCCGTTGCCTGTATTTAGTTCGCGAAAACGCTTAATGGAGCGATCACCCCAGCGCAAAGACATTTCTAGCGATGCACGGGCTGTTTTTTCCGAGGTAGGTTGACCTTTGATTTCATAAGGAGTGCATTCATCAAACTGCATCGCGATATCGCTATTGAGCACCGCCTGAATTTCCATTGACACTTCTGGAGACATAAATAATTTGTCGCCATTGATTGGAGATGCAAAGGTCACGCCCTCTTCAGAGATCTTGCGCAGCGCGCCCAAACTAAATACCTGAAAGCCGCCAGAGTCAGTGAGGATCGGTTTGTCCCAACCCATAAAACGATGCAAGCCACCATGTTTTTTAATGACATCTAATCCTGGCCTTAACCAGAGATGAAAAGTGTTACCTAAAATAATTTGGGCTTTGGCCTCATTCAAGTCACGCGGCGTCATTGCTTTGACGGTGCCATACGTTCCCACAGGCATAAAGATGGGCGTTTGCACGCTACCATGCGGAAGGTCGAGTTGACCAAGACGAGCTGGGCTTTGCGAGTCGCGCGCCAATATGTTGAAGTGAACAGGTTTGGTCATAACTGTGGATTCTCGAGTCGACAAAGAAACATCGCATCTCCATAGCTGAAGAAACGATACTTCTGATGAATGGCATGTTGATAAGCGGCGCGAATGTTTTCCATTCCCGCAAAAGCACTGACCAACATTAATAAGGTAGATTTTGGCAGATGAAAGTTGGTAAGCAAACAATCTACAGTTTTAAATTGGTAGCCTGGGGTAATAAAGAGATTGGTCTCGCCGCTACTTTGCCCGCTAGCAGCCTGGCTCTCGAGTGCGCGCAGACTGGTAGTGCCTACCGCAACAACTCTGCCACCATTTTTCTTGGTGGCCTCAATAGCTTCTAATGTCTCATTGGGAATGGAGAACCATTCGTAGTGCATCTTATGTTTTGAAAGATCTTCTTCGCGCACGGGCGTAAATGTTCCTGCCCCCACATGTAGTGTGACAGCTGCTTGTTGAATGCCTAATTTCTTAAGTTCTTGCAAGATAGATTCATCAAAATGTAGGCCTGCTGTTGGGGCAGCTACCGCCCCTGGATTTTTGGCGACGACTGTTTGATAACGCTGCGCGTCTTCTCCATCAGGTTGATGCTCAATGTAGGGCGGTAATGGGAGCTCACCAAAACGTTCAAGCAAGGAAAATACATTTTCCGGAAAGCGAACCTCATAAAAACGTCCGTCATATCCAATCATCTCTACAGGAAAGGTTTCGCCAGCCTGATTGTGAATATGAACAGTGGTTCCAGTCTTAGGTACCTTGGAGGCTCTAATTTGAACCCAGGCCTGCTTTTCGCCGCTAATGCGTTCAATGAGCAGCTCCACGTTCCCGCCAGTCTCCTTTTTGCCGTGTAAGCGCGCAGGAATAACCTTGGTGTCATTAAAGACTAATAAGTCCCCGGGCTGAACAATGCTCAGAATGTCCTTAAACTGTCGATCTACCAATTGGACGTGATTTGGCCCATCAGCCTTGACCTCTAAGAGGCGGCTATCGGTTCTATTCGCCAAAGGATGTTGGGCGATTAGTTCGGGTGGGAGTTCGTAATTAAAGTCGGAGAGTTGCATAGCATTACCATCAGGTATTAGATTTTAACGATGACTACTAAACAAGCGCCAAGTACACTCCAAAAGATGGGTTTAGACAGCCCTATGGCCCTTGCTTTGCACTTGCCATCCCGTTATGAGGATGAGACCGAGCTGCTCACGATCGAGGAGGCCATACATCAGGGTAGATTTAACTCAGCCCAGACCCAGGGTGTAGTTATTCGCAATCAGGTCTTATTTAGGCCCAGAAGGCAGATGGTGGTGACCATCGAGGATGAGACTGAAACCTTAAATCTACGCTTCCTGAACTTCTACCCTAGCCAGCAAAAACAAATGGCTGTCGGGGTCAATATTCGAGTCCGCGGTGAAGTGCGTGAAGGTTTTCAGGGTCCAGAGATGGTGCACCCTACGGTGAGAGCTGTCGCTCCAGATACACCTTTACCTGCTAGTTTGACTCCAGTTTATCCAGCAAGTGTTGGAGTCTCGCAAACCATTATTCGTAAAGCAGTGTCACAAGCCTTACGTGACCCAAGCCTGCAAGATAGTCTGGCTGAGTTCTTGCCCAAAGAGCTGATGGCAGAGCTACTGCCTAGTCATGATTGGCCAAACTTGCAAGAGGCGATTATCTATTTACATCAACCGCCTGCCGATGCCAATACTCAGGCATTGCTAGAGCGTACTCATCCTGCTTGGCGTCGAGTGCAGTTTGAGGAACTCCTTGCTCAGCAAATTTCGTTAAAGCGTGCGCATGCGATTCGTCGGGAGCGGCATGCACCTAGTTTTGTAAAAAATAAAGATGAGAGTAAGGGCAAGAAAGAGCGGCAAAGCTTTGAAGCGGGCTTGCTGAAAGTATTGCCTTTTAAATTAACTAATGCTCAAGATCGTGTTTGGTCTGAAATGAGTCATGACCTTTCTCAATCATTCCCGATGAATCGCCTTTTACAAGGGGACGTAGGTAGCGGCAAGACTGTAGTAGCGGCCTTGGCTGCAGCGCGGGCAATGGATCATGGCTATCAAGCTGCCATCATGGCGCCTACGGAAATATTGGCTGAGCAACACTATCTCAAAATGAAGGAATGGTTTGAGCCTTTAGGGGTACGAATCGCTTGGCTGTCAGGGAGTCTGAAAGCCAAAGAAAAAAGATTGGCACAAGAGGTAATCGAAAATGGGCAAGCCCAACTCATTATTGGTACGCATGCTCTTATTCAAGAAAACGTGAGCTTTGCCAAACTTGGCCTCGCAGTGATTGATGAGCAACATCGCTTCGGAGTGAGGCAGCGTTTAGAGATTCAGCAGCGCGTTGGGTCGGAATTGTTTTACTGCCATCAATTAATGATGTCTGCGACACCAATACCACGCACTTTAGCGATGACCTACTATGCTGACTTAGATGTCTCTGTCATCGATGAATTGCCTCCTGGTCGAAAACCGATTGCTACCAAGGTAGTTAAAGCCGGCCGCCGTGATGAGGTGATCGGTGGTTTGCAAAGTTGGTTATCCAAGGACTTGCAAGCGTACTGGGTTTGCCCTCTGATTGAAGAATCTGAAGTACTGCAATTGCAAACAGCAGTTGAGAGCTTCGAGCAACTGACTCAGGCTTTACCTGACTTTAAGGTTGGCTTAGTGCATGGCAGATTAAAAGCAGAAGAAAAAGCAGCAGTCATGGCCGCCTTTAAGGCAAATGAGGTTCAGCTTTTAGTTGCGACTACGGTAATTGAGGTTGGGGTAGACGTACCTAATGCGGCGTTAATGGTGATTGAGCATGCTGAGCGCTTTGGTTATGCCCAGATCCATCAATTGCGCGGGCGCGTGGGCAGGGGTTCTGCGGATTCGGTCTGTATTTTGATGTACGCCGAGCCGCTTTCAATGGCTGCCAAGGAACGTCTACAAACTTTACGTGAGACCTCAGATGGTTTTGTGATTGCTGAGCGAGATTTATCACTGCGTGGTCCGGGTGAATTGCTAGGCGCGAAGCAATCAGGAGATGCTATGTTGCGCTTTGTCGATTTGCAACGCGATGCCTGGTTAATTGAGTTAGCCCAACAGGCGGCCGAGCGCTTGCTCGCTGAGCATGCAGATCTGGTGGAGCGTCATTTAGAGCGCTGGCTCGGATCTCGAGCGGAATTTCTAAAGGCTTGATAATTACCTTATGAATGTAAAAGATCGTTTTATTTCTTATGGCCATCTAATCAGGCTAGATAAGCCGATTGGTACGCTATTACTGTTATGGCCTACGCTCTGGGCTCTTTGGTTGGCAAGCAGTGGTGTGCCTGATTTATCTATTTTGTTGATCTTTACTGTCGGCACATTTTTAATGCGTAGTGCGGGTTGTGCAATCAACGACTATGCTGATCGTGATTTTGATCGTCATGTTAACCGTACCCAAGATCGCCCAGTCACAAGTGGAAAAATCTCGGGCAAAGAGGCCATAGCTGTGGCTGGAGTATTGGCCTTGATTGCGTTTTTATTCATTCAGCCCCTGAATGTATTTACAAAACAACTATCCGTGCTTGCTTTGCTAGTAGCCTTCCTCTATCCCTTTACCAAACGCTTTTTTGCCATGCCCCAAGCTGTCTTAGGCATTGCCTTTGGCTTTGGCATTCCGATGGCGTATGCGGCTATTTTGGATTCTATCCCCCTAGAGGCCTGGTTCTTATTTATTGGAAACATTTTTTGGGCGATCGCTTATGACACAGCCTATGCCATGGTTGATCGCGATGATGATCTGCGCCTAGGGTTGAGAACATCGGCCATTACTTTTGGTCAGTACGATGTCGTCGCTATAGCAATAAGCTATGGGATGCTTTTTCTGAGTCAGTTATGGGTGGCGCAATTGGCTAACTTAAGCAATTATTTTTTAGTGGGTTGGTTCGCAGCATTGGCTTGTGCGATATATCACTTAAAGTTGGTTTCAACACGCAATAGAGAAAATTGTTTTAAAGCATTCCGCCATAACAACTGGTTAGGCGGATTTTTATTTCTGGGAATTGTGCTGGGTATAGGTATTAACTAACTCTGGCCGAGTTCATCGCCCATTGTTTTACCGCGCTGACTGGCTGCATCAATCGCTTTTTCTAAAATTTCATGCCAACCTTGTTGTTTCATGACATCTAGAGCAGCAGCAGTGGTTCCACCCTTTGAAGTGACTCTCGCGCGGAGAACGCCAGCGTGTTCATCAGAGTCATGGGCAAGCTGTGTAGCGCCCTCAAGAGTGGCATAAGCCAGCTTGCGCGCTGTCTCTGAATCAAGACCGAGCTTCTCTCCAGCAGATTGCATTGCCTCTAAAAATGCAAAGACATAGGCTGGACCACTACCAGAAACAGCAGTTACTGCATCCATCAATTTTTCTTCTTTTACCCAAACGGTTTGACCTACCGCATTACAAATGGTTTCAGCTAAGGCACGATCAGATTGATCTACAGCGGTATCTGCAAAAAGACCGGTAATCCCTTTACCAATTAAGGCTGGAGTATTTGGCATAGCGCGTACACAGCGTGTGTGATCAAGCCAGCGACTCATATCTTTTAGGCGAATACCCGCAGCGATACTCAGAATGAGTGGACCGGGCTCGCTCGCATGCTTTAACTTAGACGCTAAACCTTTGGCAACGACATTAAAGTCTTGTGGTTTGATCGCCATGACAAGCACATTATTTCTAGAGAAATCAAAAGCGATGTGCTCCAGAGCGCCAATGCCCTGAACACCAAAATCTTCATGTAACTTTAGGGCAGTTGCAGCATTTGCTTCTACAACAGAGATTTGATTAGGTTCGAATCCACTAGCAAGAAGGCCGCTGATAAGGGCACGCCCCATATTGCCACCGCCAACAAAGGTGATGTGCGCGTTGCTATTATTTTGTGCGATTTTGTTTGTGCTCATTTGCTAATCTTATCGCGCTTCCCGAAAATGGCTGTACCAACGCGAACTAAAGTGCTGCCTTCAGCGATGGCGGCCTCTAAATCATCGGACATGCCCATCGAAAGGGTGTCAAAGAACTGGTAACCAAGTTCAGTGAAATGGCTGGCTTGTATGCGCTTGAAACAATCTTGTACGGCTGCAAAAGCCTGGCGTTGCAAGACAGGGTCTGGATTAGGTGCGGGAATTGCCATCAAGCCCCGCAGAACTAAGTTTGGTAAAGAGGTAATAGCGTTACAGAGTTCTTCAACTTCAACCAGAGAAATGCCGCTTTTGCTCTCCTCCTCGCTAACATTGATTTGTACGCAAACCATCAATGGCGGTAAATCTGGAAACTCGCCGCGTTGAGCGGATAGGCGTTCTGCAATTTTGAGGCGGTCCACACTGTGAACCCAATCGAAGTGTTGCGCTACTTCTCTGGTTTTATTGCTCTGTAAAGGGCCAATAAAATGCCAGGTCAACCAAGGGCGTAGTTTGGCTAACTTCTCAATTTTTTCAACGGCCTCTTGCACATAGTTTTCACCAAAAGCTGATTGTCCAGCATGCATAGCTTCTTCAACGGCAGCAGCAGGAAAAGTCTTGCTCACTGCCAGAAGCTCGATTTCTTCGGGCTCACGCTTTGCTGCTAGGGCAGCAAGCTCAATTCTTGTTCTGACTTGCATCAAATTGACAACAATGGAGTTCATGAGACCTTAGAAGATTTGCTAAGTAATTGGTCTACGATTTCAATCCAATGCACTACTGGAGTGTCTTCTTGCTGCAGGTGGGTAATGCAGCCAATGTTTCCAGACACAATGACCTCTGCGCCTGATTCCTCGCAGGCAGTATTTAGGTGAGTTAACTTGTTTTTACGAAGTTGCTCAGAGAGTTCTGGTTGAGTAACGGAGTAAGTGCCTGCAGAGCCGCAGCAAAGATGGCTGTCGGCACATAAACGCACACCAATACCAATACTAGAAAGCAATCCCTCAACCTTGCCACGAATTTGTTGGCCGTGTTGCAAGGTGCAAGGTGGGTGATATACGACGCCTGGCTTTGGATCGGTGCCTACCAGCTGCATCAGCTCATTTTGTAGGGAAGGTAGTATTTCAGAGATATCTTTAGTCAGATCTGAAATCTTCTTCGCTTTGGTTGCATAGACAGGATCATTGGCAAACAGGTGGCCATAGTCCTTCACCATCACACCGCAACCAGATGCGGTCATGACAATAGCTTCCACGCCACTTTCAACTAAAGGCCACCACGCATCAATATTTTGCTTGGCATTACCCAAGCCTCCAGCTTGATCATTGAGGTGATAGCGTAGCGCTCCGCAACAAGTGGCATTGGGCGCGCTAATCATTTGTATCTTTAACGCATTAAGAACGCGCGCTGTTGCTGAATTGATATTTGGGAGCATTCCAGGTTGTACGCAACCCTCTAGCAAAACCATTTTGCGCTGATGAGCTGCAGTAGGTCTTGCATAAGCATTAGTGGTATTGGCCAATGCCTTATTTACAGTCAGTGGAATCTTGCGTTTGATACCGCTTGGCATCAATGGGCGAATTAAACGACCCAGAGTCATTGCTGTATTAAATAAAGCGGGCTTAGTTAAACCTTCTTTTAGGGCCCAACGAGTCAGGCGTTGGCCGATTGGGCGCTCAGGCGTATTTTCTTCTGCCCACTTGCGACCAATGTCTATTAGGTTGCCGTATTGCACACCACTCGGACAGGTGCTCTCACAATTACGACAAGTTAAGCAGCGATCCAAATGCAGGCGAGTCTTTTCGGTGGGCGCTTGACCTTCGGCGATCTGCTTAATGAGATAGATACGTCCGCGAGGACCATCTAACTCATCACCCAGTATTTGATAGGTAGGGCAGGTGGCTGTACAAAAGCCGCAGTGAACACATTTACCCAGAATGCGGGCTGCCTCGATTCCTTCCGGCGTGTTGACAAATTGAGGGGCGAGTTGAGTTTGCATAGAAAGACTTATGGAAGACGTTTAGTGGCGAAAACACCTGCGGGATCAAAAGCTGATCTCAGGCGTTCTTGCACTGCCTCAAGGGCAAAGGAGTGGGCTTGCTCTGATAACAAAGTAAAGCGCTGATTGCTAGGGTCTACATTGGCACCTTGTCTAAAGCGAGTTGCATGTCCGCCATGGGAATTGGCAATGGCCTTGATGGCTTTAAAGGTAGCTTCATCGCCAGGCGCTGTAATCCAACGTTGTTGACCGTGCCACTCCAGAACAATTTCATCTGAGGCGCCAGTGATAGTAAGTGGCCCACAGGCTGCAGGTAGCGCTAAACGATAAAGTGTTTGATCAGCACCTAGATTAGCAAATGCAGAAAGATATTGCTCACGTAAATCATTCCAGAAATGTTCTGCAGTTTCAGGATTAACCTCAGTGGCCATAACCAAAGAGCTCATGAGAGGAATTGCAGCCTTTACAGCCGCTGCCGCACCAGCGAGACGGAAAGTTAGCTCTCCATCACCACCCGTAGTGGAACCAATCCAGCAGCTTGCAGATAAAGGTAGTGGCTGTCCAGCCCATTCATTCAATATTTTGAGCGCTTTCTCTTGGGAGATTTGGCAACGTAAGGTTGCGGTCGCCGCAGGTTTAGGTAAGACCTTGACTGAGGCTTCTAACAAAAGAGCAAGCGTTCCTAAAGAGCCAGGCAGCAAACGAGAGACGTCATATCCCGCTACGTTCTTCATTACCTTCCCGCCAAAGGAAAGATCTTGGCCTTTGCCATCGATAATGCGAGCGCCTAATACAAAGTCACGAAAGTTACCAACGGTAATACGCCCTGGACCAGCAAGCCCAGCAGCAATAGCGCCACCAAAAGTTGCATTCTCACCAAAGTGTGGTGGTTCAAAAGCAAGCACCTGATTCTTTTCTTTGAGAGCTGCTTCAATTTCTTTTAGTGGAGTGCCAGCACAAGCGGTGATGACTAATTCTTCTGGCTGGTACTCCAAAATACCGGAGTAAGTACGTGTATCTAGTTTGGTATAGCTATTCGGATTGCCGTACCAAGATTTGGTGCCACCGCCTTCAAACGAGAGCGGGGTTTTATTTTTAGCTGCATTGAGAATTTGCTCGCGGAATGCATTGATTTGCGGATGGGAGTGGCTCATTAGAAGCGCTCCAATTCTGGGTGAGGCAATTGACCGCCGCTAATGCGCATACGACCATATTCTGCGCAGCGACTTAAAGTTGGGATGGCTTTATCTGGGTTGAGTAATTTTTCTGGATCAAAGGCGCTTTTCACACCCCAGAAAGATTCGCGCTCACCTTCACCAAACTGAACACACATCGAATTAATTTTTTCGATACCAACACCATGCTCACCAGTGATCGTGCCACCGAGTTCTACGCAGGCTTCTAATATTTCAGTGCCGAACTCTTCTGCACGATGCCATTCTTCTTGGTCGGCACCATTAAATAAAATCAGGGGATGCATATTGCCATCACCCGCATGGAAAACGTTTAGGCAGCCAAGACCATACTTTTCTTCCATGCCCTGAATGCGCTTGAGGAGCGTAGCAATATGGCGACGAGGGATAGTACCATCCATGCAATAGTAGTCTGGGGCCAAGCGACCCGCAGCTGGGAAAGCGTTCTTACGACCACTCCAAAACTTCAAGCGTTCACCTTCATCTTTAGAAATCTGTATTCCGCTTGCACCAGCTTCTTCAAGTACTTTGGTCATGCGCTCAATTTCTTCGGCAACTTCTTCTGGAGTGCCATCAGACTCGCAGAGCAAAATAGCTGCAGCGTCTAAGTCATAGCCTGCGTGCACAAATTCTTCTACAGCGCGAGTGGTAGCTTTATCCATCATCTCCAAACCAGCAGGAATAATGCCAGCTGCAATGATGGCAGCAACTGCGTTACCACCTTTTTCAATATCATCAAAACTTGCCATAATCACGCGAGCCAATTTTGGTTTCGCCACTAACTTGACTGTAACTTCAGTAACCACTGCGAGCATGCCTTCGCTACCCATCATGATGGCGAGAAGATCGAGTCCAGGTGCATCTGGTGCTAAGCCGCCAAATTCAATGATCTCACCATTCATGAGTATTCCGCGCACACGCAGAACGTTGTGCAGAGTGAGGCCGTATTTAAGACAGTGCACGCCACCAGAGTTTTCGTTGACGTTGCCGCCAATCGAACAGGCAATCTGAGAGGAGGGGTCCGGAGCGTAATACAAACCGAGGTGGGCAACTGCTTCAGAAATAGCAAGATTGCGAACACCAGGCTGAACGACTGCAGTGCGGGTAAATGGATCGATGCTAATAATTTTCTTGAGCTTGGCTAGGGACAGCACCAATCCCTGAGAAAGAGGCATTGCGCCACCCGAGAGGCCGGTTCCTGATCCGCGAGGCACTACGGGGATTTGCATCGCGTAGCAAATCTTCAGAATTTGGGCAACTTGCTCTTCTGTTTCTGGCAGAGCTACTGCCAAAGGCATCCGACGGTAGGCGGCCAGACCATCACATTCATAGGGAATAGTGTCTTCTGGCTCCCATAGAAGGGCATGTTCCGGCAGGATTGGGCGCAAGGCCGCAACCAATTTGGACTGAAGGGCGCTAATAGCGGCTAATTCGGGGGGTGGGGTCACCATATTCATAAGAATCATTTTAGCCATTTACCTATAATTAAGCTTATGGGAAATCGACTATCAAAAATCGCCACTAGAACCGGTGACGCAGGAATGACGGGCTTGGGTGACGGAAGTCGCGTAGAGAAGGACCACCTACGGGTCTGCGCCATGGGCGATATCGATGAGTTGAACTCTGAAATCGGGGTTTTAATGACCGAGGACATCCCAGCAAGCATTTCTGCTGAATTACAGGAGCTTTTTCTGCAGGTGCAGCATGATTTATTCGATTTAGGGGGTGAACTTTGCATCCCTAATTACAAACTACTCAATCCTGAGCATGTAGTGCAGCTAGATGTTTGGCTCGAAAAATACAACAAACAATTACCCCCTTTGACTGAATTCATTTTGCCGGGTGGTACTCGCGCTGCTGCGCAAGCCCATGTTTGTCGCACTGTATGTCGCAGGGCCGAACGTTCGATTGTTCGCTTGGGTTGGGAAGAGCCTTTATATGACTCCCCTCGTCAATATGTCAACCGCCTATCTGATTTACTCTTTGTGCTTGCGCGTATTTTGAATCGTGCGGCTGGTGGCGCAGATGTATTGTGGAAGCATGAAAAAAAAGAGACTAAATAAATTAGTCTCTTTTATCACCAGCGCTTAAAAAATACTGCAGTATTACTTCTTCTTGCTTCTGCGTTTCTTAACGGCTGTAGCTAGACGCTCTAGTACCTTCACAGAGTCATCCCAGTTGATGCAGGCATCAGTAATACTCTTGCCGTATTCCAATTTACTTGGGTCATCTTTTCCGGGTGTAAATTTCTGGGCGCCATCATTTAAATGACTCTCAACCATCACGCCAAAAATCTGGTGTGAGCCAGACTCAATTTGCTGAGCTACATCGTCGGCAACCACAATCTGACGCTCATGCTTTTTGCTTGAATTGGCATGGGATAAATCAACCATCAAACTGGCTGGAAGCTTGGCCGCTTCAAGCTCAGAGCAGGCTGCTTGCACAAATTGAGCCTCGTAATTTGGCTCTTTGCCGCCACGCAAAATCACATGGCAATCTTTATTGCCTTTAGTTTCCACAACCGATACTTGACCATTTTTATGAACGGATAAGAAATGATGTGGGCGACCTGCTGCTTGAATCGCATCGGTAGCAATTTTGATGTTGCCATCAGTACCGTTCTTAAATCCGATAGGTGCAGACAAGCCAGATGCAAGTTCGCGGTGAACTTGGCTTTCAGTAGTACGCGCACCAATAGCACCCCATGAAATCAGATCCGCAATATATTGCGGAGAAATCACATCCAAGAATTCGCTACCAGCTGGCATGCCAAGGCGATTGATTTCCATCAGTACTTGGCGCGCAAGGCGTAGACCTTCTTCGATGCGATAGCTTTCATCCAGATACGGGTCGTTAATCAAACCCTTCCAGCCAACAGTAGTGCGTGGCTTTTCAAAATATACGCGCATCACAATTTCTAATTCACCAGCAAAACGCTCGCGCTCAACTAAGAGGCGTTGGCAATATTCCAACGCTGCTTTTGGGTCATGAATGGAGCATGGTCCGATGATCACGAGTAAGCGGTCATTCTTGCCATGAATAATGTCGCGGATCTTTTTGCGAGTGTTGCTGATCAACGCTTCAGTAGGCGTTCCAGAAATCGGAAAGAAGCGAATTAAATGCTCTGGCGGAGGCAGAACAGAAATGTTGTCAATGCGTTGATCGTCAGTATCTGAGGTCTTGTCGACAGCAGAGTACCAATTAGCGGGATTCGTATTTTGTTGGCTCATCTGGCTATTTTAAGCCGTAATTAGCCAATATTAGGCAGTCCCACCCACAGTCAGGCTATCAATCCTCAGGGTAGGCTGCCCAACCCCGACTGGAACACTTTGCCCTTCCTTGCCACAAACCCCAACCCCACCGTCTAGTTTTAGGTCATTTCCGATCATAGAAACCTGTTTTAGGGATTCTGGCCCGCTACCAATAATGGTCGCGCCTTTGACGGGATATTGAATTTTGCCGTTCTCAACCCAATAGGCCTCTGAAGCAGAAAATACAAATTTGCCGCTAGTGATGTCAACCTGACCGCCGCCAAAGTTCACTGCGTATAAACCGCGCTTGATGCTGGCGACAATTTCTTGAGGATCATCTTTACCGGCCAACATGTAGGTATTTGTCATGCGCGGCATTGGTAGTGAGGCAAAACTTTCACGCCGACCATTGCCAGTGAGGGGCATATTCATGAGTCGGGCATTCAGGCTATCCTGAATATAGCCCTTCAAAATGCCGTCTTCAATTAAGGTGGTGCATTGAGTGGGAGTTCCTTCGTCATCAATATTTAAAGAGCCTCTACGTCCAGATAAGGTTCCATCATCCACAACGGTGACACCTTTAGCTGCAACGCGCTGTCCAATACGACCAGCAAAAGCAGAGGATCCTTTGCGATTAAAGTCGCCCTCGAGACCATGACCAACTGCCTCATGTAATAGAACGCCTGGCCAGCCCGGCCCCATGACCACTGTCATTGGGCCAGCAGGTGCTGGGCGCGATTCGAGATTTAATAGGGCTCCGTCAACAGCTTCATCAACATAGCGATTAATCAAATCAGTATTGAAGTAGAGGTAGTCATGACGTGCGCCGCCGCCAGAGGAGCCTGATTCACGCCGACCATTCTGTTCTGCAATAACGTGTACCGAAACGCGCACTAACGGGCGTACATCTGCCGCCAACAAGCCATCCGCACGCACAACCAATACAACATCAAACTCCCCGGCCAGACTGGCCATAACCTGGATGATCCGTGGGTCACGTGCTTTAGCGCGACGTTCTATGCTTTCCAGAAGGGCAATTTTTTCTTTGGGCTGAAGAGAATCTAAAGGATTGACATCCGAGTAGAGCTTATTGGATATGGGATTAAAAAGTTTGCTGGCAACCGCCTGCTTACCACCCTCGGGCCCAATCACTCGAGTAGCTTTAGCTGCTTTATTTAAAGCTTCTAAATTAATTTCATCTGAATAAGCGAAAGCTGTCTTATCGCCATAAATAGCGCGCACACCAACGCCTTGATCAATATTAAAGCTGCCGGACTTAACAATGCCTTCTTCAAGACTCCAGCTCTCACTCCGAGTATGTTGGAAGTAGAGATCTGCATCATCAAGGCGATGGGCAAATAGATTGCCAAAGGTACCATGTAAGTCTTGCTCGGATAAGCCGGTTGGTTCGAGCAAAATAGATTTGGCTAACTTGATAAGGTCTGCTTGCTTTTTGGCTTTCGTCCAATTGGCAGGGAATAGTGCTTCTGGTGCATTCATGTGATTCAGCAAATCTTTCTTTAAAGCTTGCGATGCGCAAGTGCGGGTAACTTAGAGCGTACCTCGTTTAATTTATCTTTGCACAAAACCCCAGAAATAAAGCCTTCACCCTCGGGGAGGTTGGCCAAGATGCTGCCCCAAGGATCAATCAACATACTATTGCCCCAAGTACGTCGTTGATTTTGATGAATGCCGCCTTGGGCGGAGGCTAACACGTAACATTGGTTTTCGATAGCGCGAGCGCGTAAGAGAATTTCCCAATGATCCTTGCCAGTTGTATAGGTAAAGGCGGCTGGGATGATATGGCAATCTACCTGTCCAAGGGCGCGATAGAGCTCTGGGAAGCGCAGGTCATAGCAAATACTCAAACCAAAGGTCCAATCATTTCCGCCAATTGAAATTTTTAAGAGGCCCGGCGCATTGCCAGCCTCAATTGTTTCGGATTCTTGATAACGCTCAGTTGCTGTTTGAAAACCAAATAAATGAATTTTGTCGTAACGAGAAATTTGCTCGCCAGCAGGATTAAAAACAAGGCTTGTATTAAGTACTTTATTAGAATCTTTTGCTTCCAGTGGAATAGTACCTGCCACTAGGTAAATATTATTTTGTTGTGCAATATCCGAAAGTTGCTCTTGGATGGGCCCACTACCAATGCTTTCGCGGGCCCGAACTTTATCGGTGTCCTTGAGGCCCATTAAGCAAAAATACTCTGGTAAGACAGCAAGTTGTGCGCCTTCGGCTGCAGCTGCGACGACGAGTCTGCTTGCTGTAGATAAGTTCTCCCGCAAATCAGGTGTGGAGACCATCTGAATGGAGGCAATCTTGAGGTCTGCGCTATTTACTGATGAGTTCATGATGATTTAGTTAGCAATTTTATTGGGGCTACCTAAATTACTCGGAGTGCTTTGTGGCCCAGAGTTACTATTATTCGGCTTGCTTTGCTCTTTCAACAACTCTTTACTGCGAATAGTATCTAAAGTTTTCGAGTCAATTGGCTGACCCTTTTGGTCAAGGGGGATCACTTCTGGATCATCCCAAGAGCCTTGGACCAGATAGTCTGATTGGAGATTACGATTGATTTGACTGGTAATTAAATACTGCCCAACCAATGCGCCCAGACCTACGATAGGATTAATGGCGAAGGCAGCCAATGAGCCGGCTGTTGCATCAATTGTTGGAAATATGGTGACACGTAAATCTTGCGTTTGTTTGGGGATATTGATTTGCCCATTCATGGCAACCCGTGCTTGGTCTAAACCCATTGTGAATTGCTTCGTTTGAGCAACTCCGGAGCTAATATCAAAAGAAGCATCAATGGAATTAAATGGCGTTCCCTTGGTCACAATATTGCCCAAGCTTCCCTGGAGGTCCAGAGTAGCAAATCTAAATAAACTTTGTAGGCTGAGTACGTCAAGCAGCTTGGCGCCGCTGGTATTCACCTCTAACAATCGACCTTTTTCAAGATTCAAGGTTACCTTACCGGCTAGGGTATCGAATTGAGGTACGAAAGGAGTGCCATCCCACTCCACGTTACTGGTCAATTTGCCTTGGCCGCCTTCCACTGATTTTTGGCTGGTCCAATGCCCAATAATTTGACCAGCATCCTTAATGTCTAAATCAACATTCACCGTTGTGTGTTCAGCTTGATTCTGGGTGGCGCCAACCCAGCGCCCAGTTAAAGCAGAGCTGCCTTGGGGATTATTAAATTGGATGGAATCCACATTGAGGACGTTGTTATTTGTCCTGGTTTTAATTTTCATCTGACCAAGCTGAGCCTTACCCCAGCTGAAGTCATCAATAGCTAAATCAATACTAGGAATGGAGTCAGGATTAATCGCAGTTTTGGCAGGAAGATTTTTTGAGGCTGGCTTTTTGACCTCAATTGGAGTGCTGACTTTCTCGGGAAACTTGAGTCGCGCTAAGCGCCCACTAATCAAACCGCTTAGTTGTGACTTATTGGGTTCTGTATATTGCAGTTGACCGGCGATGGAGGGTGAATTAATGCGCATTTGCCAAGCGGCATTTTTATTGCTTGCTGAAAAATTCATATCCTGCCAATTGCGCTCAAACAAAATGACTTTTTTTACTTGGGCAGCAATTTGAATATTGCTTGGATTATTTTCTTCCGCTTTAGAAGAACCTTTCTTCTTTTGGCTTTCTAAAAAATCTTGCCATACATCGAGATTCAGCTCTGAAGTGGCAAGATTAAGCTGAAAGCCTTGGTTCGGGAGTGCTGCGCCAGTGCCGATTCCTACCGCATGACGAAGAGCGTCATCACTGCCAAGCTCACCTTGAATAAAGTAGGTGTCACCAATTTTTCCATCCCATGTAAATCGACTGGATGTGGAGGGTGATTTCGCAAAGGATTTCAGGGTTAATTGGCCTGACATGGGTGTCCCCATCTGCTTTTTCGCGGGGGCTGGTGCTGAACTAGCCCAATCACGCATATCGATCTTGAGATTGGTTTCGCTATTGCCTTTATTGAAATGAATGGCGCCCTCATATCTCGCAACGCCGCTTATTGCTTGCAAAATCGGAAGTACCTGAACCGATGAATCTTTTGCAAAGTAGTTTTTAATAAAGCTAGCGCTAATATCGCCTGAGATGTTGTAGCTCGGGCCCCCTTGATTTGGCGTTTTACTTGAAATCTTAATAGCGCCACCAAGGAAATTAGCGGTGATATCTTCGAATTCAGGATTGATCTCAGTTATACGAATCTTTCCTTTGAGGTTATCCAGAGGCGGCAAGTCGTCCCACTGGACCCTGTTGCCAGGAAAATTGAGTTGAATGTCAGTTTTGGTGTCCCCGTTACCGGATAGGGGAACGCTAAGGGCCAAGCTGAGCTTGGTTGGTCCTGTAACCTTTAGATTGCGCTCAAGTGCAATTTGCTTTTTACCAACAGGTGAGGCAAATAGATATTCGAGTAGTTGTGGGGCATCACCTTCAGCCTCACCATTCACCGTCAGAAGTAATAGCTTTGCGCTCACACTAGGAATTTCTGCGTGAAATTTACTCAGTGCAACTTGTTTGTAGCTTGCTTGATCAATATCTACCGTGAAGTTAGCATTCTGCATATTGATCAAGCCGTTTACCCTATTAAATGGGGGCCAAACACCTTGTGCGATTGATGAGCTTGGCACTGGGCTGAAAGTGGCGCCATTAATCGGTAGCTTGAGTGTGAATTCTCCTGAGCCTACTTTAGGGAAGGGTACTTCATTGGGATCACCTTTGATATGCAAGCTACCATTTTTGATGATGCCTGCGTCAAAGGCTTTGCTTAGATAGGATTTGGCATCGCTACCCATGCCAACAGGCAAATAACGATAGGCGGTTTTGAGATCAGCCTGAGCAAAATTTATGTCCAGGTTCATAAAGTCAGGATTTTTACCTTCACCAATGATGTAATTGAGATTGAGCGTGGTTGAAATCTCAGAATTACTAAGTGCTAACTGCTTTGCATTAATGACCCAATTCCCTTTTTGTTTTGCCCAAGAAATTTGACCATTGGCTTGATCAAGCTTGATTTTTGGATCAACCAATAGATCGTTAACCTCAAGCTCTAGATCGCTTGATTTAATCGAGAGGCTGCCCTTGTTTTGGTCGGCAGAAAGGAAGCCAGACAGTTTGGATACTGAAGGCATCGCTTTATTGATGCCAACAAAGCTGAGGTCGATCAGTTTTCCACTCACAGTAAAGTCTACTTTGTTCGACTTAAACCATCCGCCAGGAATATTGAGGGCAGATAAGGGTGATTTACTTTCAGACCAATTGATATCGAGATCTTGTAACTCACCATCAGCTTGTGAGGCTTTAATCCACTGATGAACTTTTTTAGATAAAGGCAGGTTGAGGGCAAATAAGGCAACATCCTCAACCGAAATCTTTGGCGATGAAAAACCAAATTCTTTAATTTCCCCGTCTCCCGCTGGTGGTCTCCAGCGGAAAGTCATTGGGCTTAAATTCTCGAGGGGGGTAGATGCTGGACTCTCAATATCTCGCCAGGAAAATGTCTTGGTAGTAACGGATATCAAGCCATTATCAGTTTCTTGAACCAGGTTGGTTTCTAGCCTTCCAAGAGCAATGGCATCTTCACCTTTAGATAGTTGAATAGTTAAACGATCGGCGGCAAGATAAATTTCTCCACCATCAGGTTTGCCGTTGTCAATTTTTAATTTTCCATTGGAGTTCACCACTCCCTCAAGCGTATTTAGAGGGAGGGCAAATTCATTTGCTATTTGAGTGAGCTGGAGTTCATTTAAATTCCAAGAGATAGTCCCGATCCAATCGCGCCAATTGCCCGCTTGGCCACCGATATGGTGCACAAGATCAATATCAAGCGAGACTGGTCCTTTGGTCCAGGGGGTAATGACGCTCAGCGAGCCTTGATGGCTACGAATGCCGTTGCTAAGAGAAAGGTTTTGAATATCTATTGAAGTAATGGCTTTCTTTTTGAGTTGATCATCCCAAAATAATTTGACATCGCTGACACGAATCTCATTTTGAGCAAAGAGCCAATTCTCAGCGGAGTAATCATTGGATTTTCCGTCTATGGGGATGCCGGCAACTGTAATGACGCCTTTGCCATTACGTTGCCCATAAATTTCAGCACCCTCGATATTGAGCTCATGAAAGAATGGGGCTAGGTGATAAAAAGTTGCCCAACTGAGTTGCCCATCAATTTTCTGAATGAATAAGAGCGGTTTCGCTTTATCGGGCGCGTTGAAGCGCAAACCTTCAATTTCAAAATTAGGTCTCATGCCCGTCCATGAAACTTGTAGAGAGTCCATAGATACATCTGCACCAATGCGAGCGCTAATGAGCCTCTCAACCGAGGCTTTAGATTTCTCAATTTGCGGCCACAGAACAAACCGCACGCCCACATGCACCAGTACACAAAGAGCTAAAACAACGCCCGTTAAGATGAGGGCACGCTTACGCCAAGCCCCGTTCGAACCTTGAGGACGTTTAGCAAGCACGCTCTTGAGGCGAGGCGGGATGATGTTTTGCAGCATGAGCTCCATTATCCTTCAGCCCCAGCCTGATCGACAAGCTTCTGGCTTGGGCCTTGGGGTCGGATTAAGATGGGGGAATGGATGATTTTTCCCGGCAAATCGATTTTTTAGAGCAACACTCGACTTATGCGCGACGTTGGCTAAGTGCTCACCCTGAATGGCTTGAGTGGCTCCGTATTCAAGGGCAGAAAAAAGTCGATATACAGAGCATCAAGGCCTTGCTAAAAGACTGTGGTGTCGATGAGCGGGCTGATGCGCAAGACGAGGCCCTATGGATGACCAATTTGCGCTTGGCCAGGCAGCGTTTGATGCTCTGGGTTGCATTTCGAGATTTAAATGGCATGGCCGCCTTGCAAGAAGTGACTCAGGCGCTGAGCCATTTTGCTGAATTAGCAGTTTCCGCATCGATTGCCTTTATTAGGGAGGACCTCAAAGCCCGTTTCGGCTTGCCTTGGAGTAATGCAACGCAATCAGAGATGCCGCTCATGGTTGTCGGCATGGGTAAATTGGGCGGCCTTGAACTCAATCTGTCATCAGATATCGATTTGATTTTTCTCTATGAGCATGAGGGTGAAACTACTGGTGGGCCTAAGAATTTATCCAACCAGGAATGGTTCACGAGATTGGGCAAACGCTTAATTAAGCTGCTTGCTGAGCACGACGCCAATGGGTTTGTTTTTAGGGTAGACATGCGTCTTCGTCCCAATGGAGACTCAGGACCTCTGGTGTGTAGTTTGGATATGTTAGAAGAATATCTATTGGTTCAGGGGCGAGAGTGGGAGCGCTACGCCTGGATTAAAGGTAGGTTAATTGCGCCTCTACCAGGAACCCCTGATTTCTCTCGCTGCCAAAGAGAGCTTGACCAGCTGATTCGGCCCTTTGTATATCGTCGACATTTGGATTACGGTGTGATTGCCTCCATTCGGGATTTGCATGCACAAATTCAGGCAGAAGCAGAAAAGCGCTCTTCGGGTCATCAAGGGCGTTCACGCGATATTAAGTTGGGGCGCGGCGGTATTCGAGAGATTGAGTTTTTAGCGCAAATGTTTCAACTCATGCGGGGCGGTACAGATCCTCGCTTTAGACTCCGCCCAAGCTTGGAGGCCTTAGATCTCATTAAACAATGCGGCATCCTCCCCGCCGATGAGGTAGATGCGTTACAGGCGGCCTATGTTTTCTTGAGACGCTTGGAGCATCGTATTCAGGTATGGGATGACCAGCAAACCCACTATCTGCCTGATGATGCTGAAGTACGGTCACGTTTGGCGATTTCAATGCAAGGTCAAGAAGCAGAAGTAAGCGCTTTTATGGCTGAACTGGAGCGGCATCAAAATAAGGTTGCCCAGCTTTTTGAAAAAGCATTTTTACTGGATGATGGCTCGCGTCTTGAGATTGCGCCCTTAGCCCAGGACTGGGCGCCTGACCCAATATTTTTCCCTGATTCCTATATTCGTTGGCAGTCGTGGATTGATAGCCCAAAACAAAAATTATTACCGAAAAAAAGTCGTTTAATTTTCGATAACTTGATGTGCAAGGCGGCCGAGAGTTTGCAGATTGAAGCTGCCACCTCGGCACATGCCGACCAAACACTGTTGCGTTTGTTCGATTTGCTTGAGGCAATTGCAAGGCGTAGTGCCTATCTTTCTATTTTGGCTGAGTATCCTAGGGCATTATCTAATGTGCTTGACTTGCTCAAGGCGTCGCAATGGGGTGCGCAATATCTAACGCGTCACCCACATTTGCTGGATCACTTATTGAACTCACAAACCGAGAGGGCTTTAATCGAGGATCCAGAAAGATATTGGAGCGAGGTGCGAGCCAATCTCAATATGCGGCTCGATGATGTTATGGTCGATGGTGATG
The DNA here is from genome assembly GCF_018687535.1 of Polynucleobacter sp. MWH-S4W17. Taxonomy (NCBI): domain Bacteria; kingdom Pseudomonadati; phylum Pseudomonadota; class Betaproteobacteria; order Burkholderiales; family Burkholderiaceae; genus Polynucleobacter; species Polynucleobacter sp. MWH-S4W17. Next base: position 1,734,838 of record NZ_CP061295.1, on the reverse strand, counting down.
GCTCTGAGCAGGCGATGGATATCCTGCGAGTCACCCATCACAACGAAACCTTCATCACGCTATTGACTGATCTAGGTATTGGCGTGCAACAAGCGCTGCCGGTGGAGCGGGTTAGTGACCACCTATCTGCTTTAGCGGATTTAATTTTGCAGACGACATTTGAGCGGGTTTGGCCTAGTGTGGCTCAAAAGTTTGATTTACCTCTTGAGGCTAGCCCTCCATTTGCAATTATTTCTTATGGCAAATTGGGTGGCAAAGAATTAGGCTATGCCTCTGATTTAGACATTATTTTTTTGTATCAAGCTGAAGACTCAGACTATGCGGCTCAAGAAATTTATGCCTTGCTAGCAAAGCGCATGATTAATTGGTTAACTGCATTTACTTCTACTGGTAGCTTATTTGAAATCGATACGCGTCTTCGTCCTAATGGCTCTGCTGGATTCTTAGTAACGAACGTGGATGCCTTTAAAAAATACCAACTTCGAGAAGGTGATAATGCGGCTTGGGTGTGGGAGCATCAGGCCCTTACGCGAGCTCGTTGTTCGGCTGGTAATCCGGGCGTGGGCAAATTTTTTGACTCAGTTCGTTCCGAGGTGTTAAGTCAGAAACGAAATATTGAGCAGCTCAGGACAGAAATTTTAGAAATGCGCCGCAAGGTTCACGCAGGTCATCCCAATACCAAGGCCGATTTTGACTTAAAGCATGATTCTGGCGGTATGGTGGATATTGAATTTATTGTGCAGTTCTTGGTCTTGGCTTATGCCCATCAGCATGCTCAACTCATTGGTAATCTAGGTAACATTGCTTTGTTGCGCATTGTTGGTGATGTGGGCTTAATTACCCAAGAGGCTGCACTCACTGTGGGCGATGCGTATCGATTGTTGCGAGCCCGTCAACATCGCTTGCGTTTGGATGGTGTTGAGAAAATCCGCATTAATTTAGAAAATGAGCTTGAGCTCATTGCGGCAAGAGATGCAGTTCAAGCACTTTGGCTGGAGATATTCAAAGCACCTTCAAGTATTGGCTAGAGGCAATACAGCTTTAGTTTAGCTCTAGCAACTCACGGGCATGACGGCGAGTGGTATCGGTAATAGTAGCGCCACCAAGCATGCGGGCCACTTCTTCAACCCGTTCAGCCCTACCCAAAATCTGTACTTGCGATACCGTCTTCTCGCTGTTTTGAGATTTGCTGACTTTGAGGTGATGATTGCCTTGAGCTGCTACCTGTGGCAAATGGGTTACACATAAGATCTGGTGAGATTGACCCAATTGGTGCAATAGTTTGCCTACTGTTTCAGCAACTGCGCCACCAATACCTGCATCTACCTCATCAAAGATGAGTGTGGGGGTGAATGAAGCTTTACTTGTAATAACGCTAATTGCTAGGCTAATTCGGGCCAGCTCTCCACCTGAGGCTACCTTAGCAAGTGAGCGGGGAGTGCTACCAGCATGACCGGCTACTAAAAATTCAATTTGCTCAAGACCATGGGATCCGCCTTCGCTAAGGGGTGCCAAGGCGATCTCTAGGCGCCCTCCTGCCATTGATAAATCTTGCATGGCATTAGTCACTAAATCGCCTAGCTCTTTGGCGGCCTTGCTGCGTTTTTGTGAAAGCTGTTTTGCGAGCTTTAAGTAAACAACTTCTTCTTGTTGAACTTGCTCTCGGAGTGCTTCAATATTTTGGGATGCGGTTAAGGCATCAAGTCGCTCTGATGTCTCCAAAAGAAGTTTTGGTAGTTCGTCAACCTCTGCGCGGTATTTGCGAGCCGTACTATGCAATGCCTGCATGCGTTCCTCAACTTCGGAAAGTCGAGCGGGATCTAAATCAATCTTTTGCAGGTAACGATTGAGACCATGAATGGCTTCATCTAGCTGAATGCTGGCTGACTCTAGTGCTTGATTGATCTCGCCTAAGGCTGGGTCATGCTCCGCGAGGGCGCCTACATTGGCGCATACCTTCGACAAGGTGGATTCCAGAGAATTATCGGCATCACTCAATACTTCAATTGCTTCTTGGCAACCACAAATTAACTTTGCACCATTTGCTAAGCGGGCGTGCTCACTTTGAATATTGACCCATTCACCTTCGTGCGGGGAGAGTTCGGTGAGTTCTTCCAGTTGCCACTCAAGACGCTCACGCTCGCGTTCAACGTCTTGACCTGCATTTTCTGCTTGCTCAAGACGGCGACGAGAATTAGCCAGTGTTTTGAAGCTTTGGGCTACCTCTGCAGAGAGTGGCAGCAAGCCAGCGTGGCGATCGAGAAGTTCGCGTTGAGCGCCACCCTTTAATAAGAGTTGGTGGGCATGTTGCCCGTGAATGTCCACTAGCTGATCACCGGCTTCACGCAATTGCGCTAGCGTCGCAACGCTGCCATTAATAAAGGCACGACTGCGGCCATTACTTTCTACGGTTCTTTTGAGTAATAAGCTTTGGCCCTCATCCTCAATGGGGAATCCTTGCTCATCAAGCCACTGACTAAACGATTGCACTAACTCTGGCTCAATCCGAAAGAGGGATGAGATTTCTGCGCGGTTACTGCCTTCACGTATTTGGCTGCTATCAGCACGCTCACCCAGCACTAAGCCAAGGGCGTCTAGCAGTATTGATTTGCCTGCACCGGTCTCGCCGGTGAGCACAGTAAACCCGCTTGAGAAATCTAGCTCTAGCTGATCAACGATGACAAAGTCACGGAGTGAGATGGTTTGAAGCATGTATTAGCGTAGCAAAAAACTCGACATCAGAAAGTCGATGGGTATTCATTCCAGTGCAATTTCTCACGCAAAGTCTTGTAGTCGCTGTGATTGCTGGGGTGTAATAGATCAATAGTTTTATCAGACTGACGCACTTCAATCTTGTCGCCGCTTTGTAGATTGGTTTGTGATTGCATGTCGAAATTGACAATGACTTCAAGTCCATTGACCACCTCAATCACCGTGACACTATCTTGTGGCAAAACAATTGGCCTATTAGAAAGTGAGTGTGGCGCAATCGGGACAAGCAATATACCCGCCACATGTGGATGCAAAATAGGTCCGCCGGCTGAGAGCGCATATGCAGTTGAGCCGGTAGGGGTCGATACGATCAAGCCATCAGATCGTTGGTTATACATAAATGAGCCATTGACGTGAACTGCCAATTCGACCATTCCTGAAATGCCAGAGCGATTCACGACAACATCATTGAGCGCTAATGCGCGATTAATTTCTTTGCCATTACGAAGAACTACGGCATCGAGCAATGTGCGCGTATCGGCTTCGTATTCCCCGGAAATAATTTTGGGTAGCGTTGTCTGAACCGACTGAATTGGAATATCAGTCATATAACCAAGACGACCCATATTGATTCCAACGAGCGGAACATTGCTGCCCGCTAATTGACGTGCAATGCCCAGCATGGTGCCATCGCCTCCCAAAACGACAACAAGGTCAATTGCTCCTGCAAAGGCTTGCGCAGTTTTTGTGGGGTAGCTTTTCAAGCCAAGGTGATTGGCTGTCTCAGACTCAATAAAGACCTCACAACCCAATCCTGAGACCACTTTGGCTAGGTCTTTTAGGTGCTCTTCAATGCCATCAGCATGAAATTTGCCGACAAGCGCAACCCGGCTAAATGCCTTTTTGCTGGAATTTGGGGATGGGCTTAACATATAACGATTAAACCATAGGCATAAAATCCCTTCCACCATGGATGAACGTTCCCGCGCCTTACTAAAAACTCTCATCGAGCGCTATATCGAGGAGGGACAGCCTATTGGCTCGCGCACACTGTCTAGATTTTCGGGTTTGGACCTCTCTGCTGCCACTATTCGTAACGTGATGGCGGATTTAGAGGAAATGGGGCTTGTTACCAGCCCCCATACTTCAGCTGGCCGCATTCCAACCCCCCGGGGTTATCGCCTGTTTGTAGACACCATGGTGACGGTGCGCCCTTTGGAGGCGATGGCTGCTAGAGAGGTTGAAAAAGGCCTTCTACCGGATTCTCCACAAAGGATCCTGAACTCAGCAGCGCAGATTTTGTCGAATTTGACTCATTTTGCTGGGGTGGTCATGACGCCCAAGCGAGCCCAGGTTTTTAAACATATTGAGTTCTTGCGCTTGGGTGAAGGCAAGATATTACTTATCATGGTTACGCCAGAGGGAGATGTGCAAAATCGCATATTGCCAACTACTCAGGATTACACGCCGAGCCAACTTATTGAAGCGGGTAACTTTATTAACGCCCAGTTTGCCGGCAAAAGTTTTGATCAGGTGCGGATGCATCTGAAATCCGACTTAGATAATTTACGTACAGATATTGCTGGGTTAATGGCTTTGGCCTTGCAAACCGGTGTTGCTGATTACGACATGGGGCGAGGCGACATGGTTTTGTCTGGTGAGCGTCGCTTACTGAATGTTGGGGATTTAAGTTCCAACCTCGATAAATTACGCAAGATGTTTGACATGTTGGAGCAAAAATCGGTACTCATGCAATTGCTCGACGTATCAAGTCATGCGGACGGTATTCAAATATTTATTGGCGGTGAAAGTGATCTATTGCCTTATGAGGACCTCGCTGTGATCAGTGCCCCATATAGCGTAGACGGTCAAATAGTGGGAACGCTGGGGGTGATTGGACCAACACGGATGGCATATGACCGAGTGATTCCGATTGTGGATATCACCTCAAAATTACTATCAGGCGCCTTAAGCTCCTGAGTGCAGGCCTAACTTTTTATTTTTAAAACTCATTACCAGAGACAGAACATCTTGAATCCGAATCCGCATCTACGTGCTTCCAAAACCGCAGTGTTGCTTTTGAACTTGGGGACACCATCCGCCCCAACATCTAAAGCAGTGCGCGCCTATTTAAAAGAATTTCTTTCCGATCCACGCGTAGTAGAAATTCCGCGCATTATTTGGTGGTGCATTTTGAATGGCATTATTTTGCCAATTCGCAGTAGTGCTTCTGCGAAAAAATATGCCTCTATTTGGTTGCCAAAGTTAGGCTCTCCCTTAATGCATTACTCACGCTTGCAGGCGAAAGAATTGGGCGAGAAATTTGCCAATGAGGGCCATGCAGTTTTAGTGGATTTGGCAATGCGCTATGGCCAGCCCTCTACACAGGTCGTCCTGGAGAGCCTGAAGGCACAAGGTATGGAGCGTTTATTGTTATTGCCTTTGTACCCTCAATACTCCGCTACAACCACGGCGTCTAGCTTTGATGAAGTCTTTCGTGTTCTGAGTACTTGGCGCGATCAACCTGAGCTGCGTTCAGTAAAGCACTATCACGACAACCCTGCTTATATTGCCGCATTGCGTGATCAAGTGTTATCGAGCTGGGATAAAGATGGCCGTCCAGATTTTGCAAAAGGCGATCGTTTTGTAATGTCTTTCCATGGTTTGCCAAAGCGTAATTTAATGAAGGGTGACCCCTATCATTGCGAGTGTCTGAAAACAGGTCGCTTGCTGGGCGAGTCTCTGGGTTTAGAGTCTGGACAATATATTGTGACCTTCCAGTCGCGCTTTGGTAAGGCGGAATGGTTAAAGCCCTATACAGCCCCAACAATTGAAAAGTTGGCTAAAGAAGGTTGTCAGCGCATCGATATTTTTTGCCCTGGATTTCCGGCAGATTGCCTAGAAACACTAGAAGAGATCGCCATGGAAGCCCGCGAAATCTTCCTAGAGCATGGCGGTAAAGACTATCGCTACATTCCCTGTCTGAACAGTAGCCCCAAGTGGATAGAGGCTCTGAGCGATATTGCCCATCATCATCTTCAAGGCTGGTCTTTAGGCGTGGAGTCTGATGCTGAATTAGCGAAGCGCAATGAAAGGGCTGAGCTGGCTGAAAGAATGAAGTCTTGAAATTGCAACAATCAGCCCCATATTGCAAAGTAAGAACCATCTCTATAGAAAAGTAAAATAGCGTCCATGACACAAGAAAACCAACACCCATCCCCAGAGCAAGAGAATCCTGCAACAGAGCCAGTTAGCGAAACTGCAGCTGAAATTCCGTCTGTAAAAACGCCTGAACAGGAAATTGCCGAACTCAATCAAAAGATTAGTGAGTTGCAAGACAACTTCTTGCGCGCTAAGGCGGAAGGAGAAAATATTCGTCGTCGTGCTGTGGAAGATATTGCGAAGGCACATAAATTTGCGATTGAAAGTTTTGCAGAGCATTTGGTGCCCGTGACTGACAGTCTTTATGCTGCATTAGGTACTGATGCTGGTGATGCCAAAGCCTTCAAAGAGGGGTTGGAAATTACTCTTAAGCAGCTACTATCTGCCTTTGAAAAAGGCCGCATGACAGAAATTAATCCTGCGGTTGGGGACAAGTTTGACCCGCATCACCATCAGGCAATTGCTTCGGTACCCTCCGAGCAGGAGTCCAATACGGTGGTTTCTGTATTGCAACGGGGCTATACCGTTGCTGATAGGGTTCTCAGACCTGCTTTAGTGATGGTCAGCGCCCCAAAATAAGCTAAATAAGGGCTAAAACCCTAAAAAAGGCATAAAAAAGGTAGAAAAAGGCAGATTTCTGCCTTTTTTGCTCTTTATCCCCTTGAAATCCCTTTTTTAGACCCCATTTACTGGGTATCGAAATATTTATCAGTACAACAAACAATTTAATTTTTTGGAGCAATTATGGGAAAGATTATCGGAATCGACTTAGGAACCACGAATTCATGCGTTTCAGTCGTTGAAAACAATGCACCTAAAGTTGTCGAGAACGCTGAAGGCGGTCGCACAACTCCATCCATCATCGCTTACGTTGAAGATGGCGAAGTATTGGTTGGTGCACCAGCAAAACGTCAGTCAGTGACAAATCCTAAAAATACCATCTACGCAGTGAAGCGTTTGATGGGCCGTAAATTTACCGATCCTGAAGTGCAAAAAGACATCGGCTTGATGCCTTATTCAATTATTGCCGCTGATAACGGCGATGCCTGGGTATCAGCACGCGACAAGAAAATGGCGCCACAACAAGTGTCTGCTGAAATCTTGCGCAAGATGAAGAAAACTGCAGAAGACTACCTCGGTGAAGAAGTGACTGAAGCGGTGATTACTGTTCCTGCTTACTTTAATGATAGTCAACGTCAGGCAACTAAAGATGCTGGCCGTATTGCTGGTTTAGATGTGAAGCGCATCATTAACGAGCCAACTGCTGCTGCATTAGCATTTGGCTTGGACAAGCAAGATAAAGTGGATCGCAAGATCGCTGTGTATGACTTGGGCGGCGGTACATTCGACGTATCCATTATTGAGATTGCTAACGTTGACGGTGAGAAGCAGTTTGAAGTGCTCTCCACTAACGGCGACACCTTCTTGGGTGGCGAAGACTTTGACCAACGCATCATTGATTGGATCATTGCTGAGTTCAAGAAAGAACAAGGCGTTGATTTGAGCAAAGACGTATTGGCATTGCAACGCTTGAAAGACGCCGCTGAAAAAGCCAAGATCGAATTGTCATCTGCACAGCAAACTGAAATCAATTTGCCATACGTAACAGCTGACGCTAGCGGTCCTAAGCACTTGAACTTGAAGTTGACTCGTGCCAAGTTGGAGTCTTTGGTTGAAGAGTTGATCAGCCGTACAGCTGGTCCTTGCTTAACTGCCATTAAAGACGCTGGTGTAAACGTGGCTGACATTGACGACGTGATTTTAGTCGGCGGTCAAACCCGTATGCCTGCGGTTCAAGACAAAGTAAAAGAAATCTTTGGTAAAGAACCCCGCAAAGACGTTAACCCAGATGAAGCCGTTGCTGTTGGCGCCGCTATTCAGGGTTCTGTATTGTCTGGCGATCGTAAGGACGTATTGCTCTTGGACGTTACCCCATTGTCATTGGGTATCGAAACTCTTGGTGGCGTCATGACCAAGATGATTCCTAAGAACACCACGATCCCTACCAAGCATTCACAGGTTTACTCCACTGCAGAAGACAATCAGCCTGCTGTAACCATTAAGTGCTTCCAAGGTGAGCGCGAGATGGCTGCTGCAAACAAGTTGCTAGGGGAATTTAACCTTGAGGGTATTGCTCCTGCGCAACGCGGTATGCCACAAATTGAAGTGACTTTTGACATCGATGCTAACGGTATTTTGCATGTAACAGCAAAAGACAAGACCACTGGCAAAGAGAACAAGATCACCATCAAGGCAAACTCTGGTTTGACTGAAGAAGAAATTCAACGCATGGTGAAGGATGCTGAAGCCAATGCTGCTGAAGATAAGAAAGCGCTTGAGTTGGTAACTGCTCGCAATACTGCAGATGCCTTGGCTCACTCAACCAAGAAGGCTTTGGAGGAGCATGGTGCTAGCTTAGAGGCTTCCGAAAAAGAAGCGATTGAAGCAGCCTTAAAAGACTTGGACGAAGCTATTAAAGGTAGCGACAAAGAGGTTATTGAAGCTAAAACTGAGGCTTTAGGTAAAGCAAGTCAGAAGTTAGGCGAAAAAGTTATGGCGGCTGAGCAAGCTAAAGCTGGTGGTGCCGCACCTGGCGCAGCTCCTGGTGGCGCAGCCCCTGGCGCTGCCCCTGATGCAGATGTTGTTGACGCTGACTTTAAAGAGGTTGATGACAAGAAGTAATTCTGTAATCAGACATTCATTAACGTAGTTTTGATGTACTTAAATAACAAGTCGGCCTCGTGCCGACTTGTGTCATTCAGGTTGTTGAGAGGAATAGGCCGTGCCTAAAAGTAAACGCGATTTTTATGAAGTGCTTGGTGTAGCTAAAGGTGCCAGTGACGATGAGCTGAAAAAGGCTTATCGCAAGATGGCGATGAAACATCACCCTGATCGCAATCCCGATAGCAAAACGGCTGAAGCCCAATTTAAAGAAGTTAAAGAAGCTTACGAAACCTTAACTGACCCCAATAAGCGCGCAGCTTACGACCAATATGGTCATGCTGGCGTAGATCCATCTATGGGTGGCGGATTTGGCGGCGGCGGTTTCGGCGGCGGTGGATTTTCTGATGCGTTTGGGGATATCTTTGGGGATATCTTCGGTCAAGGCGGCGGCCGTCATTCTGGCCCTCAAGTCTATAAAGGCGCAGATTTACGCTACAACATGGACATTACGCTTGAGCAGGCTGCCGAAGGTTATACAACTCAAATTCGTGTACCTAGTTGGAGTAATTGCAAACCCTGTCATGGCACCGGCGCAGAGCCGGGATCCAAGGCTGAGACATGCACAACCTGTAATGGTCATGGTCAGGTACGCGTACAACAAGGTTTCTTCTCCATGCAGCAAACTTGCCCTAAGTGCCGCGGCACTGGCGAGTACATTCCTAAGCCATGCAAAACTTGCCACGGCAGTGGAAAACACAAAGAACAAAAAACACTTGAGATCAAAATACCGGCAGGCATTGACGATGGAATGCGCGTCCGCTCAGTGGGTAACGGTGAACCAGGTGTCAATGGTGGGCCATCCGGCGATCTTTATGTAGAGGTACGTGTTAAGCCGCATAAAGTCTTTGAGCGTGATGGTAGTGATTTGCACGTGCAAATGCCAATCTCTTTTGCGACAGCCACAATCGGTGGTGAAATCGAAGTGCCAACACTCTCTGGGCGCGTCGAGTTTCCAATTCCTGAGGGAACTCAGACTGGTAAGACTTTCCGCTTGCGTAATAAAGGCATCAAAGGATTGCGCTCAACCATGGTGGGCGATCTTTTTGTTCACGTTCTGGTAGAGACGCCGGTGAAGCTCACTGATGAGCAAAAGAAATTGTTGCAGCAGTTTGATGACAGTCTCAAATCTGCTGGCGACAAACATAGCCCCCAACAAAAGGGTTGGTTTGATGGTGTAAAGAGTTTCTTTAGCTAGTAACTAGTGGGTAGGCAAGCTGGCAATTAGCCAGCGAAGCCATGCTCGGGTCCGGGGAACTTCCCGGACTTCACTTCGCGCACATAAGCCTTGATGGCGGCTTCAACGGAGTGATGACCATCCATAAAGTTTTTGACAAACTTCGGTGGCTTACCTGGGCTGATGCCCAACATATCCTGTAGAACCAATACCTGACCGGAGCAATCTGGACCAGCACCAATTCCGATAGTGGGAATATGAAGCTCGGCAGTAATCTTTTTACCCAATGAAGAGGGAATTGCTTCCAACACTACCATTTGCGCCCCAGCTTCTTGGCAGGCAAGTGCTTGCTCAAGCATGACGCTGGCCGCATCTTTAGATTTGCCCTGCACTTTGTAGCCGCCCAAGACATGAACTGATTGAGGTAGCAATCCTAAGTGAGCACAAACAGGAACACTGCGTTCAACCAAATATCGAATGATGTCTACTTGCCAATCGCCGCCTTCCAACTTCACCATATCGGCACCTACACGCATGAGTGTTGCCGCTGAATCTAAAGCCTGGATAGGATCGCCATAACTAGCAAAGGGTAAATCGGCAATGATAAATGCATGGGTATTAGCACGGGCTACACATTCGGTGTGATACGCCATTTGTTTAATGGTCACTGGCGTAGTGCTGGAGTGTCCTTGAACGACATTCCCAAGAGAGTCACCAATCAAGATCGTTTCAACAGCGCAGCGATTGAGAAGGGCTGACATAGTTGAGTCGTATGCTGTGAGCATGGCAATTTTTTCACCCTCAGCATGCATTGCGAGGAGCTTAGTAATTGTGATTGGCTTATCGCCTTGTAAGTAACCCATGGCGAGAGTTTAATGAATTAATGCGCTGTTTGGCTATAAACGTCTTTTTCCCCGCAATTACAGTTCCTGCAGGGTAGTTTTTCAATTCTTTGGTGTGCCACATTGGGCAAGTAGGTCTTCAGCTCACCCCAGTTGGGTAAAAAGATATCGGGAGCGATTTCTAGAAGGGGTAAGAGCACAAATGAGCGCTCGATAATTCTAGGGTGCGGCAGCATCAATTCTGTTTCGCTTTGAGTAACCCCTTCAAAAGAAAGGATGTCTAGGTCAAGAGTGCGAGGGGCATTTGCATAGGGGCGCTCACGACCAAACTCTTGTTCAATGGTTTGGCAAACATGTAATAAGCCGTAGGGGCTTAACTCGGTTTCGACTTCAATGACGGCATTAATGTAGTCACCGCCTGTAGCCTCAACAGGCGCGCTTTGATAAAAACAGCTTTTTGCCAAGATTTGCAGTTCGGACCGCAATGCCAGGCAAACAATGGCATCAGTAATAAGCTGACGCGTGTCACCGATGTTGCCGCCAAATCCGATATATGCCCGTGCCATAGGTTTCCAAACTAGAGATGAAACTACTTTACTGAAATTTCTCTAAGTCTGCTTAGCTTGCTGCACTCTCTGGGGGCACTGCCGCTTTTGGCCTTCTGCGGCGTCGTCTTTTGGCAGGGCTTGGACTGTTGCCGGATTCATTTTTGACGCTAGCCATTAGCTCATCTTGCCCTGTGACGTCGGTTGCAATGAAGTCTGTCCACCATTGCCCGATTGCTGGGTTTAATTCGCCTGTAGCGCAGCGGAGCAACATAAAGTCATAACCCGCTCTAAAACGTGGGGATTCGATGAGGCGATAAGGGTAGCGCCCCACGCGTCTCTCAAAGCGAGGCTGCATCGACCAAATTTCGCGCATATCGCTTTCGAAGCGTCGTTGAATCGTCATACCGCTACTTTGAGTGGCAATGGTGTCGTCCATCGCATCATGCAAGGCAGGAATATTAGCCATCCCTTTAGCAGAGTTGGCTTTCCAATTCTTTAGTAGATCAGGCCAGAGCAGGGTGGCAAATAAAAATCCAGCAGAAACACTTTTACCGGATTGAATGCGTTCGTCAGTATTGGCCAAAGCTAGCTTTACAAAATCATTGGCCCCCTTAGAGTCTGCGCCTGTATCCAGAATATGGTCTAGGAGCGGGAGCAGGCCATGATGCAATCCCGCATCTTTGAGGCCTTGAATTGCTGCCCAGGAATAGCCAGACATCAAGAGCTTCAAAATTTCATCAAAAAGTCTCGCAGAGGGGACGTCGTTTAATAATTTGCCTAGCTTAGCTATGGGCGCGCGTGTAGCACCATCTAATGTAAAGCCAGTCTTGGCTGCGAAGCGAACTGCGCGGAGCATGCGGACCGGATCTTCGCGATAGCGCTTTGCTGGGTCACCAATCATGCGCAAAGTTTTCTTTTGCATGTCGGCCATCCCGCCGTGATAATCGAGCACAGTTTCTGATGAAGGGTCGTAATACATCGCATTGATTGTGAAGTCACGTCTTGCAGCATCCTCACCTTGCGAACCCCATACGTTATCGCGCAGAATTCGGCCGCTTTCAGCTACGTGATCTCCGGCGTTATCTAATAAGGCTCTGAAGGTTGATACCTCGATGATTTCAGGATGGCCTTTACCAAAAAAAGTTACGTGCACTATTTGAAAGCGGCGACCAATTAGGCGCGCTTTGCGAAAGAGTCTTTGTACTTGATCTGGTGTTGCATTGGTTGCCACGTCAAAATCTTTTGGGCTGATACCGAGAGCAAGATCTCTGACTGCGCCGCCGACAATAAATGCCTCATAACCTGCTTGTTGTAATGTGTGCGTTACCTTAACTGCGTTCTTAGAAAGCAAATGCGGATCAATTCGATGTGCTTTTTTAGGGATACGCTTTGGGGCGCCGGTATTGTTGGCCTGTGTATGCTTGACCATCGGGTCACGCCGCAAAATACGTTTAATAAATTTAGTGATCATGCAAACAATTCAAGAATGGGCCAGTTGCGCTGCTTAGCTTCGTTGCGAAGACGATCATCTGGATTGGTGGCAACTGGATGACTGACTTTTTCGAGTAAAGGAAGATCGTTCATCGAGTCGGAATAAAAATAACTATAAGGCAAAGTATCTAAAGACAGTTTTTGCGATGCTAACCAGTCGTGTAGATTTTGAATTTTGCCTTCGCGGAAATTGGGAATGCCTTTGACTTCACCAGTGTAGTTAGCCAATGGATGATTATCTGCAGTAGCAGGCTCCGTAGCAATCAGATGCTCGATGCCAAAGCTTTCGACGATAGGGCGTGTCACAAAGCTGTTAGTGGCAGTAATCACGCAGCAAAGGTCGCCAGCATCCTGGTGGCGTTTTACTAGATCGATTGCTTGTTGTCGGAGTTGACCGTTAATAACTTCTTTCATAAACGCGTCGTGCCACTCTTTGAGTTGCGCGCGAGAATGTTCTGAGAGTGGCTTAAGGGCAAAACGCAAAAACTCATGAATATCTAGCTTGCCTTCTTTGTAGTCTTGATAAAAGCGTTCGTTTTGTCGTGCATAGTATTCGCTGTCTACAGCACCAATGCGAGCCAAAAATTGGCCCCATTCGTAATCGCTGTCGCAAGGCAAAAGGGTGTGGTCTAAATCGAAAAGGGCTAGCTGAGTCACGAATTGATATTTAATAAATTATTTGGGCTGCAAGAGCTCGCGAACAAGGGGTAAGGTTACAGCACGTTTTGTTTCAAGGGAGTAAGCGTCTAAAGCATCCATCAATGCCATCAGGCTGGGCATATCTCGATAAAAACGACTTAACAGCCAAGGCAACACATCGGGGGATAAAACAAGCCCTCGCTCTTTGGCTGCTTCCTCTAGAGCTTGTATTTTCTCATCATCATCCAAAAGCTGCGTTTGAAAGATCAAGCCCCAGCCCAGACGGGTTCGCAGGTCTTCTCGAAGCTTGAGATTGGCTGGAGCCGCGTTTCCGGCCATAAAAATATGAATCGCTTTGCTTGCTTGTACGCCATTCAGGATCCGAAATAGGGAGCCAACAAGACGATCATCTAGCTGGTCAACATCATCAACGGTAATGACTGAGGGGGTATCACTTTCAGTCATTACATTCATCTTTTCTTCTAAGCGAACCCAAGCAGTAGGCTCGAGGGGAGAGAGGGTAATGTATAACAAACCAGCACGCTTGGCTGCATTTTCAATGGCGTTGAGTAGGTGGGTGCGACCTGAACCCTCTGGCCCCCACCAATAAATCCAACGTTGATTGAGTGGGTTATCAGAGCTTTGAGGGCTGACCTTGCCCCAAGATTTTTCAATATTTTGCAGAGCAGAAATTAAGGCAAGATCTTTCCCGGGAAGATAGTTTTCTAAACTAGCTATGGGTGAGTGACTAATGTCTAGCGCAAATTGTTTTGGAAGCGAGGGTGTATTCATTGCTACCAAACTTATTTTTGATACCAAGAGCTTTGCGTATAAATAGACCATAAGTACTGGACTAAGACTAAGCTGACCGCACTAATTGGTAGGGCGAGTAATACACCAAAGAAGCCAAATAGCTTGCCAAAAAAAAGCAAGGCAAACAGAACGGCAACGGGATGCAGGCCAATGCGCTCGCCCACTAGGCGTGGCGTTAAGAAGAAGCCTTCTAAGAATTGCCCAATTCCATAGATGACTAGAACACCGATGATTTCTGAGCCCGGACCAAATTGAAGAAGGGCCGAAACTATAGCAAGCGTGAATCCTAGTGCGATACCAATATAGGGAATCACAATCATTAATGCTGTAAATACACCCAAGGCAACGGCACCTCTAATGCCGATTAAACTTAAGCTAATACTATAAAAAGCGGACATGATGGAGACAACAATCACCATGCCATTGAGATACTGCGAGAGCAGTCCATCGGTATGCATTGCAAGATGATGTACGGTTTCTTGGGCGCGCTTAGGCACTAAATTTTTGACGTACTGAAAAAATTGATTCCAATCGATCAATAAATAAAACATCACAAATAGAATTAATACGGAATTTACAAAGCCAGTAATTACTGAGCTACCCGACATGAGTACGGTATCTATCGTAGTACTCATCAGAGAGTCAGCATTGTCGCTAATGTGTTCCGAAATTTTTTGAGAGGCGGTGCTTTTTAGGCTGCCCCAATCAACATCAATATGAAAATCAGCTAATTTTGGGCCTAGCCATGCTTGCGTATTTGCTATCCATGTTGGTAGCTGGGCTTTTATTAGGGGAATTTCTGTTTTGAGGAGGCCAATAAATAGGCTCACAATCGCAATTACGACTGTCAGACCCAGTACTACGGTGAGGGCTGCGGCCAAAGATGCGGCTAAGCGTCTTCTTTCCAGCCATAGAAAAGCAGGCCTCAGGATGTAGGCAAGGATGAATGCAGCCAGAAAAGGGGTAAAAATTTCAGCCATGACGAGTAATCCTCTAGAATTCAATGATTCTACTGACCTAGTAGCATTTTTTACTAATATTCCAGCGCTGACATGACCTCATCTACTAATTCTTCCTCAAAAGGCCTTTCCTACCGTGACGCTGGTGTCGATATTGATGCTGGCGATGCCCTGGTTGACCGCATTAAGCCGCTTGCCAAGAAAACCATGCGCGAGGGTGTTTTGGCTGGAATTGGTGGCTTTGGAGCCCTTTTTGAGGTGCCTAAGCGCTTTAAAGAGCCAGTTTTGGTATCTGGTACCGATGGCGTTGGTACCAAGCTAAGGCTTGCTTTTGAGTGGAATCGTCATGAAACCATTGGTCAAGACTTGGTCGCTATGAGTGTGAATGACATCCTAGTTCAGGGTGCAGAGCCCCTTTTCTTCTTGGACTACTTTGCGTGCGGCAAGTTGACTGTCGATACAGCGGCTACGGTTGTTGGTGGTATTGCCAAGGGTTGTGAATTATCTGGCTGCGCATTAATCGGTGGCGAAACTGCAGAAATGCCAGGCATGTACCCTCCAGGTGAATATGACTTAGCTGGATTTGCAGTGGGTGCAGTTGAAAAATCCAAAATCATTACTGGCGCAACCATTGTTCCTGGTGATGCGGTATTAGCAATTGGCTCTAGTGGCGCGCATTCAAATGGCTACTCATTAGTCCGTAAGATTATTGAGCGTGCTGGTGCAAAGCCAACGGATGATTTAGGTGGTCGTCCATTGGGTGATGTCGTGATGGCGCCAACTGAGATTTATGTGAAGCCACTTCTCAAATTGATTGCTGAAATTAATGTAAAAGGAATGGCGCATATCACTGGCGGTGGTTTGGTGGATAACGTGCCACGTGTACTTCCAGAAAATACTCAAGCTGTTTTACATCGCGATAGCTGGCAAATGCCAGACCTTTTCCGCTGGTTGCAAATGAAGGGCGGCGTTGCTGATGCAGAAATGGTGCGCGTATTTAACTGCGGCATCGGTATGGTTGTGATTGTTGCGCCTGATCAAGTAGATACAGCAATCAAATCATTAACTGCGCAAGGTCTTAAGGCTTGGACAGTTGGTGAGGTGGTGGAGCGTCCAAAAGATGCGCCACAAACCATCGTTATCTAAACGATCTATTTTTATTTTTGGATGAGATTGCTTTTGCAGTAATCTAATGCCGCCTTCAGTTCTTCCGGGTTGAAGGGGTCAAATGTGCTTCTTCCATCTATTGCACGCAGCCAAGTCAGTTGACGCTTACCAAGTTGGCGCGTGGCTGCCAATGCTTTGTAGCGCATTTCTTCAGCATCAATTTCACCATTGAGAAACTCCCAAGCTTGGCGATAACCAACCGAACGTATCGCTGGAAGATCCGCATGCAATCCAGTATTGGTACGCAGAGTTTTGACTTCATCCATAAATCCAGCGGCAAGCATTTCATCAAAACGCCTTTCTAAGTTCAGATGTAATCGCTTACGATCGCTTGGTTCAAGTGAAACTAACTTAATCCATGACGGAATCGCTGAGCCTTCTCTGCCATCTTCACTGGGTGAGTCGGCCAGTAATATAGACATCGGTTTGCCAGTAATTTCATAAACTTCTAGAGCGCGCTGCACTCGCTGAGAATCATTTGGCTTTAAGCGTGCTGCAGTTTCAGGATCAATCTTGGCAAGCTTGTCGTGCATTGCTGGCCAGCCAATGGCTTTACCCTCTTCATCCAAGCGAGCACGAATTTCAGGATTTGCTGGAGGGAGCGAGGAGAGGCCATGCGCCCACGCCCGCCAATACAACATCGTTCCGCCAACCACCACTGGAATATTGCCTCGCGCGCGAATCTCGGTGCAAAGACGTTTTGCATCATTAGCAAAACGTGCCGCTGAATACACTTCAGTCGGATCAATGATGTCAATCAGATGATGAATAACCGCAGCTTGCTCTGACTTAGTTGGTTTGGCACTCCCGATATCTAGACCCCGATAGACCAAAGCAGAATCCATACTGATAAGTTCAATCGTTAGGCCAATGGATTTAGCATACGCAGCCAAAGACATGGCGAGATGGGTTTTGCCTGCTCCAGTGGGCCCAACAATACAAAGCGTTGAGACTTCATCAGGAGCATGCATAGGCTGAATGTAGGGTTCAGTTGGCATACCTGATTATAAGAGCCTGTTAATATCCGCAACAACCCATAAGTTAGAGAGCGAGTTGATGGATACCCTTTTGCAAATCAGTGATTTATTGCTGCATATTGATAAACATCTAGATGTGGTGATTCAGCAATACGGTCCTTGGGCCTATGGCCTCCTATTTACTATTGTTTTTGCAGAAACAGGCTTAGTGGTTGCACCTTTCTTGCCTGGAGACTCACTCTTATTCATTGCAGGTGCCTATTGCGCTACCGAGCATTTCAATATCTGGACCTTGTGTATGGGTTTATTGATTGCTGCAGTCGCGGGTAATACGGTGAACTACTTCATTGGTCGTTGGATTGGTAAAAGGGTGTTCAGTAGTCAATCGCGCTGGATTGATCAAGGCGCTTTATTAAAAACCCACGCGTTTTATGAAAAGCATGGTGGCAAAACAATCATCCTTGCCCGCTTCTTGCCAATTATTCGTACCTTTGCACCTTTTATTGCCGGCGTATCCGAGATGAACTTCTCACGCTTCCAGTTATTCAATATCACTGGTGCGGCGTTGTGGGTCTTTGGGTTGGTAGTTGCTGGCTATTTCTTTGGCAATATTCCCGTTATCCGTCAGAACCTCAATGTGATCGTGCTGGTTGGCGTGGGTGCAGCTGCTGTGCCAGTGTTATTTGCAGCAGGCTATAAAATTTTTCAGCGTAAGAAAAGCTAACAGAAGTTTAAAAACCAAAGTACTAACACTAATGCCCACTCGGCCTTAGTGCAGCTTGGTTTGACTTTCAAGTGTGGCAATGTGCTCGCGGATGTCGCCAGCATCCTCAGCTTCTGGAACTTCGCTGAGATAGCGATGCATATCCGCCAATGCGGGACGTAAGTACTCAAGTTGCGCAAAAATCAAACCCCGGTCCCGAATCTCTTCAATAGAGTCTGGTAACAGGATCACCAAACGCTCTTGAATGCCTAGTAAACGCTCCCAGCGCTCATGTTCTGAGTAAATCATTTTGAGGTTTCTCAGAAAGCGCGACAGAATCTCTCTCGAGCTAGAGGCGCGCAGGAATATATTGAGCGGCAGACTCAAGTCACCCCGATAGCCTTTAGCGTCTAAGTAGGGATCGAGCATTTCTTGTAACTGAGTCTTTGATAACGATTCACCAGTCAAGGGATCCATGATGACTTCACCCTGCTGCAAAGAGATGCGCATCATGAAGTGATTTGGAAATGAAACCCCCCGAATTTTCAAACCAATTTGATTGCCTAATTCCATCATCAAAATCGCTAATGAGATGGGGATCCCTCTGCGATTTTCGAGAATGTAATGCAAGTACGAATTCTCGGGAGCATAAAAATCATTTGGATTTGGGCCAAAACCCAACTCGGTATAAAAGAAATGCTTCAAAATTTGTAAGCGCTGAACGGGTGAGGTATCCGGCGTGATGCGAGTTTTGAGTTTGTTACCCATCTCATCAATTTGATCGAGTACCCCTTGAACATCAAGATCAGGATAGGCGTGCTGTGCGACAGCAATTGCTGCTTCCGTTAGTGGCAGATGTTCGTCTTCAGCAACTAGGGAGGTGAAATAGTCGAGTTGTTGTGTTGGCATACTGGCTATTTTGCATGACGCAAGAATTTTTGCCAGCGAATTCCAACCAAGCCCAGGGATGCGAAGTAAACAATGGCGGCAAGACCTAGCCATGTTCCCACCAAGCCAATACGTAGCCATGGCTCAGCTTGGAGGGCAATCCAATTGTGTGTGCCAGCAGCATAAAAAAGCACTGCTGCGAAGGGGATGAGGGCTAACAATAGCTGACCGAGGTACTTCAGCCAGCCTGAATTCGGCAGGGCTCCGCGTCGATGCAGTCCAACCCAGAGCAAGGCGGCATTCAGACAAGCACCAGTGCCAACTGAAAGGGCAAGGCCAGCATGACCAAGCCAAGGTACGAATACTAGATTGGCTAACTGAGTGGCTACTAAAACGAGTAGCCCAATCTTCACGGGTGTGCGGATATCTTGACGTGAATAAAATCCAGGCGCCAAAATTTTCACCAGAATCAAACCAATGAGGCCAACCCCATAAGCCGCTAATGCACGTTGCGTCATCAAGACATCAAGCGCACTGAATTTGCCGTAGTGATACAAGACCGCCGCTAAAGGCTCGCCAAAGATAAAGAGTGCAATTGCGCAAGGTGCAGCTAGCAGGAAGGTGAGCTGCAATCCCCAGATGAGTAACTCACCAGCATGTACTAAATCATTTTTGGCGTTGGCCTTACTGAGACTTGGTAAAAGAACGGTTCCCAAGGCAACACCCAGTAGTGCAGTTGGAAATTCCATCAAGCGATCTGCGTAAGATAACCATGACACACTTCCTGCCTGCAGACGCGAAGCAATATTCGTATTAATGATCAGAGAGATTTGCGCAACAGAGACTGCAAAAACTGCTGGGCCCATTAATTTCATGACGCGCCTAGCTTCCGGGTTGGTGACGGCTGATTTAATGGCGCCAGGTAACAAACCAATACGAGGCAATAGGCCGAGTCGAGCAAGCGTTGGAACTTGAAGGGCAAGTTGCAGTATTCCGCCAAGTAAAACACCAATACTTAAGGCATAAATTGGTTGCTCTAAGTGGGGTGCCAAAAAGATGGCGCTACCAATTAAGGCAAGATTGAGCAAGACAGGCGTAAATGCCGGAATTGCAAAGCGGTGATAAGTGTTCAAGATCCCTGCTGAGAGAGAGACCATAGAAATCAGTCCAATATAGGGGAACATGATTTGGGTCATAACGACGCTGGCGTCATAGGCTGGACCACCTTTAAACCCGGTAGCAATCACCAGAATGAGTACTGGGGCACCAATGACTCCTAGCAGTACCGTGAGCAGCAAAGCCCAAAATAAGAGCGTGGCGACCGCATTTATGAGGATTTTGGCCTTAGTTTGATCTTCGTTTGTGGCAATTTCGCCCAAAATCGGCACAAAAGCTTGAGAAAAGGCTCCTTCGGCAAATAGCCGACGTAGCAAATTGGGTAGCCTAAAAGCAACATTAAAGGCATCTGTCCACTCGGAGGCCCCAAAACTACGGGCAATGAGGGTCTCCCGGAGCAGGCCCGTAATACGGGACAGCATGGTTAGGGAGCTGACCTTGGCAGCGGCAGAAAGCAGATTCATGAGGCGATTTTCACCTATTTATCGGTCGGCTGGGCTTTTTTGCCCCTTTAAGGTAAAATCTTGGGTTTTGGCGAGCTTGCTTATGATTTTGGCAAGTCCGCAAGATTTTTAACTAATCGCATTTTGCATTTTATAGAGGCAAGGTTTAAAGATGGCCAATACAGCACAAGCGCGCAAGCGTGCACGCCAAGCAGTAAAACAAAACGAACATAACTCCAGTTTGCGTTCAAAGCTCCGCACTTCCATTAAGGCAGTTCGTAAAGCGATTGAAACTGGTGACAAAGCTTCTGCTGCGAAAGTTTTCGCGGCAACCCAAGCAACAATCGACAAGATTGCTGACAAAAAGATTGCTCACAAAAACACTGCAGCTCGTCAGAAGTCACGTTTGTCTGCAGCTATCAAGGCGATGGCAGCGTAATACAGTTTTAGTTTTAGGCTGGTCGAAGTAGTTTCGACCTAAGCCCGCTCCTCATCAGAGCGGGTTTTTGTTTTTAAGGCTGGGTTGGGGTTGTTGGGTTGAACTCACACGCCTCTTCGATTGGTAGGCTATTGTCTTTGGCAAAGTTCATGACAAAGTCTAGCGCTCGAGGATCTAGGTCCCTCAGTCGAGTATCAATAACAACGCATTTCACTTTTGCAATAAGCACTGGTCTGACATAGGGCGAATAAGTGAAGCGAGGGTCTCCGGAGTCACCCGGGGGGCGAAAAGTAGCCATCACCCCGCACAGACGCTCCGCCCAATCGCTGGGCCGAAATGGTTTGCCAGAAGTGGTAATGCCTTGAATGAAAAGCTTTTTGTGGTTCAAGTTCGCGTAATGATGGTTGTAAGAAATGGAATTACTAAGTCCTCTAGCTTAACAGCCCAAGTTGGCCGTAAGATGGCTTTAGGGTCTATTTTCGTGCAGCCGAATGTTTGAAGAAAAAAATGCAAGCCAAAACTTTAGTAGAAAGCTCAACTATGACATCGCTGGCAAAGCCTCAAGTGCCCGGTAAGGTAAAGCACTACCTGCAGTTTTCTGATCTGACTCGTGAGGAGTACGACTATTTACTCAAGCGTTCGGCGTGGCTTAAGGCCAAATTCAAGAGCTATGAAACCTGGCATCCACTGCATGACCGCACTTTGGCCATGATTTTTGAGAAGCATTCCACCCGGACTCGCCTCTCCTTCGAGGCAGGCATCCATCAGCTTGGTGGTCATGCGGTATACCTGAACACCCGAGATACTCAGTTGGGTCGTGGCGAGCCTGTAGAGGACGCTGCTCAGGTTATTTCACGTATGACGGACATCATCATGATTCGCACCTTTGGCCAAGACATTATTGAGCGCTTTGCTGCTAATTCACGAGTGCCGGTAATTAATGGCCTGACTAACGAATTTCACCCTTGCCAAGTATTGGCCGATATCTTCACGTTTGTAGAGGCCCGTGGCCCGATTCAAGGAAAGACGGTAGCTTGGGTAGGTGATGCCAATAATATGGCCTACACCTGGATACAAGCAGCTGAATGTTTAGATTTTCAGTTACGCTTCTCTGCGCCAGAAGGTTATCAGTTAGAAGCAACGCGTTTATCGCCGCAAGCTGTAAAGCATTTGACGATTTGTGCCGATCCTAAAGAAGCCTGCAAAGGTGCTGACCTAGTGAGTACCGACGTCTGGACCAGTATGGGTTATGAAGACGAAAATACTTTACGTATGAATGCTTTCCAAGACTGGATGGTGGATGAAGAGCTGATGTCCTTGGCTAAGCCTGACGCACTATTTATGCACTGCTTGCCAGCACATCGCGGTGAAGAAGTTTCAGCAGGAGTGATTGATGGGCCTCAAAGTATTGTTTGGGAAGAGGCCGAAAACCGTTTGCATGTCCAAAAAGCCCTAATGGAGTATTTACTCTGTGGTCGTTTAGATTAAGTAATAAAACTTCAGCAATAAAATAGTTAGCAAAGAATAAGTAATTCGTTTTCATTAATTTTGATTAAATAAGAAAAATATGTCCGATATTAAAAAAGTAGTCTTAGCATATTCCGGCGGTCTAGATACCAGCGTGATCTTGAAGTGGCTGCAAGATACTTATGGCTGCGAGATCGTGACTTTTACCGCTGACTTAGGTCAGGGCGAAGAGCTGGAACCAGCACGTGCTAAGGCTTTGCAATTTGGCATCAAGCCTGAAAACATTTTTATTGATGACTTGCGCGAAGAGTTTGTTCGTGACTTTGTGTTCCCAATGTTCCGTGCGAATACGATTTATGAGGGCGAGTATTTATTGGGCACCTCTATTGCGCGGCCATTAATCGCTAAGCGCCAAATTGAAATTGCTCGCTTAACTGGTGCTGACTCTGTATCGCATGGCGCGACCGGCAAAGGGAATGACCAAGTTCGCTTTGAATTAGGTTACTACGCCCTTGAACCGGGAATCAAGGTAATTGCTCCTTGGCGTGAATGGGATCTTCTTTCACGTGAGAAGTTGATGGCTTACGCAGAAAAGCATGGCATTCCGGTTGAGATGAAGCATAAGCAAGGCGGTTCACCGTACTCAATGGACGCGAACCTCTTGCACATTAGCTATGAAGGTCGTCACCTTGAGAATCCAAACGCAGAGGCAGAAGAGTCTATGTGGCGTTGGACCGTTTCTCCTGAAAAGGCCCCAGATGCCCCAGAAATTATCGAAATCGAATTCAAGGCTGGCGACCCAGTAGCAATTGATGGCAAAGCCTATAAGCCACACGAGTTGTTAGCTGAATTAAATCGTCTTGGTGGCAAACATGGCATTGGTCGCCTCGACTTAGTGGAAAACCGCTTTGTTGGCATGAAGAGCCGTGGCTGTTATGAAACGCCTGGCGGCACCATTCTTCTAAAGGCTCATCGTGGTATCGAAAGTATCACCTTGGACCGTGAAGTAGCCCACTTAAAGGATGATTTGATGCCTCGTTATGCAAGCTTGATCTACAACGGTTTGTGGTGGGCGCCAGAGCGTCTCGCACTCCAAACCTTGATTGACCATACGCAGCAGGCTGTTAACGGCGTTGTTCGCCTCAAACTCTACAAAGGTTCCGTCTCTGTGATTTCACGTGACTCTGCCAATACTTTGTTTGATCAAAATATTGCAACCTTTGATGATGATGGTGGCGCATACAACCAAGCGGATGCTGGCGGCTTCATTAAGCTCAATGCATTACGTATGCGTATTGCCGAAACAGCTAGACGTAAGCGCGCCAAGAAATAAAAAACAATAAAACAAGCAAACTATTAGAACCTAACAGAATAGAAAGAATCAGCATGCAATTTGATCAAGTTTCCGTAGGCAAGAAGGCCAATATATTTTTTGATGGCAAGTGTGTTTCTCATACTGTGACCTTGCCTAATGGCGTGCGTAAGTCAGTCGGTGTGGTACTGCCAAGCACCTTGCGTTTTGACTTAAGCACTAGCGAGATTATGGAAGTGGTTGATGGCAATGCTTTCGTCAGCATCAATGGTGCCCCTGAGCAAGAGTTCAAGGCCGGTCAAAGCTGGGAAGTGGAAAAGGGTGGTTATTTCATTATTCGTGCTGAGCAACCAGTGCACTACGTTTGCCATTTTGAATAAATCAAAGGTGCCCACAAGCAAAACGCAGACCTCGGTCTGCGTTTTTTTTGGCCCAACATCAATGGATTTGAGTGTTGTTGAATTAATTTCTCGGCAAACCCGTAACAACTGTCCCTGGGACGATCACACGCTCAGAGAACCACTGCTTATTCATCTCCAACGCATAACGCACGGCTGCTTTAGGGCAGTGGTTATTGGTGGTTTCAGCCTGCATCTCTTCAATGTTCACAATCTTGCCATCATCCGCAATGAACGCAATCGAGAGTGGAATCTTAGTGTTATTCATCCAAAAGCAGTGACCAGCTTTTTGTTCGAATATAAATAACATTCCAGAATTGCTTGGCATGCTGGTGCGGTTCATGAGACCAACCTCTCTAGCCTTTGGTGTATCGGCAAGCTCAGCCTGAATACGGTAGATGCCCGTCTTTAATTCAATGGTGGGTAGACCGACGTTAACCTGGGCGAGCGTTAGGGTGGAGTAAAGAAAGAGCGCAGTAGAAAATACTTGGCGCAATGATTGTGAGGTACTGGAGATTGATATAGACATGCTTTGTATTTTAAGTGAGACAAATTGCAGACGAAAAAAAACCCAGGAACGAATCCTGGGTTTTTAATAATGATCTAAGGACTATTAAGCCGCTTGGATATTGGTAGCTTGCTTGCCTTTAGGGCCTTGGGTAATGTCAAACGTTACCTTTTGGTTTTCCTTGAGGGTTTTGAACCCAGGCATAGTAATTGCGCTGAAATGCGCGAACAACTCTTCTTCACCATCATCAGGTTTGATAAAGCCAAAACCTTTTGCATCATTGAACCACTTAACAATTCCGGTCGCCATGCGAACTCCATTACATAAACTTAAAACAACCGTGATGAGGGTAAATACTTTTTAATCAGTCTCAATCCACAACACGCCTAAATAGAACCTCTCTTGAAGCCTACCCCCCGATTGTTTGCCCTTTTTGGAGGGGTGTCAAGGAGTTATATGCCCCTACCCCCTAGTAATTACCCCTTTTTTTATCGAAAAATGCCCCAATATGGGTTTAAGAGGGGTTTTTGCGTGTTTTTCGCAACATGACCCCTGTAAATTAAAGTTTGGATATCTGTGTTTAGAATGTTTCTCATGAGTCGCGCTCCCAAAAATCCCACCACTGGCAACCCCAGCAATCCGTACGTTGAAGATACCCTTCTGCTCGAAAAGCAAATTGAGCAAGTTAAGGCGCCTTCGATGTATAAAGTTTTATTAATGAATGACGATTACACGCCAATGGAATTTGTGGTGATGGTGATTCAGGAGTATTTTAATAAGGATCATGAAACAGCTACACGCATCATGTTGCAAGTACATTTAGTTGGCAAGGGTGTTTGCGGAGTATTTACCCGCGATGTTGCCGCTACGAAAGTGCATCAAGTTATCGAACTCTCCCGTGAAGCGGGTCACCCACTACAGTGCACTATGGAGGAAGCATGATTGCCCAAGAATTAGAAGTGAGTTTGCACATGGCGTTTGTTGACGCAAGGGCATCGCGACATGAGTTCATTACGGTCGAGCATTTGCTTGCGGCCTTGTTAGATAACGCTACTGCGGTAGAGGTCTTAAAGGCATGCGCAGTCAATATCGCGGAGCTACGCGCTCAACTCAAAAACTTTATTAACGACAACACACCTGTAGTACCAGGGAATGATGAGGTTGATACGCAGCCCACGCTGGGATTTCAGCGTGTGATTCAACGCGCCATCATGCACGTGCAGTCAACATCAAATGGCAAGAAAGAGGTGACCGGCGCAAATGTGCTAGTTGCTATCTTCGGTGAAAAGGATTCGCATGCGGTTTATTTCTTGCAACAGCAGGGCGTTACCCGTTTAGATGTCGTGAACTTCATCAGTCATGGTGTGCGTAAAGATCAGTCAGAGCATGTAAAGCCCGTTGAGCCTTCGCAGGAGACTGAGGAATCTGCATCTTCTGGTAAAGAAAGCCCTCTTGAGCAATACACCCAGAACCTCAATGTGATGGCCCGTCAAGGCAAGATTGACCCATTAATTGGGCGCGAGAGCGAGGTAGAGCGCGTGATTCAAGTGCTCTGCCGTCGTCGCAAAAATAATCCGCTATTGGTGGGCGAGGCTGGCGTAGGTAAGACAGCAATTGCTGAGGGCTTAGCCTGGAGAATTGTGAAGGGCGACGTGCCGGATATTTTGGCTAACGCGACTGTTTACTCTTTAGACATGGGTGCTCTTTTAGCGGGCACTAAATACCGTGGTGATTTTGAGCAACGCTTGAAGAGTGTTCTCAAGTCACTCAAAGATCACACTCATGGTGTTTTATTTATTGATGAGATTCATACGCTGATTGGAGCAGGCGCGGCTTCTGGTGGCACATTGGATGCAAGCAATTTATTGAAGCCTGCTTTGTCTAATGGCCAGCTGAAATGTATTGGTGCAACCACCTTTACGGAATACCGTGGCATCTTTGAAAAGGATGCAGCTTTATCACGTCGTTTCCAGAAGGTAGATGTTGTAGAGCCAACCGTAGATCAAACAGTACAAATCTTACGCGGCTTAAAGTCTCGCTTTGAAGAGCATCACAGCGTGAAGTATGCGGCTGGCGCTCTAGTCGCTGCTGCAGAACTTTCTGCTCGCTATATCAATGATCGTCATTTGCCAGATAAGGCGATTGACGTCATCGATGAAGCCGGTGCCGCTCAACGTATTTTGCCCAAGTCCAAGCAGAAGAAAACTATTGGTCGCCCAGAGATTGAGGAAATTGTGGCAAAGATTGCGCGCATACCGCCACAATCAGTCACAGTCGATGACCGTAGTAAGTTGCAAACTCTGGATCGTGACATTAAGAGTGTGGTCTTTGGTCAAGATCCTGCAATCGAGGCCTTGGCTAGTGCTATCAAAATGACTCGTGCTGGTCTAGGCAAGATCGATCGTCCTATTGGTTCATTCTTGTTCTCCGGACCAACTGGTGTTGGTAAGACTGAGGTTGCTAAACAGCTTGCCTATATTTTGGGTATTGAGTTGCTCCGTTTTGATATGTCCGAGTACATGGAGCGTCATGCAGTGAGTCGTTTGATTGGCGCGCCTCCAGGTTATGTAGGATTTGATCAGGGCGGTTTACTCACTGAGGCCGTAAATAAGAAACCACATTGCGTGCTCTTGCTTGATGAAATTGAAAAAGCTCACCCAGATATTTTCAATATTCTCTTGCAGGTGATGGATCATGGCACTTTGACGGATAACAATGGCCGTAAGACTGATTTCCGTAACGTGATCATCATCATGACTACTAATGCCGGCGCTGAGGCAATGCAGAAATCAACCATTGGCTTTACCAATGCGCGTGAGTCTGGTGATGAGATGGCTGATATCAAGAAGTTCTTTACGCCAGAGTTCCGCAATCGCTTGGATGCCATTGTTTCCTTCAAAGCTCTTGATGAGTCGATCATCATGCGCGTGGTTGATAAGTTCTTGATGCAGTTAGAGGAGCAACTCCATGAGAAGAAAGTGGATGCAACCTTTAGCCCTGCCTTGCGAGCTCATTTGGCCAAGCATGGCTTCGATCCTTTAATGGGCGCTCGCCCGATGCAGCGCATCATTCAAGACACTGTGCGTAAAGCACTTGCTGATGAGCTACTGTTTGGTAAGTTAGCTCAAGGCGGTCATGTGGATGTTGATATTGATGCTGATGGCAAAGTCCTATTGAACTTTGATGCTCCAGTATTGCCAGGAAAACGTTCTAAAGCTGATGTAGCGCCTGCTGAAGAAATTTAATTCGCTAATTTTTTAAATAAAAACCACCCAAAAAAGGAAGATATGTCTCATCACGATAAATTACTAGAAGCTTTTGAAAACTACAAAGCTGAGAATGAAAAGTTTCAAGGCAAAGGTATTAAAGCTTCTGCAGCACGTGCTCGTAAGGCTTTGCAGGAGATTGCTGGTTCTTGCAAAGAGCGCCGTAAAGAAATTACTGCTGAAAAAGAATCTCGTGAAGGCGCTGGTGCAGGCATGTCACAAGATGCGGCTCGTAAGGCCCATATTCGCAAGTAAGTAATTTGTAATCTAAGAAGAGCCACCTTCGGGTGGCTTTTTTACTGCTCGTTTGCAAGCAATGTGCTGAAGTTCGTCGCTCAGGTTATTTAAGAATAGAATCTCTTCTTTAGGCAATTTAAGCAATATTTCTATATATGAGCTCATCCGATGGTTTGGCAAAAAATTCACTAGGCGTATTTGAGTCAATCATTATGGGTATTGCGGGGACTGCACCTGCCTTTAGTGTTGCCGTAACTAGCGCCGCTATTGTTGCCTCGGTCGGTGTTTTATCTGTAGGGAGCATTTTGTATTGCGGTCTCATCATGTTTGGGATCACCCTAGCTTTCATTCATTTGAGCAAGATTCAGCCTAATGCTGGTGCTGCCTATGCTTGGGTGGGCCATGTTTTTGGACCTGCTTGGGGATTCTTTGCTGGCTGGGGTTTATTGATTGCCTCTATTTTTTTCATGGTTTCAGCAACCATTCCTGCGGCCAGTTCGACCTTGCTGCTCATCGCTCCCGATCAAGCTGAAAACACCCAACTCATTTCCGCAATAGCTGCCGTCTGGTTGACGGTGGTTTCATTAATTGTTGGGCGGGGCATAAAGCATTCCAGTTTTATGCAAATCGCGCTCACTCTTTTTGAGTCAGTTATTTTATTCATCCTGATTGCTGGTGGACTGATGAGTTACTGGTCAAATCCGGCACACCCACCTTCTTTTGTATGGATTTCTCCGCTCTCATTTTCTCCGCAACTATTTGCTACGGGTGCGCTTACGGCCATCTTTTTCTTCTGGGGCTGGGATGTCACTATGAACTTAAGCGAGGAGAGTAAGGGTGGACAAAAAAACACAGATGGGGCTGCAGGTAAGGGGGCATTTTGGTCGGTACTGAATATGATGCTTTTCTTTGTGCTGATGATGGTTGTGGTTTTAATGGTCTTAACTGATCGTGAAATTGCCAACTCTGGTACCAATGTTCTTTTTGCAATTGCCAATAAATTATTCCCGGCACCCTGGAGTTATCTTGCAGTCTTTTGCACCATATTTAGCACGGTCGGAACGATAGAGACTCAAATTTTGCAGTTCAGTCGCAGCATGTTTGCAATGGCGCGAGATGGTATGTTGCATCCCGTCTACGCAAAAGTGCATGACCAATATAAGACCCCTTGGGTAGCTACTTTTGTTATTTGGTTTTTAGGGGTGGTGTTGCTTTTTTCCTCATCCTTTATGCCTTCAGTGAAAGCAATCTTAACCAGCTCTATTTTGGCAATTGGATTTCAGATTTGTTTTTATATGAGTTTGACTGGTTTTGCTTGTGCTTGGCATTACAGGAAAAAACTCAACGCTGGCTTCGGGTCAGCGATGGCATATGTTTTATGGCCTGGGTTCTCAGGCGCATTCATGGTATTCGTTGGAATTTACAGCATCCCCACTTTTGATGCATTTACTATCATGATGGGAGTTGGAGGTTTGCTTCTGGGTTTTCTGCCCTTAGTGCTTAGTCGCAAAAGAGCGCCCGCTACTACTCGTTAGAGTATTTTAATTAGGCGCGTCCTGTGCTACCAAAGCCACCGGCGCCACGACTGCTCTCGGTGAACTCTTCAACTACCTTGAGCTCTACTTGTTGTACTGGCATGACAACCAACTGAGCCAAACGCTCCATCGGCTCGAGCTTGAATGTGGTGGAGCCGCGATTCCAAGTGCTCACCATTAGCTGGCCTTGATAATCTGAGTCAATTAAACCCACTAAGTTACCGAGCACAATGCCGTGCTTATGGCCTAAGCCAGAGCGCGGCAGAATAAAGGCCGCATAGCGTGGATCTTCAACATAGATTGCTAATCCGGTAGGCACGAGCACCGTTTGACCGGGGGCAATCTCGATTGCTTCATCAATACAGGCGCGCAGATCTAATCCAGCGCTGCCAGGGGTGCCATAGCTTGGCAACTGATCGCGCATACGTTCATCGAGAATTTTGACTTGGAGAGATTGCATGATGTTCCTAAAACGGGGATTTAAATTTTCTTAGCAACTAGCGCAATGAGTTGACGTGCAAGCTGAAGCTTTTCTGCTTTAGCAATTTTTTTGCTGCCGCTGGTGTCAATCACGAGCAATTGATTGAGGTCGCTGCCGAATGTATCGGGACCAATGTTGCCAACAATCATTGGGATACCTTTGCGCTGGCGCTTCTCATCGGCATGCTTTTCTAGATCCGTTGACTCTGCTGCAAAGCCTACGCAATAGGGGTATGGCTTACCACCTTTAGTTTTCACTGTCTTAGCAACATCAAGCAGAATGTCTGGGTTAGCTGAAAACTCTAAATGAGGTGCTTGGTTACCTTGGCGTTTCATCTTTTCTTTGGCAGGCTTGGCAATACCCCAGTCAGCGACGGCGGCGACTGCAAAGAAAATATCGCAGTCAGCTGCGTTCAGAGTGGCTGCATGCATTTCTTTGGCGCTAACGACATTGGTACGAGTAATTTTTCCAGTAGCTTCAAGCGGAGTATTGATGTCACACGGTCCAGCAATTAAATGGACTTGGGCACCAGCCTCAACAGCAGCTCTTGCAATAGCAAAACCCATCTTGCCCGAGCTGTGATTGGTAATGCCGCGCACTGGATCAATTGCTTCAAATGTGGGGCCTGCAGTAATTAATACTTTTTTACCGGCCAATACTTTTTTCTGAAAGAAGGCAATGACTTGCTCAGTGATTTCTGTAGGCTCAAGCATTCTGCCCATGCCCACTTCGCCACAAGCTTGGAAGCCGCTGGCAGGCCCAAGAAGGATAACGCCATCGTCTGCAAGTCGTTTGACGCTTCTTTGGGTGGCCGCATGCTCCCACATCTGCTTGTTCATGGCCGGCGTGAGCAATAGAGAGCAATCTCTTGCAAGGCATAAGGAGGTCAATAAGTCATCAGCTAAGCCCAGAGAAAGCTTGGCCATGAGATCAGCGCTTGCAGGGGCAATCAGAATGGCATCTGCAGAACGTGATAACTCAATGTGCGCCATATTGTTTGGAATGGTGCTATCCCATTGACTCAAGTAAACCGGATTACCTGTGAGGGCTTGCATAGTTACAGGGGTCACAAATTGCTGTGCAGCCTCGGTCATCACTACTTGTACGGATGCGCCTTCTTGCATGAGTTGACGTGCAAGCTCAGGGGCTTTATAGGCCGCTATCCCACCAGAGATTCCGAGAACGATCTTCTTATTAATAAGTGATTGCATGGCGCCAGCTTAATGGGATTGGGCAGATTTGCCAAATGACTTGCGTAATTCACCCCAAATAATGAGGGTTGCACCGATACAGATGGCGCTATCGGCCACATTAAATGCGGGCCAATGCCAATTGCCATAATGTAAGTCAATAAAGTCGACTACAGCACCATACATCACGCGATCTAAGACATTACCAAGTGCGCCACCCAGAATGAAGCTTAAGGCTATGCAGAGTAGCTTATCGCTTTGGTTTTTATATAGCATCCAAATAATGTAAACGGATGCCGCTAGCCCAAGAATGGTGAAGAACCAGCGCTGCCAACCAGAGCCTTGCGCCAGAAATGAAAATGCTGCGCCAGGATTAAAGAGAAGCAACCAGTTTAGAAAAGGAAGAACCGGTTCAGGAGTGCCCATTTGCAAATTAATGAGCGCCGACCACTTGCTAAGTTGATCTAGCAATAGCATGATGACAGCAATTGCTAGATAACGAGGTAGTGCAAGACTTTTCATATAGTTACTACTCAAGCGAAGAGGCGATGATTGCCATCACCAAACAAGTTGCTAATGCAGCGACCACATAATTCTGGGTGATCGGCATTGCTTCCTACTTCTTTGGTGTGATGCCAGCAGCGTCCACATTTTTTATATTGGCTACCACGTACCAAAACTTCTAACCCCTCATTATTTAGTTCTATATTGGCGCCAGAGGTGATGGTTACAAAGCGTAAATCATCCTCTAATGAGTGCAGGATAGCGAAATCAACATCACTGACTTTGATCGTGAGTTCAGCTTGCAATGATGAGCCTACATTACCTGCTTCGCGCTCAAGCTCAATTGCCTTAGTCACTTCGGAGCGAATTTCACGTATACGATTCCACTTGGCAAGCAATTCCTCAGCATGAGCAATCTCAGGGAACTTGCCAAACTCTTCCATAAAGATTGATTCTGCAGGCTTGCTGCCTGAACCATGGGGGAAGTCTTTCCAGGCTTCCTCTGCGGTGAAGGAGAGGAATGGTGATAGCCATTTTAAGAGATTGCGGGTGATATGGAATAGGGCGTTCTGAGCAGCGCGGCGGTCAGGAGAGTCGGGTGCGTTCGTGTAGAGGCGGTCCTTCAGAATATCCAAATAGAAGCCGCCCAAATCCTCGGAGCAGAAGGATAGTATGCGAGCTACTGCTGGTTGGAATTCATATGCTTTGTAATGCGCTTCAGTATCGCTCTGCAATTGATTGGCAAGAGCAACTGCGTAGCGATCAATCTCAAGCCACTGCCCAGAAGGCATCGTGTGCTTGCTAGGATCAAAATCTGATAGGTTAGCCAATAAGAAGCGCAAAGTATTGCGAATACGACGATAGCTCTCGGTAACGCGTTTGAGAATCTCGTCTGAGATCGTCATTTCGCCAGAGTAGTCTGTAGAGGCAACCCAGAGGCGAATAATCTCAGCACCAAGCTTGTCGGCAACTTGTTGGGGCGCAATGACATTACCCACCGATTTACTCATCTTACGGCCTTGACCATCGACGGTAAAGCCATGCGTAAGGAGTGCTTTATATGGTGGTTTGCCATCGAGCATGGCGCCCGTTAACAAGGAGGAGTGGAACCAGCCGCGATGTTGGTCTGAACCCTCGAGATATAAATCAGCCAAGCGACCGTTGGGTGTTTCTGCGTCAGCGGTTAATAACTCATCACGGTGCGATCCACGAATGACATGCCAATGGGTTGTTCCAGAATCAAACCAGACATCTAGGGTGTCACGGTTCTTTTCATACTGTGCAGCTTCTTCGCCCAGAAGCTCGGCAACTTCCAATTTTTGCCAGGCTTCAATACCTTCTTTTTCCACGCGCTTAGCGATTTCTTCGAGCAGTTCAACAGTGCGTGGATGTGGCTCACCACTTTCCTTGTGTACAAAGAACACCATTGGCACGCCCCATTGGCGCTGACGTGACAAAGTCCAATCAGGGCGATTGGCAATCATGCTGCTTAAGCGTTGTTTGCCCCATGCTGGGAAGAACTCAGTGCTATCGATCCCTGCTAATGCAGTCTCGCGCAAACTGGCTTTGCCATCAGACGGCTTCTTATCCATGCTTGCAAACCATTGTGAGGTTGCGCGATAAATAATTGGGGATTTATGACGCCAGCAATGCATATAAGAGTGGGTATACGTTTTATCACGCAGAAGGCTGCCTGCTTCGCGCATTGCTTCAACAATCTTCGGGTTTGCTTTCCAGATGTATTCATTGGCGAATAGCGGCAACCATGATGCGTACACTCCATTGCCCATGACTGGATTCAGAATGTCCTTATCAGCAAGCTTATTGGCTTTGCAAGATTTAAAGTCTTCCTCGCCATATGCAGGAGCGGAGTGAACGATGCCAGTACCAGTATCCAAAGTAACGTACTCAGCAGGATAAATTGGGGAGAGACGCTTATAGCCTTCGTGCAATGGGGCTAATGGATGCCAGAAGGAGATATTTGCAAGCTGGCTGCCAGTACAGGTGGCAATGACTTTGCCTTCTAGGGCATAGTCTTGCAAACAGATTTCAACGCGGTCTTTTGCCAGAATCAGTAACTTGTCACCAACATCAACTAATGCGTAAGTGAGCTCTGGATGGACATTCATTGCCTGGTTAGCAGGAATGGTCCAAGGGGTTGTTGTCCAAATGACAATTTGGCCTGGTTTGTTTGGTAGCTCAGCAAGTCCAAATACTTTTGCCAGCTGTGGGCGCTGCGCATCATCAAAGGCAAAACCTACATCCACCGTGGGATCGGTTTTATCTTGGTACTCTACTTCGGCTTCAGCTAGTGCGGAGCCACAATCAAAGCACCAGTTCACTGGTTTCAAGCCACGGAAGACATATCCTTTTTCCCAGATTTTCCCAAGGGCGCGAATTTCATCAGCCTCATTGCGGAAGTTCATAGTGAGGTAGGGGTTATTCCAATCACCTAATACACCTAAGCGTTCAAAATCTTTCTTCTGTTTTTCAACTTGAACATGAGCATAGGCACGCGCTTTAGCTTGCACTTCAGCAGTTGGTAAATTTTTACCAAACTCTTTTTCAATCTGAATTTCAATCGGCATGCCATGACAATCCCAGCCGGGTACATAAACAGAGTCAAAACCCATGAGCCAGCGTGATTTGACAATCATGTCTTTCAAAATCTTGTTTACTGCGTGTCCGATATGAATATCGCCATTTGCATAAGGAGGGCCATCATGTAAGATGAACTTTGGTTGATTGACATGGGCCGCACGAATCTTTTCGTAGAGCTTATTCTTTTGCCAGCCAGCGACCCATTGTGGTTCGCGCTTAGCTAAATCTCCTCGCATTGGGAAGGAGGTATCTAGAAGATTAACGGGATAAGAGTTTTCTTTTTCAGACATAAGCTTTTTTCTGGAAATAATTTCTGGCATGCGCTGCATCTGCTGCAATCGCTTGTGTAAGGGTTTCGAGGTCTGGGTACTTCGCCTCATCACGGATTTTTTCTAATAGCTCTACGGTGATAATTTTTCCGTAAACATCCGCGTTGTAATCAAAGATGTGAGTTTCCAGCAACACTCTGCCTTCATCTTCTACTGTTGGTCTGACGCCCAGGCTAGCCACTGCTGGAAGGGGGTTATCGGTTAGACCTAAAACCTGTGCAGTAAATATCCCAGTGGTTGCTGGCTTGCGATGGTGGAGATGATTGGCAACTGCTAAATTCAAAGTGGGGAATCCAAGCTGACGTCCAAGCTGTTGACCATGAATCACGTGGCCAGAAATTCCATAAGGACGACCTAACAATTTTTCCGCTAACTGCATATCACCACAAGCTAGCGCAGTGCGTAGTGCAGAACTAGAAATACGCTCACCATTTTCTTGAATGGTTTGGATGCTAGAGACTTTAAAGCCATATTTTTCACCAGCAGCTTTCAAGCTGGCAAAGTTCCCTGCACGTTTTGCGCCATAGCAAAAATCATCACCAATCAAAATCCATTTAGCGTTCAGTCGTTTGACAATAATTTCTGAAACAAATTCTTCGGGCGACAGTTTGGCAAAAGCAGAGTTGAAGTGCTCTACAACAACACGATCTATACCAAGTTCGGCAAGTGCGGCTAATTTGTCTCGCAAATTCAGAATGCGGGGAGGGGCTTGTTCGGGTGAAAAGAATTCTTTTGGATGTGGCTCAAAGGTCATTACGCAACTAACCAGACCTTGATCCTTGGCGCCATCAACCAACTCCTTGAGCAGGGCGCGATGACCCCTGTGCACGCCATCGAAATTACCGATGGTTAGGGCACAAGCAGGTCCTGCAGAAAACTGGGTGGGGCCACGGAATACGTTCACAAAATCGCTTTCAGGGTAGCCATCAATTATATTGTGGGCATGCCTTCTATCGTCACCTTAATCTCCGGCCGCGGATCTAATTTCGAGGCCATCGTCAAAATAGCTCAAAAAGAGCAATGGCCAGTCACTTTTGCTGGGGTTATAGCGAATCACTCGGCGGCTAAGGGCCTTGATTTTGCTCGCTCGCAGGGTATTCCGGCCTTTACCATTGAGCATAAAGAGCACGCGACCCGTGAATCCTTTGATGCTGCCTTAATTGCGCAGATTGATGCCTTAGGGGCTGATTTGGTGGTTCTTGCAGGCTTTATGAGAATTTTGACTCCAGGCTTTATTCGCCATTTTGAGGGTCGCTTGATCAATATCCATCCAGCCTTGTTGCCCGCCTTCCCCGGTTTACATACCCACGAGCGGGCTCTAGAGGCTGGCGTGAAGGAGCATGGTGCCACCGTGCACTTCGTGAATGAGGGTGTGGATGAGGGTCCGATAATTTGTCAGGCCTCAGTTCCAGTGCTGGAAAGTGACGATGCAGACACCTTGGCCGCTCGTGTTTTAGCTGCTGAGCATCAAATTTACCCGCGGGCCGTAAAATGGTTCCTCGATGGACGATTGCGCATAGAAGGTAATCAAGTGAAGTTACAACCCCCGGAGTCGCAATTTTTTAAATTATGAGTGCAGAACGTCCACCCCGCAGATCTGGCAGCAGACTAGCCCCCCATAAAAGTTATGCAACGAAATCGAAAGATCCGCTGCGTCGTCCTGAGCGTCGCAATGCCAGTGGTAATTTAATTGCGCCAGAAGGCCAAAAGAATTTTTCCAATGCAAAAGCATTGCCGCAGCATGCAATTCATCTTGAGCGCTTACTTCCCGAATTGCTGAGTTTTGAACAGCCAGCTGACCGAGTAGTCAGTCGTTATTTCAGAGAAGAAAAACAACTAGGAAATCGCGATCGTGCTTTGATTGCTGAGAGTGCGTTCGCCATTTTGCGTCGTAAAAATGAGTTCTCTCAATTTGCTTCGAGCGGCGAAGGCTCTCAGCCTAGACGCTTAGCCCTATTGGGTTTGCTATCTGCTCTGTCGGAGGGTGGATTGGGTTCTGCTAATCGTGCAGAGAGCGCTATCGCCGACTTGGCACACGTTCTAAAGCCTGGTGAATATGAGTGGCTGCAACGTTTTGCAACGGTTGATCCTTCGGCATTAAATCCTCTCGTGCGCAACAATTTGCCAGAGTGGTTATGGGATGCATTTGGAAAATATCCCGGTGAAGAGACTCGTGAAGAGTTGGCTAAGTCATTAATGCATCCAGCACTGTTAGATTTACGTGCGAACACCATGAAAACCAATCGCGAAGAACTGCTTGTGCAGATGAATGCATTGGGCGGTCGCTATCAAGCAATTCCAACTCCTTACGCGCCTGATGGCGTGCGCATTATGGGCAAACCTGCTCTGCAAAATACTGCTGGTTTTAAAGCCGGTATGTTTGAAGTTCAAGATGAGGGTAGTCAGCTTTTGGCTTACTTACTTGCACCTAAACGTGGTGAGATGGTTGTTGACTTTTGCGCTGGAGCTGGCGGCAAGACTTTGGCGATTGGGGCGATCATGCGCTCTACAGGGCGTTTGTATGCTTTAGATACATCAGAGCGTCGTTTAGCGAATTTGAAGCCAAGGCAGGCCCGTAGT
Organism: Polynucleobacter sp. MWH-S4W17; assembly: GCF_018687535.1. NCBI lineage: Bacteria > Pseudomonadati > Pseudomonadota > Betaproteobacteria > Burkholderiales > Burkholderiaceae > Polynucleobacter > Polynucleobacter sp. MWH-S4W17. The sequence continues at coordinate 1,697,633 of NZ_CP061295.1, read as the reverse complement.
GGCCTTTCTAATGTGCATCCAGTGTGGATTGATAGTGAGAATGACGCCAAGATCAAACGCTTGGCCGGCAAGATTGATCGTGTCCTAGTGGATGCCCCTTGTAGTGGCATGGGTACCTTGCGCCGCAATCCCGACCTGAAATGGCGCCAGACCCCCGCTGGAGTCTTGGAGCTCAATCAGAAGCAGATGAATATCTTGGCCTCTGCTGCGCGCTTGCTAAAACCAGGCGGACGCTTGGTTTATGCCACCTGCAGCCTGTTACCCCAGGAGAATCAAGCTATTGCCGAAGATTTTCTGGCAAAACATCCTCAATTTGAGGCTGTTCCGGCAGCTGAAGCTCTTAAGCCATTGTTTCCTAAGGATAAATTACCAGTAGGTTGTAGCTCGGATAATCCTTGGTGGCAGTTATGGCCCCATATTCATGGAACCGATGGCTTTTTTGGGGCTGTATTCCAGAAAAAAGCTGCTGCCCCAGTTGCCGAGTCAGAAAAAGACCCTCAAAAAGAGACTAAGGTCAAAAACAAGAAGGCCCCTAAAGAACTAAAATAAAGTTTTAGACCTCTTTAGGGATTCCCTTTTGAATACAGCTTCAGGTTTTGATTTGTTCCTCCATTGGCTTGCTAATGGATATTTGGATTGGTCTTGGTGGAAGATAGTTGTTTTCACCTTAATCGTTACGCACATCACGATTGCTGCGGTAACGATTTTCTTGCACCGCTGCCAAGCCCACCGGGCTTTGGATCTGCATCCCATTGTTTCTCACTTCTTCCGTTTGTGGCTTTGGCTAACAACCGGCATGGTTACCAAAGAGTGGGCGGCCATCCATCGCAAACATCACGCTAAATGTGAAACAGTTGATGATCCTCATAGCCCACAGGTTTTGGGTATCAATACAGTGCTCTCTCGTGGCGCTGAGCTCTATAAAAAAGAAGCGGCCAATCAAGAGACCTTGAATAAATTTGGTCACGGTACTCCAGATGACTGGATCGAGCACAACATCTACTCTAAGTTTTCTTGGCAGGGCGTTGCCATCATGCTCATCATCGATGTGTTTTTGTTTGGCGCGGTTGGCCTAACAGTTTGGGCAGTGCAAATGCTCTGGATTCCAATTACCGCAGCCGGCATCATTAATGGTGTTGGTCACTTCTGGGGCTATCGTAATTTTGATTGCGAAGATGCTTCCCGAAACATTGTGCCTTGGGGTATTTTGATTGGTGGCGAAGAGCTGCACAATAATCATCACACCTTTGCAACGAGTGCGAAGCTGTCGAACAAGTGGTATGAGTTCGATATTGGTTGGATGTATATTCAGATCATGAGCGCAGTTGGCTTGGCTACTGTGAAGAAGACGCCGCCTAAGCCGGTACTAAGCGATTTGCGTCCTGCTGATCAAAGCACCCTAGAGGCTATCATTGCAAACCGTTATGAAATCATGGCTCGTTATAGCAAGACATTGCGTAACTTCTTTGGCAATGAAGTGCAGCACATGCAAGTCTTGGCAACGCATTTAAGTGATGCGCGTACTTGGCTAGCTAAGGATGAATCTCGTTTAACTGAGCAAGAGAAAGCAAAGCTTGAAGAGCTCATGGCGAGTAATGCTCAGCTACGCAAAATGATTGAGATGCGTCGTGAGCTACAGGCTATCTGGGGTCGCTCCAACAGCACTAAAGAGCAATTACTTTCTCAGCTGCATGCTTGGTGTCAGCGCGCTGAAGACAGTGGCTTAACAAGTCTGCGTGAGTTCTCTTTGAGATTGCGTCGTTACGCCTAAAGATAAATTGCAAACCAAGCGCTTGGAAGAATTTCTAGGCAATAAAAAACCCGCTACTTCAGCGGGTTTTTTATTGCTTGAAGTAAAAATTACTTCAGCTTTGTTTCTTTGTAAGCAACGTGCTTGCGAATGGTTGGATCGAATTTCATGATCTCCATTTTCTCAGGCTTTGTACGCTTGTTTTTTGAAGTTGTATAGAAGTGACCAGTACCTGCTGATGACTCTAACTTGATTTTTTCTCTGCCGCCTTTAGCCATTTGTGCGCTCCTTAAATTTCGCCACGTGCACGAAGATCAGACAACACAGCATCGATGCCGTTCTTGTCGATAACGCGCAAACCAGCATTGGTTAAGCGCAAGCTAATCCAACGGTTTTCAGATTCAACCCAGAAACGACGATTTTGCAAATTCGGCAAAAAGCGACGCTTCGTTTTATTGTTTGCATGGGATACATTGTTGCCAACCATCGGCTTCTTCCCAGTGACTTGGCAAACTTTTGCCATGACATAACTCCATTAATTGCGAAAAAAGAAGATTGTATCAGTCTCAGCCTATTTTCGGCTAGCCCTAAATGGCTTTGTTTGGGGGGAATTCAGTATAAAGGGGGTATCTAGGTAGAAAATTACCTATCAAGTTAGCATTTACTATCATTTAAGACCAATATCCATAAGCCCAGAGTCAGAAAAAGAGAAAAAACCGCTGCCACTCACAATACAGTGATCCAAGAGCTGAATATCTACCAGTTGCAAGGCATTTGCTAATACTTTGGTGAGTTTTTGATCTGCTTCGCTCGGTAATGGATTGCCACTGGGGTGGTTGTGGGCCACGATGAGGGCGCTAGCATTTTTAGCAAGGGCTTCTTTTAGGATTTCACGGGGGTAGATGGCTGTTTGGGTAATAGACCCCCTAAAAAGCTCATCACACTCAATCAGGTGAAGCCGGGAGTCTAAGTAGAGACACAGAAAGACCTCATGGGGGAGACGGCCAATTTTGGCCTGCAAGAACTCCCTGACATGGTTGGGCGATGAAAAGATAGGGTCATGGGTCAAGCCATCCTCTAGACTTCTCTTAACTAGCTCATATGCCGCCTGAATTTGAGACCATTTGGAAAGCCCCATGCCATGGAGGCGTGTGAATTCTTCGGGGGTGCTGGCCAATAGTCGAGGGAGGCTCCCAAAGTGATGCAGTAGATCTTTAGCTAGTGCAACAGCACTTTTACCCTTAACCCCAACCCGCAAAAAGATGGCAAGTAGTTCTGCATCAGAAAGTGACGCTGCGCCATTTAAGCGCAGTTTTTCTCGAGGCTGCTCATTTTTTGGCCAGCCCGTAATGGGGGAATGCACAGCCAGCGCAGGCCTAGATACAATCACCTTATGACTAAGCTTACTGTTTTGCCTAATTCCTATCTGACCCTCAACTATCGGCTCACTTTGCCCAGTGGGGAGGATTACATCAACACTTTTGTCGATCGTCCTGCGACGGTTTTGATGGGGTCTGGACAATTTGCTCCTTGCTTTGAGAATGTATTGTTGGGCTTGGGTATTGGTGAGAAAAAAAGTGCATTGCTAGCGCCGGAAGAAAGTTTTGGTGAGCGCAAAGAGGATTTAGTGCAATGGGTATCTTTGAAGGCGCTTAAAGAAGGTCGCGATGACGACGTGGAATTTAATCCGGGGGATGTGATTGAGTTCAACGCGCCTGGTGGCGCTCAATATGCAGGCGTGCTGCAATCGATCAATGAAGAGGGCGCTTGGTTTGACTTTAATCACCCATTGGCAGGCAGACCGGTAACTTTTGAAGCAGAGATTGTGGCGATTTTGTAAACCATGAGCGACTTTAATAACCCAGAAATTTTGATGGCTCAGCCGCGTGGTTTTTGCGCGGGCGTAGATCGTGCTATCAATATCGTCAACGAGGCACTCATTCGTTTTGGTGCACCAATATATGTGCGCCATGAAATTGTGCACAACGCTTATGTAGTCAATGAGTTGCGCGAGAAGGGTGCGGTATTCGTAGATGAATTGCATGATGTTCCCAAAGGGGGCATTGTTGTATTTAGTGCTCATGGCGTTTCTCAGGAAGTTCGTAGGGATGCTGAAGCGCGAGGTTTGCAGGTGTATGACGCTACATGCCCGCTGGTTACCAAGGTTCACCTTGAGGTTGTCAAGATGTGTAAAGATGGCTTCACGGTATTGATGATTGGTCATGCTGGACATCCTGAAGTTGAAGGAACGATGGGGCAGGTGAAAGAAGGCGTTTTCTTAATCGAAAAAGTTGGCGATGTGGGCTCTTTGCCTTTCCCGGCAGATGAAAAGATTGCATTTGTTACCCAGACAACACTCTCAGTAGATGAGACAAAAGAAATTGTCGATGCGCTAACGATGAAGTTTCCCAATATTGTTCAGCCCCGCAAACAAGATATTTGTTATGCCACTCAGAATCGTCAAGATGCTGTGAAATTCATGGCGCCTCAGGTTGAGGTCGTTATTGTGGTGGGAAGTGCGACAAGCTCGAACTCCAATCGCCTGCGTGAGCTTTCTGAAAAGCTTGGCGTTCCGTCTTACATGGTGGACGCTCCGGAACAGCTCAAGCCAGAATGGTTTGCTGGTAAAAAACGGGTTGGTTTAACTGCGGGCGCATCAGCGCCGGAGAGCTTGGCGCAATCGATTGTTAGCCAAATTCAGGAGTTTGGCCCTAGACAGGTAAGGGCGCTTGATGGAGTAATAGAGGAAGTGACTTTCTCTCTACCTAAAAACCTAATTGGGTAGAGCTTAGCCAACTTGCTTTAGCAGCTCACGCAGCATATTGCACATCTCACGAATTTCATCGTCCGATACATTTAAAGCAGGCATAAAGCGTAACAAGTTTCGTCTTGGTGAATTAATCAACAAGCCTTCAGGACTGCGATCCCTGGCAAGATCAACCAGTTTTGGGCCAATATCTTTTCCAAGCATCAATGCGCGTAGCAATCCTTCGCCACGCTCACCTTCAAGATTAAATTCTGCGCAAAGCTTGAGTAATTCAGACTTGAGTAATGCACCTTTGGCTTTAACGCTGTCCAAAAATCCTGGAGCTAGTAGTTGCTCAATGACGCTAATACCTACAGCAGTCATGAGTGGGTTGCCGTTATAGGTCCCACCTTGATCGCCAGGTACAAAGCAAGCTACCGCATCAGTTGCTAATAGGGCTGCCAAAGGAACGCCTCCACCAATCCCTTTGCCCAAGGTCATGATGTCTGGCTCAATGCCATAGTTTTGGTAAGCAAAGAGCGTACCGGTACGTCCGCAACCAGCCTGCACTTCATCGGCAATTAACAGAATATTATTTTCTTTGGTGAATTTACGTAGCCCACGCATAAATTCTTGAGTCGCTGGAATCACGCCACCTTCACCTTGAACAGGTTCAAGCATGACTGCAACGGTTTTGTCGGTTACGAGTTTTTTAACGGATTCCAAATCATTCAAATCCGCCTTCGGAAAGCCCGCCACTTGTGGGGCAAACATCGTGTCCCAGTTTGGCTTTCCGGAAGCACTCATCGTTGCTAGTGTGCGGCCATGAAAGCTGTGATCAAACGTGATGATCTCAAATGCGCCAGATTTATTGAGTTGACCCCATTTGCGCGCTAACTTAATGGCGCCTTCATTCGCTTCAGCTCCGCTATTGGCAAAGAAGACTTTGTCAAAACAGCTGTTTTCAGTCAGTAGATTCGATAAGCCAATCATCGGCTCGTTAAAAAATGCCGGACTAGGGTTAATGAGTGTCTTTGCTTGCTTATTGAGCGCCTCAATCATTCCTGGGTTGCAGTGACCTAAGCAATTCACGGCCCAGCCTTGCAAGAAATCCAAATAGCGTTTCCCATTGTTATCAGTGAGCCATGAACCCTTACCTTCGACCATGATCACATCAGGGCGCGGTGTAATAAACATGACTGAGTGGGTATCGATCGTCTGGGTTGTCTTATTCATGCTGATTTAAGGGGTGAGGGTGACAGGGTGAAATGAAGTTTCTATTATCTAACCGAATAGGTTTTATGGCACAGGACTTATGCGGTGGCTAAATCAGCAGCGCTGGTGAAGGAGTCAGCAAAGAACTCTTCCTCTGGCAGTTGACACTTGGCTAAGAAGTCATTTCTGGCAGCATTGACCATGACTGGGGCGCCACAGGCATAGATCTGGAAACCTTTCATATCAGGATGGTCCGCCATAACAGCTTGATGCACAAAGCCAGTGCGACCTTGCCAGGCGTCTTCAGCCAAGGCGTCCGAAATCACTGGGATGTATTTAAAGTCGGCAATTTCTTTTTCCCAGGCTTTGCACAAGTCATCTAAATACAAGTCACTAGGGCGACGTCCACCCCAATAGAGGTGAATGGGTCTTTCTATCTTCTTTGCTTGCATTTGCTCAATGATCGATTTGATTGGAGCAAAACCTGTGCCAGCGGCAACAAAGATAATTGGTTTTTTGGAATCTTCTCTCAAGAAAAAGCTCCCCAAGGGGCCTTCAAAACGAAGAATGTCTTTTTCTTTTAATGCGGGTGTGACGGCGCCAAATACAAAGTCAGTAAACAGGCCGCCTGGCAAATGACGAATGTGCAACTCCAGCGGACCTTCTTGCTCGGGCACGTTGGCGATTGAGTAAGCGCGGCGTTGGCCATCCTTAAGGAGAAACTCCAAATACTGCCCAGCCAAGAATTGAAAGCGCTCTGCAGCGGGTAGTTGCAGCTTGAGAATGGCGACATCATCACTAGGTTTGGTAATCGCGTTGACTCGGCATGGCACTTTGCGAATCGCAATATCACCCGCCCCTTGGACTTCACGAGCTTCAATCAGCAGGTCTGATTGGGGATGGGAGCAGCAAAATAGAATGCCACCCGCAGTCTCATCGGCCTTGCTCAGGGCGCTTTCACTATGCTGACCATGGGTGACTTGACCTTCTAGAACTTTACCTTTGCAGGAGCCGCAAGCACCATTTTTGCAGCCATAGGGCAGGTTGATGGCTTGACGAAGAGCAGCCTCCAGGAGATTCTCATCTGGATTGACGGTGAATTGTTTGCCGCTCGTTTTGAGCGTGACCTGATAAGACACTCTCATTCCTTTCAATAAATCGTTACGATGTTACTTATGCAATCTTTTGGTAAGCCTTCAATCCTGATTATTGGCTGCGGAGACATCGGTCTTCGGGTAGCTAAACAAATGTCGCGAAGCCACCGTGTCTTTGCGCTCACTTCTCAACAAAATCGCTTTCAGGAGTTGAGGGCGGTTGGCGCGATTCCTGTTTTGGGTAATCTGGATCATCCAGAGTCTTTATGGCGCCTTAGCGGTTTAGCTCAAACCGTCATTCATCTAGCGCCACCTCAAAATGGTGGAAATCGTGATTGCCGAACCCGCAACCTTCTCCGAATTTTAGCCCAAGGCTCCAATGCCGTCAGGCGCCTGATCTATATCAGCACTACCGGTGTTTACGGTGATCATAGGGGTGGAAAGGTGAGTGAGGCTACCCCAGTAAGCCCCCAAAGCGAGCGAGCCCAAAGAAGGGTTGATGCCGAGAGAATTCTCCGTTTATGGGCGCCCGCCCATGGAGTAGCTTTGACAATTTTGCGCGTCCCGGGAATTTATGCAGCCGACCGCTTACCGATTGAGAGGCTTCAGGCGCAAACACCCGCATTACTGCCAGAAGAAGACGCTTATTCGAATCATATTCACAGCGATGACTTAGCGAGGCTAGTCTGCGCAGCGGTCTACTATGGCAAGCCTCAGCGCATCATTAATGCCTGTGATGGCGGTGAGACCAAAATGGGTGATTACTTTGATGAAGTGGCCGATGCCTTTGGGCTAGAAAGACCGGCTCGATTGCCTGGTAACGAGTTACAAAAAATCGTCAGTCCGATGCTTTGGTCCTTTATGCGTGAGTCACGCAGAGTGACCAATCAGCGCTTGCCGGAATTAAAAACACCACTACGCTATCCCAGCGTAGGACATTTTCTAAAAACTATTTCCAAGAATCCTTGAGGCCAACCGTACGGTTAAATACTGGCTTGCCAGGTTTGGAGTCATTCTTGTCGGCAACAAAGTAGCCGTGACGTTCAAACTGGAAACAATCTTCCGCTGTGGCATCTTTCATGCTGGGCTCTAAGTAGGCAGAAATCGTTTGCTTAGAGTGGGGATTGATTGCTTCTAAGAAATTCTTGTCACCACTATCTGGGTGGGGGTCGCTAAACAGGTGATCATATAGACGCACTTCTGCAGGAATCGCTTCAGCCGCGCTGATCCAGTGAATATTGCCCTTGACCTTGTAGTTATTGGAGCCAGCAGTACCGCTCTTGCTATCGGGAAAGTGTGTCACGTTGACTTGGGTGACATTTCCTTGTGCATCGGTTTCAAAACCAGTGCATTCCACTACAAAGCCATGGCGTAAGCGAACACGGCTACCTGGCTGATCTCCAATCGGTGGATATAGTCTGAAGAATCCCTTGATGGGTTCCTTCATAAAGTCATCCGCTTCAATCCATAGATCGCGCGTGAAATGAAATTCACGATTACCCCACTCTGGGTGATTGGGATGACGCGGCGCAGAACAAGCCTCTTTTGCTAAGGCATCAAAGTTTTCCACTACGAGCTTGAGTGGCTTGAGTACTGCAGTAGCGCGTGGAGCTCTGACTTCTAGATCATCACGTAATGCTTGATCAAGGGTGCTCATATCAATCCAGCTATCAGCTTTAGAGACACCAATGCGCTCGCAGAACAGACGAATACTTTCTGGCGTATAGCCGCGGCGACGGATGCCGACGATGGTTGGCATTCGAGGATCATCCCAACCCTCAACATGCTTTTCTTCTACAAGCTGCAGTAACTTACGTTTACTGGTGATGGTGTAAGTCAGGTTGAGGCGTGCGAACTCATATTGATGTGGCACTGGGTCTTTAAAGACACCCAATTCTTTTAATGAGTTCACAATCCAATCGTACAAGGGACGGTTGTTCTCGAACTCTAGCGTGCAGATAGAGTGAGAGACATTCTCCAATGCGTCTGAGATGCAATGTGTGAAGTCATATAAAGGGTAAATACACCATTTGCTGCCCGTGCGGTGGTGATCGGTATGGCGGATACGGTAAACCACGGGATCACGCATCACGATGTTGGGATGCGCCATGTCAATTTTCAGTCGCAATACATGCTCGCCATCCCTGAACTTCCCGGCACGCATTTCACGAAATAAGGAGAGATTTTCTTCTGGGCTGCGATCGCGATAAGGGCTATTTTTTCCGGCTTGGCCAAAGTTACCGCGATTGGTATGAATATCATCAGCACTTTGGCTATCGACATACGCTTTGCCATTCTGAATCAAAATTTCAGCAAACTCATATAGTTTGTCAAAGTAGTCGCTTGCGTGATAAAGGTGGGTTCCCCAATCAAAACCTAGCCATTTCACTGCATCCAAAATGCTGTCGGCGTATTCCACATCCTCTTTAACTGGGTTGGTGTCGTCTAGGCGCATATTGCAGCGCGCACCCCCAGCTTGATTGTTGTAATCAGCTGCTAAACCAAAATTGAGGCAAATACTTTTAGCGTGACCAATATGCAGGTAGCCATTAGGTTCAGGCGGAAAGCGGGTGATGATCGATGGGATGGGCTCCCCAGCTAAGTTAGTGCGCTGTGCAAGAGCCCCGCTTGCCAAATCATGATCGATGATCTGGCGCAAGAAATTAGACGGTTCGGCTACAGCGCCGGTATTTGCTTTGGAAGGTTTGCTATCTTGGGACATTGCCACATTGTAGAGAAAACCCTCAGCCCATAAAGAAAAAGCCCGCAAACAGCTGCGGGCTCATTTCTGTGAGGTGTAAAACTATCAGTCTTCGACAAATGCTTCTTCGCGAGTCTTCTTGACTGCCGGCAAGGTAACCATGACCACCAAGAGTGCTGATGCAATCAGTAATCCCAAGGAAAGTGGACGAGTCAGGAAGGTGGTGAAATCACCACGAGATAGCAATAGAGCGCGGCGGAAGTTCTCTTCCATCATTGGTCCAAGTACGAAGCCCAAAAGCAATGGAGGCGGTTCGCAACCCAGTTTGAAGAAGAGGTAACCAATGATGCCGAAGGCAGCGGTCACGTATACATCAAACACGGTGTTGTTTACGGTATAGACGCCGATACAGCAGAAAACCAGAATGGCTGGGTACATGAAGCGATAAGGAATCTTCAGTAACTTTACCCAGATACCAATCAAGGGCAAGTTCAAGAGAATCAACATGACGTTACCAATCCACATGGAGGCGATCAGACCCCAGAACAAAGCTGGGTTGCTGGTCATTACCTGAGGACCTGGTTGAATATTGTGAATAGTCATCGCACCAACCATCAAGGCCATCACTGCATTTGGTGGAATACCCAAAGTCAACAATGGAATAAATGAGGTTTGAGCAGCAGCGTTATTGGCTGATTCAGGACCAGCAACACCCTCAATAGCGCCTTTACCAAACTCATGGCTGTACTTGGATGATTTTTTCTCAACAGAGTAAGCGCCAAATGCGGCAAGTGCTGCGCCGCCGCCTGGCAAGATTCCAAGAATCGAACCAATCGTTGTGCCGCGCAGGATGGAAGGAATCATGCGCTTGACGTCTTCCTTGGTAGGAATCATGGTGGTCATCTTATTGAGGAAACCTTCATCCTCATCCGTCTTCTCAAGGTTGCCCATGATTTCTGCGAAACCGAATACGCCCATAGCAACAGCAACGAAACCAATACCGTCACTTAATTCAGGAATATCAAACGCATAACGCGAAACACCAGAGTTAACGTCAGTGCCGATTAGGCCCATTAAGAGACCTAAGACAATCATGCCAATCGCTTTGATCAAGGATCCTGATGCCAACACAACTGCGCCGATCAAACCGAGAACCATGAGGGAGAAGTATTCTGCTGGACCAAACTTAAATGCCAGCTGTGAGAGTGGTGCAGCAAATGCAGCCAATACCAAAGTTGCAACGCAACCAGCAAAGAATGAGCCCATGCCGGCGGTGAACAATGCAACACCAGCTCGACCATTTCTGGCCATTTGGTAGCCATCAATCGCCGTCACCACCGAGGATGTTTCTCCTGGGATGTTCAACAGAATTGCTGTTGTAGAGCCGCCGTACTGTGAGCCGTAGTAAATACCAGCCAACATAATCAATGCTGCGATTGGAGGCAAGGCATAAGTAGCTGGCAACAGCATTGCAATCGTGGCGATTGGACCCAAGCCTGGCAGTACACCAATCAGGGTTCCCAATACGCAGCCGATCAGGCAGTAAAGAAGATTTTGTAATGTAAACGCGGTATCGAAACCGAGAGCTAAATTAGCAAATAAGTCCATTTTCAGTATCCCGGTACGTTATTGAAGAAAGAAAGGCAGTAATGGGAACTGTAATTTCAGACCCAAAACGAATACCGAATAAGTGAAAACAATTAGAAATGTGGCATTGATTAAAGTGCCTTTCCAATGAAATTCATGACTTGCGCTGGCTGACATAAACACCAAAACGAACACGGCTACGATAAAACCCATCGTTGGCAAAAGGACGCCGTATGCAATGACAGATCCTGTAATGAGCCCAATGACCTTCCAATTGAAAGGAGGGATTTTTTCAATCGCTGCTTTAGCGCTGAGTGACTTCACTAAGATAAGTAAACCCAAGGCTGTCATTACTAGGCCTAGCCAGAAGGGAAAGTATCCAGGCCCCATTTTGGCGGCAGTTCCCATTGGGTACTGGGTAGCCATGATGGTAAAAAAAAGGCCAATGACCATATACATTAGGCCAGCCCCAAAATCTTTTTGATTGCGGATTTCCAAGTTGCGCTCCTTAATTACCGACTTATTTGTCGATTTATTGATGTTGAGCGATTGTAAGGCAGGATATGGGGATCTTGTCTAGGGTTTGCCCTAGAGAGGTGCCAATGCGATAATTATTGCCATGAAAGTCTCCCAAATTCGCCAAGCCTATCTGGACTTCTTTGCCCAAAAAGGTCACCAAATCGTCCCTTCCAGCCCAGTAGTGCCGGGGGATGACCCAACCCTGCTATTTACTAATGCAGGCATGAATCAATTTAAAGATGTGTTTTTGGGCTTCGATAAGCGCCCATATAACCGCGCGACGACTGCCCAGAAGTGCATCCGGGCCGGTGGAAAACACAATGACTTGGATAACGTCGGATATACCGCGCGTCACCATACCTTTTTTGAAATGTTAGGAAATTTCTCTTTTGGAGATTATTTCAAGAAGGACGCTATTCAATTTGCCTGGGATTTATTGACCCTAGTTTTCAAGTTGCCAAAAGAAAAACTCCTAGTCACTGTCTATGCTGAAGATGACGAGGCTTATGACATTTGGAATAAGCAAATTGGTGTGCCCGCCGATCGCATTATTCGCATTGGAGATAACAAGGGCGCGCGTTACGCATCTGATAATTTTTGGATGATGGGTGATACAGGTCCTTGCGGACCTTGCACTGAAATATTCTACGATCACGGCGAACATATTCCTGGAGGTCCTCCTGGAAGTCCTAATGAAGATGGTGACCGCTTCATCGAAATTTGGAATAACGTCTTCATGCAGTACAACCGTGACGAGGCCGGTGTAATGCATCCGCTACCTAAGCCTAGTGTTGATACAGGCATGGGTCTTGAGCGTATTGCAGCAGTCTTGCAGCATGTTCACTCCAATTATGAAATTGACCTCTTTGTCAATCTCCTCAAAGCTTCCAAGGGGGCTGTAGATGCTGCTGGTGGCGAGAATTGTGACGCACAAAGCCCATCACTCAAAGTGATTGCAGATCATATTCGCGCATGTAGCTTTATTGTCGTTGATGGTGTCATTCCAGGTAATGCTGGTCGTGGTTATGTATTACGCCGCATTGCACGTCGCGCGATTCGTCATGGTTATAAGCTGGGTGCACGTAAACCATTCTTCTATCAGTTGGTTCCTGCGCTCGTTAAAGAGATGGGCGAAGCCTATCCGGAGTTGCGCACCGCACAAGATAAAGTCAGCGAAGTTATTAAGCAAGAAGAAGAGCGCTTCTTCCAAACGATTGCCAATGGCATGGAAATTTTGGATGGTGCTTTAGCTGGCGGCGCAAAAGTAGTCGACGGAGAAACTGCTTTCCGTTTACATGACACTTTTGGATTCCCGTTGGATTTAACGGCTGACGTTTGTCGTGAACGTGGTGTCACTGTTGATGCAGATGGCTTTGAAATAGCGATGCAGAAGCAACGCGATCAAGCAAGAGCCGCAGGCAAATTCAAGGTGGCTCAGGGCCTAGATTACAAGGGCCAACCTACGCAGTTTCATGGTTATGACACCTTAAAGCATGATGGCGCCAAAGTGACTGCGCTTTATGTGGATGGTTCTGCCGTTCCGTCAGTGAAGGCGGGCGATGCGGCCGTGATTGTTTTGGATAACACCCCTTTTTATGCTGAATCTGGTGGCCAAGTAGGGGACAAAGGTGAGCTGCGCAACGAAAGTATTCGTTTTGCAGTGGAAGATACCTTCAAGATTCAGGCTGATGTATTTGGTCACCAGGGTGAAGTGCTTGAGGGTGAGCTCAAAGTAGGTGATACGATCAATGCTCTAGTAGATACCCAGCAAAGAACCGATACGATGCGCAACCATAGTGCTACTCATATCTTGCACAAAGCCTTGCGTGAAGTACTGGGAGATCATGTGCAACAAAAAGGGTCACTGGTAGATGCCACTAAGACCCGTTTTGACTTTACGCACAATGCGCCTATTACTGCTGAGCAAATTCGCCGTATTGAAGATATCGTAAACCAAGAGATTCTGGAAAACACAGCCACTTCAGGCAAAGTCATGTCTTTGGATGATGCGCAAAAGACTGGAGCCATGATGTTGTTTGGCGAGAAGTACGGCGAAGAAGTGCGAGTACTGGAGATAGGTTCTTCTAAAGAACTTTGTGGCGGTACTCACGTAGGACGTACTGGTGATATCGGCAGCTTGAAGATTGTTTCGGAGGGCGGTGTTGCAGCCGGCATCCGCCGTGTTGAGGCTGTTACTGGTAATAACGCGCTGCATTTCTTGCAAGGTTTAGAAGACAAAATTAATGAAGCTGCGGCGATTCTCAAAACCCATCCTGGTGATTTGGTTAATCGCGTTACGCAACTTCAAGAAAGCCTGCGTCAAGCGGAGCGCGAATTAGAAAAAGTGAACTCTAAGTTAGCGGCAAGCCAGGGAGATGAGTTGGCGGGTCAAGCCATTGATGTGAATGGCATCAAAGTCCTTGCTGCACGACTTGATGGCGCCGATGCAGGGGTATTGCGCGAAACAATGGATGCTCTTAAGGCAAAGCTGAAAACCGCTGCTATTGTGTTGGCTTCGGTCCAGGGCGACAAGGTGAGTTTGATTGCTGGTGTGACTGCTGATTCGATTGGCAAAGTAAAGGCAGGCGATCTCGTGAACTTTGTTGCCCAACAAGTGGGCGGTAAAGGTGGCGGCAAACCGGAAATGGCAATGGCCGGCGGAACTGATCCTAGCAAGTTGGGTGTGGCCTTAAGTGGCGTTAAAGACTGGATAGCAAGCAAATGAGTGAACCAGTGAATATTGCTTTTAATGCAGAGGTAGATGCGATTGGTATGAACTGCCCATTGCCTATCTTGCGTACTAAAAAAGCATTGGCAACGATGCAGTCAGGTGAAGTCTTAAAGATTAAGGCAACCGATGCGGGCGCCGCTCATGACTTCCCTGCATTTGCTAAGCAAACTGGAAATGAGTTGCTTGCAAGCACTACGGAAGGTGATGTACTGGTTTTCTTTATGAAGCGTAGGTAAGAAATAGTCTGGCGTTCATACTTCTTGGTAGGGGACTAAACAAAAAGGCAGAGACTCATCTCTGCCTTTTGCATATCTAGCCTCGGAGGGTTACTTTAAAGACCAGCCTCTTAAATACTCAGCGAATTCTTCGCCAACTTCTTTGTGCCGTAGAGCAAAATCTACAGAAGCTTTGAGGTAGCCCAACTTACTACCGCAGTCATAGCGAACGCCATCATATTCGTAAGCGAATACAGGCTCTTCTTTTAGTAATGCAGCAATGGCATCGGTGAGTTGAATTTCTCCGCCGGCGCCAGGCTTCACATTACGAATGTGATCAAAAATCTTTGCTGAGAGCACATAGCGCCCAACTACCGCGAGGTCAGAAGGCGCATCTATTGGCTTCGGTTTCTCGACAATGCCATTGAGGCGATAAATACCTTTGCTAACCTCATCCCCCGAGACAATTCCATATGAGCTACTTTTGGCGGGGTCGATTTTTTCTACTGCCAATACCGATCCTTCTTGCTCTTCATATACTTTGAGCATTTGTGAAAGTACTGGTGGCTGACCATCCAAAAGGTCATCAGCTAAGATCACTGCAAACGGCTCGTCACCCACTACCCGGGCGGCGCAGAGAACTGCATGACCTAATCCCAATGGTTCGGCTTGTCTAATGTAGATGCAGTCCACATTGTCGGGTTTAACACTGCGAACAAGTTGGAGGAGGTCCTGTTTGTTCTTCGCTTCTAGCGCTGCCTCTAGCTCGTAGGCTTTATCAAAGTGATCTTCAATCGCGCGTTTGCTACGGCCCGTCACGAAAATGAGCTCTGTAATACCGGCCGCAACAGCCTCATCTACCGCGTACTGAATCAGCGGCTTGTCCACCACATTGAGCATTTCTTTTGGGCTGGCTTTAGTGGCGGGCAAAAAGCGCGTACCAAATCCCGCAACAGGAAATACAGCCTTAGTTACTTTTTTGGAGCCGAAATGGATTGACATGGGTGGTCCGTTCTTACCGTTTTTATTTAAGACGCTCTAATTGTGCAACAAGCTTCTCATGATTTTGCTCAAAGCCAGCAAGACGTTGTTTTTCTTGAGCAACAACATCAGCTGGCGCGCGAGCCAAGAAGCTTTCATTGGTCAATTTGCCCTTGGCTTTATTGATTTCAATGGCTAAGCGCTCAATTTCCTTGCCTAGACGGATTCTTTCGGCGCCAACATCCACTTCAATCTTGAGTAAGAGCTTGATATCGCCCACCAAGGCAATTGGCGCGCCTGGAGCATCTTTTTCTAAAGCAGATTCATCGCTGTAGATTTTGACCTCAGTTAATTTAGCAAGCGCCATGAGATAAGGGGTCGCTTTTTCCAGAAACTCTTTTGGACCGCAGATCCAGAGCGGCACCTTTTGACCGGGAGGAACCTGCATCTCGCCACGAAGATTTCTGCAGGCATCCACGATTGCTTTGATCTGCGCAACCCAGGCTTCACTCTTCTCATCAATCTTTTCAGGCTGAGCAACAGGATAAGGTTGGAGCGCAATGGTTTGTTTTTCTTGCTGTGCTAAAACTTTTCCAGATTTAGGGCCAACAGTCTGCCAAAGTGTTTCGGTAATGAATGGAATTAAAGGATGTGCCATGCGTAAAATGGTTTCCAGGACACGCAAGAGGGTACGGCGAGTGGCACGTTGCTGTGCTGGTGTACCGGTCTGTAATTGCACCTTAGCAAGCTCTAGATACCAATCGCAATACTCATCCCAAACAAATTGGTAAATGCTGCTGGCAATATTGTCAAAGCGATAAGCTTCAAAGCCTTTAGCTACCTCGGCTTCAGCCCTTTGTAGTTGAGAAACTATCCAACGATCAGCCGGCGAAAAATCCAAATAGCCATCAGGGCCGCACTGATGATCACAAGGCGCAAAGCCATTGTCTTCATCGCCACCAGAGCAATTCATGAGCACAAAGCGAGTGGCATTCCAAAGCTTGTTGCAGAAATTACGATAGCCTTCACAACGCTTTTGATCAAAGTTAATATTGCGACCCAGCGAAGCTAAAGAGGCAAAAGTAAAGCGCAGTGCATCAGTTCCAAACGCAGGAATACCATCCGGAAACTCTTTCTTTGTTTTCTTGCTAATACTCTCGGCTTGTTTTGGATTCATGAGGCCAGTAGTTCTCTTGCCTATTAGTTCTTCAATCTTGATGCCGTCAATCAAATCAATTGGGTCCAAAGTGTTACCTTTAGATTTGCTCATCTTCTGACCCTCAGCATCCCGAACCAGGCCATGAACATAGACGGTATGAAAAGGTACTTTTCCGGTGAAGTGGCAGGTCATCATGACCATGCGTGCTACCCAGAAAAAGATGATGTCAAAGCCAGTCACCAAAACAGATGAAGGCAAGAAGTGATTTAAGGCAGGCGTTTCTTCTGGCCAACCTAAAGAGCTAAATGGTACGAGCGCAGAGCTGAACCAAGTATCCAGAACGTCAGGGTCACGGTTGAGTTTGCCGGTGTAACCAGCCGCAGCAGCTTTCGCTTTAGCCTCTTCCTCGGAGCGCCCCACAAAAATTTGCCCATCATCGCCATACCAAGCGGGGATTTGATGGCCCCACCAGAGTTGACGGGAGATGCACCAGTCTTGAATATTCTCTAACCACTGGGTATAGGTGTTAATCCAGTTTTCTGGAACCAGCTTGATATCGCCCTTGGTTACTGCATCTAAGGCGGCGCCAGCAATCGAGGAGCCGGGTTGATACTTGTTATCGGGACTAGGTTTGGACATCGCCACAAACCATTGGTCAGTGAGCATGGGTTCAATAATGGTTTGGGTGCGATCACCGCGTGGCACCATTAATTTATGGGGCTGAACTTTTTCCAATAAGCCAGCAGCCTCTAAATCAGAAACGACTTGCTTGCGTGCTGCGAATCTTTCCATACCTTGATACGCAGCCGGAGCATTCTCATTGATCTTGGCATCCAAAGTGAGGATGTTGATCATTGGTAACTGATGGCGTTGACCTACTGCATAGTCATTAAAGTCATGCGCAGGAGTGACTTTTACAACGCCAGTACCAAAATTCAAATCCACATAGTCATCAACAATCACGGGGATTTGGCGATCGCACAAAGGCAAACCCACTGACTTGCCGATGAGATGTTTATAGCGCTCGTCTTCTGGGTTCACCATGACGGCAACGTCACCCAATAGTGTTTCTGGGCGGGTAGTGGCAACAGTGAGGTGGCCAGAGCCATCGGTCAATGGATAGCGGATATGCCACATTGATCCATCTTCTTCTTCGCTCACTACTTCTAAATCAGAAACTGCCGTACCTAAAACAGGATCCCAGTTCACCAAGCGCTTGCCGCGGTAAATCAAACCTTGTTCATGTAGGCGGACAAAGACTTCGACAACTGCCTTGGACATCTTGCTGTCCATCGTGAAATATTCTTTGCCCCAATCGATCGAAGCACCTAGGCGACGAATTTGGCGGGTAATTGTGTTGCCGGAAGTTTCTTTCCACTCCCATACTTTTTCTAAAAACTTGTCACGGCCCAAATCGTGGCGAGACACTTTTTGCGCATCGAGTTGACGCTCCACAACAATTTGAGTCGCAATACCGGCATGATCGGTGCCCGGTACCCATAATGTATTTTTGCCTGACATTCGCGCATGACGTACCAAGCCATCCATGATGGTTTGATTGAAAGCATGACCCATATGCAGGGTGCCGGTTACATTAGGCGGTGGCAGCTGAATAGAAAAGTCCCCCTTGCCCTCATCCATGGTGGAGTCGGCGATACCTCGACGTTCCCACTCTGGACCCCAGTAGGCCTCTATCGGGGCGGGTTCATAGGATTTGGCGAGCTCGTCCGCTGAGCTGGCCGCTGGTGAATTAGGGGTATTTGAGGCATTTGGCATAAGAGGCAAATTATAATTGGGCTGATGTACTCAGACTTGCTCGCGAACCTCAATCCAGAACAGCGCGAGGCAGTGACCCTCCCGCCCGTCCACGAAAATGGCCAAGCCCAATCAGCCTTGATTTTGGCTGGGGCAGGGAGCGGCAAGACCCGCGTCCTCACCACCCGTATAGCCTGGTTGATTCAGACCGGCCAGGTATCCCCTATTGGCGTCCTAGCGGTGACCTTCACCAATAAGGCTGCCAAAGAGATGATGCTTCGTCTCAGTGCCATGCTGCCAATCAATACGCGGGGGATGTGGATTGGTACCTTTCATGGTCTTTGTAATCGTTTATTGCGCGCTCATCACAAGGAAGCGGGTTTACCGTCGACTTTCCAAATCTTAGATACCCAAGATCAACTATCGGCAATTAAGCGCCTGTTGAAGGGTTTAAAAGTCGATGATGAAAAATATCCTGCAAAGCAGTTGCAATACTTTATTGCCCACGCCAAGGAGCGCGGTCAACGCGCAAAAGATTTAGCGCTTGGCGATGACTTCCAAGCCAAGATGGCGCAACTGTATGCGGCTTACGATGAACAATGTCAGCGCGAAGGTGTGGTGGATTTTGCTGAACTCTTATTGCGCAGTTATGAATTACTCAAACATAGCGAGGCGATTCGGACTCACTATCAAGAGCGCTTTCGTCATATTTTGATTGATGAGTTTCAAGATACCAATGCTTTGCAATATGCATGGCTTAAATTGTTATCGGGTCATGACGCAAGTCGCATCAATGTCAGTGGCATGGGTAGTAGTTCCGTTTTTGCGGTGGGGGATGATGATCAAAGTATTTATGCATTCCGTGGCGCCGACGTTGAAAATATGCGTCTCTATGAAAAGCAATATCACCCATTGATGGTGAAGTTAGAGCAGAACTATCGCTCACACGGCCATATTTTAGATACGGCAAATCACCTGATTGCGAATAACTCTGAGCGCCTGGGTAAAAACCTGCGAACGGATGCTGGTCATGGCGAGCCAGTCCGTATCTATGAAGCACCGAGCGATCATGCCGAAGCCGCTTGGCTGGTGGACGAAATCAAGGCTTTAGTCAATAGTGGTATCAAGCGTACTGAAGTAGCTTTGCTCTATCGTAGTAATGCCCAGTCACGCATTATTGAGCACGCATTATTTTCTGCGGGTATTCCGTATCGTGTGTATGGCGGTTTGCGCTTCTTCGAACGTGCTGAAATTAAACATGCACTCGCATACTTACGCTTGCTCGAAAATCCGAATGACGACACTTCATTCTCTCGAGTCGTGAATTTTCCAACCCGCGGAATTGGGGCGAGATCAATTGAAGCCTTGCAAGATGCTGCCAGGGCACAACAATGTTCTTTATACCTAGCTGCCTCTACTTTAGAAGGTAAAGCCGGTGCTGCGCTAAGTGGATTTGTGCGTTTAGTAGACCACATGCGTGAAGCCACCCGTCACAACACTTTGCCAGAAACAGTCGAATTTGTAATTCAGCATAGTGGCTTGATTCAGCACTACCTCTCTGAGCGTGAAGGACAAGATCGCGTCGAGAACTTGCAGGAATTGATTAACGCTGCTACTGCCTTTATTGCTGAGGAAGGTTACGGTCAAGATGCAGCCGCCGCAATGTTGCCGGAGGAAAATGCTCCCGGCGTTATCGAGGTTTCACCTTTGGCCGCTTTCCTATCCCACGCCTCATTAGAGGCTGGCGATAATCAAGCCCAAGCCGGACAAGATGCTGTGCAGTTAATGACGGTGCACTCAGCCAAGGGTTTAGAGTTCACTTCAGTGTTCATTACCGGTCTTGAAGAGGGTTTATTTCCCCATGAGAACAGTGTGAATGAGCAAAACGGCTTGGAGGAAGAACGACGTTTGATGTATGTGGCGATTACACGTGCCAAGGAGCGTCTGTATCTCTCACACACTCAATCACGGATGTTGCATGGCCAGGTACGCTACAACATGCCTTCCCGCTTCCTAGAAGAGCTTCCATCCGATTCATTGAAATGGCTCACCCCTAAAGCAAGAGATGCTCGCTGGGGTGGTGGCAGCTCAAGATCGGGATCCACGTGGCAAGATGGCTATACCCGTCAACGCGAATATGAGTCGAATGATTTTTTTGATTCAGGTTCTGAACGTCAAAGACCGGCGAAGCGAGTTGGTTCAGCTTCGATGGAAGTGAAAAGACTGGCCTCTCCGCCTCGCGGAAATTACCCGTTCACCATTGGGCAGAATGTGTTTCATACGAAGTTCGGTGAAGGACGCGTGACTGGTTTAGAGGGTGTGGATGCCGATGCAAGGGCGCAGGTTAATTTCAAGCGTCATGGCATCAAGTGGTTACAGCTGAGTATTGCAAAGCTTGCTGCGATTGACTGATAAATCAATTAAACAGGCAACACCACTTCATCTTCTGTGAAGCAAGCTTTCCAAGTCGCATAAAAAGAGCAGTGCATTATCGTCAAGCCCGCCATAGAAATCGGGGCGATGATGAACGAGGCTGCCTGCCCCAGATCAAGCGCATCAAAAATCATTCCCACTGTTAGCGGAATGGCAATCAGAATGGCGCTCCAAATAGCTAAATACAGAAAGAACGCGGCTTTATTGGCCCAGCACGCTAATGCGCTAGAGAAGAGTGCTTGTGGCACAGACATATCGGCCCATGCAACTAAGACTGGTGAAAACCACATCAACATTGCTACTGGTATGTACAGTATGGCGCCAAATAAAAGCACCAAGTAAACCTGACGTAAAGCCTCGGGTGTGATGGGTTTATCGCTAGTCATTAATGGCAAGAGTAATTCAAAGTCAACCAAGAGACTCAAGATAAAACTGAGCAACAAAATCATGCCGGCATATACCAGGCCTAATTGCAGAATTCTCTTTCGCACAATAAGACTTGACCGCAGGGCGATCAAATAGACCATCGGCCTAATGCGCTCCTTTTGAATGCCTTGGCGGCAAGCGGTCATGAATCCAACAGAAAGAGTTGGCGTGAGCAGAAGAACTGCAAAGACGCCAATCACTGGAATGACGACTGCTAGTTGCGCTGCAAAGACGTACATAAAGACCAGCATTAAAAAGCCCAAGGGATTTTGTTTAAAGAGCCAAATGCCTTGTCTAATCCAGGTGTAGCCTTCTTTGGGTGCTACGGAATTCAGTTTCATAGTGAGCGGCGACTTAAAAGAATGCGTTCAAAGTGCGTAGGGTCATGCGGGGTTAGCATCTGCGCATCACGCGGCAAATAGAAGTCCCAGAGTCTTGAAACCCAGAAGCGTAAAGCTGCTGCACGCAACATGAGTGGCCAGCTAGCTTGCTCTTCTTTGGTGAGAGGGCGAACCGACTGATAGGCTTTCATGAACGCGTCTAAGCGAGCAGGATCTAAATCTTGCTTGTTATCTGCAAGACACCAATCATTGGCAGTGACGGCGATATCAAATAGCCATTTATCAGTGCCAGCAAAGTAAAAATCAAAGAAGCCACCCAAATGATCTTGAGAGATATCAGATCCTTTGGGATCAAATAAAACATTGTCGCGAAAGAGATCACAATGACTCGCCCCTTGCGGCAATCCATCATAGGTGCCTGAGGCAAAAAATTCCTCTTGAGTTTGTAACTCATGAGTAATGAGCTCTTTCTGGGGCGTGCTTAAGTTTGGTAATACCGAAGGTATTGTTTTCTGCCACCAAGCAAGGCTACGAAGATTCTCTTGGGACTTTGGAAAATCTTTTCCAGCCAAATGCATCTTCGCTAGCATCTCGCCAACAAGAGCGCAATGATTGGCTTCTGGTTGGAGTCTGGAAAGGCCTGGTAGCTTGGTAACAATGGCTGCCGGCTTGCCTTTGAGGGCAAAAAGAATGTTGCCCTGTTTATTCTCGATCGGCTTGGGTACAGGCACACCTTTGTTTGCTAGGTGGCGCATTAACTCTAAGTAGAAAGGAAGTTGTTCCGCAGATAATCTTTCAAAGATTGTTAAAACATATTCCTGCTTCTTGCCATCTTTAGTGGTATCTAAGAAAAAATTAGAGTTTTCAATACCACCATGAATGCCACGAATTTCAGTGGCTTGGCCGATATCAAAGTCTTGAGCAATCCATTGAGAAATATCCTCAAGCTCGATCGGGGTAAATACAGCCATAAATCAGTAAATGCTTTTTAAGTTAAAAGGGAATGCTGACGCTAGGAACGCTGATCAGATCAGTATCTTTTGGGGGTCCTGGCATTACTGTTGTAGGCGGCGCCATTTCATAACTGGTATAGGGCGTTTTTACATCTACCTGCGTTGGAGAATTGACATCTTTGTATTCGGTTACAGTGGTGCCGTTTTTATCTCGGTATTGATAGTTTGGCTTGCGTTGCTCAGGGTTGGATGTCGCGCCACTTGCGCTCACCGCAGGTGCGAGTGGCTGACTATTGATACGGTTTAATTCCGATGGGGTCAGTGCCTGGCTGTTATTCTGAGCGTGGGCTGCAGTCGTGCCAAAAAGTCCAAAAACCACCAAAAAACTCATTAGGGTTAGGCTTTGGCTTATTGAGTGGCTAATTAAGTTCGTTAAATAATGCATTTTTTCACCTTTTTAAGCCTACTCTCGGACGGTTCCTTAACCAGACCTGTAGGCAATTCACAACTAGATTGTACGATTGCGTTATGACTAAACATAGACTCTTGTTGGTAGACGGTTCTAGCTACCTCTATCGCGCCTTCCACGCCATGCCAGACCTCAGAAATGGGGCTGGAGAGCCCACTGGGGCTATTTATGGCATGGTGAATATGATGCGCCGGGCTCGGTCTGAGCTTAAGGCCGACCATATTGCCTGTGTTTTTGATGCTAAGGGGAAGACCTTCCGCGACGAAATGTACTCAGAATACAAGGCACATCGCTCCCCCATGCCTGAGGATTTGGTTAAACAGATTGAACCAATTCATGCCATGGTGAAGGCCTTGGGTTGGCCGGTATTGATGGTATCTGGTGTAGAGGCTGACGATGTGATTGGGACTTTGGCTTGCCAAGCCACCCAAGCAGGTTGGGAAACCATTATTTCTACTGGTGATAAAGATTTAGCGCAATTGGTAAATCCTTCGGTCACCCTTATTAATACGATGACAAATGAGAAGCTCGATATTGAAGGTGTCAAAGAAAAGTTTGGTGTACCACCAGAATTGATTGTGGATTATTTATCCATCATCGGCGATACCGTTGATAACGTGCCAGGTGTTCCAAAGGCGGGACCAAAGACAGCCAATAAATGGCTAGCGGAATTTGGTAATCTCGATAACTTGATGGCAAATGCAGATCAAGTTAAAGGCGTAGTTGGTGAAAACTTACGCGTAACGCTTCCTTGGTTGCCGCAAGCTCGTCAACTCATTACGGTAAAAACCGATTGTGATTTATCACCCCATTTACCAAGCTTAGATGACTTGCATGCTAAGTCTGAAGATGCTCCTTTATTACGTGAATTATTTGAGCGCTATGCATTTAAGACTTGGTTGCGTGACGTTGAAAAGAAGCTTACAAGCCCAGAGAATAAAGGTGAGATGGCCGAATTTGATTTAGCAGGCAGTCCAATTTCTTCTTCTGGCACAGGTACTGATGAGGAAAAAAAGACCCGCGTGATTGCCAGCTCGCCGACCAAGGATTTATCACAAGCAACTCGAGACTCGCAAGATGCAGTTGAGCGTCACTACGAATGCGTGGTGGATGAAGCGAGTTTAGAGAGGTGGCTAACGAAGATTGAGGCATCTGAATTAACAGCAGTTGATACGGAAACTACTAGTCTTGATGCGCTTGCGGCAGAACTTGTTGGAATTTCTTTATCAGTAAAGCCGGGTGAAGCTTGTTACATTCCAGTTGCTCACCGCAACGGTGAAGTACAGCTTGATCGTGACCTAGTGCTTGCGCGTATGAAGCCCTGGTTGGAAAGCACAACGAGTTTAAAAGTAGGCCAAAATTTAAAGTACGACGCCCATATCTTTGCAAACTATGGCATTACCCTAAAGGGTGTTGCATTTGACACCTTGCTGGAGTCTTATGTGCTTGAGTCGCACATGCCCCACAATATGGACAGCTTGGCTGAACGCCATCTGGGCATGAAAACCATTCGCTATGAAGAGGTGTGCGGCAAAGGTGTTCACCAAATTGGTTTTGATCAAGTCGATCTCCAAATAGCAACAGACTATGCGGCAGAAGATGCTGACATAACTTTGCGCCTGCATTTGGAATTATGGCCGCAGATTCAGGAAAACTCAGGCCTGCTCTATATCTATGAAAAGGTAGAGATGCCCGCTATGCGTGTGCTCGGCATCATGGAGCGTAACGGCATTCGGATTGATTCAGGATTATTGGCCAAACAAGGCCAGCAGGTGGGCAAACGTTTGCTTGAGTTAGAAGGCGAAATTCACAAGCTAGCAGGTCAGCCTTTTAATATTCAGTCACCTAAGCAGATCGCAGAAATTTTATTTGGACAACTTGAGCTTCCGGTAATTAAAAAGACGCCTTCAGGCGCACCCTCTACCGATGAAGAAGTGTTGCAGAAGTTAGCGGAAGACTATCCCTTGCCTGCGCGCATTTTGGATTACCGCAGCTTAGCAAAGCTAATGTCCACCTATATTGAGAAGCTTCCTCGCATGGCTGATCCCAAGACGGGCCGCGTTCATACGAACTTTTCTCAAGCTACTGCAGTCACAGGTCGCCTAGCATCAAGCGATCCAAACTTGCAAAATATTCCAGTGCGAACAGAAGAGGGGCGTCGTATTCGTGAGGCCTTTGTTCCAGCAGACGGATGTAAATTGTTGTCGGCAGATTATTCCCAAATTGAGTTGCGCATCATGGCACATATCGCCGAAGATGAAAATCTCTTAACGGCATTTAAAGAGGGTAAGGACGTTCACCAAGCCACTGCAGCAGAGATTTTTGGTGTTCCATTGGATGATGTCAACTCTGAGCAACGTCGTTACGCCAAGGTAATTAACTTTGGCCTGATTTACGGTATGAGCGCTTTTGGGTTAGCTGGCAACTTAGGTATTGAGCGTTCTGCTGCGCAAAACTATATAGCCAAATACTTCGATCGTTATCCAGGGGTGGCTCAATATATGGAGCGTACACGTCTCGAAGCAAGAGAGAATGGTTATGTAGAGACGGTCTTTGGGCGACGTCTTTGGTTGCCAGAGATCAAGGGCTCCAATGGTCCGCGACGCCAAGGTGCTGAGCGGGCAGCAATTAATGCCCCTATGCAAGGCACCGCAGCTGACTTAATCAAATTGGCCATGATCGCAGTTGAGGATTGGCTCGAAAAAGAGCAGCTCAAAACCAAGCTACTACTACAGGTTCATGATGAGTTGGTCCTAGATGTGCCTTTTGATGAGCTTGAAGTAGTACAGGCCAAATTACCCGGTTTGATGTGCAATGTCGCTCAGTTAAAGGTGCCTTTGGTGGTTAGTATTGGGATTGGCGATAATTGGGAAGAGGCGCACTAAGTATTCAATGAGAAATGCAGGCCAGGAGATAAGGTAATGAGTAAAGACATTCAAAATAGTCGACGCAATTTTATGAAAACATCTGCAATTGGCGCGACTGCTATTGGGGTTGGATTTGTAGGGGCATCCGAGCCTGTCATGGCTGCGGCTATTGAAACGGATTTCAAAGGCATTAAAGCTGGTGAGCAGATGATCCCCGTTGGTAGCTTTCAGTTACCAGCGTATGTCTCTCGACCTGAAAAAGCGAAAGGCTCTTTGCCCATCATTATTGTGGCGAGCGAGATTTTTGGTGTGCACGAATACATTGCTGATGTCACCAGACGTTTTGCAAAGTTGGGATATCTTGCGATTGCCCCAGAGTTTTTTACGCGCGCAGGCGACCCTAATACTTACGGCACTATTGCTGAAATTATGACTAATATTGTGGCCAAGACTCCTGATGCTCAGGTTTTAAATGATCTACAAGCTGCTTTAGTGTGGGCTGGCAAAAATGGCGGTGACTTAAAGCGCGTCGGTGTTACTGGCTTCTGTTGGGGTGGTCGTATTACTTGGTTGTCCGCAACCTTGCCGCAGGTGCGTGCCGGTGTAGCTTGGTACGGTCGCCTGATCGGCGAGAAGACTGAGGGCAATCCTCACCATCCTATAGATATTGCTGCTGATTTAAAGGCGCCAGTGCTCGGCTTGTATGGCGCCGCTGATACCGGAATTTCTTTGGAGAGTATTGATCAAATGCGCGCAGCTTTGGCAGAGGCCGCCCCCAAGAATCCTGTCGCCAAGGCTTGTGAATTTGTAGTTTATCCAGATACCCCCCATGCATTCCATGCTGATTACCGCGCAAGCTATCGTGAAGGTCCTGCGAAAGATGGTTGGGAAAAGTGCCTAGCCTGGTTTCAGAAAAACGGAGTGGCATAAGCTCGATGACTGTTTTACAAAGTATTCTCCTGGTGACTGCGTTAGCGGGAACTGCTAGCGTCTTGGTGGCCGCAAGCTGTTCTTTGGCCATGCTCTCCAAGATGGTCAACAATATGGTGAGCCTATCGGTCGGCATATTGCTAGCAACTGCTTTACTCCACTCCTTGCCTGAAGCATTTAGCATGGAAGGTGCAAAACCTCAGTTCTTATTCGCAACTTTGCTTGCTGGGTTATTGGGTTTCTTCTTGCTTGAGAAGATCGCATTATTGCGACACGACCACCATCACGAAGGTGATGGGCACCACCATCACCATGGCCATGATGCAGAAAATGCTGGGCGTAGTGGCTGGATGATTTTGGTTGGCGATGGTATTCATAACTTCGTAGATGGCATCTTGATTGCTGCAGCCTTTATGGCCGACCATCAAGTGGGTATTTTTACGGCCATTGCGATCATTGCCCATGAAATCCCGCAAGAGATCGGTGATTTCATTGTCATGTTAAATGCTGGCTTTTCCCGTGCACGAGCCTTGTTGTACAACCTTATCTGCGGTTTATCAGCAGTAGTGGGTGGCGTATTGGCTTATTTCTTCTTAGAAAAAGCGCATGCAGCGATGCCATATTTATTAGTGATTGCTTCTAGTAGTTTTATTTATATTGCAGTGAGTGATCTCATCCCGCAAATGCACCGTCGCCCTCACTGGGTCGAGTCTTTACGTCAGACGGTCTTGATTGCTTGTGGCGTAGGGTTTGTGATCCTATTGTCCTTATTGCACTAACAAGCTTTAAAGCTCAACAGGCCTTTTGGGGTCTGCGCACCATTCGCTCCAGCTACCTGCATACAGGCGCGAGCCTTTAAAGCCAGCAAGCTCCATCGCTAGAAGATTATGACAAGCGGTGACGCCAGATCCACATTGATGAATCACTGCAGAGGCTTTAGTGGTCCCGAGGAATTCTGAAAATTCTTTGAATAATTGCTCAGGAGTTTTGAATGCAGTCGCATTGAGATTTTTTTTAAAGAAGCGATTCATCGCTCCCGGAATATGGCCACCAACTGGATCAAGCGTTTCATTTTGACCATGAAAGCGATCTTCAGTGCGTGCATCGATGATTTTGTTTTTCTTTGTCTCTAGATCAGCCACTACATCATCAACTAGAACTAGCCCCGCATAAGGCATCACTCCAATGGCTTCAGTGCAAGGGGTGGGCGCTCTTGGAATAGAACCCATGGGGCCATTCCAAGAATCTAAGCCGCCATCTAGTACCCGAACATTAGCGTGCCCTGTTGCCTTGAGCATCCACCACAAACGACTGGCATAGACGGAGCCTTGTTTGTCATAGGCAACCACTAAGGTATTGGGGTTGATGCCCAAACGCGTTTTAGTTTGAGCCCAGGCCTCTGGACTAGGCAGGGGATGTCTGCCATTCGTGCCAGTCTTGCTTCCTGAGAGATCTTTATCGAGGTCTACATAAATGGCACCAGGAATATGACTTTCTTCGTAGGATTTTTTGCCGATCAGTGGGTCGACTAAATCAAAGCGACAGTCACAGAGCAATACATTTTCACCACTATTAATGATTTCTTCTAACTGGTTAGCTGAGATTAGAGGAGTCATGATGCTTCCTATTTTTGGTGATGAGGGTTATTAATAAAGGGTATTAATGTAACCGTGAAGCTTATTTTAATTATGCACCTTCGAAGTTCATGACTCGGCGATACCACTCATGAAAATGTTGCATACCATCTTCCATTGGACTTTGATAGGGGCCGACCTCATTAATGCCGCGAGCTAGTAGTGCTGCACGCCCTTGATCCATGCGCTCAGCAATTTCATCATCTTCGATGCAAGTCTCCATATAGGCAGCACGTTCTGCTTCCACGAATTCACGCTCAAACAAAGCGATTTCTTCTGGATAGTAGAACTCAACAATATTGCGCGTTTTACCGGGACCCATTGGGTGCAGTGTTGATACACACAGAACGCCTGGGTACCATTCCACCATGACATTGGGATAGTAAGTAAGCCAAATGGCACCATGGCGTGGGGTTTTGCCGTCAAACTGACGAAGTACAGCTTCATGCCAGTTGCGATAGGTTAGTGAGCCTGGAATTTGTAAATCTTTGTGAATGCCCACGGTTTGAACGCTATGCCAATCGCCGAACTCCCAGTGCAGATCTTCGCAAGAAACAAACTTTCCAAGACCCGGATGAAATGGCACAACGTGATAGTCCTCGAGATAGACCTCGATGAATGTTTTCCAGTTGTAGTTGCATTCATGTACTTCAACATGGTCAAGAACATAACCTTCAAACTTGAGGTTATCGGCAACACCCAGCTTGGCAAGATCGGTGCGCACATCGCGAGGACCTTCGAATAACAAGCCTTGCCAATTTTGTAGCGGGGACTTACCAAGATTTAAACAGGGCTTATCCTCAAAGTGAGGGGCGCCTAATAAATTGCCGCCTAAGTCATAGGTCCAGCGATGTAATGGACAAACAATATTGTCAGCTTTACCGCGACCATTGAGCATCAATGCTTGACGATGGCGACAAACATTGGAAAGCAGTTCTACTCCAGACTCATTGCGAACAAGTATGCGACCTTCGTTTTCTGCGCTTAAAGTTTGATAGGAGCCCATTTCAGGAACCATCAATTCGTGACCAACATAGCCGGGGCCCTGCTTAAAAAGCAGTTCAATTTCCCGCTGATACAGGTCAGCGTCAAAATATGCCGAAACCGGCAATTGCAAATTGGACGGCGCAAGCTTCTGCGCGGTAGCCAGATTAGTCATTCTCCCCACCCCCGAAAACGTCAGCCGAAGCTAAGCGGAATAACCAATCCAACCATCGACGGATCGATATTGGAAAGGAAGGGGTGGATTATACCCATCCAAACGGCTTCTCGCTTTAATATATAGGGCTATCCGTGTGGGAAATACGAAGGAATCCAGCTTATGCCAGCCAAGAAGTCAGAGAGTCAAAAACCCGGTCTTGAGGTCCTAATTGACCCCGATTTGCGCTATGAGCAAGCCGTTAAAGAGCTTGAAAAGCTCATTTCCGATATGGAATCTGGCAAATTTTCCCTAGAAGAAACCCTGTTAGCCTATCAACGCGGCGCAGCCTTGCTAAAGCACTGTCAGGGGATGTTGGCCCTGGTTGAGCAACAGGTTCGAGTGTTCGAGGCTTAATTGGGCACTGCTTTTCAATTTCAGGAGTGGATTACTTCTCACTCCGAGCGAGCTGAGTTGGCGTTAGATCGCTTGCTCGATTCCGCCCAAACTACGCCACATCGTTTACATGAGGCTATGCGTTACGCAGCGCAAGGTGGCGGCAAGCGTATTCGCCCCTTATTGGTTTATGCCGCAGGACAACTTGGCAATAACGCCGAAAGTACCGAATCATTGGATGCTGCGGCTGTCGCAATTGAATGTATACATGCTTATTCATTGGTACACGATGATTTGCCATGCATGGATGATGATGAGTTGCGTCGCGGTCGTCCGACAGTGCACAAAGCTTTTGATGAAGCAACAGCATTACTCGTTGGGGATGCATTACAAACGCGCGCTTTTGAAATTTTGGCTAATGCAAATTATGATGCGCAAGTTCGCCTCAACATGATTTCTGCATTAGCGGCTGCCTCAGGCTCCCGCGGCATGGCCGGCGGTCAGGCAATTGATTTAGAAAGTGTTGGCAAGAAATTAGACTTGAATGGTCTAAACCAAATGCATGCTATGAAAACAGGCGCTTTGTTGTCATGCGCCGTGGAATTAGGCGGTATTGCTGCCCGCCTAAAGCCAACGCAAATGGCGCATTTGGGAAATTACTCAAAGTCCCTGGGATTGGCGTTTCAGATTGTGGATGACGTGCTGGACGCCACTGCGGATAGTCACACCTTGGGTAAGACAGCTGGCAAGGATGCCGCTGCCAATAAGCCGACCTACGTGACCTTGATGGGTTTAGACT
The DNA here is from genome assembly GCF_018687535.1 of Polynucleobacter sp. MWH-S4W17. NCBI lineage: Bacteria > Pseudomonadati > Pseudomonadota > Betaproteobacteria > Burkholderiales > Burkholderiaceae > Polynucleobacter > Polynucleobacter sp. MWH-S4W17. Next base: position 1,666,794 of record NZ_CP061295.1, on the reverse strand, counting down.
ATGCACAGAAGCAGGCTAAAGAGTTACAAGAAACCGCAATCGCTAGCTTAGATAGCTTTGGTGCATCTGCACAAGCATTAAAAGATTTGGCTCTCTTGGTTGTCAATCGCGGCAAGTAAGAGAGCAATAAGAGAAATAAGAGAAATAAGAGAAATTCATCAGTACAGATTATTTAGGTTCAATGACTTTACATTCCATTAACTCCCCCGACGATCTCAAAAAACTCTCCCGCGAAGAGCTACCGGCTTTAGCGGATGAGTTGCGCGAGTTTGTCTTGGATTCTGTATCCAAGACGGGCGGACATCTGTCGTCCAACTTGGGAACGGTAGAGCTCTCTATTGCCTTGCACTACGTATTTGATACCCCGCACGATCGTATCGTTTGGGATGTTGGACATCAAAGTTACCCACATAAGATTCTGACTGGACGTCGTGAACGTATGGGTAGCTTGCGTCAGCACAAGGGCTTATCAGGCTTTCCGCATCGCTCTGAAAGTGAGTTTGATGCTTTTGGTACCGGCCATTCATCCACTAGTATTTCTGCGGCCATGGGTATGGCGCGTGCGTTTCAAACCAAGGGTGAACGACATGTGGCTGTAGCAGTGATTGGCGATAGTGCCATGACCGGTGGTATGGCTTTCGAAGCCATGAACAATGCTGGTGTGTATGACGACTTACCGCTCGTAGTGATTCTGAATGACAACGACATGTCGATTTCCCCTGCCGTGGGCGCCCTCAATCGCCATCTGGCTAGATTACTTAGTGGCAATATTTATTCGGCGACTAAAAAAGGCATTGATAGTGTTTTATCAATTGCACCCCCTTTGCGTGAATTTGCAAAACGCCTTGAGGATCATGCCAAGGGGATGGTTTCTCCATCAACAATCTTCCAAGAGTTTGGCTTTAATTATTTCGGCCCGATTGATGGCCATGATTTAGACGCCTTGATCCCGATGCTGCAGAACGTGCGTCGCTTAGCTTTAGAAGGTCGTGGTCCGCAGTTCTTGCATGTAGTTACTAAAAAAGGTCAGGGCTATGAGTTAGCTGAGGCCGATCCTGTGCTGTATCACGGTCCTAGTAAATTTAATCCTGAAGAGGGCGTTAAAAAATCAGCTGCCAGCAAAAAAACGTTTACTCAAGTATTTGGTGAGTGGTTATGCGATATGGCGCATGCAGATCCTTTATTGGTTGGCATTACTCCAGCAATGCGAGAGGGTTCCGGCTTGGTTGAGTTTGAGAAGAGCTTCCCTAGGCGTTATTACGACGTCGGTATTGCCGAGCAGCACGCGGTCACTTTTGCAGCCGGTATGGCATGCGAAGGTATGAAGCCAGTGGTGGCGATTTACTCTACTTTCTTGCAGCGCGCGTATGACCAATTGATTCATGATGTGGCGATACAGGATTTGCCGGTGTTGTTTGCATTGGATCGCGCTGGTCTCGTTGGTGCTGATGGTGCTACTCATGCTGGCGCTTATGACATTCCATTCTTACGTTGTATTCCAAATATGCTGGTGATGACGCCGGCAGATGAATCGGAATGCCGCGACTTGTTGACCACTGCCTTTCATCAGCCACATCCAAGCGCGGTGCGCTATCCGCGTGGTGCAGGTGTTGGCACTATCCCGTCTAAAGAATTACGCACTCTGCCATTTGGTAAGGGTGAGATTCGTCGTAAATCCACTGCGCCTGCTGGTCAACGTGTGGCGATATTGGCGTTTGGCACTTTGCTCTACCCAGTGCTTGAAGTGGCCGAAGGGGTTAATGCAACGGTAGCCAATATGCGATTTGTGAAGCCGCTCGATATGGATCTCATCCAATCGTTAGCAGCCGATCATGATTATTTTGTGACGATTGAGGATGGGGCTATTGCTGGCGGTGCTGGCAGTGCTTGTTTAGAAGCGCTCTCGAACCTTGGTATTCAGAAACCCCTCTTGCAATTAGGTCTTCCTGATCAATTTATCGAGCATGGTGACTACAGTCTGCTAATGACCAAGTGTGGCTTGGACGTTGAGGGTATTGCCAACTCTATCAAACAACGTTTTCCAGCAATATTGACCGTAAATTCTGCGCTGGTAGGCAAATAAGCCGGTTTTGCCTGAAAATAGAGCTATGAATGACTTGAATCCCGCATTTCTGAAAGCCAGCGCAATGCCTGACGTGCAATCCACCTTGGATGAGCGCGCACTACCTATTGAGCAAGTTGGCATTCGTGGCGTACGTCATCCACTGACCATTCGTAGCAAGACAGGTAGCTTTCCATCGGTTGGAACTTTTGAGATGGATGTGGCATTACCCGCGCATATAAAGGGTACGCACATGTCACGATTCATGGCGCTTCTCCAAAAACAAGATGCGGCTGTGGATAGCACGACCATTGTTGCCTTGGTACGCGATATGTTGCCTTTGCTCGACGCTAAAGAAGGTCACGTGCAATTTACTTATACGCACTTCGTTAAAAAAGCGGCACCGGTCTCTGGCGTAGAAAGCTTGATGGATTACGAAGTCACTTGGATGGCAACAGCCAAGCAAAATGCAACAGGCGGTTCTGATGTTGAATTGGGTTTGCGTGCACAAGTTCCAGTAATGAGTTTGTGCCCTTGCTCAAAAGAGATTTCTGAGTTCGGCGCCCATAATCAACGTTCGCACGTCACCATGACTGTGGCATTGGATTCCAGAACGCAGATGACGGTGGAGGATTTAGTTGCCGCTGCTGAGAGTGAAGCATCTAGCGAATTGTGGGGATTGCTGAAGCGTCCTGATGAGAAATGGGTTACTGAGCATTCTTATAGCAACCCGAAGTTCGTAGAAGACTTAGTGCGTGATGTGGCCGGCAATCTCAAGGCTGATCAGCGTATTCGCTCTTTCGTAGTGGAGGCTGAGAATTTTGAATCTATTCACAACCACAGTGCATTTGCCAGAATCAGCCATCAGAAATAACAAGCAATAAATCTATTTCAGATTGTTGCTTTGTAAATCCCAGCGGGGTTTGATGTCAAAGGCTCCAGAAGTTGTGGAGCCATTATTTTTTTCGATCATCCGCAGTGCCCCAGCAAAAGCAATCATCACGCCGTTATCGGTGCATAGCTCAAGCGGTGGGTAATGCACCTCAAAACCATTGCGTTTCGCTTTGTCATTGAGTGCGGCGCGTAGTTGCAAATTAGCGCCAACGCCACCTGCGAGCACTAAATGTTTACAACCCGTTTGCTTGAGCGCTTTCTCGGACTTGCTGACAAGAACTGCCACGATGGAGTCAACAAAACTTCTCGCAAGATCCGCATGAAATTGTGCGACCTCTGAAGGATTCGCAATATTTTTTTCTGCAAACTTTTTCACTTGATTGAGGACGGCCGTCTTTAATCCCGAGAAAGAAAAATCTAAATCACCAGAGTGCAGCATGGGTTTAGGTAAATCAAAAATACCTGGGCGACCTTCCTCTGCCAATTTAGAAATAGCTGCGCCACCGGGGTAATCCAGGCCTAGTAATTTGGCCGTCTTATCAAAGGCTTCTCCCGCCGCATCATCCAAGGTTTCGCCAAGGAGCTCGTATTGACCAATTCCGGAGACTTTCATGAGTTGCGTGTGGCCACCAGATACCAGTAGGGCAATAAAGGGAAATTGAGGGGCGGTTTGGCCCAAAAGCGGGGAAAGTAGGTGTCCTTCGAGGTGATGTACCCCTATAGACGGTAAATTGAGGCCTTGGGCTAGGGATTTAGCAAAAGCGCTTCCTACTAGGAGGGCGCCAGCCAATCCGGGGCCCTGAGTGAATGCCACGGCGTCAATATCGGCCAATTTGAGACCAGATTGGGCTAAGGATTGGTCTAAGAGGGGTAAAACACGACGAATATGGTCGCGGGAGGCTAATTCGGGGACAACACCCCCATAGTCCCGGTGCATGGCGATCTGAGAGTGCAAGCCCTGGCCTAATATGCCCTGGAAGGCCGGTTTACCCTCTTCCCAAGGCGTGGTGTTGTATAAAGCCACCCCGGTCTCATCACAAGAAGTTTCTATTCCTAAAACAATCATTTTTTTACTTAGCCGTGCTAGAATCGCAATTCAGTTAATTTTTCGATATCTATCGAGCATATACGAGTTAAATAAGTATGACTACAGTCCGCCTCCGCGAAAACGAACCATTTGAAGTGGCATTGCGCCGTTTTAAGCGCACCATTGAAAAGAATGGCCTTTTGACAGACTTGCGAGCACGCGAGTTCTACGAGAAGCCAACGGCTGAACGTAAGCGCAAGAAAGCTGCAGCTGCTAAACGCCATTACAAGCGTATTCGCAGCCAAATGTTGCCTAAAAAGCTTTACTAATAGAATTTAAAAGCTCTCCTCACCGAGAGGCTTTGAAACCCGCTGACGGTGAAACGCAGCGGGTTTTTGCTTTTTAATCACCATTATTAAATGTTCGACGTTTTATATTCAACACCAGGAATAAAGCCATGAGTCTAAAAGATCAAATCACCGAAGATATGAAAAATGCTATGCGCGCTAAAGAAGTTGAGCGCCTAGGAGCGATTCGTCTTTTGTTGGCGGCGATTAAGCAACGCGAAGTCGATGAGCGCATTGTGGTTGACGATGCTGGTGTGATTGCGACTGTCGAAAAAATGATTAAGCAACGCAAAGATTCGATCTCTCAGTTTGAAAAAGCCAATCGCGACGATTTGGTTGCGATTGAAACTGCTGAGATGGTGATTTTGCAAACCTACTTGCCTGCGCAGTTATCCGATGCTGAAGTAGAGGCTGCAATAGCTGCTGCCGTTGCTTCGACTGGCGCTGTAGGCCCACAGGATATGGGTAAGGTCATTGGCGTACTCAAAGGTCAATTGGCTGGCAAAGCAGATATGGGAAAAGTATCTGGCTTGGTAAAAGCCGCATTGGCGAAGTAAGTAAACTCAGTAGCTAGTCAAGAAAGCAAAATCCTTTCATACTGGCTACATGGCGCTCATTCCACAATCCTTCATTGCCGATCTTTTAAATCGGGTTGATATCGTTGATGTGGTTGGGCAGCACGTTAAGTTAAAAAAAGCGGGCGCGAACTTTCAGGGTTTGTGCCCCTTTCATTCAGAGAAATCCCCCTCCTTTTCGGTATCGCCTACTAAACAGTTTTATCACTGCTTTGGTTGTGGCGCTCATGGCTCTGCCATTAGTTTCTTAATGGAATATTCCGGGCTTGGATATGTGGATGCTATTGAAGATCTTGCGCGTTCCGCAGGCTTGGATGTGCCTCGCGAAGAGCGCACTGCAAATGATGTAGCAAGACAGCAGCAAGCAATGGCATTGAGTGAGGTGATGAGCGCTGCTGCCGATTGGTATCGCCAACAGCTGAAGGGCAACACTAGGGCAGTTGAGTATTTAAAAGGTCGCGGACTTACCGGTGAGATTGCTAAGCGTTATGCCTTGGGTTACGCGCCTGACGGCTGGCAGGGTCTTGAGGCGGTGTTTGGCGCTTACTCCAGCGATGAGATAGCGAAGACCTTGGTGGAAGGCGGCTTGCTTATTCAGGGTGAGCAGTCCGAAGGCGCGAATGTAAAGCGTTACGACCGTTTCCGTGACCGCATTATGTTTCCTATTCGTAATCCCAAAGGTCAAACCATTGGCTTTGGTGGGCGCATTCTGGATCAAGGTGAACCAAAGTATTTAAATTCTCCTGAGACGCCATTGTTTTCTAAAGGCAATACGCTCTATGGCTTGTTTGAGGCCAGACAAGCGATTCGTGCGCAAGAATATGTTTTGGTGTGCGAAGGTTATATGGATGTCGTTGCTTTAGCGCAATTGGGATTCCCTAATGCGGTTGCTACTTTAGGTACAGCTTGTACTGCAAACCATGTGCGCATGCTACTCAGACAAACCGATAAAGTGGTTTTCTCATTTGATGGTGACTCCGCTGGTCAACGTGCTGCGCAACGTGCACTTGAAGCATGTTTGCCCCTCATGTCTGACGATAAAGAAATTCGTTTCTTATTCTTGCCGACAGAGCATGACCCTGATAGCTATGTTCGTGCTTATGGCGCGCCTGCATTTGAAAGGGTCATTAAAGAAGCCATGTCTATCTCTAGCTTCTTCTTTAAGGTTGTTAGTGAAGGTCACGAGCAAACTACCCCAGAAGGTCGAGCCCATACGCATCATGCTGCTAAGCCGCTTTTACTGTCGATGCCCCCCATTGCCTTACGTACGCAAATTTTGCGTGAGCTTGCTATTCGTACCAATACCACCCCTGCGGAACTAGAAGCATTTTGTGGTTTAACAGTAGCGCCTGCACCGGTTCGTCAAACTACGTATCAGCCAGTACAGGCGCGCTATCAAGGTGGACAAGGTAATCAAAGCAACCCAAATAGCCAAAATAATTTTTCTAATAATGGCAATCGTCAGGGCGCCCCTTGGCAAGCATCTAAAGGTTCTGCAAAAAGAGTAGCTGCTCAAAATATTGAACCACCTAAAGCGCCAACCGATTTAGCCGAGCAAATGTTGCGAGTCATTATTCAGTTTCCGCATTTAGGGAAAGCTTTGGATCCAAACAAGCGCGCGCTTGCATTGAAGGCAGCAGAGCAAAGATCAGCAAAAGCCCATGCATTGATGCAAGATCTTTTATCGCAGTGTGATTTGATTGAGCTCATTCCAGGTGAAGGTAATAAACCAGCGATCGCAGGTGCCGGTGCATTTGCGATGTTCCAAGATCAACTCTCTCGTAGCGAGTTGGCTCCTTTGTATGAAGTCTTGAGAAACCGCGTAATGGGCTCTGATTTGGAGTTAGAGGGTGCAGCTGCAGATCTTGAGGGGGCATTCAAAAAACTGGAATTAACCCATCTCAAGCAAGAAATGACCGAAATCGCCCAAAAGATCTCCGGAAGCACTGCTTCTGAGCAAGACAAAGCCCGTTATCGAGAATTGGGCGAAAAGCTGAAATTCTCCTAAGAATTTCCCTAAGCACCTCTAGAAATCCACTGAAATTACCCCATATTTTTAAGTGTTACGGGGGTAAAAAAGTTGCAATCGACTATAATCCTCTGTTCCCAAGAAAAAACCGATTTAATTCAGCCACTTGCGCTTTATTTTGATGAAATTTGGGGTAAGTGGGTAAGTGAATTACTACGGGGCTGTGTTTCATCAGTCGATATCAATAACAGTAATGTGAGTAAGTGCTAATAAATGCCGAATACCAAGACCAAAAAACCAGCTCCAAAAGCGAAAGCTCCAGCTAAACCAATAAAAGCCGCTGCAAAACCTGTGGCCAAAGCAAAAACCCCAGCTAAGCCAGTAAAGGCTGCCGCAAAACCAGTTTCTAAAGCTAAAGCACCAGCCAAGCCTGCTCCAAAAGCGAAAGCTCCTGCTAAACCAGTAAAAGCAGCTGCAAAACCAGCGCCTAAAGCTAAGGCACCTGCTAAGCCAGCTCCAAAAGCTAAGGCACCAGCTAAACCAGTAAAAGCTGCTGCAAAGCCAGCTCCTAAAGCCCCAGCTAAGGCACCAGCAAAACCAATAAAAGCAGTTGTAAAGCCAGTGGCAAAAGTACCTGCAAAGCCGATTGCCAAAGCTCCTGTGAAAGCAGCAAAAGCAGAAGTCAAAGTTGAGTCAGTAAAAAAAGATAAGGTTACGCCTGCACCTGCACCCAAAGCTGAACCAACTAAAGCGGTAAAGGAAACTAAAGAAGCCAAAGGTAAAAAAGCCCAGGTTGCTGAAGTTGAGGTGCCAGCAGTTGAGGAAGAGAAGAAGCGTGGCCGTAAAGCCAAGGCGGATGCCCCTGCAGAAAATGCAGAGCCAGTATTAACGGATCGTCAAAAAGCGCGTGAGCGTAAGGCTAAAGAGAAGGCGCTTTTAAAGGAATTCGCAGCACAGCAATTGGGTACTGAAGAGCAGCAAGAGTTACGTCGTGCTCGTTTGAAGACTTTGATCAAGATGGGTATGTCCAAGGGCTACTTAACCCATGGTGAGATGAATGATGTAATGTCTGACGAGTTGTCTGATGCGGATGCATTAGAGACTTTAATCAGCCTGCTCAATGACATCGGTATTACTGTTTACGAACAAGCGCCCGATGCCGAAACCTTAATCCTGTCTGACAACACAGAAGCTGCAGCTTCCGAAGAAGAGGCTGAAGAAAAGGCTGAAGCTGCTTTATCTACAGTTGATTCAGAATTCGGACGCACTACCGATCCAGTACGTATGTATATGCGTGAGATGGGTACAGTCGATTTGCTAACTCGCGAAGGCGAGATCGTCATTGCGAAGAAGATTGAAGCCGGTCTCAAAGATATGGTGATGGCTTTGGCTGCTTGCCCTGTAACGATTGCGGAGATTCTGAGCAACGTTGACAAGATTGCTAGTGGCGAGATGGAGATTGACCAGTTTGTTGATGGCTTGGTTGATCCAAATGCAGAAGATATTAAGCTTGGACCTGAAGAGCCAGAAATTGATCCGGATGCTGAAGAAGGCGATGAAGAGGGCGGCGAAGACGAAGGCGGCGGCGGTGGTGGCGGTGCTGCAACAGCGAATGCCAAGCAATTAGAAGAGTTAAAGCAGATTTCTTTAGAGAAGTTTGCCATCGTTCGTACACAAGCTGACAAGATGCGCCGTGCGTTTGATAAGGATGGTTATAACTGTCCTGCGTATCTGAAGGCACAAGAAGCAATTCGCGCTGAGTTGCTTGGTTTCCGTTTGACGGCGAAGAGTGTTGAGAAGTTATGCGACACCATGCGTTCCCAAGTGGACCAGGTATGGAAACTTGAGCGTGGCATCGTTAGCCTGTTGGTGGACAAAGTCGGCGTTAATCGTAGCGAAGTATTAAAAGACTTCCCTAAGATGTCTATGAATTTGACTTGGACTGAGAAGTTGCTTAAAGAGAACAAGCCTTACAGCGCGCTCTTGGAGCGTAACGTCCCTGCAATTCAAGAATTGCAACAGAAGTTGATTGATATTCAGAAGAATGTCGTTATTCCACTTCCAGAATTAAAAGAAGTAAACAAGCAGATGATCGCTGGCGAGAAGCGTGCCCGTGAAGCGAAACGTGAGATGACAGTAGCCAACTTACGCTTGGTAATCTCCATCGCTAAGAAATACACCAACCGTGGCCTGCAGTTCTTGGACTTGATTCAAGAAGGCAACATCGGCTTGATGAAAGCGGTAGATAAGTTTGAATACCGTCGTGGCTATAAGTTCTCCACCTATGCAACATGGTGGATTCGTCAGGCGATTACTCGCTCTATCGCTGACCAGGCACGTACGATCCGTATCCCTGTTCACATGATCGAGACGATCAACAAGATGAACCGTATCAGCCGTCAGATCTTGCAAGAAACTGGTCATGAGCCAGATGCAGCAACTTTGGCGCTGAAGATGGAGATTCCTGAAGACAAGATTCGCAAGATCATGAAGATTGCTAAAGAGCCTATCTCTATGGAGACACCAATTGGTGACGATGAAGATTCTCATTTGGGCGACTTCATTGAAGACGGCAATACCTTGGCTCCAGCAGAAGCAGCATTGCATGACTCTATGCGTGATGTGGTGAAAGACGTTCTCGATTCATTGACACCACGCGAAGCAAAAGTATTGCGTATGCGCTTTGGTGTTGAGATGAGCACTGACCACACTCTCGAAGAAGTCGGCAAGCAGTTTGACGTGACTCGTGAGCGTATCCGTCAGATCGAAGCTAAGGCCCTGAGAAAAATGCGTCACCCAAGCCGTAGCGATAAACTCAAGACCTTCCTCGAGGAAGATTGATTGTCTAGCACTTCGATATCGTGAGTCCTTTATAAAAAAGGATTCACGATCTGCAGTCTCTTATCAATTACTTGCCGGTGCTGCATATCTTCTGAGTACAGTTTTTCGCATCCTGCTTGCAAAGCCGCAGCAATAATCATTGAATCATAGTGATGGTATCCATATCGCCTGGACACCATCAATCCAGTTTCAAAAGTATCTATGTCAAGCGATCTTACGTTGAATGTAGACGTAAATAAATCTAAGAATTCATCCAGCTCACTATTAGATATTTTTATTTTTCTAATGCTAGCAGAAGTAAATTCATTAAGCACTTGAACGCTTATTACGTTCGATTGCTGTAAATTTTTAGTAACCCAGTCTGCTTTTTTGGTATCTGATGACAGTAAATAAAGTAGGGTATTGGTATCAAAAAATATCTTCTTAGCGTTCATTCAATTCAGATCTATCAAAGTGAAAATCAGCGGGCATGCGACCACGAAATTTTCTCAAACTTTGAAGCCTATCCTGCAGGGAAGGTTTCTTCTTAACTTGGAAATGCTTTTTATCCGCAACATGGACCTCAATGTCATCCCCTTCTTTTAGCTCTAAAAATTCGACCACTTGAGCTGGTAGACGAATGGCAAGGCTGTTCCCCCATTTTGATACGACCATGATTTTCATCTCCTTTAGATATACATATAATAATGTATATCTAAATAAAAACCAACATTTCAGTAAGTGCATACCAATCAATCATTTGAAGAGCCCCTTCAATTACAATGAGTGGTTAGGGCCCATAGCTCAGTTGGTTAGAGCAGAGGACTCATAAGAAAGAAGCCCTAGGGGTCTTGAAGTTAAGACCTCAATAGATTCAAGAGGTTAGTGGTGAATTTGGTGGTTAAAATTCACTACACACCACTTACACACCGAAGCAAAAACCGAGGTGTGTAGTAAATGCGGTTTTAGTGTGGTTTTGCAGTGGTAAGCACCAGCAGTAAGGTGTGTAGTAAACGTATCGATTTAGGGCCCATAGCTCAGTTGGTTAGAGCAGAGGACTCATAGCGAAAGTTGTGCCTTATGCGTGGAAACTGCATAAGGGATGGTGTCAAATTCGGAGAAAGCTAAATGTAGCCAAAAGCTGCACAAGCTAACGCCGAGCCAAGCTTCAGCGTGAAAGTGCTGTTGAAGGTGTAGAGACTAGACGGCACCCATCTAAGTTGAGCAATCGATATGATGAAGGCATAGTCCAGGGAGTTAGGAAACTAATACAAACCGGAATCCTTTGGTCCCAGGTTCAAGTCCTGGTGGGCCCACCAGAAAAGCAGGCCCTCATCAGCAATGGTGAGGGTTTTGTCTTTTAGAGTTTTTAAAGTTCTTCTCTGGTGTATGGGATGCCTTCTTCATCGTAGATGCAATAAATTAAATCAAGCATTGCCTTAATTTCTTCAGACTTATCCATTGATCTAGTGCTCATGATGATGGGGGAGTAGGCATGCTTTTCATTTAATTCTAGATATACAACGTCATCACGTTTCATGCCCTGCAAGCTAAATGGAACAATGGATACACCTTCGCCTGCAGCAACAAGGCCAATGGCTATTTGTAATTCTCGAACTTCAATAATCTTTTTGGGATGAACATCCCTTTCTTTGAAACCATTTAATACTTGGTCTGCGTAACTAGGACGGGGATTTTTTGGAAAGACAATGAGATTTTCATCGGCTAGGTCTTTTAAGTTGATGGGCTTGTTTGATTTTGATAGTGAGTGCTCATAAGGAACTGCAGCAATGAGTTTTTCCTCCCTCAATACAATCCGTCTGATATTGGCGTCTTCATGACGTACTCTTCCAAAGCCAATATCAATCTTTCCATCTTTCAAAGCTTTGAGCTGTTCCATTGTTGTCATTTCATACATCCGCAATTCAATGGAATTAAATTTGGCTCGATATTTTCTAATAATTTTCGGAAGTTTTCCGTAGAGCGTTGATGCAACAAAACCGACATTCAGAATTCGGTTGATATTGCCAACCCGTTGAGTCATGGCCTTGAGCTCGCCAGTTCTAGCTAAAACCTGTTTGGCATGCTCATAGAAAAAGTTGCCCGCGTCTGTCAGCTTGAGGGGTCGAGAGTTCCTAACAAACAGAGTTACGCCCAACTCTTCTTCGAGTTGTTGGATCTGTCTGCTCAAGGGCGGCTGTGCAATGAACAGTTTTTCAGAAGCTCTAGTGAAGTTCTTTTCTTCTGCAACAGCAACAAAGTAGCGTAGGTGTCTTAATTCCATATGTATACCTTTTAAGTATCAAAAGGATACCAAATCAGTCTTGGACTCGTCAAAAAGACCTGTTTAGAGTTCATTTATCGAAAAACTATACGAAATAGATATGATCAAATCAGTAGAAACCCTAATAGTTGATGTGCCGACTATCCGCCCACACAGGTTATCTGTGGCCACGATGAATGCCCAGGCTCTTGTTTTGGTGCGCATTCTTTGTAATGACGGTATTGAGGGATGGGGTGAGGCTACCACTATTGGTGGCTTGAACTACGGTGAAGAAAGTCCTGAGAGTATCAAGATAAACATTGATACCTATTTTGCTCCGCTCATTATTGGGATGAAGGCTGACCAGGTTGCTAAGGTCATGCATAAGTTGCGTACCACTATTCAAGGTAACCGTTTTGCAAAATGCGCAATTGAAACTGCGTTATTGGATGCACAAGGCAAGCGTTTAGGCATTCCAGTTAGTGAATTGCTTGGCGGTCGAGTTCTTGATCAGTTGCCTGTAGCTTGGACTCTAGCAAGCGGTAGTACTGATAAAGATATCGCTGAAGCGGAGAAGATGATTGCACTGCGCCGTCACAATATCTTCAAATTAAAGATTGGCTTACGTTCAGTCCAAGCTGACGTAGAGCATGTCTTGGCAATCAAAAAAGCACTGGGCCCAGATATTAGTGTTCGTGTAGACGTAAACCAGGCTTGGAGCGAGTTAAATGCAGTTAAAGGTATTGCAGCACTGCAAGCTGGCGGCATTGATTTAATTGAACAGCCAGTTAAAGCAATTCATAAAGCCAGCATGGCTCGCCTGACCAATCAATTTGATGTTGCCATCATGGCCGATGAGGCATTGCATGGTCCTAGTGATGCATTAGAGCTTGCCAATAAATATGCAGCAGATGTATTCGCTGTGAAGATTAATCAATCCGGCGGCTTGTTTCCAGCGCTTCAAGTAGCAACTATTGCTGAGCTGTCTGGTATCAGCTTGTATGGTGGAACCATGCTTGAGGGTGCAGTAGGAACTGCTGCCTCTGCCCACGTATTTTCAACATTCAATGACCTTGCCTTCGGCACAGAGTTATTTGGACCCTTATTGCTTACTGAGGAAATCTTGGTTGAGCCACTGGTCTACAAGGATTTCAGCTTGCAAGTACCAACTGGCCCAGGCCTTGGTATCCAGCTCGATATAGAAAAAATAAATTATTTAAAGCGTCAACAAGGTCATTCCGATCAAGTTGATTTGATAACTGCCTAAATAGGAGACAGCATGTTATTTCACGTACGTATGAATGTAAATTTGCCACCGGACATGCCGGTAGCAGAAGCGACAGCCTTAAAGACAAAAGAAAAAGAGATTGCACAAGGCTTGCAATCATCTGGCAAGTGGCGTCACTTATGGCGTATTGCAGGTCAGTACGCAAATATCAGCATTTTTGATGTTGAGAGCGTAGATGAGTTGCATACAGCAATTTCCACACTGCCACTCTTCCCATATATGCAAATTGAAGTAATGCCTTTATGTAGACATCCATCTTCTATAAGAGGAGATGACAGTTAATCCATTGAAAACTCAACTCAACAACATTGAAATTTAGTAAATCAAATTAATTATTAAGGATACAAAATGAAACATACAGAAATTGAAAAATTAGCAAAAGAATGGATCGTAGATGCAGCGGATTCTCCTGCCAATCCGCGAGTTCAGGCAATTACTCTTCGCCTGGTGACTGATTTATGCAAAGCGATTGAAGACTTAGATATCACCCCAACAGAGTTTTGGAAAGGTTTAGAGTATTTCTCAGAAGCCGGTGCCCGTAATGAATTGGGTCTTTTAGCCCCCGGTATTGGTCTAGAGCGCTTCTTAGATATACGTTCCGATGAGGCTGATGAGAAGGCTGGCCTGGCAGGCGGAACTCCCCGCACAATTGAAGGCCCTTTGTATGTTGCCGGCGCTCCAGAGTCTAAAGGTTTTGCTCGAATGGATGATGGCTCTGAAGTGGATAAAGCTGATCCACTGTTTATGCAGGGCACAGTTTTTGGCGCGGATGGTAAGCCATTAGCTAATGCAAAGGTGGAAATGTGGCATGCCAATACATTGGGTGGCTATTCATTCTTTGACAAGACTCAGCCTGCGTATAACTTACGTCGCACGATCATCACTGATGAGAATGGTCGTTATGCCATGCAAAGCATCGTGCCAAATGGTTACGGATGCCCTCCGGATGGGTCTACCCAAGCATTATTGAATCTATTGGGTCGCCATGGCCAGCGTCCGGCGCACGTGCACTATTTTGTGACGGCACCTGGTCATAGAAAGTTAACTACTCAAATCAATATTGATGGTGACAAGTACCTCTGGGATGACTTCGCTTTTGCTAGTCGTGAAGGTTTGGTACCGCCACTAGTTCGTGTAAGTGATCCAGCTGAAATGAAGGCAAAAGGTGTGAGTAAGCCTTATGTATCCATTGATTTTGATCTTCATTTAGTGGTTGAGAAGCCTGGAGCTGCTTCAGGAATTGTTGATAGAGCCCACTTCGCTGCGTAATTTGAATTTGGGGTGCTTGCACCCCCTTCATAAAGGATAAAAAATGATCCCAATTCATGTAGATAACAGTCCAAAACTCAAAAGCCTTGATGAATTCTTAATTGAGGATAAGGAGAAGGGCGACTATCGTCTTCACCGTAGTGCTTTTACCGATAAAGATTTGTTTGAATTAGAGATGAAGCACATCTTTGAGGGTAATTGGATTTATTTGGCGCACGAAAGTCAAATCCCAAACATCAATGATTACTACTCTACCTATATTGGTAGTCAGCCAATCTTCATTTCTCGTAATCGTCAGGGTGAACTGAACGCCATGATGAATGCTTGTAGCCATCGTGGCGCTCAGTTGTGTCGTCATAAGCGCGGCAACAAGGCTACTTTCACTTGCCCATTCCACGGCTGGACATTTAATAACAGCGGAAAGCTCTTGAAGGTAAAAGATCCAGAGGAGGCCGGCTACCCAGAGTGCTTTAACAAGGAAGGCTCACACGATCTCAAGAAGGTGCCTAAGTTTGAAAGCTATCGCGGCTTCTTATTTGGTAGCTTGAATGATGATGTTGCCCCTTTAAAGGACTTTTTGGGTGAAGCCGCCAAGATCATTGACATGATTGTGGATCAATCTGCTGATGGACTCGAAGTATTGAAGGGCGCTTCAACTTATACCTTTAACGGTAATTGGAAGCTTCAGGCAGAAAACGGTGCTGATGGTTATCACGTATCTGCTGTTCATTGGAATTACGCTGCAACTACCAACCATCGTAAAGAGCAAGAAGCAATTCGCGAGGACAACATCAAGGCGATGGATGCTGGTAAGTGGGGTAAGCAGGGTGGTGGCTTCTATTCATTTGATCACGGCCATATGCTCCTCTGGACAAAGTGGGCTAATCCACAGGACCGGCCAAATTTCCCGAGGCACCAGGAATTTTCCGATAAGTTTGGCAAACCAATTGCTGACTGGATGATTGAACGCTCTAGAAATCTTTGTTTATATCCAAACGTGTACCTAATGGATCAGTTTGGCTCCCAAATTCGCGTGCTGCGCCCATTGGCTGTTGATAAAACTGAAGTCACTATCTACTGTATTGCTCCTAAAGGCGAATCAGCAGAAGCACGCTCTAGAAGAATCCGTCAATACGAAGACTTCTTTAACGTGAGCGGTATGGCTACTCCAGATGACTTAGAAGAGTTTAGAGCTTGCCAGGAAGGCTTTGCTGCAAAGACGATCGAGTGGAACGATATGTGTCGTGGTTCAGAGCATTGGATTGACGGCGCTGACGATGCGGCTAAAGAAATTGGACTAAAGCCCGTATTGAGCGGTCTAAAAACTGAAGATGAGGGCCTGTACACAGTTCAGCATCGCTATTGGCTTGAAACAATGAAAAAAGCAGTTGAGCAAGAGCAGGTGAGCGCATGAAAACGATCTCCATATTAGATATCAATGCATTTTTGTATTACGAGAGTCGCCTATTGGACGATGAGCAGTGGGATGAGTGGCTTAATTGCTATAGCCCAGACGCTGAATTTTGGATGCCTTCCTGGGACGATAACGATGAGTTGGTAACAAATCCACAAGAAGAAATTTCTTTGATTTATTACCCAAATCGTCAAGGCCTTGAGGATCGTGTATTCCGTATTAAGACTGAACGCTCAAGCGCAACCATGCCTGATACCAGAACCTGTCACAACATTACTAATGTTGAGTTAGAGAAGCGTGATGGTGATATTTGTACGATTCGCTTTAATTGGCACACCCTAAGTCATCGATACAAAACCAACTACAGCTACTTTGGTATGTCTCGTTATGTAATCGACTTCTCTGGCGATAAGCCAATCATTTTGAACAAATACATCGTTCTTAAAAATGATTACATCAGTCAAGTCATTGATATCTATCACATTTAATACATCGGCGGAATGCTATGAGCTATAACATCGCACTACAGTTTGAAGACGGGGTAACTCGCTTTATCTCCTGCAACGAAGGCGAAAAACTTTCTGATGCTGCATATCGTCAGAAAGTGAATATTCCGCTTGATTGCAGGGATGGGGCTTGTGGTACCTGCCGTGGTTTATGTGAATCTGGTGATTACGATCTACCTGAGTCTAGTTATATAGAGGATGCACTTACTCCGGAAGAAGCTGCTCAGCGTCAGATCCTGGCTTGTCAGATGAAGCCCAAGTCGGATTGTGTGGTGAAGATTCCCGCATCATCTGCCGCATGTAAGACTGGATCTTCATCATTCCCAGGCAAGATTGCACAGATTGAAAAACTATCGAACTCAACAATTGGGTTCTCAATTGAGCTTGATGATCCTGCTTCTTTAACGTTCCTACCTGGCCAATATGTCAATGTGCAAATTCCAGGAACAGACTTAACGCGGGCCTATTCTTTTAGCTCTCCGCCAGGCGCATCCATTGCATCTTTTGTAGTGCGTAATGTCCCTGATGGTCGTATGAGTCAGTATCTAGCAGACATTGGTAAGTCAGGCGATGCGATTTCATTTGCCGGACCAAATGGTAGTTTCTATCTGCGCGAAGTTAAGCGTCCGGTGTTATTTCTCGCTGGTGGAACAGGTATTGCACCATTTTTATCGATGCTGGACTCTTTGGCTGCATCGGGATCTGCGCATCCAATCAAGATGGTATTCGGTGTGACAAATGATATGGACTTGGTAGCCCTAGATCAGCTCGAAGCCATGAAAACAAAGCTGCCTGGTTTTGAGTACCGAACAGTAGTAGCTTCTCCTGAAAGTGCTCATGATCGCAAGGGCTATGTCACAGAGCATATTGAAAGCGAATGGCTAAATCAGGGCGACGTGGATGTCTACTTATGTGGTCCTGTAGCCATGGTGGATGCTGTAAGAAATTGGTTGGCTGGAGCGGGTGTTACCCCAGCAAATTTCCTGTTTGAGAAATTCTCTCCAAGTGCTGTAGGTGCATGATGACTCAGGCGCTAAGATTTAAGAATAAAGTTGCTATTGTCACGGGTGCTGCTCAGGGGATTGGCGAAGGTGTAGCAATTGCCTTAGCCAAAGAGGGTGCAAAGGTTGTTTTGGCTGACCGCTCTGATCTAGTTGATGAGGTGGCAAAGAAGCTAGGTAAGCTAAAAGCAAAGTCTTTGACGGTTAAAGTTGATTTAGAGACCTATGCTGGTGCTACCAAACTAGTTTCCGAGGCAGTAAAGGCATTTAAAAAGATCGACATTATTGTTAATAACGTCGGTGGCACTATTTGGGCAAAGCCTTACGAGAACTATGATGAAGATCAAATAGAAGCAGAGATTCGTCGCTCCTTGTTTCCAACCTTATGGTGTTGTAGGGCTGTATTACCAGTGATGATTAAGCAACAGCATGGCGTTGTCGTAAATATTTCTTCTATTGCCACTCGCAGTATTCACCGCATTCCATATGCCGCAGCAAAAGGCGGAGTAAATGCGATGACTGCTAGCTTAGCATTTGAGCATGCTAAAGATGGTATTCGCTTTAATGCCGTCGCCACTGGTGGAACTGAAGCTCCTCCGAGAAAAATTCCCCGAAACAAGAATAAATTATCCAAGCAAGAAGAGGTTTGGTATCAAGGGATCATTGACCAAACGATTGATTCCAGTTTGATGCATCGGTATGGAACAATTGAGGAGCAGGTAAGGGCGATTTTGTTCCTGGCTTCTGATGAGTCATCTTATATCACTGGCACAGTATTACCGGTTGGTGGCGGAGATTTGGGCTAATGAAGCGCGCCTTTTTCGAAGATATTTCACCCTCTTCAATTACGGCTGGATTTCTAGTTGTATTGATTTCATATGCTGGGCCGATGCTGATATTTTTTCAGGCCGCATCTCTAGCTCAGGTATCTAATGAAGTTCTATCTTCTTGGGTATGGGCGGTATCGTTTGGTGGTGGCATTTCCGGGATTTATCTCAGTTGGAAATATAAGATGCCGATCATTACTGCTTGGTCCGCTCCTGGCGCTGCTCTCTTAATCACCTTATTTCCGCATATGTCGGTCAATGAGGCAATTTCTTCTTATATCACTGCCGCAATGATCATTCTATTGATTGGCATTACGGGTACCTTTGACAAGCTAATAAAGCATATACCCAAGGGAATAGCAGCTGGAATGATGGCGGGCATTCTGTTTCAGTTTGGTATCAATATATTTAAATCTGTATCAACCATGCCTGCCTTGGCTTTATCGATGATTGGAATTTATCTGATATTCAAAAGGCTGATACCAAAATTCGCGATCTTAGTTGTTTTATTTTCAGGAATCGGGCTGGCATATCTCATTGGTGATGTTAATCCAGATAATTTCAGGCTAGCTTTGGCGCATCCAACATTCATAGCTCCTGTGTGGACATGGGAATCCACATTCAGCTTTGCAATACCGTTAGTTCTAGTAAGTTTGACTGGTCAATACTTGCCGGGAATGGCAATCCTCAAGTTATCGAACTATCACGTGCCCGCTAAGCCCATTATTACTTTTACAAGCTTCATGTCACTGGTAACCGCATTCTTTGGTGGCATTACTACTACGACTGCAGCGATTACGGCAACCCTATGTACAGGCAAAGAAGCTAACGAAGATCCAAACAAGCGATATGTTGCAGGCATTTTCAGCGGCGTTTTCTTTTTAATTGGCGGTTCCTTAGCAGGTTCAATCGTTCTCATTTTTACCAGTCTTCCAAAAGAGCTTATCGCGCTTTTGGCTGGCTTGGCTTTACTTGGCGCAATCGTCACTAGCCTCATGAGCACTTTAGAGGAGCCTGATCATCGTGAGGCTGCCGCAATTACATTTTTAGCAACTGCATCTGGCATGACTTTTTTAGGTCTCGGATCAGCATTCTGGGGAATTGTGATTGGATCTATTGCATATGTTGTTTTTGATAAAGATTTATTGAATTTAAAGAGTAAAGAAAAGAATGATTGATAAAACATCGGCTTCAATATATGAAGCTATAAAACAAATCAAAGATGGCTCAACCGTCATGATTGGGGGCTTTGGGACGGCTGGTCAGCCTGCGCAGTTAATTGATGCTTTGATTGAGCATGGAGCCAAAGGGCTAACAGTAGTAAATAACAATGCTGGAAATGGTGATCTTGGCTTAGCTGCCTTATTAAAAGCGGGGCAAGTAAAGAAGATTATCTGTTCATTTCCAAGGCAATCTGACTCTTATGAGTTTGATAAGTTGTACTACGCCAAAAAAATTGAACTCGAATTAGTCCCGCAAGGTAACTTAGCAGCCCGCGTTCAAGCGGCAGGAGCTGGTCTTGGTGCTATCTATACCCCAACAGGATTTGGCACCCTCTTGGCTGAAGGCAAAGAAAGCAAAGTGATTAATGGCAAAGGCTATGTTCTTGAGTATCCGATTCATGCTGATTTCGCTCTTATTAAAGCTTTCAAAGGTGATCGTTGGGGCAATCTTACTTATCGAATGAGTGCTAGAAATTTCGGTCCCATTATGGCGACCGCAGCTAAATGCACCATCGCGCAGGTAAATGAAGTGGTGCCATTGGGGGATATTGATCCCGAGCATGTTATTACACCAGGCATTTTTGTGAAGCACGTTGTTGCTGTGAAAGGGAAATAAAAATGGCATACCAACGTTTAACTAGAGAGCAAATTGTACAAAGAGTGGCCCAAGATATTCCGGAGGGCTCTTACGTTAATTTAGGTATTGGGTTGCCTACCAAGATTGCTAATTACCTTGATGCCGATAAAGAAATATTTTTACAAAGCGAGAATGGTGTTCTTGGCATGGGTCCAGCTCCAGCTAAGGGGGATGAAGATTCTGATTTGATCAACGCAGGGAAAGAATTTATCACCCTATTAAAGGGCGGCTCCTATTTCCATCATGGCGATTCGTTCACGATGATGCGGGGTGGGCATATTGATATTTGTGTGTTGGGAGCATTCCAAGTTGCTCAAAATGGCGATTTAGCAAATTGGCATACAGGTTCACCAGACGCCATTCCAGCCGTAGGTGGAGCAATGGATTTGGCAATTGGCGCTAGAAACGTGTTTGTCACTATGGAGCACGTAACTAAGAATGGTGAAGCTAAGATTGTGGAGCAATGTTCTTATCCGCTCACTGGGATGGCTTGTGTAAACCGTATCTACACAGATCTTGCCGTTATTGATGTAACGCCAAACGGTTTGATTGTGAGTGAAATGGTTCCTGGACTTACCTTGGATGAGTTGCAGAAGCTCACCGACGCACCTTTATCAATGGCTGAATAATGAAAAATACTGTAAACGCATATATTTGTGACGCTATCAGAACCCCTTTTGGTAGATATGGTGGCTCACTGGCTACTTTAAGGGCAGATGATCTAGCTGCCCTCCCAATTCAAGCATTGATGATGCGCAATATTGTGGATTGGTCTGCGCTAGACGATGTCATTCTGGGTTGTGCGAACCAAGCTGGTGAAGATAACCGCAACGTCGCAAGAATGGCTGCATTGTTAGCTCGTCTGCCTGTCGAAGTTCCTGGTTCTACCGTTAATAGGTTATGTGGATCTAGCCTTGATGCAATTGGTATTGCTGCAAATGCTATTAAAGGGGGCGGCAATCACTTGATGATCGCTGGTGGCGTAGAAAGTATGTCGCGTGCTCCATTCGTGATGGGTAAGGCTGATTCCGCATACTCGCGTACTGCAAGGATTGAAGATACAACCATTGGTTGGCGCTTTATTAACCCGCTCATGAAAGCACATCATGGCGTGGATTCAATGCCAGAGACGGCTGAAAATGTAGCTGAAGATTTTAGGATTTCCCGTGCTGATCAAGATCTGTTTGCGTTCACCAGTCAGCAACGTACCGCTAAAGCGCAAGAAGCGGGAATTTTTGATGATGAAATCATCCCCGTCAATATCCCTCAGAAAAAGGGTGACCCCGTTGTATTTGCAAAAGATGAGCATCCACGTTTAACAACATTAGAAACGCTAGCCTCTTTGAAAAGTATTGTGAAGCAGGGCGGTACTGTTACGGCCGGAAACGCTTCAGGCGTTAATGATGGCGCTTGCGCTTTGCTCATGGCATCAGATGTGGGTATTAAGCAGCATTCTCTAGCTCCAAAAGCGCGTGTAGTTGCAGTTGCTGCAGCAGGTGTTGCTCCACGAATTATGGGATTTGGTCCATCACCCGCAGTCAAGAAAGTATTAGAGAAGTCGGGTTTAAAGCTAAGCCAAATGGATGTGATTGAGTTAAATGAGGCCTTTGCTTCTCAAGCCTTGGCGGTCACTCGTGATCTTGGTCTTCCAGACAATACGGCGCACGTTAATCCAAATGGTGGCGCTATTTCTCTGGGGCATCCCTTGGGCGCATCAGGCGCAAGACTGGTCACAACGGCAATGTACCAACTCATACGTACCAAAGGCAGGTATGCACTGTGCACTATGTGTATTGGCGTTGGGCAGGGTATAGCCATGATTATTGAACGAGTTTAGGAGTAGTAATGAGTATTGCGCACATTAACGGTATTGACGTTTTTTATCTTACAGATGGAGACCCTCACAAACCAGCGATTATTTTTTCTAATTCCCTTGGAACAGATCATTCCATGTGGGATGGTCAGCTTGAAATATTAAGAAGAGATTTCTACTTAATCAGATACGACACTAGAGGTCATGGATTAACTCATTCTCCAAAGGGTCCGTACACCATTGCACAGCTAGCAAATGATGTTTTAGGTCTTCTTGATTACCTCAGTATTGATAAGGCTTTCTTCTGTGGAATTTCGATGGGCGGGCTTATTGGTCAATGGCTAGCAGTTAATGCGCCAGAAAGAATTGAAGCCTTGGTGATTGCTAATACTGCGCCAAAGATTGGTACGGAACAGGCATGGAAAGAGCGTGCAGCGCTCGTTAGAAAAGAAGGACTCAATACTATTGCAGAATCCGCTCCTTCAAGATGGTTTACACCAGAGTTTTATGGTTCAAGCCCTAAAGCAGTTAACGAATTACTGATTAACTTAAAAAATATGAACCCTGAAGGCTATGCAAGTTGTTGCGATGCCCTGGCTAGCGAGGATCTGAGAGGGAGTATTTCAAAAATTGGGATTCCTACATTGATTATTGGCGGGGATAAAGATCCAGTTACCACTCTTGATGATGCTCAACATATCCAAGCACAAATTAAGGGCTCCACAATCTTAGCAATACCAGCATCACATATTTCAAACATTGAAGCAGAAGTTGAATTTAATCAGGCAATAAAGCATTTTTTTGCAAGCCAAGTAAAACAAGAATTGGAGACGTAATCATGAGTCAAATTGATGTACATAAGTTAATAGACGAGGCGAAGTTTAGTAAGTTCCACTGGGGCCTCCTGTTTTGGTGTGGTCTGGTCATTATTTTTGATGGTTACGACCTGGTTATCTATGGTGTAGTACTTCCAAAATTGATGACTGAGTGGCAGCTTTCACCAATGCAGGCCGGTACTTTAGGAAGTTATGCACTATTTGGCATGATGTTTGGTGCCATGTTCTTTGGCCCCCTATCAGACAAGATTGGCAGAAAGAAAACCATTGCAATGTGCGTTACATTGTTTAGCTTCTTTACATTTATCAACGGGTTTGCAGAGAGCCTCACCCAATTTGGCATCTGCCGATTTATAGCGGGCCTGGGTATTGGCGGGGTGATGCCAAATGTTGTTGCCTTGATGACTGAATACTCACCCAAGAAAATTCGCAGTCTCTTGGTCACTATTATGTTTAGCGGCTACTCAGTAGGGGGAATGTTATCCGCTGGCGTCGGAATCTTTTTGATTCCAATTTATGGCTGGTCATCAGTTTTCTTCGTCGCCATCATTCCGTTGCTACTGCTACCGATCATTCTTTATTTCTTGCCAGAGTCTCCAGGATTTCTCATTAAATCTAATCGCAATGCAGATGCGGCCAAAGTTTTAAAGAAAATTGCCCCTGAATATGCATCTGTAAGCTCAAGTGAGTATGTATATCCGCTTGGGAATGCCTCTAGTTCTGTGCCTTTGGTATCACTATTTAAGGATGGTCGCTTTTTTAGTACTTTAATGTTCTGGACTTCATTCTTTATGTGCCTCTTGATGGTGTACGCATTAGGATCTTGGTTACCAAAGCTCATGAACAAAGCTGGGTATGAAATGGGTTCAAGCCTAATGTTCTTGATGGTTCTAAATATTGGCGCTATCTTTGGAGCGGTTGGTGGTGGTTGGTTGGCTGATAAGTTCCACCCACGTAAGGTGCTTACCATTTTCTTCATTTGTGCGGCAGCTTCAATCAGTCTCTTAGGTGTTAAGAGTCCATTTTTAGTGCTGAACTTATTGGTTGCTATTGCAGGTGCAACGACAATTGGTTCTCAAATCTTGCTATATGCCTATGTCGCTCAATATTACCCACTAAAAATACGTTCCACTGGCATTGGTTGGGCTTCTGGTGTCGGTCGTGTCGGCGCAATCTTGGGCCCAGTGCTAGGGGGTACTTTGTTAAGCTTAGGCCTGCCACTGGAATTTAACTTCTATGCATTTGCAATTCCTGGTGCAATTGCATGTGTGGCTATTTCCTTGGCTGGTAGATCTGGTCATGATGCGAAATAAAGTGATGCGCCTTTTTGCATTCTTCATAATTGGCTTGGGTGCAGTATTGATTCATTGCGAGCCTGCATTCGCTCAAGAGTGGCCTGCAAAGTCAATTCGTTGGATTGTGCCATTTCCTCCTGGCGGTGCGATGGATGTCATCGCGCGCGCCTTAGCTGATAGGTCTTCAAAGACATTGGGTCAGGCGATTATTGTGGAAAACAAGCCTGGCGCAGGAGGAAATATTGGATCAGAGCTTGTGGCACGCTCTGATGCTGATGGATACACCATGTTGATTACATCAATTGGTATGGCGACTAATAAATATCTCTATCCAAAGCTACCCTATGACCCCGTAAAAGATTTTTCACCCGTTAGTTTGGTTGCTATTGTGCCTAATGTATTGGTTGCCAATGCTACTCAGCCAAACGTAAAAACGGTAACTGATGTTATTGCCAATGCAAAAGCTCAACCAGGAAAGCTCACCTATGCTTCTGCGGGTAATGGTACGTCGATTCATTTGGCGGGAGAGGTATTTACCTCAATGGCCAAAATTGATATGCAACACATTCCCTATAAAGGAAGCGGACCCGCACTAACAGATCTACTGGGTGGGCAGGTTAATTACATGTTTGATAGCATCACATCAGCTAAGCCCCATATTGCATCAGGGAAACTGCGAGCTATAGGCCTTACAACAACTAAGCGCTCTAAATCTTTGCCGGGCATTCCTACTATTGCCGAGTCTGGGTTGCCTGGGTATGACGTCACACCATGGTTTGCTGTTTTTGTGCCCGCCAAGACCCCAAAGGCCACCGTCAAAAAACTCAATGCCGCCTTACTTTCTAGTATGGCTAGTCCAGAAATTAGGGAAAAGTTTGAGGCCATTGGTGCTGAGCCAATAGGCTCTAGTCCAGAAGAGCTCGCAATTTATCTCAATAAAGAAATTGATCGCTGGGGCAAGGTGATCACTACCAACAATATTAAATCTGATTAAAGGTTGGAATTTCATGCTTGGGATGGCGTTATTTAAAACCATTACTTTTAATTATGTTAAATCGCATAAGAATGCATTAGACATCATTAAGTAGTTTACATAGACTGAGTCCGACTGCAGTAATTACATTCGGGTGAACAAAATAAATTGAACCTTACATAAGGGAAAAGGGAGTTAAGAATGAAAAAAGTTATGACAGCGGTTGGCTTAGTGGCTGCATGCGCAGGTGCAGCACAGGCGCAATCAAGCGTTATTGTTTACGGAATTATTGATGCTGGATATGTTGGCGGGAATTCTAGGATTAGTTCTTCAGCCATTACAACTAACGGCGGTCAAACAAAGACTACTGTTAATCAATTTGGTAGCAATGCAGAGAGTTCAAGTCGTATTGGTCTTAAAGGATTTGAGGACTTGGGTGGCGGTATGACAGCATTTTTTACAACCGAGTTTCAATTAGAGCCACAAGATCAAACACTTTCTGGTAATTCTAATAACGGACTTTTTAATCGGCAGGCTTTTGTTGGCTTGAAGAAGAATGATTTAGGTCAAGCGGCGGTTGGGCTGCAATACACTCCTATTTTTAATGCAGGTCTTGCTACTGATCCAGGTGCTTTTAATAACCTAGCGGGTAACGTGATATACGCAAGCACCAAAGGCATTGCTAGTGTCAGTGCTGGTCAAACATATATTGGATTTACAGCCCGTACTGCCAACACTCTCTCATTTAAGACGGCTTCGTTTGCTGGGGTTACAGCAAGCGGTATTTACACTTTGAACAATAAGAATGAGTCTCAAAGCCAAACAGGCAGCACGATTTCTGGCGGAAATACCAATGCTAGTGGCTGGGGTCTTGGTTTAGATTACACCTACAATAAGTTTTATATTGCAGCCGCTTATCAAGCGTTAAAGCAATTTACAACAGCAGATTCTCTATTAACTCCTTCTACTACAAATTCTCATGAGTGGACAAATGCCCAAGCAAATGGTGGAACTACGGCATCTGCGCTTCCTGGCGGTAACGCCTTAAATGTGCAGGATAACCAGTTTTATGCTGGTGCAACCTATGATTTTGGGATTGTAAAGACCTATGCCCAATATTTGACGCGTAAAGCAACATCAACTATTACCCCTAACTATTATCTCGGCCGCTCCGCTGAGCAACTTGGTGTTCGTGGATATGTCACTTCAAATATTGAAGCATGGGGTTCTGCAGGGCTAGGTCGTTACACGGCTATGGGCTTGAACTCACCAACAGCAAATTTCAATGGCTGGCAGGTTGGTTCAAACTATTGGTTTAGTAAGCGTACCAATCTTTATGCTATGTATGGACAGACAGTAGTATCAAATGCAACAACAGCGTCTGGAGTAACAGCAAGTGCCAGTATTAATAATTATGCAATTGGTATGCGCCACACCTTTTAAACTTAAATCTCCATTATTAAAAGTTTGACCCGCCTCTAGAGGCGGGTTTTTTTATTCTTTTTGAATTGTCATCTGATTTGGTCGTTCGCTTAAGTCCTTTTCAATAAAGTCTCTTACGTGACGCATGAGGGGTGACTCAGTTCTGTTCTCAATGGTGACAAATCCAAATCGAGCAGTGGCATTTAATGGTGGCGTAAGGATAATCTCTTCCAGATCTAGTGCTGAATTTCGAATGGCTAGTAGTACTGTATTGCTTTGCTCTGCCACTTCAACTAAGCTAGATATCTCGCTGCACTTGATGTTTACAAGGTTCTCAAGGTTTGCATCCTTGCCATACCGGTCAATAATAGTTTTTTCTGTTGCTTCACTTAAAGCAGTAGATGCAATCGGATACTTCCTAAGATCATCCATGGCGATCTTCTTCATCTTCCTTAGTGGATGGCCTTTGCGAACCATAAATGCACCTGGCGTCTCATGAATAATTTCCATCTTTAAATCTTGAGATGGCTTCATGGATCGAGCATTGATAATTAGCGCATCTAATTTTCTTGCTCTTAATGATTCAATCAGCATGCCTGTTTTGCCTCTGGCAATTTCGATATGAAGATGGGGGTAGTGAACGGCAATGTGCTTTAGTAGCCGAGTCATCAGTAAGGCGCCTGGCCCAGACCCCATACCAATTCTAATTTGGCCGCTCAAGCCATTTTTGAAATTTCGATTGGTTTCTTTTATATCTTTTGCTAGGTCAAGCAATATTTGTGAGCGTCGTAGTATTTCTTCGCCGAATGCAGTGAGTGTAGTTTGTCTACCTTGGCGGTCAAATAGTTTTGCCCCAAGTTCGTCCTCAAGAGATTTGATGCTTCTGCTGAGTGCGGGCTGCGTTACAAAGAGGTTTTCAGATGATTTTATAAATGAGCCTGTTTTTGCTAGCTCACTCATATGCCTTAGTTGTGTCAGCGTCATATTGCCTCCCAATTTGCCATTACATTAAGTTATATTAAATCGTATCAGAATGCATTAGACATTCCAATTTGGGGTACCTAGAATAGGCTCTACATTAAAGAAGAAGGGCTTCATGATGAAATTGACCAGGTTTTTATCCTCAGTTTTATGTACTTTGACGATTGCCTCTGGGGCGGGGGCTCAAACTTACCCTAGTAAACCAGTGAGTTTGGTTGTGCCTTATCCGGCCGGCGGTGTATCCGATGTCATCGCACGCATTGTGAGCCCTGCGCTTTCTAAAAAATTAGGCGAAGCAGTCATTGTTGAAAACATTGGCGGAGCAAGCGGTGGTATCGCTGCTCAGAAAGTACTCAATAGCCCACCAGACGGTTATTTGGTGATGCAGGGTTCTCCTAATGAATTAATCTTGGGGCCGCTGGCAAATTCAGCAATTAAGTTTAAGAGTGAAGACTTTCGCCTGGTACAGATGATTGGTTCCGCACAAATTGCATTCTTAGTTAGAGGTGATATGCCGGTGAAAGATGTGGATTCATTTTTAGCGTATGCAAAAAAATCCGCTCAAGAAGGCAAGCCTTTATCTTACGCAAGTGTTGGCCCCGGCTCTTTCTATCATTTGTTAGGTGAGCAGCTCTCAAAAGAGACCAAGATCCCAATGACCCATGTCCCTTACAAGGGTGCTGGCCCAGCATTGCAAGACTTAATTGGCGGTCAGATTGATTTCTTCTTGGCGCCCTACGGAAAGTCTCATGATGAACTTGCTAAGCAAGGCAGAATTAAGTTGCTTGCGATGCTCAATGCTAAACGTCTAGATAGCGTTAAGGATTATCCGGCGATCACCGAGAGCAAAGGATTAAAAGGGTTTACGTATTCAATCTGGACAGGTTACTTTGTTAAGAAAGATACGCCTGAGCCAATCGTCCAGACTTTAAATAAAGCTTTGGGTGAAGTGCTCGAAGATCCAGCTGTGAAGTCTGGTCTGGACGCTAACAGTCTATTGATCGCCAAACCATTAACATTGAATGAGTTAAATAAGGTTTATGGTGACGGCACAGCGCAATTTAGGGCTATCGCAAAATCTATTAATCTGCAGCCACAATAAGCAACTTATCTAATGAACCAAGCACATGAATTGGCTTCTATTGAGGTTGAAGAGTTTATTTCTCTGCGGAGAGATATTCATCAGCATCCAGAGCTGGCCTTCGAAGAACATAGAACCGCTACTTTAGTTGCACAAAAACTGAAGTCTTGGGGTTATGAGGTGCACGAAGGCATTGGCGGTACCGGTGTTGTTGGCGTTTTAAAAAATGGCAATGGCGAGATGTCTATCGGTTTGCGTGCAGATATGGATGCCCTGCCAATCCATGAGCAAACCGGAGCGGAGTGGTCGAGCTGCAATCATGGAGTTATGCATGCCTGCGGCCATGATGGACACACGGCCATGTTACTTGCAGCAGCAAAAGAGTTGGCTGCTAAAAAAGACTTTTCGGGAACGGTGAATTTAATATTCCAGCCGGCAGAAGAGGGTGGCGGTGGCGCATTGCGAATGATGGCAGATGGTTTATTTGAACGCTTTTCATGTGATTCAATATTTGCTATACACAATATGCCAGGCTATCCGGTAGGTCATCTGATATTTCGAGATGGACCAGCAATGTCATCTAGCGATTATGTAACCATTGAGATTAACGGCGTAGGTGGGCATGGTGGTATGCCACATAAGGCATCGGATCCAATAGTTGCAGCATCTTCCATAGTCATGGCGCTACAGACCATTGTTTCTCGAAATGTTGATCCACAGCAATCGGCCGTAATTACAGTGGGTGCCTTTAATGCGGGCCATGCCAATAATGTTATCCCAGCTCATGCAAAATTAGAGTTGAGTATTCGCGCTTTAGATCCGCAAGTAAGAATTGATATTGAGGCGCGAATAAAATCTCTCGTTCATGCCCAGGCTGAAAGCTTTGGTTTAACCGCAAATATTATTTGGAAAAAGGGATATGCAGTATTAGTAAATTCATCTGCAGAAACTGAATTTGCCAGAAATGTTGCGGTTGACTTTTTTGGGGAAGCCGCAGTTACAAGGCAAGGCCCCGCATTATCTGGTAGCGAAGATTTTGCATTTATGCTGGAGAAGATCCCTGGCTCCTATCTTTTTATTGGCAATGGGGATACACCAGGAACTTGTATGGTGCATAACCCTGCCTACGACTTTAATGATGGAAATATTGCTATTGGCGCAACATTTTGGTCTGAGCTGGTGAAGCAATATTTGAAGACTTAGTATTTGAAGGTATAGTATTAAAAGTATTTAAATCATTCTCGGGAGAGATTGCTTTTACAGCAACGCCGAAGGAGCAACCGCCCCGGAAACTCTCAGGCAAAAGAACCGAAATGATCTTTAAACTCTGAAGAGATATTGGGTATTCGTCATCCAATAACACCGAAGGAGCAAGCAAATATTGAATATTTGCGAATCTCTCAGGTCCAGAACAGAGGGGGCCCCTTGAGCATCTGCAATGGGTAACCCTGACGTTTGAAGGATCTAAAAATGAAATCATTTGTAATTATTGGTGGCGGTATCACAGGCGTTACAACCGCTTATGTTTTAGCAAAGCGTGGCTACGATGTCACTTTAATTGAGCGCCATCGTTATGCTGGCATGGAAACATCCTTTGCCAATGGCGGCCAACTTTCTGCATCTAATGCAGAGGTCTGGAACCACTGGTCAACGATCATGAAGGGCATGAAGTGGGTATTTAAAAGAGATGCCCCACTATTAATTAACTTAAAGCCTGACTGGCATAAGATTTCATGGTTCGCAGAGTTCATTGCCTCGATTCCGAATTACAAGAGCAATACCGTTCAGACCGCACATATGGCGATTGAAGCCAGAAAGCATCTATTTGCTTGGGCAAAGCAAGAGGGTATTGATTTTGATTTAAAGCGCGAAGGTATCTTGCATATCTATCGTGATCAGGCTGGCTTTGAGCATGCAGGCAAAGTCTCTAAGATGCTTGCTGAGGGCGGGCTAGGGCGTACTGCCGTTACACCCCAAGAGATGAAAGAAATTGAGCCTACGCTAGCCGGTAAATATTATGGTGGTTATTACACCGAAAGCGATTCCACAGGTGATATTCATAAGTTCACTCATGGGTTGTCAGAGGCTGCTGCAAACTTGGGTGTTAAAACCATTTATGAGCATGAAGTGCTTTCTGTTCAGTCCGATGGCAATCGTGTGAACTTAACCCTGAGCAAAGATGGGCAAGCGAGTCAGCTTGTTTTTGATAATGTCGTTGTGTGTGCTGGGGTTGGAAGTCGTGATCTTGCTTCGCAGTTAGGTGATCGCGTCAATGTCTATCCGGTTAAGGGCTATTCAATAACGGTGAATTTGACTGATAAAGCTAGCCAAGAGGGTGCCCCGAATGTGAGCCTGCTTGATGATGAAACTAAGCTTGTTACTAGTCGTCTTGGGGTAGATCGATTCCGCGTTGCAGGGACTGCAGAATTTAACGGTATCAATCGAGATATCCGCGCGGATCGTATTAAGCCTTTGATTGATTGGGTTAACCAATGCTTCCCTGAAGTTAGCACTCGCTCGGTAGTGCCTTGGGCTGGATTACGTCCAATGATGCCAACAATGATGCCAAAAGTAGGCTTGGGTAGTAAACCTAATGTGTATTACAACACTGGTCATGGCCATTTAGGTTGGACCTTATCTGCCTGTACTGCTGAAATGATTGGTGATGTGATCCAGTATGGCGAAACCACTAAAAAGGTTAGTTCGCCAGCAAGCCTAAAGTTTTCTTGAGTAAGTAATTGATAAGCGTTACTTAAAGTAACGCTTATCAATCTTCAAAAAATAACTTTGGAGCAACGAAGTGCTAGATGGTTGTTCCAAAATTCCTTTGGTTTCTAAAACCAAAGACCGATAGACCACTTCTTTTAAATCCATGAATTTGCTTACACATTTGCTTACACACCGACACTGACCACCCGCAGAGCCCCTGTTTATATGGTTCTATCATGGGCTTCTGCTCTCATAATCCTTTGGTCCCAGGTTCAAGTCCTGGTGGGCCCACCAATGAAATCAACGACTTAGGGAGAAATTCCTAAGTCGTTTTTCTTTCTGTGCAACAAAGTGTGTAAGCAATCTTCACACATCTTCCATAGCAACCCCCAATAAACATATAGGTCTGCCGTTGAAACAATGAACTACTTGTAGATTGTTGTATCCAATATTTAAGGCCTGCTTACGGCCAGGTGCAACCATCGCACCGCCTACACAATTTCATATGTCAGCAGTAAGACGGCGGCACCCATGCAGAGCAATGCGAGCATAAAGAACTTGTCCGCAATATCTTCAAAATAAACCTTTCTTGAATTGCTTCGAATGGATAGGTATGAAAAGATAGAGCTTGCTAGAAAGATCAGGGCGTCTAAAGCTAAAAGATCATCAACCCAGTAAGCCATTCCCCGATTTGATTGGGTTAGCTTCACAATGCTGATAACGGTCATGCATACCCCGAGCATTGCACCCGAAGTCGGCAGAATATGACCACTTAGATTGTTGGGGTTACGCATTTACTGGTGAATGTAACCTGGCAAAGTACCTGATCCAGAGTTTTGATTGGGCGACGGTGATCCACTGAGTTCTGGCAAGTTGTAGTTTGGTTGGCTTGGTGCCAGTCTTTTTTGAGTTGCATTAATAAAAGTATGTACTTTGCTATCAAAAGATGCCTTTTGCTCTGCAGTCAATAATTTGTAAAGCGGTTTGGCGGACTCATCAACCTCTTTTAAGCTCGCATATCGATTTTTTGCATCTTCAGTAGATTGATTCAGATATTTCAGTCCATCAATAGTAGCGGAACTATCGTTATTCAATTTAGCTCTTTCTTTGGCAACATCGCTTGCATAGAGCCTCACCTTGATTGCAAAATTATCCCAAGCTTTACTTTGTGCGGGTGTTAGCTTAAGATTTTCCTCAAGGCGAGATAAGCCAGTTTCGATTTGCTCATATGTAAGCAGATGTGAACCTGGAGCAGGCATTGAGATATGCGTATTTGCTGATGTACTGGAAGAGTCAGGATTAGACGCATTGCGCCCTGCACCCCTTCGCATTCCAGGCATTCCTGGGACCCCAGGGCCTTGAGATCCGCCCCATTGAGCAAAAGACTCTTTAACGGGCAAAATTGCTACTAAAACTAGAAAACTCAAGATAATCGAGCGCACTGGCATGGTTTGATTCATTTTTCTCTCAACTGGATGCTCCTAACCCTTGTTAGACAGTAATTTTGAAAAATACTTACTCTAAAAAGAAAATAATTATTTTGTCTTGGTCGTAAGTTTTCTATAGGTGCCCGCGTCTAAGAATTAACAAATAAGGAGAAATAGATGAAAAGAGCAATGCAAGGTTTAATGATGGCAAGTATTTTGATGGTTGGAGCGATTGGTATTGCAAGCGCAGCTTTGCCTGAGCCACAGGATCCTCAAGTGGTGGCTAATATGAGCTATGAGCAGCGTCTTCAGATGTCTAAGGATCTACGAGAGCAGTTTAAGCAAGCCACACCAGAAGAGCGCCGTGAGTATCGCCAAAAACTGCATGCCAAATTCAAAGCCTTAAGTCCTGAAGAGCGTAAAGCACTTCGCGAGAAGATGCATGCCCAATGGAAGGCGTTAACTCCAGAGCAAAAGAAAGAGCTGCGTGATAACCGCAAAGCCATGATTGCCGCAATGACACCGGAAGAGCGCCTTGAGATGAAAAAGGAACGTGAAGAGTGGATGAAGGCGCATCCCAATGAAAAAGAACATTGGAATAAGCCAATGAGCAATTAAGGATCAGTTTGACTTTATTTACTAGTAAGCAACACCGCATCGAACAGGCTTTATTAAAAAGTGCGGTAGCGGGGGATTCTAAGGCATCAAAAGAAGTCATTCGCCTATTGAGCTCCCCCGCTTACTCCTTAGCTTGGAAGATGCTTGGCAACAAAGAAGATGCAGAAGATGTCGTGCAAGAGGCCTTTATTCGCTTATGGAAAAGTGCGGATGCATTTTCAGGAAAGTCGGGACTTTTTACTTACTTTTACGTGATTGTGAGCAATCTTTGTTTGGATAGGATCAAAAGTATTAACAAGGGGTTCTTTGAGGAGTTTGATGAGATTGAGCATCAACCCATGAAAGAGATTGAGTGGAGTATCTCAGAGGGTGTCAGCCTAGAAAGCATTAAAAAGGCAATGGATGTTTTAAGTAGCAAACAAAGAATGGCGATGTTGATGTGGGCATATCAAGATATGACGGCAGAAGAAGTTGGTCTGGCAATGGGTATGAATAAGAATAGCGTCGATCAATTGTTATATAGGGCTAAGTTGAAGCTTAAGATGGAGTTAGAAAAAGGTGAATCCCATGCGAGCGAATGATAAAAAACATTTAAAGAAAGTGTTAGATCAAATCGAAGTGCAAGAACCATCTACCCATTTTGAGCAACGC
Source organism: Polynucleobacter sp. MWH-S4W17 (assembly GCF_018687535.1). Lineage (NCBI taxonomy): Bacteria > Pseudomonadati > Pseudomonadota > Betaproteobacteria > Burkholderiales > Burkholderiaceae > Polynucleobacter > Polynucleobacter sp. MWH-S4W17. Next base: position 1,632,866 of record NZ_CP061295.1, on the reverse strand, counting down.
ATTTATCAAGATTGGCAAAGAGTGGTTCTTAAGGTGGATCGACCCACTCATCGATTCACTGAAGTTTTGGCGCTCGCTAGATTACACCCTAGGCTTGCCACATTGATTGCGATGGTGGTTATCACAGGCTCCGTATTACTAGGTCAGCATCTCCTGACAAATCAGGACGAAGAGTTGCATCGTATTGATGCTTTATCCGAATTAAGCCTCTCAACTATTTAATCTACAGTGTTTTCCCTTGCCCCTGGGGTCTCTAATATTAGAAGCTGCAACTTTGCTACGGGCTACTACCAAAGAAACCCAGCTAGACTTGGCGGTAAATAAGGTTAAAAGGGCCTCAGAGCGCATATAAGTACTATTTATTCAGGGTGTCTTGTCGATACTTGACCAAAAACTTTACAATAATTTCATAAAACTTTACAATAATTTCATAAAACTTTACAAAAATAGATATGAAATTTGCCAATACAAAGCGCTCCCAAGAAGTACGTCAGTTCTTGGTAGATGGCGTTAAAGCCAATCAACACGATTTAGCTCATGTCGCAATGGAAAGGTTTGGTCTTACTAGACAGGCTATCCATGCTCATTTTGCAGCGTTAGTTAAGGATGGATTTTTAGCTTCCAGCGGCAGCACGAAGGCGCGTGTATATCAGTTAGGCGTAAAACGATTTCATGATGGCCTATTTAAATTAAAGGGGTTAGAGGAGTCTGAGATCTATTCACGTGATTTTGGTGAAATATTTAATGGATTGCCTAAGGAAATTGCCAATATTTGTCATTACGGCTTTACTGAGATGCTAAACAACGCCATTGACCATTCGGAGGGTACCGAGGTCTACATCAATGTAGAAAGAACACCCGATTTTGTTTCAATATCAATTATTGATAATGGCGAGGGAATATTTAACCATATTGCTAGATTATTAAAGCTGCACGATCCACGTGAGTCGATTTTGGAGTTGAGTAAAGGAAAGCTTACTACTGATCCAAGTAATCATACTGGGCAGGGAATCTTTTTTTCATCCCGTGCTTTTGATGAATTCTTTATTTTTTCTGGTGATTTGGTCTTTACACATGCTGACGGTTCGGGAATGGACTTTTTACTTCATAATGAAAAGAGTCATCAAGGAACGAGGGTTGTCATGAAAATAGCGCTCAATTCAGAAAGAACATTGCGTACGGTATTTGATAGTTTTAGTGGTACAGAAGACGAAGATTACGCGTTTAATAAAACCGTTGTTCCGGTGAAGCTAGCTCTATACGAAGGTGGCCAGCTTATTTCGCGCTCTCAGGCAAAGCGAATTTTAAATCGTGTTGATCGTTTTAAGACTGTGCTGTTGGATTTTAAGGGTGTTGAATCAATTGGTCAGGCATTTGCAGACGAAGTGTTTCGCGTTTTTGTTAAACAAAATCCGCAAATTACCATTCACTCTATTAATGAGAGTCTTGAGGTGAAAAAAATGATTAAAGCTGCCCAAAGTAATTTGGGATAGAGACTAGGCGGCACCCATCTAAGTCGAGCAATCGATATTATGAAGGCATAGTCCAGGGAGTAGTGAAAGCTACACAAACCGGAATCCTTTGGTCCCAGGTTCAAGTCCTGGTGGGCCCACCAGAAAAGCAAACCCTCATCAGCAATGGCGAGGGTTTTGTCTTTTGAATGTTGCCGCATTATCAGGGTTTGAATCTCACTGAGGAAGTTAATGAATACATTTGATGCAATCCGCGAACGTAGAGCAGTCAAATATTTTGACCCAAGCCATGAATTTACTAAGCAAGAGACAGAGCAGTTGCTTGACCTTGCTATTCAGGCGCCATCCTCATTCAATATCCAACATTGGCGTTTAGTGAATGTTACAGACAAGGCTTTAAGGGCAAAATTACGAGAAGCTGCTCATGATCAGGCTCAAGTTACTGATGGATCCCTATTATTTGTAGTAACTGTGGATATCAAGGCTTGGGAAAAAGATCCTGCTCGATATTGGGTAAATGCACCCAAAGAAGCTCAAGATATCTTAGTTCCTTGGATTCATCCTTTTTATGCTGGAAAAGAGCAATTACAAAGAGATGAAGCAATGCGTTCAGCTGGCATCATGCTGCAAACGATGATGCTCTCAGCCAAAGCGATGGGTTATGACTCATGCCCAATGGTTGGCTTTGATTTTGATAAGGTCGCCGAATTGATTCATTTGCCTAAAGACTATGCCATTGCTGCAATGTTGGTCGTTGGTAAGGGCATTAAACCAGCATGGCCTAAGCCTGGATTTATCCCTAAGTCAGAAATGTTGATTGAAAACCATTTTTAAGCTGATATTTTCTGGGCGGGTTTGAACGGCATGAGAAATTCAGCCTAAGCCCAGGCCCTATTAGGCTGATTAAAGCCCTCATCAGAAATGGTGAGGGCTTTAATTTTTATATGGCTCCGTTAGGTTTGGCGCTCAAATGAAACCTTATTGCTTGCAGACTCTATTGGCAATACCAGTGTAATTAAGGCTATTCTCTTGACGCTTCAATCACTATATTTAAGCTGATCTCATCGCCAACAAATGGCACATATTTTCCTAGATTAAACTCTGAGCGACTCAACTTCGCGCTTGCGTTAGCGCCACACATATATTTCAAAGTAATCAAGTTACGACTGCAAGAAAAGTTAGTCACTTCCACATTAACGGGCTTAGTAATGCCTTTGATGGTGAGCTCGCCTGAGAGTGACGTAATGACCTGATCATTAAATATAACGTTATCGGAGATGAATTTGGCTACGGGAAATTTTTCAGAATTAAAGTAATCTTCACTTCTAAGTAACTTATTAAAGGTATCGGAGCCTGTGCTAATTGAGCCAGTCTCAATGTCAATATCTATAGTGCCGCCATCCATTTGATCATTGAGTGTAATAGTTCCATTCACCTTATCAAAACGACTAGTTTGAATCGAGTAAGCTAAATGTTTGTAGCTAAAGCTAACAAAGGTGTGATCAGGGTCAGTAATATAAATTTCTGCCGCTTGTACCGAGGAGGTCACCAAGGTCAGGAGCAAGGCGCTTATATAAAAAAAGTTCATTAGATATTTTAGGTGTTGATATGAGAATGTGCTGAATCAGCGCCCCTATCCTCAATAGGGGCCTAAATACCTTGTTTTTAGTATTTCCGACAGTTAAGGCATCAATTGAGACTGTAAAAGGTAAGTAAGAATGAGCATAAAATTCATTTATATAAGTTAATTCATTTAATTAACAACCGTATCACGCCCAATACTAATATTACTAAATCAAAAGCCAGTAGCAATGCTTCCCCGAAACTCACCAAGTCAGATGCGAGATTTAGATGATCTTAGTCAATTAAGCAATATTGTTTCTGATAAATGCAGGGGTCAACGCTCATTAGTGAGAAGAATTTTTCACCGCGAAGTTTCATGCCCATTATGGGGTATAAAACCCTTGAAGAATTACTTGAGATCTTGCCTAACTAGTGCAGCAATATTGATGAGCTTCATTTTCTAAATCTAAATGACACAGTTTGACTATCTGCGCTACGAGCCTTGGCCATTACCCAATAAGCTTCTAATAGATTTGGGGCGCTCGACTCACGTGACACAAACCATTATTGGTAAGCTTGATCACGGTCAGGAAAAAGTCGCCTTATTGCCCGGATTAAACCCCCCGCATTGGGAGTTTGGTCATCTGATTTGGTTTCATGAATTTTGGGTTCATCGCAAAGGGGTAGCATCTAATCCTTCCTTTTTAGCCCATGCAGATGCTTTATTTAATTCTTCTGAAATGATTCATGATGATCGCTGGCAGGTACAAATACCCTCTATCGATATCTTGATGAATTACTTTTCGGATGTGATGGAGCGTACATTTATCATCCTCAGATCTGGAACCTTGAGTCCTGAGCAGGCTTACTTTATTCAGTTAGCTCTCTATCATGAAGATATGCACAATGAAGCGTTTGCTTATATGTGGCAATCTTTAGGTTACGCCTGGCCTCTTGAGCAAGATCTTGGTGCTAGTCAAGACCAACACAATGATTTTGAGTCAAGATATATCCATATTCCTCAGTGCCAATTTCAGCTTGGGTCAGCACCAAGCACGGGCTTTATTTTTGATAATGAGAAATGGCAGCATGAAGTATTGACTCATGATTTTTCAATTTCAAGCCATGCAGTTAGTAACGGTGAATATTTAGAGTTTTTAAGATCTCTAAATGATGCAGGAATAAGCTTTAAGCATCAACCTGCATATTGGAAAAAAGAGGGTGATGCCTGGTTTGAGCGATTTTTTGATCGGTGGCGAGAGCTGGATCTCAATGCTCCAGTGAGACATATCTCTGCCCATACTGCTGAGCAGTATTGTTTATGGAAGGGTGTTCGACTCCCTACTGAAAATGAGCTTAGCGTCTTAATGACATCAGCGCGTGAGCCATGGCAACCATCCAGCTTATGGGAGTGGACTAGCAGTACTTTTAAGCCTTTTGAGGGCTTTAGCTCTGATCCTTATCAAGATTATTCAGCCCCATGGTTTGACAGTAGGCATCGGGTTTTGAAGGGTTGGAGTGTATTTACTCCTGACTATCTGCGTCGCCCCCAATTTCGTAATTTTTACCTACCTTCCCGCAGTGATTTTTTTTGCGGCTTTCGTACCTGTTTGGCATAAATTAGGTAAGCTCACATACTTAGCTGCCATCCTCTTACTTTTAAATTGAGTTCTTCAACATGACATATAACGGTCGTCTTACCTCCCTCTCTCACGGCGGGGGCTGTGGTTGCAAAATTGCTCCAGGTGTTTTGAGCGATATTCTGAAATCTTCCCCTATTCGCCAGATGCCTGCTGCACTGCTGGCAGGCTCTGATAACAATGAAGATGCCGCTGTTTATCAAATCAACGAACATCAAGCGATCGTGGCGACCACAGATTTCTTTATGCCGATTGTCGATGACCCCTATCAGTTTGGGCGAATTGCAGCTACGAATGCTATTTCAGATATTTACGCTATGGGTGCCCAACCTCTTTTTGCCCTAGCGCTATTGGGCATGCCAATCAATGTCCTTCCTTTGGAGGTCATTCAGCAAATCACTGCTGGCGGTGAGTCGGTGTGTGCAGAGGCTGGGATTATGATTGCCGGTGGTCACTCGATTGATACTGTAGAGCCGATTTATGGCTTGGTTGCCATTGGCGTAGTAGACCCTAAAAAACTAAAGCGTAATAGTGGTGCAAAGTTAGGGGATAGCATCATCCTTAGCAAGCCCTTGGGTGTAGGCATTCTTTCTGCTGCGCTGAAAAAAGAGCAGCTTTCTGACTCTGCCTATCAGGAGATGATTGCCTTAACGACTAAGCTGAATAAACCTGGCGTCGCGCTATCCCAACTCGATAGCGTGCATGCGCTTACGGATGTGACAGGGTTTGGCTTAGCAGGGCACTTATTGGAACTGTGCCGTGGAGCAAAGCTTTCAGCTCAGATTCAGTGGGACTCTATTCCAGTAGTTTCTGAGGCGGTCAAGCTGGTAAAAGAAGGTATCTTTACTGGCGCATCACCACGTAACTGGCTGGGTTATGGTCATGAAATACAGATGGCCTCTCATTTGAATGAGTGGCAGCAAAACCTCTTGTCTGATCCTCAAACAAGTGGCGGTTTATTAATCTCTTGCAGTCCAGAAGCAACCGAGCAGGTATTAGAAATACTCAGAGCAGATGGATTTAGCCAAGCTCAAAAAATAGGTCAATTTGTACAGGGCTCAGGCGTTTCTGTAGCCTAAGCTCTACTTCTTTAATTCAATAGAAAGTATCCAAACAATATGAAACTAAACACTTTGAAAGTGTCACTCGGCCTTGTTTTAGCAACGCTTTGCTTTAGCATGTTCACGCTTCCAGCTCAGGCGCAAGCCGTCTTACGTGTCTCCGCGATTCCGGATGAATCACCAACTGAGTTACAAAGAAAATTTCTTCCTTTAGGCGAATATCTTTCTAAAGAGACGGGCATGAAAGTCGAATTTACGCCCGTGACAGACTACGCTGCAGTTGTTGAGGCGCTGGCAACAAATAAAATCGATATGGCATGGTTAGGCGGTTTTACTTATATTCAAGCAAAAATTCGTACGAATGGCGCCGTCAAGCCGATCATTCAGCGTCTTGAAGATGAAAAATTTACGAGTAAATTTATTATTCCTGAGGCTAGCTCGGCAAAGACTTTGACAGATTTAAAGGGCAAGACCTTTGCTTTTGGTTCACCATCATCTACTTCAGGCCATTTAATGCCGCGTTTTTACCTAATGAAGGCAGGCATTAACCCAGATAAAGACTTTAAGAGTATTGCTTTTTCTGGAGCCCATGACGCAACAGTCGCATTTGTTGCTAGCGGTAAAGCAGATGCTGGCGCTTTAAATGCATCTGTTTGGGATAAATTGTCTGATGCTAAAAATCCTAATACCGAAAAAGTAAAAGTTCTGTATACAACGCCTCCGTACCATGATTACAACTGGACCGTACGAGGTGGTTTGGATGCAGCGGTAACTAAAAAAATTAGCGATGCTTTTTTAAAGCTGAATGCCAATGATCCTGCTCAAAAAGAATTAATGGATCTTCAGAGGGCTAGCAAATATATTCCTACTAAATCATCCAACTACGATGAAATTGAAAAGGCTGCAATTGGTGCTGGTTTGATTAAGTGAAAAAAATAGCATTTGCATTTAAGCAAGTTAGTTTTAGTCATAGCAATGGCAAAGAGGCGCTAAAAAATATCAACATTAGCGCCTCAGCTGGTGAATCAATTGCGATTATTGGATCATCTGGCTCTGGCAAAACGAGCTTGCTTAATTTGATAGCGACTTCACTGCGCCCTAGTATTGGATCGATATCGGTATTGGGCATTGATCCATGGGCGATTTCAAAAGGGCAATTACGCCGTTTACGCTCTCAAATAGGCTTAGTTCATCAAGCAGCTCCGATCCCACCAAGACAAAGAGTGATTACCACCGTCTTAGCTGGTCGTCTTGGTCAGTGGCCACTCTGGAAATCTCTTCTGTCATTAATCTATCCGGTAGATATCGCGGGTCCGCAGTTATGTCTGCAAAAACTCGATCTCGCCGACCGCCTCTTTGATCGTTGTGACCGCCTGTCTGGAGGTCAATTGCAAAGAGTGGGTGTCGCGCGCGTGCTGTACCAGAAGCCTTATTTATTGCTGGCTGATGAGCCAGTATCTGCAATGGACCCTGTTCTTTCTGATTTAACGATTCAGCGCCTTTTAGAGAATGCTCGCACCAGGGATGCTTGCTTTGTGGCCAGCCTTCATGCAGTAGACATTGCTTTACGGTGGTTCCCAAGAGTTGTTGGGCTGAAGGATGGGGAGATCTTTTTTGACTTGCCAGCATCCGATGTGAGTGAGAGCTTGCTTCAACAGTTATATGCATCTGAACGCGGTATTCTGCCAAAACAAGGCAGTCCGAATCCATAACCATGAAAAGAGTGGTCTATTTTAGGGATCCAGATGCGCTCAGGCGTTTTGTGGTGACGTGTATTGCATTAACGATCTTATGGCCAATGATGCAATTGGCACAGTTTGATGTATTTGCATTATTTGAAGCTAGCAACCTCAAAGTTTTTACTAACTTCTTAATTCAGTTTTTCCCACCCAATCTTCAGGCATCATTTTTAGCGCTAGTGTTTAAGGCCACTTTAGAGACTTTAGCCATGGCAACTGCAGGCATTGCTCTGGCAATGCTGATGGCAATTCCACTGGGCCTCATCATCACTTATAGCCTATCGATTTCACGTATTGGTCCTGCTTCTGGTCATCGCATTGCGAAACTCGGTAGATATCTTGCCCGAATGCTGATGTTATTACTCAGAGGTATTCCAGAAATTGTATGGGCCTTGCTGTTGGTGAGAGTGTTTGGTTTGGGCCCAATCGCAGGCGTGCTAGCAATTGCTATTACCTATGGTGGCATGCTCGCAAAAGTGTATTCCGAAATCTTAGAGACTGAAAACACCCTACCTGCTAAAGCGCTAATAATGTTAGGTAGCGGCCGTATCAATGCATTTTTATATGGGTTATTGCCAGGCGCCTCACAAGAGCTAGCCTCTTACACAATCTATCGCTGGGAATGCGCGGTTAGGGCCTCGGTTGTCATGGGCTTTGTAGGTGCTGGTGGCTTAGGACAGCTTATGGACCAGTCAATGAAGATGCTCAACGGTGGTGAAGTATCTACCATTCTCATCGTATTTTTGCTGCTTGTTTTACTCGCTGACTACATCAGTCTCATCATTCGTCGGCAACTCGCATGAACCACTATCCTGCTCGCGAATTTTGTCTAAAGTGTCTCATTACGCTTGTGCTGATTGCGCTTTTTATTGTGGTGAGCTTTGTTTATCTTTCATTCAATCCTCTGGCTTTGTTTACTAAACAAGCTATGAGTGATGTTGTTATTTATACAGGACGCTTTTTTCCACCAGATCTCTCACCATCTTTTTTACAGAAGGTGTGGAGTGGTGTATTGCAGACCTTGGCCATTTCTGCCTTGGCCACTTTATTAGCGGCAATTGCGAGCCTTTTTCTGGCGCTACCAGCAGCTGGACAGTTTGGTCGTAGCGCAAAAGTAGCAACCCGTTTTTTCTTAAATTTTTTGCGCTCGGTGCCAGAGCTTGTTTGGGCGGTATTAATGGTACTGGCAGTAGGTTTAGGACCATTTGCTGGAACCCTAGCGCTCGCCTTGCACACCACAGGAGTGCTGGGGCGTTTATTTGGCGAGACCCTGGAAAATCACTCTCCCAATGCAACGCAAGCTCTGAGGTTGGCTGGGGCAAGTAATGCTCAAGCATTTATTTATGGGGCTTTACCAGGGATCTATTCTCAACTGCTCTCTTATAGTCTTTATCGTTGGGAAATGAATATACGTATGGCCACGATATTAGGATTTGTTGGTGCAGGGGGTCTTGGACAAATTCTGTACTACGAACTCTCTTTATTACATGAGCAGCAAGCCTCAACAGTGATCATAGCGATGCTTATCTTAGTTATAGCTGTAGACATGATTAGCAACAAGCTTCGTAGAGTGCAAATGCACAGTCTTGGCTAAATTAGGTAACATGAAAAAGGAATATTGAAGTGAGTCAAGACAATTTACCTGATCAAAAATTAACTGATGAAATTATTGCTGGTCTTTCACGAGAGCAGTCATCGATATCTCCAAAGTTTTTCTATGATGAAATTGGTTCGCACTTATTTGAGGCAATTACTTTTTTGGAGGAGTATTACCCAACCCGAACTGAAAAACAAATCATGGTGCAATACGGCGAAGCAATGGCTTTGACGATTGGAAAGTGCGATGTTTTGTTGGACTTAGGGGCTGGTAATTGTGAAAAGGGTAGCGCATTATTTGACACCCTATTACCCAAAGAATATCGGGCGCTAGATATCTCAAAAGAATTTTTAGAGCGGGCTATCTCAGGCTTGCAAAAAGAATTTCCACGAATTCAGATGCAGGCACAAACCTGTGATTTACAGGAAGAAATGGCGTTTCCTGATTTGGTGGGTCGAAAGAAAACCTTTTTTTATCCAGGCTCTTCCATTGGAAATTTTGACCCAGATGCTGCGCTGGGACTATTCAAAAATATTGTGAAAGTTTGCCAAGGTGATGGGGGTTTATTGATCGGGGTTGATTTGGTTAAGGATCGCGAAGTTCTATCTCGAGCTTATAACGATGCCCTTGGAATTACTGCGGCTTTTAATAAAAACATCCTTTTACACCTGAACCGGCTGGTTGAAACGGATTTCAATTTAGAAAATTGGGAGCACTACGCAATTTTTAATGAGCAACTTACTCGAATCGAAATGTATCTTCGATCTACTCGGGATCAATTGGTTTCGTTCCCCGGTGGCGAAAGGCGTTTTGATAGCGGTGTGCTTATTCATACTGAAAATAGCTATAAGTACACGCAAGAAAAATTTGAATCTCTTTTAATGAGCGCCGGTTTTAAAGCCGTACACTCCTGGACTGATCCAAATTGCTACTTTTTGGTAGCTTATGCGACAGCATAGGGCCTGATTGATTATTTAATCAGGCTTTTAATGAGCTTTTGAATCGATTTTTGCTCTAATTCTGATTTGGTGATCTTCTGTCGCAAGGCAATCGCCCTGCACAATTTTTCATAAAAGGCTGGATTGGTTTCAGCCTTGGTTAGTAGTTTGCTTAAAGCAACTTTATCGCCTACTGGATAGTAGGCGGGGTAGGCATCTCCCAGTAAGCCTCGATTACCTGGAATGTCTGATGCAATTACTGGGATGCCAATAGCAATAGCTTCAGACACCACATGGGCGCCACCTTCCATAATGCTGGAGATGATCATCACGTGTGAGCGAGAGAGCCACTGCAGTGTTTTAGAGTGACTCAGTTGACCTAACCATCGATAACGCATAACGTTTTTTTCAGTAGAGAGTGCTTGCTTTTTAAATTCCGGACTCATTGCCTTACCGAGTTGCACTAGCTGAATCTTGCTGTTTGAAGGCAAGTGGGACAGACATTGCGCAGCACAAAAGGGATCTTTTTCAGACCGCAGATGGCCAATGATGCTGGCTAAAAAATGACGTTTTGGTGGCGGCTTTCTAGTGATGCCTTTTACTGACTGGTAAATCACTTGGACTTTATGATGAAATTTCTTAGGTAAGGATTGAATGGCATCTGGTTGAAGAACCACAATCGCATCAGCCATCTCCATTGACTTGATAACTTTAGTGGAGTTTTTTAGGTCTCGGTAGATGTCCGTTCCAGTCATGATTAATATGACTGGATAATTGGGATAGGCTTTTTTATACCTTTGAATAGAGTCATGACTTCGTAGTCCATGTAGTGCAATCAGAACATCACATGGCTTTTTAGACCATTGCTCTGTAATAGCGCTTTGGTAATTGAGGTGCGACAAGAATTGATGCCACCGTAAAGCAGTAATACGGTTTCCGTGAAGGGTGCCAGGGGGTGCGGGCGTTACGATTTCAATACGTAATTTCAAGTCAATAAATCCGAGTTTGCCTAGGTTTAAATGTAATGTACTAGGTGATTCTAGGGTAGATAGTAAAGATGCGTATGAAGCGAATCCATTGCCATGATTTATGCCTGTGGGTATAAGAATCTGGAGGTTCGCTAACCCGATTAGAGATATAGATGAACATCAATTATGTTTTTGCTAAAGCTGCTTTGGTGATTAACTGTTCAAATGCATTTATGAAGGACTCGGAAGGTAGGGCCCCTTGCAAAAGATATTGATCGTTAAGAATGATTGAGGGCACGGAGCTTATGCCGGCATTTATATAAAAAGCCTCTGCCTCACGAACTTCTTTAGTAAATTCACCGTTTTTGAGCATCTCTTGAGCTCTATATATATCGAGACCAGATCGACTTACTGCATCTAATAAATTTTTCTGATCATCCAAATTAACTGCTAAGCAAAAGTAAGTGTTTAACAATTCTGTTTTTAGAATCGTTTGCTTCTCAAGCCCAAACTCTATGCCCGCCCAATGCAAAAGACGATGCGCATCAAATGTGTTGTAAACCCGCTTGCGACCTTCCGGATGAAACTCAAATCCAGCTTCTGAGGCTTTGATTCGAATGTTGGATTGGTTGGCTTTGACCTGTGCAGCAGTTAAACCATACTTTTCAGTAAGATGTTCAATCGCATCTTGACCACCTAAGGGCATATTTGGATTGAGTTCAAAGGGTTGAAAGTGCACTTCAAAATTCACTTTATCGCTTAATTGCGAGATTGCCTGATTGAGATTTCCTAGGCCTACAGCACACCATGGGCAAGCAACATCCGATACATAATCTATTTTGATCTTTTTTTTCATAAGGTTTATTCCACGTAAGCCTATATATTTTTTACCAAGGCAGCTTTTCACCTGAGTATGTTAGAAAGCTCCCTGAATCTTCCTTATTTACGTTCGCAAGGACATTGAACATATCAGTTACAGCCTCTAGAGGATCCTTGCCGATTTGCTGACCACGAAAAGGTTGTGACAGTCCAGATTTGACGGTGCCAGGATGAAGGGCAATCAACGCAGTATTGGGCTTAGTTCTTGTGAACTCGATTGATGCTGTTTTGATAATCATATTGAGTGCGGCTTTTGAGGCTCTGTAGCTATACCAACCACCTAGTCGATTATCTTCAATACTGCCAACCTTGGCAGATAGTGTCGCCATCACGCTATGTTTTGGGTCCAAGAGTTTAGAGAAGTACTTAATTGTTAATGCTGGACCAATAGTGTTGGTGTTGAACATTTCCGTTAATTGGGCCGGATTCAAATCATCCAATTTCTTTTCTGGCATCCATTGTTCCGAGTGCAGCGCTCCAATTGTATTGATGATTAATTGAAATGGTCCTGACTCAGCCAGACTGTTTGCACAAGCCTCAATAGTCTCTGGATGATGGTAGTCAATAGCATTGGGAGAATTACGATGTATACCGATCACTTTGGAGCAAGATGGATTGCTTTCTAGGAGTCTCACAAAATGCGATCCAATAGTGCCCGAGGCCCCAATGATGAGGGCATTAAATAGATTGGGAAGTAGGCTCATACAGTTTTTTTAAGGGCGTTAAATCAATTTAGTCTATCAAAGACTTTATCTCAGAATGGTTCTGAGCGTACGCTCCTGCCTTAGTTTCTTAAGCAGATACTCTATTTGCTTGTTATGCTTCGGTATGTTTGAACATGCGAGATGTACCAAGTGAATATCAATTCTGATTACAGCCAACGAGTCGTCATTAACCACCATGATTTGCCTTGGGTCTCCAGTCCTGAGCCAGGAGTTGAGCGGCGCATGCTTGACCGCATAGGGGATGAGGTGGCAAAAGCAACCTCTATTGTGCGCTATCAACCTGGAACGCAATTTAAAACCCACACTCATGAATTCGGTGAGGAGATCTTGGTTTTAGATGGGGTGTTTAGCGATGAGACTGGTGACTATCCTGCTGGCACTTATCTGATGAATCCCCCAGGGTCTTCTCATGCGCCTTTCAGTAAAACTGGCTGTACGCTTTTTGTGAAATTGCGACATCTCGGCCCAGATCAGGTCGCGAGAGAGGTAATTGACACTAAAACTGCCCCTTGGTATCAAGGTATGGTGCCAGGGTTAAATGTGATGCCGCTGATGCAGCAAGGTAGTGGTTCAACTTTGGTTCGTTGGGCACCGCAAACCTATTTCAATCCCCATAAGCATTACGGTGGTGAGGAAATCTTTGTAGTGGATGGGGTATTTGAAGATGAGCATGGACGATATCCCGCCGGTTCATGGATCAGAAGTCCTCATATGAGCTTGCATCAACCTTTTAGTAAAGAGGGCTGCACTATCTTTGTGAAAACTGGGCATCTTTTGGATGGTGATGATGGCAAGCAGGGCGCCTACTATCGCTGATAAATACTGCAACGGTAATTTATCAATAAATAAGATTTAGCTTCTTAATTGTAATAAAGCTCCCTGATCAAGACTTAGTCTAACGCCAAGCGAGCCCGAATTATTATGAACGGGAGATTTTCTGAGGCTGATGTCTAGTGATTGAATTTGTGAATAGCTAGCACAGGCTTCAGTGATTCTACTCATCAGTCTTTCCTGGGTTTCATAATGACCATCACTAGCTAGCCTCGTAATCTCAAGTACGAGAGGGTCGTAATCAAAGACCTTGCTCATCTTATCCTCAGAAATCAACACGAGATTCGGGTCAATCCAAAGCGTGAGATCCAATAAATGATTATCAGGGATGATGTCACCAGTTTTATATGTGCCAATCTGAGTTTGTAGTTTTAGATCTCGTAATTCGATGGATGCCTTACGCGACATAGTGTGATCCTTATAGGTTCGTTTCTGCGAAATTATTCATTGCATTTGCTAATTTGTAACCACTTAACCACGCTCCCTCAACTCTGCCACCATTAAGCCAATCGCCACATAGGCTAAGCTTGTTAGTTTCATTCAGAATAAATCCCATTTCTGTATTGATTGCTCCGCTTGCGTAACGCCAGCGATGGATAGAAATTTCAGCATTCTGGCAATTGAGTCCAAGCTTTTTTGCGGACTCTAGAATGAGCTTTCTAGCCTCCTCTTTATCTAGCTCAATCCATTGCTGACTCCATTGGGGGTTTGCATGTATTGTCCAGGTCTCGTGGCCAGTACGTCCAGGTTTGGAATTATTTCGAGAGATCCAGCTAATGATTTCACCATTAATGAAGGCGGCATCAAATGGCATATCCACTTTTTCTGAGAACCGTGCCATCACCGTCCAGCAGCCTTGCATATTTACGCTAGAGTAAATTGTTTCAATGGAGTGGTCTACTAATTTGGTAAGAGCGTAGCTCTGAGGCGCAGGAATTGCTAATACCAAGCAATCAAAGGATTTGGTAATATCGCCATTCTCTAGGCTACGGAGAAACCATTTACCGTCTTGCTGGTAAATCTGATCGATAGTCTGATTAATCTCAAGTGAGATGGTTTTAGCTTGATATTGACCGGGTGAGTTCATGGCAGGAGCGCCCACATAACGTCGCTCACTGGAATGGCTCTCTCGCCATTGCTCACCCTCATATACAAATAAGCGTGGATTCCAGTCAGCAGCTACACCTGCCTTTATCCATGTATTGAGTGCCTCAATAAACACAGGATCTCTTGCTGTGAAATATTGGGCCCCATGATCTGCTGACCAACCCTCACCATGACGAGTGCTCATCCGACCGCTTGGCCCGCGACTCTTTTCATAAACCTGGACTTGAAAGCCTAGCGTTTGCAATCTGTCAGCGCAACTAAGGCCTGCCATACCTGCGCCAATAATAGCTACCGTGACTTTGGGTCTGGACTCATGTGGCATGAAGATTAATTTTTCTAAACGTTAAATTTATGCGAATATCTGACGCAGTTTTGGTTTTCAGTAAAGCGTGCTGCCAATGCTCTTGAATTGGTGGATGCATGATGAGGGCGCTACCATTCTCTAAATAAAGAGAAATAGTCTCTTTGTCCTTTTTATGGCGAAAGGCAAACTTGCGCTGCGCCCCAAGACTTAGCGATGCAATGGGTGATAAGGGGTCAAGCTCTTTTTCATCGTCACTATGCCAGCCCATACCATCATTTCCATCATGGTAGAGATTCAGTAGGCAAGAATTAAACTTAGCTTGTGATGCTTTCTCTAGCTTCTCTTTAATTAGGGCGAGCTCAGATGTCCAGGCTTGTGGAATCTTTTTTACCCCAGAATAGGTATAGCTGCACAGAGGATCAGCAACCCAAGCAACTTTACGCCGAGTGGTCACCAGCTTTCCAAACATCATGAGTTGTTCAGGCTCCCATTTAAGGGAGGCTTGAAGCTGTCTCATTAATGCCATGCAATCCTGTTCGGTAAAGACTTTGGGATGGTAGTGAGCACCCCCATCCTTTGGCAAAATATTCACGGCATGGTCGCTGAGGGAGGTTTCAAATAAAGGGTTTTGCATCATTTACTGCTTGCAAGATCAAGCGCTATTTTCATAAAAACCCTAGAATAGTCTTTATTTCAATTTCTTGATTAGGCTAATGTATGAAGACCCCAGACAAGCGTTGCTGTGGCTCAGGCGTATGCATCATTAATGATGCAGGTGAATGTTGGTGTGGGCAAGTTTGGGATGGCGAAAAAATGTCTGCCCCCAGTTTGAATTGGTCTATCAAGCAAGATAAGGCTGAAGAGTCAGATCCAAAAAAGCTTAAGCCTGGATCTTAGGCCCCCATCTATTTATGATGGTTGGACTAACAGATAAATAAAAGTAATCAGCTGAAATAAGTTGATGACAACGCTGGCGCCGTGCAATACATGAAAGCGACGACTTTGCCCTTGATCTTTGGCTTCGTTAATCTTTCCAGTCAAATAGAGCAAAGTAAAGGCAAAGAGTAGGGCGCAGATCGCTAGTAAGGCCTTGCTGACGCTGTCGGGCGCCGTGAAGATACAGGCGGTTGTAATTAAGCCAAGGCAGGCATAGTACTTGGGAAAAAAGTTCCGAACGTACTTGCTGGACCATTCAACGGGGAGCACCTTAAATACAGTCGGAGCTACTACGACAGTAAAGAAAAGCATGATGCCAACCATGCCTGATATTAGGTAATTAGTGATCATGATGTCTCTCTAAATAAATTATCCATAAACTCTGCGGAGTGAGTGGGCAGCCACCCCATCTTTAAGGGCCTCACGAATGGGCACTGCAATTAAATCGATACTCTTTTTCACTGCTAAACGCTCAATCAGGCTAGGGGTAGGCCTCTTGATAAAGGGGTAGACCCAATCCGGAAGATTCAGATAGCCAGCGCGAGTCATCAGTTTGATAAACGGCTTTGCAGCAAGCTTGCCAGGAAAGTTCTCGAGCAAAGCAAGGATACTTTTTGCACGCTCCCCAAAGTAAAGTTCAGGAATATAGTTTTGAATCGCAATATCTGTTTTGGCGTAAGTGATGGGTAAATTATGAGCGCCCATTCTTTCGCCAAGCGATTTCATTTCAACAAAGTATTGATCTTTGTCTTGTGAACTCAATTTCTCTTTTCGATAATCTTCGAAGGCCTGCATAAAGCTATGTGTTTCTGTGAGATGAACCCAAGCCAGTAGATGCGGGTCAGTAGCCGAATACGGTTTTCCAAATTCATCAAAGCCATTAATCTTTGCATGAATCTGATTAACCTTATTAATGATGTTGTCTGCCATCTCTGTTGATCCATAAGTAGTGGCAGCAATGAAGAAAGCCGTTCTACCAAGCCTACCTTTAAGATCCTCTCTAAAACTGGAGTGATCCCAAACTCCTGCTAAGGCCTGAGGATGAAGTGCTTGCATGATTAGTGAGCTAATGCCGCCAATCATCATTGAAATAAAGTCCGCATGTACTTTCCAGGCAATGGATTCCGGGCCAAAGAGGCCGCGATCGCCTGCTGGCGTTAGAAAAGCAATCGGTGGTCCACCGCCCCCCACCATTTCACGAATCGTTTTACGAATAAGCTCATCAAGCATGGATTTAGTGCAGCATGAGATTGCTTAAGCCATCATCTTCGATAATTTCCGTAACCAGATCAAGTCTGATTCTGGGGTTGGTTTGGGCTAGCAAATGGTTCTTTTGGGCCAGGGAGATGGGTAACAGTTCTGCAAGGCGATTTGATACCCAGCCGCAGTCATCGGTCTTGAAGGGCTTCTTAAATGGGGACTCCTCTAATAAATCTTCACTCTGAATCACTGAAATAATTTCATTCAATAATTTCACGACCTTTTGATGTTCTTCAGGGATGGGGGTAACGGGATCATTCGCTAGAAGCTCAACTTCACCAATCCACAGGCCATTAGATTCTTGTTGGCTATGAAGAAGTCTAAAGCGCTGCGTTCCTGATGACCTAGTCATATATAAGGCGGGTTGAATGGGGTCAAAATCTTCAATTAGGGCTAGAGTTCCGATTTGGGAAAAAACAAGAGGCGAATCTCCTTTGGAGTCCTGGTCTTTCATGATGCTAACAACGCCAAACTCTGTTTTTTCACGCAAGCATGTCTTAATCATGTCGAGGTAGCGTGCCTCAAAGATCTTGAGGGCAATTACGCCGTCTGGAAACAGTACGGTTCCTAGTGGGAATAGCGGTATTTTTCGAGTGGTGGAGTCTAAATTAGTCATCTAATCAATTTAATGGATTTGAATAATTTTTGCTGATGCGAATCTCGCGGTAAATCCCCCCCAGTTTTAATCTGCGCTCAGCAATAAATGCGTTTTCCGTTTACATTTGATGTTCACCAATCAGAGGTAAAAAATGGTCCAAAAACTACGCATCAAACTCGCTCGCTGGATTCTGGGTAAGCATTGCCCTTGTTATCAAATGGGGTATCACTCCATGGTGGATTTTCAACAAAGAAGCGCCGACCAGTTAGCTAAATCTCAAGAGCGTAGTAAAGGCCAATAGGCTCTCACTAGTTATTTCCAGAACTACATCAATATGAAGCGCTGGCAAATGCGCAGAAACTGCGCGCTGACTCCTAAGCAGCTCCTCAAATTCTATATTGTTCTAGTTTGTCTCTCGCTGACAGTCGCAACTGGGTTCTTCTTAGCGGGAGTATGGGTCATTCCCATTTTTACAGCCTTAGAGCTTTTTGCAGTAACAGTCGGATTTCTAATCTACTGTAGACATGCGTTAGATTGTGAAACGATTGAGATTGATGGCAAACGTCTTTTGGTCAAAAAATTCATTGGCTACAAAGAGACTGTGTATGAACTGAATACGCAGTGGGCCAAAATTGAAATGCCCTCGGAAGGGTCAAAGGTCTTTCACATAAGCCAATCAAGCTTACGTATAGAGCTGGGTCAGTTTCTAAGACCAGAGCAGCAGATACCCTTGATTGCTGTGATTCGAGCGCATCTAGGTTGATTCTGATTTAGTCAGGCGCCATGCCACCAGGATGCCGGCAATGATCTGCGTTAACAGCAGCATCAGCACTAAGATATTCAATATCTGAAAGTAGTTGGCAAACGGCGAGAGCATGACCGGCATGCCATCCATTAGCGCTGTTTCCCTCAAGTAATCCATGCGCGGTATGAGAAGAAAGCTTACCACTGCAACTGCCATCATCAGTATTAGTAAAGGTAGGCGGATATTCTTAAGTGGAGACGAACCCCTTTTAATGAGAATGTTGGCAATGCTTAAGATTGCGAACGCACATCCTAAAAAGTAGTAGGAAAGTTGCTGAACTACTATGTGCGCCACCATACCCGCAGCTTGTGAATCACTAATTGATAAATAAGCCGCTAGGCAGCTTATGGCTTGAGAAATGAATCCGCCGGCCAGAATGCAGGCTAGAAAGCGAAGTAGCCGATGGGTAAGGGGATGCTGGGGTCTAGTTATTTCAACCATAAGTTAGATAGGGTTAATTAATGCGCTGCAGCACACTTTTCGGATCAGTTTCATACTAGCCTCAATCTAACTTTTATGCAGAAACTCCCATGGAAGTCACCAAAGCAGTCAGGGTAGCTCTAAATACCCTCGTAGATATTGCAAGCCATTCATCTAATGGGCAGCTTGTCCCTGCTCCAGAGATAGCAAAAAGACAGCATATATCAGTCAGTCGTATCGAACTTTTGCTGCGTCCACTAAGGGAGTCGGGTCTTGTGACTGCAGTTAGAGGTCGGGCAGGCGGGTATCAGCTTTCAAAGGATCCTAGAATTATTACCATCAAGGATATCGTTCTAGCAATGAACCTAATTAAGAAGAAAAAAGTAGAGGTATCGGATATTGCTAAAGAGCTCTATCAATCACTTGAAACCTACATGATGAGCTGCATCTCTAATGTGACGCTAGCCTCCGCTATCAAAGATTACATTCCACGCTTTAGTGAGGTTCAAACTGCGCCGGAGCGAAAGCCATACTTGCTAATAGAAAAGCAAGCCAACCCTAGTTACGAAAAAAAGAAAAAAGGCGAAACTCAAAAGGTTGTTAAAACAAGCTTTAAAAAAATTGAGGATGTGCCTCGCGGGCCAAACTCTATTTTTAGTTTTGCTGACTATCTGAATAGAGGTTCATCTGCAAGCTAAATGGAATTAACATTTATAGCGTGAACAGTCAGCGTAGCCCTTACCCAGATTTAGCTTTTGTAGATATTGAAACCACAGGGTCTCATTTCGATCGTGACCGCATTACTGAAATTGGAATTAAAACCCTGGCGGGTAATCAGGTTCAGATGTGGGAAAAGTTGATTGATCCTCAAACCTATATCCCACAAAATATTCAAAGACTGACTGGCATTTCTCCATCAATGGTCCAAGGGCGGCCTTGTTTTCCTGAGTTGGCTGAAGATTTAAAAAAAGAGCTTGAGGGAAAAATATTTGTCGCTCATAACGCTCGCTTTGATTATGGT
Organism: Polynucleobacter sp. MWH-S4W17; assembly: GCF_018687535.1. NCBI lineage: Bacteria > Pseudomonadati > Pseudomonadota > Betaproteobacteria > Burkholderiales > Burkholderiaceae > Polynucleobacter > Polynucleobacter sp. MWH-S4W17. The sequence goes on along the minus strand of NZ_CP061295.1, from coordinate 1,613,002 downwards.
TTTATCAAGGCCTCTTTTAAGAGGGTTGGCATTGACTTTAAGCCTAAAGTTTTATGTACCGTAAAGCTATCTCGATTACTTTTCCCAGATCAGCCACGTCATAACCTCGACACCATCATTAGTACGCATGGACTGAAGGTAAGTGCTAGACATCGTGCACTAGGGGATGCTGATTTATTGCTTCAATTTTGGCGTGTGTGTGAGTCAAAGTTTGGGCAAGAAAAGTTAAATGAGGCGATAAACCAACTCATTGGCAATGCTAGTCTTCCCCCTAACATAGACCAGGGTGTAATTGACTCCATACCCGATGGCCCAGGTTGCTATATCTTTTATGGAGAAAATAAGACCCCTCTTTATGTTGGCAAAAGTATTTCCTTGCGGAGCAGGGTGATGGGGCATTTTCAGGGTGCTTTAACGCAACGTAAAGAAATGAAACTTTCTTTGCAGGTTCGCGATATTGATTGGATCGAGACGAGTGGAGAGTTAGGCGCTTTAATTCTTGAGTCGAGATTGATAAAAGAGCGTATGCCTTCTCTGAATATTAAGCTACGTAGATCAAAGGATCTTTGTGCCTGGAGCTTAGAGGAGGATGTTAGTGGTGTTCTGACACCTTCTTTAGTAACTCATCATCATTTGGCTCCTGGTTTGCAAGATAATTTATACGGCTTGTTCTATAGCAAGCGAGAGGCGCATGCTTATTTAAAGGCATTGGCAAAAAAACACCATTTATGCGAAGCCTTGCTTGGCTTGGAGAAGCGTATTGAGGGTAAATCTTGCTTTGGCTATCAAGTAAAGCAATGCAGTGGAACCTGCATCAACATTACCCCTATCGCCTTACATAATTTACAGTTAAAAACAGCCATGGACCTCTTTAAGGTTCAGGTTTGGCCATATTCTGGAGCCATTGCCATTAAAGAGGGTGGCGAGATGATTGTGGTCGATAAATGGTGCTATTTGGGCACTGCCATTAATCAGGATGAGCTTTATGAGTTGGCACAGTCGGGTGAAGTGGAGTTTGATCTCGACATCTATAAGATAGTCAAAAAGGCGCTATCGGGTGCCTATAGAAATCAAGTGATTCGGATTGGTGTAGATAAATGACAACTGCAATCTATTGGTTTAGAAATGATCTCCGCCTGGCGGATAACCCATCATTTTTACAGGCGTGTAAGTCAGCAGATCATCTGCTACCAGTCTATATTCATCAGCCCAACTTAGAGCAAGATACTGCATGGGGATTTCCGAGGGTAGGGGAGCATCGTCGGGTATTTTTGGATCAATCTCTTCAGGAATTGCGCAGTCAGCTACGAGAACTGGGATCGGACCTATATGAGGTCACCGGTGATGTCTTGCATGTATTTGAGAAATTAAAAGCTCAGACTCAAGCAGATGGTATTTATTGTGAGCAAATTCAAGCGCCTGAAGAGTTGGAGCAAGTGGCGCTATTAAGTGGTGCTGGTTTTAGGGTGAATCCAGTATGGCAATCTAGTATGTTGGATGCTCAATCCTTACCATTTCCATTGCAAGAGATGCCAGATGTCTTTACTCAATTTCGTCAGCAAGTTGAAAAGAGAGGTTTAAGATTTTCTGCCCCTGTTGATTCTCCCAAGAGCATTCCTTCATTACCTGCTATCGAAATACCCCCTATTAATGCATTTGACAGTAACACTACATTTAGTGGCAGTAAGTTTCGAGGCGGGGAGCGGAGTGCTCATACCCATATCCAGCAGTATTTTGAGCGACGTCTTCCTGATACCTACAGGCAAACACGTAATGAGCTGATTGGTATAGATTACTCCAGCAAATTCTCTCTATGGCTAGCGCAAGGTTGTTGCTCTGCGGGTTCTATTGCAAAGCAATTAGCGGATTATGAATCTTGCCATGGAGCAAATGATGGAACTTACTGGTTTTGGTTTGAATTACTCTGGAGAGACTACTTCCGGTTTTTGCATTTCAAGTATGACAAAAGACTCTATCACTCCAAAGGTTTAAGTAAATTACCTGGCAACCAGTTCGATAGTGAAAAATTCATCAAATGGTCATCTGGTACTACTGGGGAATCACTGATAGATGCTGGCATGCGTGAATTGAAAAAAACGGGCTATCTATCCAATCGTATGCGTCAAATTGTGGCGAGCTATTGGATTTATGACATGAGGGGTGATTGGCAGGCGGGTTGTGCCTGGTTTGAATATCAATTGATTGACTATGATGTTTATAGCAATCAAGGCAACTGGTTATATATTGCTGGCAAAGGCACGGATCCCAGGGGAGGCAGACCTTTTAATGTTGCCAAGCAAACCCAAGATCATGATCGGGATGGCATATATCGCCAAATGTGGCTGACTTAGCTTTTAAGACATTCTGCAGATGGCGTTGGGATGGATAATGGTGTTCACAACATTTTTTTCGCTATTTTGGAATCATCCCCATGGAAATTAAAGTCAACTTTCTCGATAAGCTTCGTTTAGAAGCAAAGTTCGATGACTTCACAGTAATTGCTGACCAGCCTATTCGATATAAGGGTGATGGTTCTGCACCAGGACCTTTTGATTACTTCTTAGCCTCATCTGCTTTATGCGCAGCTTACTTTGTAAAGCTGTACTGTGAAACCCGTAATATTTCTACTGAGAATATTCGCCTCTCACAAAACAATATTGTTGATCCAGAGAATCGCTACAAACAAATCTTTAAAATTCAAGTTGAGTTGCCGACCGATATTTCAGCAACTGATCGACAAGGTATTCTGCGCTCAATTGAGCGTTGTACGGTTAAGAAGGTGGTTCAGGAAGGCCCCGATTTTGTTATCGAGCAAGTTGCCAATCTTGACGCTGATGCCCAAAGTCTATTGACCTTAAGGCCTGACGTTAGCACTAGTACTCATATTCTGGGTAAAGATCTACCCCTGGAGCAAACCATTGCCAATATGTCGAGTCTTTTGGCAAATCTAGGAATTAAGATCGAAATCGCTTCATGGCGCAACCTGATTCCGAATGTATGGTCATTGCATATACGTGATGCGCACTCCCCGATGTGCTTTACCAATGGTAAGGGCGCAACCAAAGAAAGTGCTTTAGCTTCTGCTTTGGGCGAATATATCGAGCGCTTGAGTAATAACCATTTCTATGCCGGCGCTTACTGGGGTGAGGATATTGCTAATGCAGAGTTTGTGCATTACCCCAATGAGCGTTGGTTTAAACCTGGCAAGAAAGATGCATTGCCCACTGAAATTTTGGATGAATACTCTCAAAACATTTATAACCCAGATGGAGAGCTAAAGGCTTCGCATCTAGTGGATACCAATTCCGGTAATGTAGAGCGTGGTATCTGCTCATTGCCCTATATACGGCAATCTGATGGCGAGACTGTGTATTTTCCATCCAATCTGATTGAGAATCTATTCGTCAGCAATGGGATGAGCGCTGGCAATACCTTAGCCGAAGCCCAGGTGCAGTGCTTGTCAGAGATTTTTGAGCGAGCAGTAAAGCGTGAAATTCTAGAAAGCGAAATTGCATTGCCGGATGTACCGCAAGAAGTACTCGCGAAGTATCCCGGCATTCTGGCTGGCATTCAGAGCCTGGAGGAGCAGGGCTTCCCAGTATTAGTTAAAGATGCATCTCTGGGTGGCATCTATCCAGTGATGTGCGTTACCTTAATGAACCCAAGAACAGGTGGCGTCTTTGCCTCATTTGGCGCACATCCAAGCCTTGAGGTTGCACTAGAAAGAAGCTTGACTGAGTTATTGCAAGGTCGCAGCTTAGAAGGTCTGAATGATTTGCCCCCACCTACCTTTGCCAGCGAGGCGGTGACTGAGCCCAATAACTTTGTTGAACACTTTATTGATTCCAGCGGCATTGTATCCTGGCGTTTCTTCAGCGCCAAATCAGATTATGAATTTGTAGAGTGGGATTTCTCTAGCAAGGGTGAGGATTCGAATATTAAAGAAGCCCAAACTTTGTTCGGTATTCTGAAACAGATTGGCAAGGAGGCTTATGTAGCTGTCTATGATCAGCTGGGCGCAACAGCTTGTCGAATCTTAGTGCCCGGCTACTCTGAGATCTACCCAATTGAAGATTTGATTTGGGATAACACTAATAAGTCTTTACTGTTCCGCAAGGATATTCTCAATTTATCCCAACTAGACGATGCTAGCTTAATTGCACTTCTGGATCGTTTGGAAAATAACGAGCTAGATGAGTATGGCGACATCGCCACATTAATTGGCATTGAGTTTGATGAGAATACCGTTTGGGGCCAACTTACTGTTTTGGAGTTAAAGCTATTGATTCATCTTGCGCTAAAGCAATTTGAGGAAGCACATGAGTTAGTGGGCACCTTTCTTCAATACAACGACAATACAGTAGAACGTAAATTGTTTTACCAAGCTCTAGATGCTGCCCTTGAAGTTTACCTAGATGATGAATTAGAGATGTCAGACTATGAATCGAACTTCCGTCGTATGTATGGTGATGCTAGGATGGATGCCGTTTTAGGTTCAATCGATGGTAGCGTGCGTTTCTACGGTTTAACGCCAACGAGCATGAGGTTAGAGGGGTTAGATAGGCATCATCGTTTGATCGATAGTTATCGGAAGCTACATAAGGCAAGAGCTAGTAGCGCTAAACCTAAATAAAGCTAAGGAATCTTTATGAAGACATTAACTGCTGCCGAGGCAATTACCTCGCGTATGTCGGTAAGGGCGTTTACAAAAGATGCCGTCTCCAAAGAGGCCGTGCTCAAGTTACTCAATATTTCTGCGCGTGCACCCTCGGGTACTAATACACAACCTTGGAAGGCCTATGTTGTAGAGGGTAAGGCGCTTGATGAATTATGCAAAAAAGTATGCACTGCTTATGATGACATTGCACTCAATCCCGATTTGGCAAAAGAATATCAATCCGCTTATGACTATTACCCCACTAAATGGCTTAGTCCTTATATAGACAGGCGTCGTGAAAACGGTTGGGGCTTGTATGGTTTATTAGGGATTACTAAAGGCGATAAAGATAAGATGCATGCTCAGCATCGAAAAAACTTTGAGGCATTTGGCGCTCCCGTTTGCATCTTCTTCACTATCGACAAGGAGCTTGGCAGAGGTTCGATGCTTGACTATGGAATGTTCCTGCAAAATATGATGGTTGCTGCCAGAGGTGAGGGTTTGGATACCTGCCCTCAAGCTGCTTGGAATGACTATGCCAAGATCATCCTGCCTCGTATTGGTGCGCAAGAGAATGAGATGCTTGTGTGCGGTATGGCACTAGGTTATGCCGATAAAAGCGAGATTGTGAATACCTTTATTACCCCTAGGGTAAGTGCTGAGGACTTTACGACCTGGGTAAAGTAGCTTTCAATGGCGGGTAATTTCAGTCATTTTTAGAGGGATTTGGCCTAATTTTTAGCCTTTTCCCCTATTTCAGGGCTGAGTTAAGTCCTTGAAAAACCTCATTTAAAGCCTGAAATTGAAGGTTTTTAAAATAAATGTTGCTTTGCAACAAAAAGATCTTGCAATTCCAAAAGACCGATTTTAAAATGGTGCATCGCAATAAAAAACCCATTTAATAAATAAAGGATTAATCATGTTCCAAACTCAATTAAACGACCAACTCGCTTCTGCACAAGCTAAAGCAATCGAAACTGCTAAACATTTGGCACAAGTTGCTGTTGAAAGCGCTCAAGAATTAGCTGAAATCAACCAAGCTGCTGCTAAAGATGCTTTAGTTGCTGCTCAAGATACAAGCTCACAATTGTTGGCAATCAAGGATCCACAGCAATTAGCTAAATTAGCTCAGCCAGAAGCTGCTCAAGAAGCCGCTAAATATGCTGCTGCTTACCAAGCTAAAGTAAACCAAGTAGTTCGTAACGGTAACAAAGAGGTTGCACAAGTAGTTGACGCTTCTATCAATGACGCACGTGCTGATTTGGTTAAGTTTGTTAAAGAGGCTACTAAGACAGCTCCTGCTGGTTCCGAGGCTTTTGTTTCTGCATTCAAAACTGCATTTGATTCTTCACTCCAACAGTTTGACCAAGTTCGCGCATCTGCAACTGACGCATTTGCTAACTTTGAGAAGAGTGTTGATGCTGCTTTGGCAAACATTCAAGGTCAATACGCTGTTGCTAAGCCAGCTGCTAAAAGCCGTAAAGCTGCTTAATTAACTGTTCAATTGATTTTGCTGTGAAAAAAGCCACCCTCGGGTGGCTTTTACTTTTTCTATCCTTCTACTTATTACTCAATCCAAGTAACAAAGTCTTCCTTAGGCTTTCTGACTTTTTTCAAGTTAAGTAACCAGTCCTCATCAGCCTTTCTATAGCCTAGCGGCAGCATGACAACACTGCGCAAACCTTTTGCTTTGAGATTGAGAATTTCATCGAGGGATGCAGCATCAAAGCCTTCCATTGGTGTCGAATCTACCTGCTCGTACGCTGCCGCAATGAGGGCGGTACCAAGTCCAATATAAGCTTGCTTTGCAGCATGGGTGTAATTAGTTTCAGCATCTCTTGCGGTGTAACCACTAAGCAGCTTCTGGCGGTAGATGTCACCAGCCTCGCTTTTGAAATTGCGCAGCTTCTCAGTCATATCAAATGATTGATTGATTCGATCTGCCGTATAGGTATCCCAAGCGGCAAAAACGAGTAAGTGAGAAGAATCCACTACTTGGGATTGGTCCCATGAAATGGCATTAATCTTCTCGCGAATGGCTTTATTGGTGATTACAAATACTTCATACGGCTGCAATCCACTAGAGCTGGCAGTTAAACGAATGGCCTCCAGTATTAACTCAACTTTTTCCTGGGGGACGGATTTTGTGGAGTCCATTTTCTTGGTGGCATAGCGCCACTGTAATTTGTCAATCAAGCTCATTCTGATTTCCTTGGATTTAATCTAGCAATAGTGAGACAGTGTAATTTATAACGAGTGCTAGTGCTAAACGAGCTAATATGTAGGCATTCAATCTCAAAAGACTGCAATATGAATCAAATTGAAATTATTCGCGATGTCAGTGATGTGATGGATGCCCTTGGAGTCGCCGTAGTATCCATCGGTGTTTTATGGGGCCTCTTCTGTTTTGCAAAAGGCCTGATTACGCAGACGGCCGATATCGCCTATAAAACTTTTCGTATTCAGATCGTTCGCTCTTTGATCCTTGGTCTTGAAGTCTTGGTTGCGGGGGATGTGATCCGTACTGTAGCCATCAGCCCAACCTTGACAAGTGTGGCAGTATTGGGCGCCATTGTTTTAATTCGTTGCTTTTTGAGTTGGTCACTCACATTAGAAATCGATGGTCGCTGGCCATGGCAAACACCTAGACCAGGTCAATCAGAGTAAGAGGTATTTACTTCAATAAGAGAAAGGGAGTCGAAAGACTCCCTTTGTTTTGCTGCAAATTGATTATTAGTTATGCAGCAACCGCTTCTTCTGGCTCGGTAACCGATGAGCGAATGAGGTAATCAAATGCTCCTAGAGAAGCTTTAGCACCTTCGCCCATTGCAATAATGATTTGCTTGTATGGAACAGTGGTGCAGTCTCCAGCTGCAAATACTCCGGGCAAAGAAGTTTCACCTTTTGCGTCGATGATAATTTCCCCGTGCTTAGAAAGATCAATAGTGCCTTTGAGCCAATCAGTGTTTGGTAACAAGCCGATTTGTACAAAGATACCTTCCAGTTCAATATTGTTCTCAGTGCTGTTGGTGCGATCTTGGTAGCGCAAGCCATTGACCTTGCCATTGGCACCCAATACTTCTTTGGTGAGTGCGCTCATAATGACAGTAACGTTTGGCATGCTAGCCATCTTCTTTTGCAATACTGCATCAGCCCGCAACTTACTATCGAATTCAATTAAGGTCACGTGACTAACGATACCCGCTAAATCAATGGCAGCCTCAACACCGGAATTACCGCCGCCAATCACCGCTACACGCTTACCTTTAAATAAAGGGCCATCACAGTGAGGGCAGTAAGCAACCCCTTTGCCGCGGTATTCTTGTTCGCCAGGAACATTCATTTCTCTCCAGCGGGCACCAGTACTGATGATCACAGATTTGCTATTCAGAACTGCACCGTTGGCTAATTCCACTTCAAGACCATGATTCGTTTTGCGCAAAGCATTGGCGCGCTGTAAGTTCATGATGTCGACTTCATAGCTCTTCACGTGTTGCTCGAGCGCTTGCACTAATTTAGGTCCTTCCGTTTCTTTTACAGAAATGAAGTTTTCAATACCCATAGTGTCCATGACCTGTCCGCCAAAACGTTCAGCCACAATGCCGGTGCGAATACCTTTGCGTGCCGCGTAGATAGCAGCAGCAGCACCGGCAGGCCCACCGCCAATGACTAAAACATCAAAGGATTCTTTGGCAGAAAGCTTTGCAGCCTCTTCTTTGGGTGTTGAAGTATCTAGCTTGGCAACAATCTCTTCAACGCTCATACGGCCTTGACCAAATACTTCACCATTGAGAATCACAGTTGGTACAGCCATGATTTGGTATTGATCTACCAAGCCTTGATAAAGGGCGCCGTCAACCATTTCATGGGTAACGTTTGGATTGAGGGCTGCCATTAAGTTCAGGGCCTGGACAACGTCAGGACAGTTGTGGCATGACAAGGAGATGAAGGTCTGAAAGCTAAGCTTGTCATCCAATCTAGTAATGCGATCAATCACCTCTTGCTCTACTTTGGCGGGATAGCCACTGGCCTGCAAAATAGCCAAAATGAAAGAGGTCATCTCGTGACCCATTGGTAGGCCGGCAAAGGTAATGCGTGCTTCTTGATCAGTCTTGCTAACGGTAAAGCTAGGAATATGCTCACTCTTACCGTCAGTTTTTAAGCTGATCTTGTCAGACTGCTCAGCTACTTCATTTAAGAGCTCAAGCATCTGCTTAGAGCTGTCGCTGTCATCTAGGCTGGCTACGAGAACGATCGGGCTAACAATCTTTTCAAAATATACCTTTAACTGAGATTTGATATTGGTATCGAGCATGATGATTTCCTTGGGTATTTTTTTAGGTGAGTCTATTGGGCAGGATCTGGTCCTCTCCAATAGACTCTCTTAAAGAGAGTCTATTGATTACTAATTTAACTTAGATCTTGCCTACGAGATCCAAAGATGGAGTCAATGTTGCTGCGCCTTCTTTCCACTTAGCTGGGCATACTTCGCCTGGGTGTGCTGCTGTGTACTGAGCGGCTTTCAACTTACGTAAAGTTTCAGAAACGTCACGAGCGATTTCATTTGAATGAATCTCTGCTGTCTTGATGATGCCTTCTGGGTTGATGATGAATGTGCCACGCAATGCCAAACCGGCTTCAGGAATATGAACACCGAATGCGTTTGTCAAGGTGTGTGTTGGGTCGCCAACGAGCGGAAACTTTGCTTTACCAACAGCAGGAGAAGTCTCGTGCCAAACTTTGTGTGAGAAATGAGTATCGGTTGTTACGATATAAACCTCAGCACCCATTTTTTGGAATTCAGCATAGTTCTCAGCTGCATCTTCAATTTCTGTTGGGCAGTTAAAAGTAAATGCTGCTGGCATAAAAATCAGAACTGACCAGTGGCCCTTGAGGGATTCGTCAGTAACCGTTACAAACTTACCATTATGGAAAGCTTCGGTTTTGAATGGTTGAACTGCGGTATTAATAATGGACATACTGTGCTCCTAGTGTTGGTTAATCAATTTCTTTAGTAACTACTACAACTAGAGCAATTTTGAACCTCAGTTGTTTATTTGTCTAATGAATAAATTTGATATTTATGATCGAATTTATAGATAATTGATTCTAGGGTCTCCAGCCTGCTTAAAACAAGTTATTTCAAGACTCTTGAAGAAAATAACCATTTTTATGGGTATTTGAAAGGCTCGGGTGAGCCTTTGGGCTATAGTGGCCTTAATGCCATTAAAAGCATATTTTTTACTGATTTTGGAGAAATGACATGAGTTTGACGAAACATGGATTAATAGCCTTATCTATTACAGCACTTGCGCTCTTAAGTGCCTGCGTTACTGATGGCAAATACAATCAATTGGACCAGGCGTATAGCCAGCTTCAACAGGCCTACCAGGGTGATGAGGTGGAAATTCGTCAATTACAGGGCGAATTGCGCATTACTATTCGCGACAAAATTTTGTTTCCAGAGGGTGGCTATCGCTTAAATGCAAAAGCTGAGCAGGTTTTAGCAAAAATGGCGCCAACACTTTCTGGATTTAAAAATACAAAAGTGGTTGTTCGTGGCTATACAGATAATGTATCGATCGGAGCCGAGCTACGTAATCAAGGAATTGCTACAAACTTGGACCTCTCTTCAAAGCGTGCGGATAATGTAGTTGACTATCTTATTCGTAAGGGCGTTAGCCAAAGCTTGATTTCTGCGCAAGGCATGGGTGAATCTAATCCAGTTGCTTCTAATGCAACTCCAGAAGGTCGTGCACAGAATCGTCGTATTGAAATTACCTTGGTTGGACCAGGTAATTAATTCATAGCCCATATAAGGATAGAGAATGAAACATTTATTAAAGCTTAGCGCAGCAGCAATTGTTGCTATGGCGTTGACAGCATGCGGTACGCCCGATATCAAAACATCCTCAGCAGATTTTATAAAGGTGAACAACGGTATTTTGACAAGCAGTTATGGCAAGACCATTTACACCTTTGATAAAGACCAGGCTGGTTCAGGAAAATCCGAATGTGTGTCAACTTGTGCGAATAATTGGCCCCCAGTTTATGTAGAGCCAGGCATCATGCTCTCAGGAGATTTTTCTTCTATCGCCCGTAACGATGGTCAAAAGCAGCTAACTTACAAAGGTAAGCCACTGTACTTCTTTGTTAAGGACAAAAATCCTGGCGATAAGACTGGTGATAACGTCAATAATGTATGGCATGTTGTAACGCCATAGTCTTTCGTTTTTAAATAGATATATGTAATAAATGCCACCCTAGGGTGGCATTGCCTTTCATGAAAATACTTTTATCACTTCTTATTAGCTTTTTTGTGTCAGCAAGCTATGCTGAGGACTTATTGGTCCCCGTTTCAAAATTTGACAACGACTCTCAGCGGCTAACCAATAGCAAGGTGTTGGAATTTTGGGGTTATCACAATTACGACGGCAATGATAATTATCAAAATATTCTTAAGCTTCGCTATTACAACCCTTTAGCAGCCGGCGAGTGGCGTGGACGTATACGTCTGGATACTTCTTACGCCTCAAATTACAACTCTATTTCATCGGCTAATAATTCAGGGCAGTACAGTGCGGGCAACACCATGGCGACCATATGGGGTCAAGATCAAACTTTTCTGAAGCCCTTGGGGGCTTTAGTTGGTGGTCGCGTTGTATTTCCATTTGGCAATAACGGTCAGTGGGCAGTGGGGCCTCAGTTAGGGTGGTCTTTTTTGCCTGAGGTGGACAGCCTTTTACATGTGACTGATTTCTCGCCCTTATTGCGCTATATGTATGGTTTTGACACCAAAAATAATAGCCAAGTCATTAATCCTAGCCAACCAGCGTTGGTAAGGAATCTCCAGGTGTTCCCAACTATTGGCTTCCAGCTATCCCCAAACACGATGTTGCGTTTTTGGGATGAAAACGGCGCAGTCTATAACTCTGCTGGTGGAGGCTGGTTTGTGCCAATGGATGCCATGGTGACACATCGTTTCGCAAGGAACTGGGTATTTGCAGTGGGGGCTAGCAAGCAAGTGGTTCAAAGTTATCACCAGTACGACTGGTCTACCTACGCGAAGGTCTCCTATAACTTCTAGAGCGCAAGCCTTTAAGTGTTAGGCCTACAGACTATAATTAGTTCCAAAACTTGTATTAACTATTTCCTCACCAATCTTATATTACATCGGTCCTTTTATGAATAAGAAAATTCTCCTAGCATTCTTATCAGTGTCTACATTATTTACTTCGATGGGTTTGGCTTATGCGGATGAGGAGCTTACGCCAATTCCTAAGATTTCTAATCAGTGGACTGTTGATGTAACGCCTTATGTCTGGCTCCCTAATGTTAGTTCAACACTCAACTACAAAGGTCAATACCTAAATACTGCTGATGCGAACATGAATAACATTATTAGCAATCTGAAGTCTGGGGCAATGATTTCTGGAGAGGCGCATTATGGTAGTTGGGGAATGATGGCTGATGTAGTCAGCGCTACCTTGCAAAAGAGCGGTACTACATCAGTTACTCCGGCGCCTGGTTACAACTTTAGGGTGGCGATGAAACCTACCCTTCAGCAAACCATGTTGACTGGCGCGGCTACATATAACCTTATAAACAATAAAGACGCTAATGTTGATGGTTTGTTGGGAGTACGTTGGATTAGTATGACCGCCACGTTGAACCTCGCGCTTGACGGAACAAATTATTCATTGAGCGACTCAAAGACTGTAAGTACCGTTGATCCGATTATTGGCTTTAAAGGGCGCTATCGCATCGCAGATTCCACTTGGTACATTCCTTTTTATGCTGATATCGGCAGCGGAGGTGGAACTACTAATGTTACTTGGCAGGCAATGGCAGGCGTCGGCAAGACTATTGAAAAATGGGTTGATGTCTCCTTGGTTTATCGCGGCCTCTACTATGACATGAGCAGCTCAAAGACAAACGGTGCAGGTTTACTACAAAAGACGACCTTTCAAGGCCCACAATTATCAGCAACATTTCACTTCTAATCCTCAATTCATTAGAAATAAAACATGAACCTCACTCTAAAAATAACAGCTACCTTAGCGGCAGTAGGTGTTTTTGCATCCCCAACTTTTGCCCAAGAAATTCCTGCCCGTGCGGGTATGGTTGCTGCTGAGAAATCAGGTGCTGTAACTGTTTCTGCCAAGCCGGCCGTGGACAGCGTTGACATTGCTAAGAAATTAGCAAATCCAATCGCCAATATGATTTCAGTGCCGCTGCAATACCAATTTAGCCGCGGTGTAGGCCTAAATCAGGGCGGCTCCGAGCAAACTTTATTATTTCAGCCAGTCATGCCATTCAATTTAGGCGGCGGTGACACATTCATCGTTCGCCCTATTGTTGCGGGTGTTAGAGAAACTAGTGTGCAAACTGCGCCTGGCCAATCATTTTCTGGATACGGTATTGCTAGCGTAACTCTTGAGTCTTTTTATGCACCCAATACCAACTCCTCTTGGATTTGGGGTATTGGCCCGTATGCGCAATCACCATCCGGTAATAGCGGTAAGTTTGGCTCACAACAAACTGGTGCCGGCGTGACTGCTGTTGTCTTGAATCGCGAAGGTCCATGGACTTATGGCTTGCTTGGTTACCAATCCTGGAACGTAGGCGGCAATCCAACTTTTGGCACACAAAATAATTTGTATGGACAGCCTTTTGTTGCTTACACCGATAAACAGGCTTGGACATATACAGCCAATATGGAAGCGCAATATAACTACGATTCGCATCGCACATCAAACCCTCTATATGTAGGCGTTTCCAAATTGGTGGTGATTGATGGCGTGCCTTTCTCCTTTGGTGCTGGTCCTATGTATTACGTCAGCAATACACCCGGTGGGCCATCTGGTTGGGGTGCGCGTGCTACGGCCACACTAGTTGTTCTTAAGTAATTTGCTGCAGAGTTTCCCACTTATAAAAGATAGGAAGTTAATCATGAAAAAACGGATGTTTAATAAATTACTAGCCACTTCGGTTTCAGTTACCTTGGCATTTGCTCCATTGGTGAGTGAAGCCTGTACTAGCTTCTTGCTCAAAGGTAGTGATGGTGGCTATGTTTATGGCCGCACAATGGAATTCGGTTTGCCTTTGAATTCTCAGTTAACTACCATTCCAAGAGCTTATGCCCATCAAGGAATTGGTGTTGATGGTAAGTACGGCTCAGGCTTGAATTGGAATTCTAAATATGCAGTAGCCGGCATGAATGCACTTGGCTTGCCTGAGTTGGTAGATGGCATGAATGAAAAGGGTCTCATCGGAGGTGTACTTAACTACCCAAATAGTGCTGCTTACCAGGTAGTTACCCAAGCTGACTCAGCAACAAGCATCAATTCAGTTCAGGTGCTCACTTACGTGCTGACAAATTTTGCTACTGTTGATGAGGTGAAGGCTGGTCTACCAAAGATTAAAGTCAATGGCGCGAAGTTGGCTGTTTATGGGAATCAGACACCACCAGTGCACTATACATTGCACGATGCCAATGGTAAAAGTATCGTAGTTGAGTACTCCAAAAATGGACTATCTATCATTGACAACCCAACGACTGTATTGACAAATGACCCTCCGTTTCAAGATCACCTCAATAGCATTGGAAACTATGCCAATCTCTCTAAGGTAGAGAAGCCACCACTAGTCATTAATGGAGCCACTTACGCAGCACCGAGTTCTGGTAATGGATTGCATGGCCTTCCTGGAGATTTCTTGAGCCCAAGCCGTTTTATTCGCGCACTATTTTTATCAAACTCAGTGCCAACAAACTTTACCAACGCCCAAATGGACGGTGCTGCTTGGCACATTCTAGGAAGCTTTGATATTCCTCCTGGATCAGTGACCTTGCCGGCTAGTAATCCTTATGGTGGCGGCACTGGCGGTTATGAGGTAACTGAATGGAGCATTGTGGCCAACAATAAAACCATGGTTTACAACGTCAAGATGTTTGAAAACAATAATACGTATGCATTTGATTTGAAAAAAATGGATGTGAATGCTAAGGAAATGAAGTACGTTAAATTAGCTCAGCCAAAAATTGTAGTCCCGGTTAATTAATGGATTTAAATTCGGCTATCTGATATTAATAAGAGGCTCGCTTGTCGAGCTTCTTATTTAATTAGATTGATGATTGCAATTGAAGTATGGTTAGTATTCTATAAATGAAGGTTTGATAGAGGCCCCCAGTGAACCTAAAGTCTAAAATTATTTATGCCGGTGTATTAGGTCTTTTCTCAAGTCTAGCTTCAGCGGTTCAGTTGCTTGATCCACCATCAACACCTAAGGTCACTGATATCACTGTGTTTGTGGCTAAAAAAATTGTCACGATGGATCCGGCGATTCCGAATGCAACCGCTGTTGCTGTTGCGGATGGGCGTATTTTGTCCGTAGGCTCTTTGGAAGATATGAAGCCTTGGACAAGCAAGTACCCTACGCAAATTAATCGGGATTTTGCTAATAAAGTGATGTACCCGGGATTCATTGAGCCACATGCACATCCTTTGTTGGGCGGTATTTTGTTCAACAAACCATTGCTGACACCATCGCCAATGCCAAATCCATGGGGGGCAGCATTTCCTGGGGTTGCTAATTTACAGTCAGCAATGACACAGCTCAAAAAATACTCTGATGACATCAAGGATCCGAACAAGACTCTGTTGGCATGGGGCTTTGATGTGGTTGCTATGGGAAAGATGCCTGACCGCCAACTTTTAGATCAGGCTTCTAGTACCAGGCCAATTGTTGTTTGGGACGCTTCTGGTCACGATATGTACGTCAATAGCGCTTTCATCAAGTTCTATGGCATCACACCTGACAAAGTCAAGAATGTGAAAGGCATAGGTATTGATAAAGATGGTCAATTGAACGGTCAGTTTTTGGAAATTCCTGCGGTAACTTATGTTTTGGGTATTGCTGGAAAAGATATTCTCAATCCGAGTGAGATTCCGACTGACTATTTGTATATGAGCGATCTCATGCAGCAAGGCGGAATCACCACTTCTGGCGACTTAGCTTTTGGAACATTGAATATTGATATGGAGCTCAAGATTGCTAAGGCTTTTAGTCAATCCTCGGCAGGTGCTTTACGAATTGTTCCGGTCGTTTACGCGGAGCCTTTTATTCAGAAGTATGGTGATAAGGCGATTGCAGAAGCACAGGCCCTACAACAGCAAGATAACGACCGTTTGATATTCCAAGGCGTAAAGTTTTATAGTGATGGCGGTTATTTGCCAGAGACCATGCGCATGCAACATCCAGGTTATACCGATGGCAGCCTAGGATCATCAAACTACAAGTCAGCTCAAGACTTTGCTGCTGCAATGAGGCCTTGGTGGGATGCTGGCTATCACATTCACATTCACAGTAATGGCGATATTGGTAATCAAAATTCGATTAATGCTTTGCAGTTAATGATCGATGCCAAGCCGAGATTTGATCATCGTTACACAATTAACCACTTTGGCATTCCATCGACTGCAATGGTAATGAAGATTAAGGCTCTTGGCGCAGTAGTCAGTGCCAATATTTCTTATATTTCCGAGCGCGCTAAATTGGAGTATCCAGCCTTAGGTATGGATCGTGTGTCTTATGCGACTCGACTAGGTACCTTAGTTCGTAATGGTATTGTTACTTCCATTCATTCGGACGCGCCTGTATCTGCCCCTGTGCCATTAAAAGAGGCATGGACTGCAGTAACTCGTAAGGATGTGTATAGCGATGGCAAGGTGTGGGCTCCAGCGGAGGCGGTAACCGTCTCTGATGCGATGAAGATGATTACCATTAATGCTGCTTACACATTGGGTGTAGAAGATAAGGTCGGAAGTATTGAGGCCGGTAAGTTCGCGGACTTTGCAATTTTGGATGCCGATCCGCAAGCTATTCCCGCAATTAAAATTAAGGATGTTGGAGTGTATGCGACAGTCTTAGGCGGTAAAGTCATCCCCGTATCAGAAACCAAGAAGCCCAGACCCTTAGATTAATACCCTCAATTGAGACTGACTATTTAAACCTTATCAATCACCTAAATATGACCAATACACATCATTCTTTTTTGAAATGCTTTGCCTTAACTTTGCTAGCGGCATGCTTTCTAGCTGGCTGCCAATCGACCGGTCAAAATGGCAAGCCACTCACTACTGCAGAGATTATCCAAAAGCGTGACGCTACATTAAAGATGTCAAAGACGGGTCTTGATGCATTGATCAAGCAAAAACCGGATGTTCAAAAAGAAATTGATCAGGCGGCTGGATATGCAGTCTTTACGACTACCAATGTCAATATTGTCTTGCTGGTAGTAGCCCGTGGCGAGGGTGTCCTGTTTGATAAGCGTCGCAAAGAACCTATTTTTATGCAAGCGCTCAAAACAGGTGAAGGTTTGGGGGCTGGCTATCAAGACCAGTACCAAGTGGCGATCTTTAAGACCCCGGGTGCTATCGATCAGTTTTTGTTGACTTCGATTGATGGTCGTCGTGGTGGCATCGATGTAGATGCAAATTTTTCTGCTGGTTCTGGTGGTACGATTCGCTCCTTTAATCCCGAAATTACCTTCTATACAGTGGGACTCTCAGGATACGATTTACAAGCTAACTATGGCGGCACGCTCTATTTAGTAGATCAACAGATTAATAGTGCGGCTACTCTAGACAGTCTTCCAAAGAAGAAGCCCGACTCAAAGTAAGAAATAGAGTGTATTGATCTCTAAATGCTGATGGAGCCCCAGCTAGTAATAGCCGGGGCTTTTCTTTTGCCTGTATCTGGTAGATCTACTGGTTTTTCTCTATAGAAACCCGCCTGAACCAGAGTAGATTGGTATCTGGGATTACCCATCTGAAAGGTTGATATGAGCAAGAAATCACTTGATATGAATGCAATGCCAGGACAACAAAGAGCTATTGATGCGACTAAGGCAGCTGGGCGCGTGGCGATTGAAAGTGCTCAGGCAATCGCACAGATTAATCAGCAGGCGACACAGGAATTAGCCGGCATGATTCAGAAGAGGGTAGCTGAGCTAATGAAAACTCAGAACCCTCGATCTGCATTTGAATTTGTTCATGCCGAAGTGCTGCAGGATGCTGCTAAAGAGATCTCTCAGTATCACAACCAATTACTTCAGGTGCTTAAAAGCGGTAATCAAGAGCTCGCTGATATTGCAGAAACCATGATTCAAGAATCTAAGGCAGATTTAATTCACTTTGTAAATGATGCAACGGATAATGCGCCGCTTGGTAGCGAGGCTTATGTCTCTGTATTCAAAACCTCATTTAACAACGCATTGCAAAATTTTGAACTGATTCGCGCTGCAATGGCGGACTCATTTACAAATTTTGAGAAGAGCGTCGAGAATGTTGGCAATCTCGCCAGCCCAAAAAGCACCTCAAAAAAGAAGGGCTAGAGATTTAATATTGCTTCTGAAATTGCAGGGCGGTCTTAATGGTCTGAAAGTGAATATCTACTGTAGATGTCATTTCCTTTCCGTAGCCGCCCGCCATTGAAAACGCGATGGGTAGTTGTCTATCCAAGGCATACTGAAATACCGCCTCATCCCGTAAGCGCATTCCTGCTGTACTGACATTCAGCCTTCCTAGACGATCACTTTCATGGGGGTCTGCACCAGCTAAGAAAATGAGGCAGTCTGGCTTGAAGCGTGAATCCATTTGATCTAGGGACTGGCCCAGAGCATCTAAGTAGGCGGCATCATCACAACCATCGGTCAGACCCCAATCAAGATCGCTCTCTTCTTTTTTAAAAGGAAAGTTATTTTCCCCATGAATAGAGAGGGTGAAAATAGAATCATCATTTTGCAGTATCGATGCAGTGCCATTTCCTTGGTGCACATCTAAATCAATCACTGCAATCTTCAGGGATGAGCTAATCTCTTTTTGTAAAGTGCGGGCTGCAATAGCGGAATCATTAAAAACACAAAACCCACTACCAGAATCTCGATATGCATGATGGGTGCCGCCCGCAAGATTGGCGGCAATACCTTCTCGTAAAGCAGTTTTGGCTGCCGCAACCGTGGCGCCTGCTGAACGACGTGAACGTTCCACCATCTGCTCACTCCATGGAAATCCAATCTCTCTTTGCTCTTGCGGAGAGAGTCTTCCTTCAATGACTTTAATGAGATAGCTTGGATCGTGAGCGAATAGGATTTGGGTATCTGTTGCGGGCGGTGCTTCTACAAGCTCAATATTTTTTTCTCCACTCACCAAATCACGTAATCGAGAATACTTTTCCATCGGAAAGCGATGCCCCTCTGGAAGTGGCAATACAAAATGGTCGGTATAAAATGCCTTCACGCTTTTACATTTCCCTTGAATATTCTTTCAGGATATTCAAGGGTACAGTCTCTAGGGCTTTGATGTGAGTGCTTTCAAGTTTGATGGATGGCGCGCATTGGGCATTGAATGCCTCTACCCAGCGATTGATACATAGGCACCATTGGTCACCAGCCACTAACCCTGAAAATTGATACTCTGGTCTTGGGGTGATGAGGTCATTTCCTTTTTGCAGGCTAAATTGTAAAAATTCATTTGTCACAATGGCACAAACTAAGTGACTACCCACATCCTCTTCATTAGTTTTGCAGCATCCATCCCTAAAAAACCCTGTTAGGGGATCGAAAGAGCAAGGAATGAGGGGTTCACCGAAAACATTCAGCGCAACTTCTTTTTGCATAGCAACCTTAAAAATATCCGTGTCAGCCAGTTTATTGAATAAGCCGTAAACTTGCTGAACAATGACCCAATTAGAAAAGCTCACCTTGTTTTACGATGGCGCTTGCCCGTTGTGCCAGGCGGAGATTCTCTTTTTATCGGGACGCAATCAGCACAATCTATTGGGCTTTGTCGACATTAACTCAGAACAGTATGAACCTCAAAAGGTGGGGGTATCCTGTGAGGCTGCATTGGCAGCGATGTATGGCCAGTTTGCTAGCGGCAAATTGATCCAAGGCGTCTCAGTTTTTCCTGAGGCCTATCGTCGTGCAAACTTACCTCGTATGGCCTGGCTCTTTTCAAGAAAGCCACTTCAACCATTCTTGAAATTGGCATATCTCTTTTTTGCTAAGAATCGGCATGTGATATCTAATCTCTTTGGGCCAGTAGCTTTACGATTGGCGAAGGCTCGTTCAAGATCTGTACAGCAATGAAGAAAATCCATCTTCTTCTCATCGCCACTCTGCTGAGTTTCTTGGTGCCACTCAGCTTTGCTCGCGATCCCTTGGAAGTGCCACCATATTTAAGCACTGCAAAACTACAAGGAAGCGGTCGACTGACTTGGTGGGGCCTACATATATACGATGCTTCTTTTTATAGGGTGGGCTCACTATCCTCATCTGAGTTTGCATTGGATATGCGCTATCAAAAATCCTTCTCCGGTAAATCGATTGCCAATCGGAGCGCAGAGGAAATGAAGCGCACTGGCGTACCTGATGAACAAGCCGCCCTTTGGGGTAAGGAGTTAGCATCATTCTTACCCAATGTGGAGTCAGGGCAAACTTTGACTGCTATCTATTCTCCTAGGCAAGGAACCATTTTTTATCATGACGATAAGCAAATTGCGCAAATACCTGGGGCAGAGTTTTCAAAAGCATTTTTTGGAATTTGGTTAGATCCTAAAACTAGCGCTCCTAAACTTAGAACAGAACTATTAGGACAGACCTGTCCGCCACCACTTTTTAATGAGGCTTGTTAAGTCATGAAATCCCTTTTTACACGCTTGATGTTCATAATATTTTGTGGAGCGCTTTTAGTATCATGCTCTTCGCCTCAGGTTTCTCAATATGCGGCTGAGAAACCGGCTTTAGACCTGAGTGAATACTTTTCTGGAGCGATTGATGCCTATGGCATCTTTACTGATCGAAGTGGCGAAGTTAAAAAGCGCTTTACTGTGCTGATCAAAGCAAATTGGACGATAGTTGAAGGTAAAAAAGTCGGAACTTTGGACGAACGTTTTGAATACTCTGATGGCACAAAGCAAACGCGCATCTGGACGCTAACTGAGCAATCTCCGGGTAATTACATTGGTAGGGCTGATGATGTGGTGGGTGATGCGCAAGGTCAGCTTGCCGGAAATGCGCTTAACTGGACCTATACCCTTGCTTTGCCGGTGGATGGCGCTATATATAACGTGCAATTTAATGATTGGATGTACTTAATTACCCCCAAGGTAATGCTCAATAAGGCCAAGATGAGTAAGTTTGGGATTGATTTGGGTGAGGTGACTTTGAGCTTCTACAAGCGCTAAGCAAAAGCACCGGATTTGTGTCACACTTTCTTGGAAGTCGTCTTTGGGCGCCTCATCCAAGGAGATCCAGATGAATCATAAAATCAAGCAAATTTCAATTGCTTTATCCGCTGTGGGAATGTTGTCATTAGTGGCATGCCAATCGATGGAGCAAGGCGCCGGGCAAAAAGCCAGCGCTAGCCTTGATTCAAGGTCAGGCTCACAAGCCAAGGGTGAAGTGGTATTCATTTGGCAAGGAGATGATGTTCTCATCAATGGTAAGTTTTCTGGATTAAAGCCAAACTCAGAGCAAGGCTTTCATGTTCATGAAAAAGGCGATTGCTCTGCTCCGGATGCAACCAGCGCAGGTGGTCACTTCAATCCTGAAACAAAATCTCATGGCATGCCAAATAGCGGCATGAATCATGCAGGAGATCTGCCCAACATTAAGTCCGATGCCAATGGCAACGCAACTTACACTGCTAAGTTACATGGATTTGCTGTAAATACAGGCTCAACTGGAATTGTTGGTCGCTCTGTGGTTGTGCACAGAGACCCGGATGATTACAAATCTCAGCCTGCAGGAAATTCTGGCCCACGTATTGCGTGTGGCTTGATTAAGTAATCGCATCTATTCATTAAATTAGTTTATACAGGGCATTTCATGAGAATCGAAGATACCGATCCAGCGCGACATGCAGGGATTGAATATCCAATGGAGGTGGGTGCTCCAGTATTTGCGCCCATTAAAGTTACTGAGGAAAAAGATAAGGCTGTTAACGTAGCTCGCCAAAATGCCAAGCTTGAGTACGATCGCATTATGGAGCAGGCTGAAGTCTTGATGAAGCAGGCCAAAGCATTACAAGCAAGACTAGACGCTACGGAGATGGTGCATAGCGCTAAATTTGGCTTTAATCCTATTCACGGAAAAATTTACCATCTCTACTTTGACGGTCGAAATAACACTAATGTATTGATTCAGAATGGTCCAAAAGAATGGAGTTGCGGAATTCCAGACGGTTGGACTTATTCGATGGCAGTAAAGAAGTTGGGTGACAGTACTTGGGCGGTAATTGAAGAGGATTCTGTTGGCGCCCTTACTGTATGATGTTTTTCTCTATATAAAAATAATTGGGTGATCTGTGACAAAAGCTCGAGTCGTTAGTCTTACTGAACTAGGTAGTGCAGACGTAATCAAAGTGATTGATAAAGAATTGCCACCACCTGCAAAAGGTGAAGTGCAGCTCCGTCAAACTGCCATCGGATTTAATTTCATTGACGTATATCAGCGCTCAGGCATTTATCCATTAGAGATGCCTACGGGCCTTGGGCATGAGGCTACAGGTGTAGTTGAGGCTTTGGGCGAAGGCGTCACTGATCTAAAAGTGGGTGATCGCGTCGTTTATATGAATGCCGGGATTGGCGCTTATGCAAGCGCACGTAATGTAGCGGCCGACAAATTGGTTGTTCTGCCCAGCACTATTTCTGATGAAGTAGCCGCAGCCGTTTTCTTTAAAGCAATGACTGCGCAATATCTTGTACAGAAAACCTATCAAGTAAAAGCGGGTGATGTAGTGCTGGTGCATGCAGCTGCTGGCGGCGTTGGTCAAATTTTGGCTGGTTGGGCAAAAGCATTGGGTGCATTTGTTGTTGGCACTGTGGGTTCGCCAGCAAAGTTTTCTGCTGCTAAGGAAGCGGGTTGTGATGCTGTTGTTGATTACTCTCAAGCAAATTGGGTTGAAGAAGTGCTTAAAGCCACTGGTGGAAAAAAAGCCAATGTAGTTTATGACTCTGTTGCTAAAACTACTTTCTTAGGCTCTTTAGATTGTGCTGCTCCTTTTGGAACAGTCGCTTTGTTTGGCGCTGCTTCAGGCCCAGCTCCAGAAATTCAGCCAGAGATCTTAAATAAGAAGGGCTGTCTGTTTTTAACTAGACCTTCTGTATTTCCACACAACGCTACTGCAGCTTTGTTAAAAGAAAACGCTAAAGCAGTATTTGATGCCATTGCCAAAGGGCATGTCAAAGTACAAATCGGCGCTAAGTTTTCTTTGGAGCAAGCCGCTGACGCGCACCGTGCTGCTGAGGGACGAAAAGTTTCAGGCGCCATTGTGATGATGCCATAAGCTTAAGTGTTCCTATGTACATAGGCCCCGTTTATGCGGGGCTTTTTTTATGCATCAATCAGACGTAAGATAGCAGTATGAAATCACTTTTAAAAATACTGATCGCTACTCAACTAATTTTATTGAGTTCTTTGTCCTTCGCACAAATTCCTGAGACACAGCATTCACAGGGAATTTCTTACATCACTGGTGGCGTAGGTGAGAGTGAGATGGTTGCGATTTTGGCTGATGCAAAGCAATGGCCATTGCTATTAGAAATGTCTCAAATAGAAAATGGCAGAGGAGTCTGGATCTTCGGAGCAAGTATCAAAATCATGAGTTCTCAAAAAAAGTTCATTTTTGATGCCCAAGCAGATGGACCTTATATGCTGATTAATCTTGAGCCTGGTGACTATGTGATCGAGGCAACTTATCAAGGGGTGGTTCAAAAGAGAGTGCTTTCTATTAAATCCGACTCACCACAAAAAGTTTCCCTTTTCTGGAAATAATGCCTTGAAAATTGACGCATTGCGTCATAAGCCTAAACATTCAACTTGGTCTATAGTTTCTTGATTACTACAATCATCAGGAGATGAATGAATGAAATGCTTTTCAACTAAAAGCGGTTTGGGTGTATTACTTTCAGCAATATTAGTTTCAACAGCCTCACTCAGTAATGCGCAGAATTCTCCAGCGGTCGGTGCTCAGGGTAAGGCTGAGGCGCTATGGCTTGGACAGGCAGGTTTCCGGATTAAATCTCCTCAGGGAAAAATGATTCTGATTGATCCCTGGATTACTGGCGGACCCAAGACGCCGCCGATCTATAAGAATGATTTGGCAGCAATTGGTCCGATTGACGTATTGCTAGTCACGCATGCTCACGTTGACCATCTTGGTGATGCGCCAGCTATTGCTAAGATGAATAACATCAAGTTATATGGTCCGGCTGATATGGTGACGCCACTAACTACTTTGGGAATTCTGCCAGCAGACTTGGGTTATCGCTTTAATAAAACGGGTCGCGTAACACCTGCGCCTGGAATCAAGGTTACTGCAGTTCAAGCAGAGCACTCTTCTTTATTGGTTTGGAAAAATCCGGCTACAGACAAAATGGAGTCACATCCCGCCGGCGAGCCTATGGGCTTTATTATTGAGCTTGAGAACGGTTTTAAGATTTGGCACATGGGCGATACCGGCTTGTTTAGTGACATGAAATTTATTGGTGAACACTACAAGCCTGATCTAGTGATGGTTCCGATTGGAGGAAATTTCACAATGGCTCCTGATGATGCTGCCTTTGCATTACGCACATGGATTAAGCCAAAGATGGTGATCCCAATGCACTACAACTCTAACCCGATGACTAAAGGTACGTTAGCCGAGTTTCAGGAGGCTATGAAGGGTAGCAATATCAAAATTATTCCGATGACTGAGGGTGAAACAGTTCAATTCTGAGGAATATCGAAGAATGAGCCTAAACCCCACAGAATTTGTGGGGTTTTTTATTGGATTTACTTGTATTTAGTTCGTATTAGTACTAAACTAGTTCTAACTAGTACTTTAAATAGGATTTATGAACTTTTTACCCGCCCTGAGAAACCTCGTTTCTTCATATCAAGCATTTGAGCGTTATTCAGCTCCGCATATAGCGGCAATGGGTTTAACAATGACCCAGTTTGATGTGATTGCCACATTGGGAAATCAATTGCCAATGACCTGTAAAGAGTTGGGAGAAAAAACATTGGTTACTAAGGGCACTCTAACTGGTGTCTTAGAGCGATTGGGGGCCAAAGGTCTTATTCTTCGAGAGACAAATTCTGAAGATGCCCGTAGTCAACTCATTGGATTAACACTAGAAGGTCAGTCTGTATTTGAAAAAGTATTTCCGGAGCATTTAGAGTATCTAAGTAAAGCATTTAAAAAATTATCGTCAGATGAATTAAAGCAGCTCGAAGAATCACTCAAGTTGTTGAAAGACATCTTTTAATCAAGTTGAAAATTTGAAGGAGAATGTAATGACTAAAGTAGCTGTCGTATTTCATAGTGGATATGGACACACCGTAAAGCAGGCTGAGGCTATTGCTAAAGGCGCTAATGGAACATTGATTGCCATTGACGCTGAGGGCAATATTACTGATGAACAATGGGCGACAATTAATGATGCTGACGCGATTGTATTTGGCTCTCCAACCTATATGGGTTCGGTTAGCTGGCAATTTAAGAAGTTTGCTGATGCTAGTTCTAAGCCATGGTTTTCACAGCAGTGGAAAGACAAAGTCTTCGGTGGTTTTACGAATTCAGCAACGATGAATGGGGATAAGCATTCAACCTTGCATTACTTCTTTACTTTGGCCATGCAGCATTCTGGCCTTTGGGTTGGTACTGGATTGATGCCTTCGAATTCGAAAGCGGCTAAGCGTGATGACATTAACTACGTAGGCTCATCTGCAGGTGCAATGATGCAAACACCATCGGATGCAAGTGCTGATGAAGTGAATGCGGGTGATTTAGAGACTGCAAGGCTGTACGGTGAGCGCATTGCAAAAATTACCAAGCAGTTGCGCGGCTAATGAATAAAGTCAGATACACCTCAATTGCCATCATCTTACATTGGGTGATGGCGCTTTTGATATTTGCAACATGGTCAATTGCAATTGCTGTGGCTGATATGCCATTAAGCCCAGTCAGAATTACAGGAATCAGCTGGCACAAATGGCTTGGTGTCACCATATTCTTTTTGGTGGTGCTACGTTTGTTGTGGCGTGCAATTCAACCTGCTCCTGCATTAAACATCGCAATGCCAGCATGGCAAGAGCGTGCAATGAAGCTAACCCATCTTGCACTGTACTTACTAATGCTTCTGATTCCGATTGTGGGCTGGTTAATGAGTTCCGCTAAGGGCTATACCGTCAACTACTTTGGCTTATTTGAATTGCCGGATTTGGTAGATAAAGATAAGGCACTTGGCCATCAGCTGAAAGAGATCCATGAGTTTCTGGCTAACGGCTTAATGGCTTTGGTTGGGCTTCATATTTTGGCTGCACTAAAGCATCAATTTATCGATAAAGATGGCTTAATAAGTCGCATGACCTTTGGAGGCTCTACCCATGAAAAGTAAATTCTCATTACGTTTTGAGATATTGGCACAAGCTTTATTAGCTATGCTATTTATTGGCGCTGCAAGCTCAGCTTATGCGGTGGAGTATTCATCTATTGATGCCGCGAAAAGCAAAATTACTTTTACAAGTAAATTGATGGGCTCAAAGATCTCTGGAAGTTTTGGAAAATTTTCAGGGAAGGTTGTATTTAACCCGGACGAGCCAGAAAAAGCGAAGGCCAATCTCATCATTGAGATCTCTAGCTTTAACGCTGGTGGAGAAGAGTTACAAGAAGAAGCAAAAGGAAAAGACTGGTTTAGTACAAAGCTCTTCCCAACTGCAAGCTATGTTACTGACTCTGTTAAGTCCACAGGCCCTAATAGTTTGGATGCCCATGGAACCCTAATCATTAAGGGTAAAGCAGTACCACTGTTGATTTCTGTCAAGTATCAGCCGCAAGGCAAGCAGATGGTCTTTGATGCCAGCTTTCAGGTACTGAGGTTAGATTTTGGCTTAGGTGCTGGAAATTGGGCAGATACTTCCGCGGTTGCCAATGAGGTGCCAGTCAATGTTCACTTAGTCTTAAATCAAAAATAGTTTTACAAATTAACTTATCTAAACTCATTTTTACTAACTTAGTTATTCAATTTTTAATCAGGAGAATTACATGAAATCAAAATTACTTATCGCTTTATTTGCAACAATTGGTCTTAGCTCTGCTTTTGCTGCGCCAGTAACTTATGCTACTGATGCTAACCATACCTTTGCTCAGTTTGAATATAACCATTTAGGATTCTCTAAGCAGACTAGCCGCTTTAATGCAGTTGCTGGAACTGTAACAATTGATCAAGCCGCGAAAAAAGGCAGTGCAGATATCACTATTGATACGAAATCTGTTGATACAGGATCTACTTTGTTTAATAGCCATATTCAAAGCGAAGACTTTTTATCTACCACTCAATTTCCTACTGCTAGCTTTCAATCAAACGATATGATTTTTAAGGGCGACAAACCCGTGGCTTTAAAAGGTGTGTTGACATTGAAGGGTGTAAGTAGGCCAGTTACTCTAAATATCACTAATTTTGAGTGCAAAAAACATCCAATGTCTGGCGTTGATTATTGCGGTGCCAATGCCGAAACAAAAGTTAAGCGCACAGAATTCAATATGGGTAAATACGCGCCGAACGTAGGTGACGATGTAACCATCATGATTGCTATTGAGGGCTCTAAAAAGGAGTAATTCCTTTTGTTGGGCTGATGTCCTCTGAAAAACCACCTACGGGTGGTTTTTTTTCTTGGTTGACTCGGCTTATAATTACATAAGTAATTGAATTAAATGGGATTATTCCTTTAACTCCACTTTTGCTGGTTTGACAGCTCTTAGGGGCTCTTGGACAATGCCATGGGTGGTTGATTCAAGCCCCAAGCCCTCATGACAGTCGATACTCATTCCTCCTCCAATACACCGCATTTGATGCTCGAAGCTCGTAGGCTGACTTGTATTCGTGGGGAGCGACAATTATTTCAGAATCTGAATCTCATGGTAACGGCTGGAGAGTGCCTGCATGTGCGCGGCGAGAACGGGGTTGGGAAAACCAGCCTACTGAGACTCCTGACGGGACTCTCTAAACCAGATGTGGGAGAAGTTCTTTGGAATCATCAGTCAATCGCCAAAGATCCCTCTACATATCATCGTGAACTTTTATTCCTGGGGCATCGTGATGCTCTTAAAGAAGATCTCACTGCATTGGAAAATCTGCAGTTGTATGCAGTGCTTGATGATATTCAATTGCCACACGATAAGGCCCTAGCAGCGCTCTGGCGTTTTGATTTGCGTGGGCGTGAGAGCTTGCCGGTCAGTTTTTTATCTGCTGGACAAAAGCGTCGGGTCTTAATGGCTCGCATGTTGACACGTCAAGCCAAGTTGTGGATCTTAGATGAGCCATTTAATGCGCTTGATATTCATGCCGTACAAGATTTACAAGGATTAATAGCGGAGCATGTGGAGCAAGGTGGTTTAGTCGTGCTGACTAGCCATCAAGCGGTGGATCTTCCGCGTGTGAGGGCGCTAGATCTATGAATGCTCTGCTCGCAATCATTCGCCGTGATTTGCTCTTGGTCATGCGCCGCAAAAGTGAGGTACTTACGGCTCTCTTCTTTTTTGTTGTGGTGACTAGTTTGTTTCCATTGGGTATTGGTGCGGATTCTGCTTTGCTGCGTAAGATTGCTCCAGGCGTTCTTTGGGTTGCAGCCCTGCTATCCACACTATTGGGGTTGCAGCGCATGTTTGCCGCAGACTACCAAGACGGCGCTTTAGAGCAGCTTGCCTTGTCGCCGCAGCCTATGGTCTTGTTAGTAACTGGAAAAATTATTGCCCATTGGATTGTGAGTGGACTACCACTCGTGCTCTTGGCCCCGATTATTGGCATTCAGTTTGATCTGGATGCCAGTTCTTTGTATGTACTGATGGGAACTCTATTATTAGGTACCCCAGTGCTATCCTTGCTAGGCTCCATAGGTGCAGCGTTGACCTTGGGTGTCAGAGGTGGCAGCGTGTTATTAAGTTTATTGATACTGCCGTTATATATCCCAGTTCTTATTTTTGGTGCTGGCGCCGTATATGCCAATAGTGTGGGCTTGGATGCCTCAGGCCATTTTTCATTGCTGGGCGCGTTATTGATTTTGGCTTTAGCATTTGTTCCTTGGGTAAGTAGTGCTGCTGTAAAGATTGCAATTGAATGAATCCGATAAATACTTTTTCTAATCACCGCTTAGTTAACTGGTTTAAGTTATCTAGCCCCAGCACTTTTTATCCGGTGGCAGGTAAGCTCATCCCATTTTTCTGGGTCTTAGCTTTTCTATTTGGCACTGCTGGTCTGTGGGTTAGTTTCTTTATTGCGCCGGTAGACGCTGTGCAAGGGCAGGGCTACCGCATCATTTTTATTCATGTGCCCGCATCCTGGATGTCGATGTTTATTTATTTAGTCATGGCCACATGGGCAGGACTGGGACTGGTCTTTAATACGCGTTTGTCTGCCATGATGGCGCAGGCTCTTGCCCCTATAGGTGCTTGGATGGCATTTTTATCTTTGTGGACCGGGGCATTTTGGGGTAAGCCCATGTGGGGTGCCTGGTGGGTTTGGGATGCTCGGCTTACTTCAGAATTAATTCTTCTTTTTCTGTATTTGGGCTTTATTGCATTGCGAGCTTCTATTGATGACCCTCGCCGTGCCGATAAGGCGAGCGCAATTTTGGCTTTGGTAGGCGTTGTAAACGTGCCGATCATTTATTTCTCGGTGAAATGGTGGAATACCTTGCATCAAGGTGCCTCCGTTTCACTCACAAAAGCCCCGGCGATGGCACAAACTATGCTCTGGGGTATGTTGTTGATGGCTTTATGTCTTTGGATGTACACCGTTGCAGTCACCTTAATGCGAGTGAGGGCAATCATTTTGGAACGTGAAGCCCATGCTGATTGGGTGAGACAATCAATTGAGGTGAAAATCTGATGTGGAATAGCCCTTCTGAGTTTTTTGCCATGGGCGGCTACGCACTGTATGTGTGGAGTAGTTTTGGTGTTTGTGTGCTGATATTGATATTGGAGCCCCTCATGGTGCGTGCTCGCTTTAGAGCAATCGTACGTCGGTTGAAGCAAGAGCAATTAGCCAAGCAGTTTGATAAAGAGATTAGTAAGTGAAGCCTAGATATAAACGTGCATTAATGATTATTGCAGCGCTGATCGTAATTGGTGTAGCTGCACTCTTAATTTTGAATGCACTTAATAGCAATATTGCTTTATATGTCACTCCAAGTGAAGTGTCAGCAGGCAAGGCGCCTCAAAGCCAGGCTTTTCGAATTGGTGGCATGGTGAAAGACGGCTCTTTAAAGCGCGATGGTCTAACCGTGCACTTTGTGATTACTGATCTGGTGAAAGATATTCCAGTAGCATATACAGGCATCCTTCCTGATTTGTTTAAAGAAGGTAAAGGTGCCGTGATCCAAGGTCGCATGAATGCCAATGGTGAATTTATTGCTAGCGAAGTACTGGCTAAACATGATGAGAACTACATGCCTCCTGAAGCCAAGCATGCCTTAGAGCAAGCTCAAAAAAACGGAACGAATAAATGATTCCTGAGTTTGGGCATTACGCACTAGTTCTGGCGCTTTGCATTGCTCTCATTCAAGGGGTTTTGCCCTTGCTGGGCGCGCACTATGGCCGACGCGACTGGTTGGTGCTGGCAAGACCTGCTGCGCAAACGGTCTTCTTATTATTGGCGATTGCTTTTGGAATCTTGGCTTGGAGTTTTTACGCCAATGATTTTTCTGTGCTTTATGTTGCTGAGCACTCTAATTCACAGCTGCCGGTGATTTATCGATTCGGCGCAGTATGGGGTGGACATGAAGGATCGCTCTTGTTGTGGATTTTCTTGCTGGCTACCTGGACCATTTTGGTTGCTCAGCTTTCTAAAGCATTAGATGACTTTATGGTGGCGCGAGTAATTGGTGTTTTGGGGCTGGTCACTAGTGGCTTACTCCTGTTTGTTTTAACAACCTCAAATCCGTTTGAGCGTTTATTGCCAGCCGCTCAAGATGGCCGCTCATTAAATCCACTCTTGCAAGATCCGGGCTTAGTATTTCATCCGCCAATGTTGTACATGGGTTACGTCGGTTTTTCAGTGGCTTTTGCATTTGCGATTGCCTCCTTATTGTCCGGAAGATTGGATGCAGCTTGGGCTCGTTGGTCACGTCCTTGGACAACCGCTGCCTGGGTTTTCCTGACCCTCGGTATTGCTTTGGGTTCATGGTGGGCTTATTACGAACTGGGTTGGGGCGGGTGGTGGTTTTGGGACCCTGTTGAGAATGCTTCGTTTATTCCTTGGCTCGTGGGTACTGCCTTATTACATTCTTTAGCAGTTACTGAAAAGCGCGGTGGCTTTAAGAGTTGGACTGTGCTCTTGGCGATTACCGCCTTCTCTTTATCGCTACTAGGAACCTTCTTGGTACGTTCAGGCGTTCTGACCTCAGTTCATGCATTTGCAACCGATCCAAGGCGCGGCATCTTTATTCTGATCTTCTTATCACTCGTAGTTGGTTCGTCCCTGATACTGTACGCATGGCGTGCGCCTAAGAGTTCGATGGGCGGCAAATTTAGTTTGAGCTCCAGAGAAACATTGATTTTGCTTGGTAATGTCTTTTTAGTGGTTTCTGCCGGATCTGTTTTGCTAGGCACCCTATATCCATTGCTGATTGATGCTTTGCATCTAGGTAAGATTTCTGTAGGTCCTCCTTATTTCAATAGCGTATTCGTTCCCATCATGGTGCCATTGCTGGTATTGATGGGTATCGGCCCATGGGCAAGCTGGAAGCAGAGTAATTTAATTGGCATCATTAAGCGTTTATGGATTGCAGGCGCAGTTGCTCTGATTGCAGGCGTTGGAATTCCCTTAATCATGGGGCAATTTACTTGGCTTGCAGGCATGGGCTTCATGTTAGCTTTTTGGGTCATGGCTTCGGGCTGCATGCAAATCGCTCGCCAAGCTAAAGCAGGAAAACCAACCCGTTCCTTTATTGGCATGCAAGTAGCGCATCTAGGTATTGCCGTTTTTGTTATTGGCGTCACAATGGTCGGCGCTTATCAGGAAGAAAAAGATGTGCGCATGTCCGCTGGCGATACAGTAAGAGTTGGCGGGTATCAAATCCAGCTTCAGGGTGTTAGCGCTGCTCGCGGTCCGAATTACCAGGCAATACGTGGCACATTCCTGCTATCTAAAAATGGCAGCGAACAGATCAGTCTTTATCCAGAAAAGAGAAGCTACTTTTCATCGACGATGCCGATGACTGAGGCAGCGATTGATGCTGGGCTCACCCGCGATATCTATGTATCGCTAGGCGAGGAGCTGAATGACCAATCCTGGGCAGTACGTGTTTACTATAAGCCTTTTGTGGATTGGATTTGGGGTGGTTGCCTGTTGATGGCATTAGGTGGCGTGTTGGCTATGTCGGATAAGCGCTATCGACTGAAGTTAAAGAGCAAGTTCGCATGAAAGCAAAATTTTTAATCCCCCTGATCTTGTTTGTAGGCTTGGTAGTCTTTTTGGCTATTGGCTTAAATCGTGATCCACATGAGGTCCCATCGCCTTTAATTAATAAGGCCGCTCCTGCGTTTGAAGTGCCTCAATTAGCCGATGCTAATAAAACATTTTCACCGGCAAGTATGAAGGGTCAGGTATGGATTCTGAATGTTTGGGCATCCTGGTGTGTAGCTTGTCGTGAAGAACATCCGGTGTTGGTTGAGCTTTCCAAGTCCCAAATAGCGCCAGTGATTGGTTTGGACTACAAAGATAATCGTGAAGATGCTGTAGCGATGCTGGCAAAACAAGGTAACCCTTACACACTCTCCGCCTTTGATGGCAATGGACGTGTTGGTATTGATTATGGTGTCTATGGGGTGCCTGAGACTTACATCATCGATAAGGCAGGAGTGATTCGCTTTAAACACATTGGCCCATTAACAGTGGATTTATTGAATCAAAAAATTTATCCTATGTTGAGTGAGTTAAAGAAATCATGAGGCGAATTTTATTAATCGCCGTTTGCGTATTTAGTTTAGGCAACGCGTTTGCCAAAGATGCTGCACCACTCGCGGATGATCCTGTAACAGAGCAGCGCCTCATTAGTATTTCAGAAGAAATGCGCTGCCTAGTTTGTCAGAACGAGTCTTTGGCTGGCTCACGTTCTGATTTAGCAAATGATTTGCGTCGTGAAATTCGGATATTGATCAAAGAAGGTAAGAGCGATGATCAAATCCGCTCGTTTATGGTTGAGCGCTATGGCGATTTTGTACTGTATCGCCCGCCAGTGAAGCCAGTGACCTGGTTGCTATGGATTGGCCCATTTGTTATTTTGGGTCTGGGTATTGCTGGTTTATTAATCTATTTAAGACGTAGAAATAGTAGTCTGCCTGATATCACGCTGACTGATACTGACAATCAAAAAATTGATGCACTTTTAAATGCAATCGATAAGAAAGAGGGATGAAATAAGTGACTAGCTTTTTGATCCCTGCTTTTTTACTCTTGGTTCTGGTGTTAGTGCTATTACTGCGCCCCTTCATCTTCCCCGCAAAGAGCTCTGCGACATCGCGTCGTCAGATGAATGCCACCATATACCGAGAAGAGTTGGATAAATTAGAGGCCGAACATACAGCTGGCGTAATTACTTCTACTGATTATGAAATTGCGCATGCAGAAATGCGTCAGAGACTTTTTCAAGACACCATTGAAGAAGACGACCGAGAGGTTGCGGGCTCTTCAAAGAAGACTGCAATTGGGCTGTGTATCTTTATTGTTTTGCTCTCCTCGGCGCTGTATTTCTCCTTGGGGGATGTTGTTCGAGTAGCCCATAACAATTCTGAAAAACCAGTCACCCAGGAAGGTATCGAAAAAATGGTGGCTGAATTTGCCATCAAAATGGAAAAAGATCCTGGCAACTTAAAAGGCTGGGCGATGTTAGCTCGCTCCTATCGAATCTTGGGCCATGATGAGGATGCTGCCAAGGCATACGCACGTGCTGGTAGCTTTATTGATTCTGATCCGCAATTGTTAGCCGACTATGCAGATGTATTGGCAAGCAATGCAAATGGGAGTTTTGTTGGGAAGCCTTCGCAGTTGATTAATCAAGCCTTAAAGCTGGACCCCAATAACATGATGGCACTTTGGCTTTCTGGAACCGCATCTTATAACGCTAAAAATTACAAGGCAGCGGTGCAGTCCTGGGAGAAGCTTGCGCAACAACTTCCGCCCAATACTGATGAGGTGCGTGCCATTCAGGGATCGATTGCTGAGGCGCGCTCTAAAGGTGGTCTGACTACTTCAGCGCCGGTTGCTCCAACCGGAAAAGGCATTGGCGGCAAGATCGAATTATCTGCTGACCTGAAATCTAAGATTAAGCCTGGCGACATTGTGATGGTAATTGCACGTAAACCTGGTGAGCGCATGCCTGTTGCTGTCTTGAAGGTGCCTGCAACTGACTTTCCAATGAGCTTTATATTGAATGATTCATTAGCCATGAATCCCAGTGCGCCTCTCTCTCAATTATCTGAGGCGAGTATCGAGGCGCGTATTTCTAAGACTGGGATGGCAAAACCGGAAGTGGGGGATTTAATTTCTTCAGTGCAGACAATTAAAATCGGCACAACTAATGTTCGCCTACTAGTCGACCAAGTTCGCCAGTAACGTTTTAGCCTCTACCCACAAATGGCATATTGGTTGCCATAATCGTCATCGATAGAATATTACTTTCTAGTGGCAGTTGAGCCATGTGCAGCACTGCCTCGCCAACATGATTAACATCCATACGTGGCTCTACCTTAATGGATTGATCTGCCTGCATGATTCCAGCAGCCATACGCTCAGTCATTTCTGTGGCGGCATTGCCGATATCGATTTGACCGCATGCGATATTAAAAGGGCGTCCATCTAATGCAATGGTTTTGGTTAAGCCGCTGATGGCATGTTTAGTTGCCGTGTAGGGTGCTGACATTGGACGAGGTGCATGTGCAGAGATCGAACCGTTATTAATAATTCTGCCACCTTGTGGAGATTGCGCTTTCATCATACGAATCGCTTCCTGTGAACACAAGAACGCACCACAGAGGTTGGCATTCACTACATTCATCCATTGCTCATAACTCAGGTCCTCCATTGGTATGGCAGGGGCTCCCATACCAGCGTTATTGAAGAGCACATCAATGCGACCAAATTTATTGCTAAGTGCTGTAAATAGCTTTTTGACTTCATCGGGTTTGCCGACATCGCAAGCAACCGCTATACAGTTACTTTGATTACCACCAATATCAGTAATAGCCTTTTCTAATTTATCTAGATTGCGTCCAGTAAGGACCACTTGATAGCCTCCCTTGAGGAGGGCTTTGGCAGCTGCCCGCCCAATACCAGTTCCTGCACCGGTGACTAGGGCTACCTTGGTTTTTGCTGAATTCATCATGTTCTTTGGGGCTGCTTAAAAGTATCATCTTATCGTGATTTATTAGGCTTGATTTGAAACCTTTGCCTATTGCTTTGCTCGGGGCATAATGCAAAAAACAAAGAGATTTCCATGAATTTCATCAAAAGACAAATTTATAACCCCTTGGCCCTAACAGCAGTCTTTTTTGTCCTGTTAACCATCCTTTTTGGCGTATTGTGGGTTTTAGTCCCGCCACCACCAAAGTCAATCGAGATGGCTACAGGTTTTCCTACTGGCCTGTATTACCATTTTGGCGAACGCCTTAAAACAGAAATAGCCAAAGAGGGTGTTGATCTAAATATTCGATCCACGGGCGGAACTTTAGATAACTTAGCTCTTTTGAATGACCCTAATTCTGGGGTTGATTTTGCAATGGTGCAGGGTGGTGTTGCTAATGTTGCCGAATATCCAAATTTGGTTTCGATAGCCGGAATGTTTTACGAGCCAATTTGGGTTTGGTATCGTGAGGGCGCATTTAAAAATGATGGCGGCCAACTCAAGATTTTAAGTCAGCTAAAAGGTAAGCGCGTCTCTATTGGTAATGATGGGAGTGGCACTTTAGCACTCACTCAGAATTTGTTGCAGACTAGCGGCATTACAGATAAAGAAATTGGCGCGCAGAAATTAAACCCTGATGAAGCAATCGTTAAGTTAAATAATGGCGAATTAGATGCAGTATTTATTGTGGCAGCTGCAGAGGCGCCCATCCTGAAAAAGTTTTACGCTATCCCTGGCATTCGCTTGATGGATTTTGACCAGGCAGATGCATACACCAGAAATCTTAGCTATTTATCCAAGGTCACCGTACCCAGAGGTTTATTGAGTATTGAGCATGATCAACCTCGTCAAGACATTCAGGTGATGGCCGCTACTGCCACCTTGGTAGCCCATGACAATGTAAGTCCAGCTATGGTCTCACTCTTACTGAGTGCTTCTTACGATATTTTGAAGTCCTATTCTCGATTACAAAAGGTAGGCGAGTTTCCCTCTAGCGCTGGATTGGATTTCCCATTGCATGCGGATGCGGAGATTTATCTAAAGGATGGCCCTTCATTCTTACATCGTCACTTGCCGTTTTGGACTGCGGTATGGGCAGGACGTTTTGTCAAAATTGTTATTCCATTGCTAGTCATTTTGATTCCATTGTTTACCTATATCCCCACTACCAAAAATTTCTTATTGCGATTGAAGTTGGCGCAGGTATATGAAGAGCTCAAGGTGATTGAGAAGAATGCCCAAAATCCAGCGTTAAAAGAAAAGAACTTTAAGGACCTTGAAGATATCGAGAGGCGCGTTGGAAATATCAAGGTATCCATGTTGGATGCGAAAGAGTTATATGACCTCAAAGGACATGTGGGTGAAGTGCGTCACCGTTTGAGTTTGGTGAGCTAATTTCATCATCTGCCATAAAATAGACCCATGACAATGACTGACCTTGCGCCAACGCTGACCCCCCTCAAGCAGATCGATCAAGCGTTGCGTGATGACGGCTTTGCTGTGGTTTCTGCTGAGACGGTCTCTGAATTTAGTAATGTAGATCTGTCCAAGCTTCAAGATCTCACGAAGTATTGGGAAAACTTGCCCCGCGACCCTTATTTAAAAGATGGTGGGCGCTATCGCTTTCGTCGACATGCCAGCTATGAGATTAAAGGCGATAAACTCACAATGGTTCCACATCGTGCGCACTGGCAATCGCTGGATTACAACGCGTTACATGGTGGAATTGAGCGCTGGTTTGAGCCCATTCAAGGTGAGTTGTTAGGTAGTTCTGCTTGGCAATCCGTCTTGCTGGGACTTGCGCATATCCTCAACGGCCTCAAGGCTGTGAATACTTGGTTTGTTGAAGCGCATCAATTTCGGATTGATACTACTGATGGCATCGGACGCCCAACAC
Organism: Polynucleobacter sp. MWH-S4W17; assembly: GCF_018687535.1. NCBI lineage: Bacteria > Pseudomonadati > Pseudomonadota > Betaproteobacteria > Burkholderiales > Burkholderiaceae > Polynucleobacter > Polynucleobacter sp. MWH-S4W17. Next base: position 1,576,000 of record NZ_CP061295.1, on the reverse strand, counting down.
CTGAAGGCGCCCATCGCGATGGCGTTGATTTTGTAGCAGTCTTCTTGTTAGATCGAGAAGGCATTAAGGGTGGCGAGACCAGAATATTTGATACCTCTGGCTCTGCAGGATTGCGCTTTACACTCACGCAACCTTGGTCTTTGTTGTTAATGAATGATCAGCGCATGATTCATGAATCAACCCCAATTCAGCCATTAGGAAAATATGGGTATCGAGATACCTTAGTTCTCACTTACCGCTCTAATGGTTTTCAAGACTCTCCAAATCGAAGTCAGCAATAAGGCTACTGGATTTACTCTGGCTCCATGCCAGCTTCTTTAATCGCTTTGGCCCACTTAGCAGTTTCTAGTTTGATTTTTTGACCAAGGGCTTCAGGCGTTCCTGGCTGAGTTTCAAAACCATTTGCTGAAAGTCGCTCAACTAGATCTTTTGATTTGGCTGCACTGTTGATGGCTTGATTGAGTTTGAGGATGGCATCTTTCGGCATGCCCGCTGGACCAAATGCCGCAAAGAAGGCGATAAGTTCATAGCCTCTGATACCCAATGCTTCATTTACTGTAGGTAGCTCTGGAATAGCCGGCGAGCGCTTCAGGGAGGTGACAGCTAAGCCACGGATTTTGCCTGCTTGTACCTGAGGTAATGAAACTCCAAAGTCGGATGTGAACATATTCACCTGACCGCCAATTAAATCAGTCATAGCATTGGGGCCGCTCTTGTATGAGACCCCAATCATTTTGATATCAGCAAAGCTTGCCAGCATTTCTGATGAAACGCGCTGTGATGTGCTTGCATAAGCAAATGTCACTTTTCCTGGATTAGCTTTTGCTAGAGATACAAAGCCATTCAGTGATTTAGCGGGCACATCATTATTGATGGCAATAATGAGTGGAGCAGATCCAAAAAATCCAATGGGAGTAAAGGCGGTGTCTTGGTTATAGGGTAAATTTTTGACCAAGCTCTTCAGGGCGGCGTTGGTGCTATTGGTTCCGAACAGAATCGTATAGCCGTCTGCGGGGGCCTTGGCCACAAAATCTGCGCCAATCAGGCCATTTGCGCCAGGGCGATTTTCAACAACTACGGGCTGGCCTAATGACTCAGACATTTTTGCAGCAAAAGCACGTCCAATTTGATCGGTTGTGCTACCAGGGGCAAAAGGAACAATCGCTTTAATAGGTTTTGAGGGGTAGTTTTCCGCTGATGCCAGGGGGCTTGCTGAGCCAATGATGAGGCCGGCCCCGATCTGCAATAAACGAACTATTAAAGATTTGCTATTCATGCTGTCTCCATCTTGTTTTCTGTAGTGTAGCGGGTCTATTTGGTTCTGGGCGAGTAGAATGAGTTCACGTTTCTACTGACTAACTATGCGCTTTCGTTCAGCTGGCTATACCCCTCTTATGCTTCTAGCGCAAACCTGTGCTTTATTAGGTTTTGCTTGCTACGCTGTCGTGTTAACGACTTTGCAAGAGGAGTGGCATCTCAGTAATTTGCAGTCGGGCCTGATTGCGAGTGCTTTCTTCTTTGGTTACATGCTTGCCGTTCCTTTAGCAACGGCTTTAACAGATCGGGTGGACGCGCGTAAGGTCTATTTAATAGGCGGTCTCACAGCAAGCTGTGGTCTTTTAGGCATGGGTTTGTTCGCTTATAACTTTTGGACGGCTCTACTTTTTATGGCTCTAAATGGCGCTGGTCTTGCTGGTACCTATATGCCTGGCCTGAAAATTTTGTCTGATCGCATCCAGTCTGGTGAGTTAACGCGGCACATCGCGTTCTATACCGCTTTCTTTGGCATTGGCACTGGATTTTCGTATTTGTGTTCTGGCTGGATTCTAAGTGGGCTTGGCTGGCGCTATGTATTTGGTTTGATTGCTTTGGGCCCGTTCAGCGCTTTCCTGATTGTCTTGTTGCTTATTCCAGCGCTTCAGCATGAGAAATGGCAAGGACCAATCAATATTCGTCTGCACGATATCTTTCCGGTGGATAAATGGAAGTTGGTTTTGCAGGACAAAAATGCTGCAGGATTTATTTTCGGTTACACCGCTCACACTCTAGAGCTCTTTGCATCGAGAAGCTGGATTGTTGCCTTCTTTGCTTTTTGTGCAGTTGCTTCTGGCGAAGATTTTTTCCTAACGGCTACTACTTTAGCTGGGGTGATTAATTTCTTTGGTGTGCCATCGTCCATATTGGGTAATGAAATTGCTCTGCGAGTCGGGCGTCAAAAGTGGGTTTGTATTGTGATGCTGACTAGCGCTGTATTCGGTATTGCATTTGCTTGCTCAACTGGTCAGTCGTGGTGGTTGATTGTTGCTCTGGCTATTGGGCATGCCATATTCATCATGGCAGATTCCTCAACGCTCACTGCGGGCTTGGTAATTAGTGCACAAGAAAATATCAAGGGCGCTGCAATGGGCCTGCACTCATTGATGGGTTTTGGTGGTGGCCTATTGGGCCCCGCTATTTTTGGTTTCATCTTGGATATTTCTGGTTCTCGTACTTCACAAGTTGCCTGGATATGGGCATACGTTGCCGTAGTCATGTGGGGCGTTCTGTTTGTGATTTACGAACGACGTAGAGGCTGGGGCGGCTCAGTGCACGCATGAGTAATCAAATAAATGAGCAGATGAACAAAAAGAATGCTTTAGTTTGCTATCACTGTTCAAGCCAGATTCTCCCAGGGGAATTAACTGAGGCGGAACTGGGTGGTGAGACGCGTCCATTCTGTTGTCCAGGTTGCATGGCAATCGCGCAAACAATTCATGGAGAAGGCTTAGAGGTTTTTTATGCCAGACGTTCTCAGTCGGGTGATAAGCCGGCGGCTTATCTTGTAAGCAATGAGATTCCAGAAAAACTCAAACCTTATGATGATCCTTCGTTACGAGGTCGTTTCACCCGCACATCTGGAGGGGAGGGTGATCTTGAAACCACTCTGCGCTTAGAAAAAATTCGATGTGCAGCTTGTGTTTGGCTGTGCGAGCAACATTTGCGTCGTAATGCAGGCGTTAAGGATGTGCAAATCAATTATGTTACTCAAAAGGTAATGGTGCGTTTTTCCCCAGATAAAACCAGCTTAGCAAGATTACTTTTTGAAATTGAGCGCATTGGTTATGAGGCTTGGCCATTTGAGCCCTCCCAATCATTAGATCGTGCTAAAAAGGAAAGACGCCACCTGCTTTTGCGACTAGGTGTAGCAATGCTGGGCATGATGCAAGTCATGATGTATGCCTGGCCTACGTATGTCGGCGCTGACATCACTCCGGAATTTGAGATTCTTTTAGGTTGGACTAGCTGGTTATTGACTGTCCCTGTGATGGTCTACTCAGCAGGACCTATATTCCAGTCTGCTTGGCGAAGTGTTCAGTCGTTTAAGCAAACGCATATGTTGGGAATGGATGTTCCTATCGCTTTGGCTTTGGCTTTGGCATTTACTGCGGGCACCATTAATTTAGTTGCCGGTGTTGGGCACACATATTTTGATTCCATCACCATGTTTGTAGCATTTATCTTGGCGGCCAGATATGTGGAGCTATTAGCAAGACAAGATGCGCAAGGTGGAGCAGAGGCCTTAGCTAAACAACTACCTGCAACATGTGAACGGGCATTGAGCTACCCGGCATCACAAGAAATTGAAGTGGTTCCCGTGGTTAATTGCAATCCTGGAGAAGTATTACGAGTTTCCCCGGGGGAGGTGGTGCCTGCTGACGGTGTCTTGATTGAAAATGTGAGCGCCTTAGACGAGTCTTTGCTCACAGGCGAATCTAAGCCAGTTGAGAAAAAGATTGGTGACCGTGTGTACGCTGGCACTCATAATATTCTCAATCCATTGCTCATGCGAATTGAGGCAGTGGGGCAATCAACCCGCATAGCAGGTATTGCTTCCTTACTGGATCAAGCATTGCTAGCTAAACCAGTCATGGTGAGTCTGGCTGAAAAGTGGACTGCTTATTTTGTTGCCTTCCTACTATTTGGTGCGTTTGCTTCGTCGGCTATCTGGCTTTACTTCGACCCTAGTCGTGCATGGACGGTTTTAGTTTCCGTTCTAGTAGCCAGTTGTCCCTGTGCTTTATCGCTAGCAGTGCCAACTGCTATGGCAGCAGCTCAGGGCGCCGTAACTAAATTGGGTTTGCTAATTGTGCGTGGCCATGTAATGGAAGGTTTAGTAAAAGCAACTGACTTAGTGTTAGATAAAACCGGCACGCTAACGATGGGTCAGCCAGAGTTGCAAGAGATCACTAATTTGCGTACGGGCTATCGACGTGAAGATGCGTTAGCCTTAGCTACGGCATTAGAGGCGGGGCAAAGACATCCGTTGGCGCTTTCTTTGATACGTGCTAGCACCTCTGAAAATCTATCTTTACCTATATTGAGTGAGCCAGTGATTAATCAACTGGGAAAAGGTTTAAGTTCGGGCGAGTATCGCTTGGGAAGTCCATTGTGGCTGGGGTTAGAGCAGAGTGCGCAATTAGGGCAATACGGTCAGGTTCATTTAGCGGATGCGCAAGGATTGATAGCTAGCTTTGTATTTTTGGACACGCCTAGAGCAGGGTTAGAGCAATTCCTAAAAGTAGTGAAGTCTAGAAAGATTGCAGTGCATTTAGTGTCTGGTGATGATCGCGCCACGGTTGCATGGTGGGCTCAGCATGTTGGTATCGAGCACTATCAAGGCGGCTGTACGCCTGAAGATAAGTATGACTACATCGAAAGATTACAAAAAGAAGGTTGTTTTGTATGGGCTATTGGGGATGGTGTGAACGATGCGCCTTTGCTTGCCCGTGCAGATATCTCTATTGCGGTTGGTGCTGGCGCACCATTAGCTGCTGCTGGAGCCGATGCAATTCTGACGGCCAGCTCTTTGGAGTCATTAGCAAAAACTTTGTTGCTAGCTGATAAAACTCACATGATCATTAAAGAAAATTTATGGTGGGCCTTAGCTTACAACTTGCTCGCTATACCTGCTGCAATGATGGGTTTGGTAAATCCCTGGGTTGCCGGGATCGGAATGTCACTTTCTTCGTTAGCCGTGACTTTAAATGCCTGGCGTTTACGAAAGGCTTAGACTATAGAGATGGAAAGCCTATTTCTTCTCATTCCCGTTTCTTTGGTTTTAATTGGCCTTTTGGTCTGGATTTTGAACTGGTCCATAAAAAATGGTCAATTTGACGATTTAGACGGTCCCGGTGAGGCGATTTTGATGGATGATGACACCCCAAAATCCAAATAAGTTAGTAAACACTCTCAAAAATAGCTATATATCTAAATAGCTCAAGAAATCTAGGGTTTCCCTTTGAGGTTCAATCTGAATTTGTCCCACCCTTTTTGATATAGATCAAATCCCCCTTAGAGCTCTACTTTGATAATCAATCCAGTCTATTTGGATTATGTCGCTGTTTGGTCACAAAAAAGGAGAAACCATGGGACTTACCGTGGGGAGTAATCAAGATACCTTCAATTACAAGGTTGTCAGCCAATTTGCCATCGTTACTGTGCTTTGGGGAATTGTTGGCATGCTTGTGGGAGTTATCCTCGCAGCCCAGTTGATCTGGCCTGAAATCACTTTTAATATTCCTTGGCTGAGCTATGGTCGCTTGCGTCCTTTGCACACTAATGCAGTGATTTTTGCTTTTGGTGGATCAGCTTTATTCGCAACATCCTATTACATCGTTCAGCGTACATGTCAGGCGCGTTTGTTTTGTGACAAGCTAGCAGCCTTTACCTTCTGGGGTTGGCAGGCAGTTATTGTGCTGGCTGCAGTGACATTGCCATTGGGCATATCAACCTCAAAAGAATACGCTGAGCTTGAGTGGCCGATTGATATTTTGATCACTGTAGTTTGGGTAGCTTACGCAGTTGTTTTCTTTGGCACCATCATGAAGCGCAAAACGAAACATATTTACGTTTCGAACTGGTTCTTCGGTGCATATATTCTGACTATTGCCATTCTGCATATCTTTAATAACTTAGAGATGCCTGCAACATTATGGAAGTCCTATTCCGCATATGCTGGGGTACAAGACGCGATGGTTCAGTGGTGGTATGGTCACAACGCAGTAGGCTTCTTCTTGACTACTAGCTTCTTGGGCATGATGTATTACTTCATTCCAAAGCAGGCTGAGCGTCCAATCTATTCATATCGTTTGTCGATTGTTCACTTCTGGGCTTTGAACTTTACGTATATGTGGGCAGGCCCTCACCACTTGCAACACACTTCTTTGCCCGACTGGACTCAGTCGCTCGGTACTGTGTTCTCTTTAATTTTACTAGCTCCTTCTTGGGGCGGCATGATCAACGGCATCATGACATTGTCTGGCGCTTGGTATAAATTACGTCGTGATCCAATCTTAAAATTCTTGGTAGTAGCATTGTCCTTCTACGGTATGTCTACTTTTGAAGGCTCCATGATGTCCATCAAGACAGTGAACAGTTTGTCTCACTACACAGACTGGACTATTGGACACGTGCACTCTGGAGCTTTAGGTTGGGTAGCCATGATTACTATTGGTTCTCTCTACTATCTAATTCCACGCTTGGTTGGGCAAAAAGAAATGTACAACACCAAGTGGATTGAGTTGCATTTCTGGATTGCCACTATTGGTGTTGTTCTTTATATCGCTGCAATGTGGATTGCCGGTGTTATGCAAGGTTTGATGTGGAGAGCATTTGAACCAGATGGCACGTTGACATACAGCTTTGTCGAGTCTGTTAAAGCGACTTTCCCTTTCTATGTCATTCGTTTGATGGGCGGCTTGTGCTATCTAAGCGGCATGTTCTTGATGGCGTACAACGTCTTCAAAACAGTGCAGGGTAAAACTTTTGTAAATGCGCCTATTCCAATGGCCGTTGCTGAACACTAAAAGGAGAAGAAAATGTCTAGCGAAAATAAATTCTTTTCCCACGGAACGCTTGAGAAAAACGTTGGTTGGTTAATTATTGCAACGATCGTGGTGGTATCGATTGCAGGGTTGGTGCAAATTGTTCCACTCTTTTTCCAGCACACTACGACTGAGCCTAGCCCTGGCGTTGTTCCATACACAGCTTTACGTTTAGCTGGCCGCGATATCTATCAACGTGAAGGTTGTGTTGGTTGCCATTCACAACAGATACGGACTTTGCGTTCTGAAGTCGAGCGCTACGGCCCTTACTCTTTGGCTGGCGAGTCTGTATATGACCATCCATTTCTATGGGGCAGTAAGCGTACAGGCCCAGATTTAGCTCGTGTAGGTGGACGCTATTCAGATGCTTGGCATCAGATCCACTTAAATAACCCACGCGATGTGGTGCCTGAGTCAAATATGCCTGCTTATCCATGGCTCGGAAAAAATGCGGCAGATGCAAGCTCTATTCAGTCACATATGGTTGCCATGCGTCGTTTAGGCGTTCCATACACTGATGAAATGATTGCAAATGCACCTGCAGAGTTAGAGGGTAAGACGGAGTTGGATGCATTAGTTGCATACCTGCAAGGATTAGGTATTACGCGTCGCTATATTACTGTTGAAGAAGTTGTGGCGAAGTAATCAACAAGGTTATTAATTAAAACTACTTAAATCAAATGGAACAGATCACTCCCTACCTCTCGGCATTTTCTACGGTAATAGGCCTTGTCTTTTTTGTAGGAATTGTTTTGTGGGCTTGGTCTCCCGGTCGCAAAAAAGCAAATCGGGAATCAGCAGAGCTTCCATTTGATCTTCCGGATGAATTTAGTAAGGACAAATCATGAGTGACTTTTTTAGCAGTGGTTGGAGTGCTTACATCGCCTTAGTTGCATTAGTTGGAATTTTCTGGTGTATCTGGCTTTTGTTCTCCCAAAGGAAAGCTAAGGTTGTGCATACGGCCGATGGTGCGGTTGCTGATACGGGTCACGTATGGGATGGCGATCTGCGTGAGTTAAACAATCCATTGCCACGTTGGTGGATGTGGATGTTCTTGCTCTCTTGTATCTTCGGATTGGTTTATTTGGTTTTATTCCCCGGTCTTGGATCGTTTCCTGGAGTGTTGGGCTATAGCACTGATGGATCGCTAATGCAATCTATGACTAATGCTAATGATGAGCTTAGGCCTGTTTATGCGAAATACGTCAAGATGGACATTGAGCAAGTAGCGGCCGATCCTAAAGCCCGTGAAATGGGTCAACGCCTCTTCTTAAATTCTTGTGCACAGTGCCATGGCTCTGATGCTGGTGGTGCAAAAGGCTTCCCTAATTTGACTGATGGTGACTGGCTCTATGGGGGTTCACCAGAAAATATCAAAGCATCCATTACCTATGGTCGTGGCGGTGTAATGCCTCCATTCCCACAGTTGGATAGCAATCAAATTGTGGATGTTGCTAACTATGTACGTAGCCTTTCTGGTCTGTCTGCAGAGGATGCTAAAGCAGCTCGTGGCGCACAAGTATTCGCTGCAAACTGCGTAGCCTGTCATGGTCCTGATGCCAAAGGAAATATTGCTATTGGCGCACCAAATTTAACTGATAAAACTTGGTTATATGGCGGTTCAGAAGCGACGATTATTGAAACGGTAACTAAGGGACGTATGGCAATGATGCCTGCTCAAGACAAGGTATTGAGTCCTGAGAAGATCCAGGTGTTAACAGCTTATGTCTGGGGTTTATCTAACAGTAAACAACCGGCAACAGCTAAATAAGATTAGTAATTAGTGCCATATATTCCGCCGGGTGGGAAACCTGTTCCGATAGAAGTTATTGAGGAGTCTCTTTACGAGGTCCGGCGAAAGATTTATCCGCGTTCAGTGTCTGGGCTCTTTGCCCGCTGGCGCCTCATTCTGGTATTTGCTACTCAGCTGCTCTTTTATGGCTTGCCATGGGTTAGTTGGAATGGCCGTCAAGCAGTTCTTTTTGATTTAATTCAGCGTAAGTTTTACATCTTTGGCCTCGTGTTATGGCCACAAGACGTGATTTATCTTACCCTGTTATTGATTCTTTCCGCGCTCGCTTTATTTCTGTTTACTGCAGTTGCCGGGCGTCTTTTTTGTGGATACGCCTGTCCGCAGACTGTCTATACCGAAATCTTTATGTGGATCGAGCGCAAGGTTGAGGGAGACCGTTTTGCGCGGATTCGATTAGATGGCGAAGAGTGGCCTTGGGGTTTCCGTAAATGGCGCTTAAAGATTACGAAGCATTTCCTCTGGTTATTGATTGCATTCTGGACAGGCTTTACTTTTATTGGGTATTTCACCCCAATTAGCACCTTAGGTTCTGCATTAATTCACCTGTCTTTGGGCCCATGGCAGACTTTCTGGTTGTGCTTCTATAGCTTTGCAACCTGGGGTAATGCAGGGTTTATGCGTGAGCAGGTTTGTAAATATATGTGCCCATATGCACGCTTCCAAAGTGTGATGGTGGATAAAGATACATTCTTGGTTACATACGACAAAGTGCGTGGTGAACCCAGGGGTAGCCGCAGTAAATCTGCAGATCAAGCTTCTCTAGGTTTAGGTGATTGTGTTGACTGCAGTATTTGTGTTCAAGTTTGCCCTACTGGTATTGATATTCGTGATGGCTTGCAATATATGTGTATTGGTTGCGGTGCCTGTATTGATGCATGCGATCAAGTGATGGAGAAGGTAGATTATCCAAAAGGACTCATTCGCTATACGACTGAGCGTGCCATTGAGGATAAAGAGTCCAATCAAAGTGCGATTCGTCATATTTTGCGTCCGCGCGTATTGATCTACACCGCTTTTATTACTGTGCTTACAGCCGCTTTTCTAGTTTCTCTCGCCACCCGAAACCCATTAAGGGTTGATGTGATGCGTGATCGTGGAGCGTTGGCGCGCGAGGTCGAGGGTGTAAGGATTGAAAATATTTATCGCATTCAAATCATGAATGCATCAGAAAATAATATGAATGTGCAGGTGAAGGCGCTTGGTTTGGATGGGTTAAAAGTGCTTAATTCACAAGGGCAGATTGTTACCGAGATTGAGGTTGGGCCAGCTAGCAATCTTCTGATGCCGATCAAGGTGAGCGCCGATGTTGGAGCGAATGAGGCTGGTAACTACCCAATTCATTTTGATGTAGTTGCCCATGAGATGTCAGGTGACGAGTTAATTACGAGAACTCGCGAAGAGAAATCTACTTTTATTATTCCCCGTTAAGCTAGAAGGCAATGGAGAGGATGGATATGACAGAGCAACAAACTACTAAACCCTGGTTCAAGCAACTATGGCCATGGCTTTTAATTAGCGGACCAGCTGTCGCCATGATTGGCTGCGCTATTACTATTTACTTAGCTGTAAATCTATATGCAGATAAGCCATTGCGTGATGGCGTTGTGAAACAGGGCTTAAAAGTTGAACAGATTAAAGATACGCAGGCAACAAAATGAAGTACCGCCTACTAATCTGGATTTTGTGGCCCTCATTTTTGGTGGCCGGTATGGCAGAGGGCTTGTTATTTACTGTGATCCACCCACAAGACCTTTTATTTTTTGGTTATCACCCAGATATTTCTGATGAGGGCATCTATACCATTGGATTTTTTGTGATCTGGACCTTCTGTGCGGCGTCCAGCGCGTTGACTGCTTATATTCTGCCCGGGATTGAGTCACCCGATAGCAAGGAAATCGACCGCGGCTTAATTTAAGCCTGTTTGATTGGAATTTCAGGGCTTGCGCAGCCGTGGCGATCTGGGTTTGGAATTCCTGCTAGTTCGTAAAGCCCATTCATATCGATGAGTTTGATGTGGCGTTGTTTAATTTGAATGAGGCCCGACTCTGCAAAGCGTGAAAGCATGCGACTAACGGTTTCAATCTGAATCCCAAGATAGCTGCCAATATCATTGCGGCTCATACGTAAGTCAAATTCATTATTTAAATAGCCGCGTGCAGCAAGACGTTGCGAGAGGCTCAATAAAAAGGCTGCCAATCTTTCTTCTGCACGCATCGTGCCAAGTGACAGTAGGTGACGCTGATCTTGAGTCAGCTCACGACTCATTATTTTGTGGAACTGATTTTGCAATACAGGGATCTGCCGAGCCAAATCTTCAAAAGCATCGTAACGAATAATGCAGACTTCACTTTCTTCAAGTGCAATCGCATCAGACTGATAATGTCCTTCACCAATGCCATCAAGACCTAGAATTTCACCGGGCAGATGAAAGCCAATCACTTGTTGTCGACCGTCTTGCAGGCAGAACTCTGTTTTAAGAGTGCCAAAGCGCACGCTATATACAGAACTGAGTGGGTCGCCGTGACGATAAAGGCTTTCACCTTTTTGAAGATGAACACGCTCTTTAACTAAGGTATCGATCTGGGAAACTTCGTTACTATTTAATCCAACCGGAAGGCAAAACTGACCCAGTACGCATACAGAGCATTTGCTGGTTGGGCTATCGGTAGGTTTGTAGTTCATATTAGGGCTGATCTATGGGATCAGTTTATTCTATAAGCATGAAGATTATGGCTTTTACCTATTTTCTGTTGATTTCATGCTGACAACTAGCTTACTCGTTGCGGTCTTTCTGGGCGCTCTTGTGAGTGGCTGGCACTGTGCTCTGATGTGCGGTGGGATAGCAGCTGCCATAGAGCGGCCCAAAGCCCTGGAGACCCCTCTAAGACCAAAATCTGAGCTTTTTTACCTCCAATTAATCATGCATTTGGGGCGCGTCACAACTTATGTCTTATTGGGCGCTCTTGCCGCGTCAGTAGGGGTGGTTGTTTGGCAGCAAAACCTCATTCCAATCCAGCGCCCCTTATTTGCTTTAACCTCCCTGATCTTAATTCTGATGGGTATACGTCTACTCAGAATAAGCAAGTCAGAAGGTCTACTTGGCGGCAAATGGTTAAGCGCAAAAATTGCAGCTTATTGGGCTAAATACTTGGGTGCTATGGCTAGCGGCCCTTCGCGTTGGTTTAGCGGCATGCTATGGGGTTTGGTGCCCTGTGGATTGGTCTATAGCGTTTTACCACTCGCCTTTTTATCTGGTGATATAGCAACTGGTGCCGCACTGATGTTGGCATTTGGTTTGGGTACATTGCCTAACCTATTACTGATCTCTAAATTTTCAGCGGTACTGACTCAGTTTGGGCAATATCTATGGGTGAGGTATTTGGCTGCTGCACTTCTATTGATTGCAGGCGGCTTTGGTATGTATCGTGCCTGGGTATTGCCAGAAGCCTTATTAAAAGGTGGCTTCTGTATTTCTTAAGTTGCTCTTAAGCTGTTGCTGCTTCTATGCCGGCGCTCAGATCTGGATAGAAAGAAGCTTGCGGTAGCGTCGATAGAAATTCACTGCGCTCTGCCATCTCTAATGGTTGATGCGCTAAGCCGCAAATAATTAATCGAATATTACGAATCTTGCACAGATGTGCCAGCTCCATAATCGTATCCATGCCTGAAGTATCAATGTAGATGACGTTCTTTAGATCTAACAAGAGGGTTTGTGAGGGTAAATTCGCCTCAATCTTTTCGAGGAGTTTTACTGCCCCAAAAAAGATGGCACCATGAATTCGATAAGCATCGATTCGACCTTGTTGATTATTCAATCCTGGGTAATCACTAGCTAGAGCAGGCTCGCAACGCGATAGGCTGGAGATTCGGTAAATGAAGGTTATAAAGGCGAGCAGCAAACCTACCTCTACAGCAATCGTGAGATCCAGTACAACAGTGAGAATAAAGACACTTAAGATGGTGATTCGATACGGTAAGCGGAATTGCTTGAGATCAATAAACTTCTGCCAATCCCCCATATTCCAGGCCACATACATCAAGATTGCCGCAAGACTAGCTAGGGGAATGTTCTTGGCAAGGGGCGCTGCAAACAAAACGATGATTAGTAAAGTTGTCGCATGTACGATTCCGGCGATAGGCGTAGAGCCGCCACTCTCTATGTTGGTTACTGTGCGGGCAATCGTACCGGTCGCTGGCATGCCACCAAAAAATGGAATAGTGAAATTAGCAATGCCCTGAGCTACTAGCTCTTGATTTGACTCATGGCGATCATGAATGAGGCCATCGGAAATGCGCGCGCATAGCAAGGATTCAATAGCACCCAATAGGGCAAGTGTTAAGGCTGGTGCCACCATGTATTGAGCGCTATCCCAGCTTATCGGAATCCATTCAAAAGCGGGGAGCCCTGAAGGGATGCCGCCAAAGCGACTACCAATCGTATCTACTGGTAAATTAAAAATACTGGTAACGATCGTTGCCACTACCATTGCTACCACTGTGCCAGGAAGGTGGGAGAGCCATCCTAAGCGATCCTGAAATATCTTCCATAAAATGAGTAAGGCAAGACTCCCACAAGCTAAACCAAGCGCAATGGGGTTAAAGGTGTCCGCTGCTAAGTAGAGCGCATGCACTGATTGAAAAAATTGAGCCGGCATTTTTTCGATTTGAAGTCCGAAGAAATCTTTGACTTGCGATAGTCCAATCAAAAAGGCAATGCCATTGGTAAAGCCCACAATGACTGCAATCGGAATAAAGCGCACTAGCGTTCCAAGACGAAATACTCCCATCAAAAATAAAAATACTCCTGACATGGCGGTTGCTAGTAATAAATTGGGAATGCCATAGCGCTCCACAATGCCGTAAACAATGACGATGAAGGCTCCGGCCGGTCCGCCAATTTGTACGCGGCTACCTCCAAGTAAAGAGATGAGCCCGCCAGCAATAATGGCAGTGAAAATGCCTGCTTGGGGTTTAAGTCCGCTGGCAATTGCAAAAGCCATGGCCAATGGGAGTGCAACAATCCCAACTGTTAATCCAGCAAAAACATCCTTAGTGAAAAGGGCGCGGCTATAGCCAGAAAATGAGTCAAAAAGTCGGGGGCGAAAAAACATAAGATGAATGTTTCAATGGCCTAAGAGATACGGTTGCCAACCCAGTAAGCAAAACTCGCACACAAGGCGGTAACAAAACTGCCCCATGCAATATCAATGAAAGCCAATTGTGTTGGAAAGTTTCTAACCACCGCCAGATTGGTGAGGTCGTAGGTCATATAACAAAATAGACCAAACAAAGCGCCATATTGCAGTGCATATATCCAGGACTGTTTTGATAGCGCCGGAACAATTACAAAAATGCAGACGCCTAATGCATAAAGCAGGTAGAACGCAAGCCCAGCTATAAGCTTGGGTTCGCTGGCCATTAAGTCACCCATCTCATTGCGATAGAGATTCTTTGCGATACCCAAAAGCCATACCAAATCGATTGCAATAAGGGCAATTAAAAATGAGAGGTAAATGGCAAAATTCTTGAGCAATTAAGTTACCTTTATTCTTTTATGGACTAATAATAAGTATTATGATGGAAAGAGCAAATGAGTAGTTCAATTTAAAGGGAGTCAACATGTTTAAGCATTTATTGGTGCCAGTAGACGGTTCAGATGTCAGCAAAAAATCTTTAAAGAAAGTCGCCGCACTTGCTAAGGCAGATGGCGCTGCAATTACGTTGGTATATGTTTCTGATCCTACGCCTCCGATGGTTTATTCAGATAGCACCATGGGTTATGGAATTTCGAAGAAACAGCACACAGAAGCTTGTGCAGCTTATGCGCAGGATGTGTTTAAGAGGTCGACAACCGCACTGGGAGCTGGCGCTAAGGTGAAAAGTCTTCACATTGAAAATAGCAACCTATCTGAAGGTATTTTGGCTGGCGCAAAAAAAGCGAAAGTGGATGTGATTGTGATGGCGTCTCATAAGCGTACAGGCATCAAAGGGATCCTGTTAGGTAGCGAGACTCATGAAGTCATTGTGCATTCCACATTGCCAGTATTAGTTCTGGGTTAATTTGCTTAGCCTCAAGTTAAAAGGGTCCAATTGGACCCTTTTTTATTGCAGCAGCATTCTTGAATGTATTTAGTTGCGCTTAATAGGGCTACCTAGTAGAAGCATCTCTCTAGTCAGTTGCCCGCTTTCGTTATCACGCATAGACCATAAATCAAGTTGTGTTTTGGAGCCATAAGGATCTACATAAACCCCATTTTTTCTTAATTCAAAATGAAGGTGTGGCCCCGTTGATCTCCCGGTTGTTCCTACGTAGCCAATTTCCAAGCCGCGCCGCACTTCGTTACCCAACTCAAGCTCTACGTTGTAACCACTCAAGTGTGCATAGTAGGTATGGTAATTGCCTGGATGCTCTAAAACAATTAAGTTTCCAAATGCACCGCTAAAGCCTATGTGCACTACTTTGCCATTGGCAACACTAAAAATGGGGGTGCCGATTGGGGCAGCATAGTCAATCCCCATGTGGGCGCGATAGCGTTGCTTTGTTGCTGACGCCTGGGTTGGGACTGTTGACGCAGGATTCTTACTACGCTTACTCGAAGATGCTCTTACCATGCCAACTCCCCGAGAAATACGGCGATAGCTTAATGGGTTAGTCCAGAAGGAGCGCTCTAGTGATTCTCCGGTTCCGGTAAAGAAGCCTCCAGGAATATCATTGCGCTCCATCCAAAAAGCATTCGCATAAACGTCTTTGGTGGTGGGGTCAATAATTTCAGCAGCCCAAATTTGCGCCCATCTTTCTCGATCGCCAAAGTCAACAATCAAGCGCACAATGCTGTTTGTATTTTCGAGAGAATTATTTTCCTCAGGATAGATTTGCTTGATCAGGGAATTTAATTCCCAAACCAGCTCAACTGGCAATTGATCGCTTACTTTTCGAGTGTCATACAGAACATCCCTTAAAGGAATGCGAATCTCGGTTAAACGCTTGGACTCATCTTTGAGATAGTCTTGCTGAATTAAAAACCCACCAACAGCTGATGGTGTAAATGTCCATACTTCAGTTTTACTATCTTGGATTGGGCCATTCATGATGCTCAATGAGTCGAAACGATTACGACTTCCAAAGGCAACCGCGTAAGGGATGCAATCTCCACGCATGTGATCAAAAAATGTTTTAGTCTGATTTTTGAAGAATTCAGCGAACTGCTGATTATCAATGCCTACGCTAGCCGGCAGGCTATCTTCATTAAAATTACGTCTTAGACATCCTTGGGCTACTCGATAGTCAAGGTTTGCATCGCTATCGAGCATCAATTCATCTGGGGCTTTTCGCTGAAATAGCGATGGGTTTAGGCTCATGCTATTGGTTTTTGAGCCGGTACCCGCTGATTTATCTTTGAAGCCAACCTGCCTGCTGGTTTGAACGATAATTTTCTTGCGCGCTTGGGTTGTGCTTTGGGTTTGGCTACTTTGGGCTTGAGCTGCATAAGCCAAGCCCGGAGTTGAGCTAAGAAAGGCGCAGCCAGACAAAATGATTACCCCCTTAGTAAACAGGGACCCAAGAGATGCTTTTTTATTCACCCCTCAATTATCTAATAATGTGAGAGCATCTCTGAATAAATATGCTGTGCTGCAGCAAATCAGATTTAATCTTGATCTGGGGCTGTTTTGAGAACTTCAAGGGCTACTTTCAGTCTTTGCTCATAATTTTTCTTTACAAGGGCCGCCTCATCGGCTGGCCAAGTTCTAAAACCAGCACCTTTAGCAATGTCAGTTTTGCCACTTTTAACTAAATTTGTTGCACAACTTGGCGGTTTGAGAATGTTGGAGAGTGAATATATCAACTTTGCAGCAAATCTAATTCACAAGATACCTGTTCGGATATCAACAACTCGGCTCATTTTCGCCATGTGTATTTGTAGTGGAGCGGGCTAATTAATCATTGTTCGTGCCCCTACTAGCAAATTAAATTCTCGATACAATCAATTTTTATTAAGGAGTTTAGATGCCGATTATTGAATCTATCCAAGTTGCCTCTGTTGCAGTGCCTTTGGATAAAGTTACTTCATTTTCGACTCGTACTGTTTCCGAGCGTCACTATTGCCTGGTAAAAGTTCGTGGCATGGATGGTAATGAGGGTATCGGCTTTTGTTATGTCGGTAGTGCCGGCGGAGATATTGCCAAACTTGCCGTTGAGCAATTGCTAGCGCCAAAACTCATTGGCCAAAATAGTCACCGCAGTGAAGGTCTCTGGATGGAGATGTATAACGAATCTATTCTCCAAGGTCGTGCAGGTGCAGTAATGCGCGGCATCTCGATTTTGGATACGGCTTTGTGGGATTTAAATGCACGCTCAGTTGGTTTGCCTTTACATCAATACTTGGGTTCAGTGGTTGATGATCGGGTGCCAGCTTATGCTAGTGGTGGTTACTATCTTGAAGGTAAAACGCCTGCCAAGTTAGGCAAAGAAATGGAGTCTTACGTAAAGCAGGGCTTTAAGGCAGTCAAGATGAAGGTGGGGCGTTTATCACCATCGGAAGAGGAGGCGCGTGTAAAGGCGGCTCGCCAAGCGGTAGGTGACAATGTATTGCTCACTCTTGATGCGAATAATGCCTGGCGCGATCTACCTACGGCTCTCGAGTATGTGCGTCGCTTTGAAGCATACAACCCGTATTGGATTGAAGAACCTTTTTCTCCAGATGCGATTGATTTACATGCTGCCTTGGCGCGCCAAACCAAAATCAACGTTGCTACCGGTGAGATGGAGGCGGGACGCTGGCGTTTTAGAGAGTTGATTGATGCTGGTGGAGCTGCCATTCTGCAATCTGATGCGGCTGTCTGCGGAGGTATTACCGAGTGGAGAAGAATTTCTGCATACGCTGATTTGAAGGGTGTCATAGTTTGCCCGCACTGGATGCATGATTTGCATGCACCATTGGTGGCATCTACGCCTAATGCACGATTTGTCGAATTCTTCTTAGATGATCAGGTGCTGAACTTCCGAAGATTGATCAATAAGCAGCTGACATTTAAGAATGGGGACTTGATTTTGCATAAAACCTCTGGCCTGGGTTTCGAGTTCGATGAAGCTGCTGTCAAGAAATATGCAGGTAAAGCTGCCTGGACCAAGATCTCTTAAAATAAGCAACTACTCAAAATAATAAGGCCCGCTCAAGCGGGCCTTATTATTTTGAGGATGTGATCCGTCCGCCTATCAGGTGTACCTTAAGAAGATCTAGGATTAAGTTTGAAATGGGTAATCGTTTGAGTTACCAGTACCAAGCCAAATCCAACAAAGCCAACTAAGTCCGCCTCTGTGGAAGGGTAGGCAAGAGCAACCCCAGAGATCACCATGATGATTCGCTCAAAGATCTTGGTTTTCTCAATAAACCAACCTTGTAGTCCACCGGCTAGGCAGATGATTCCAACAACGGCCGTGAAAGAGACCCAAGCAATTTGCATCCAGTCCGCCTGCTCTAGAGCGCTGATTGATCCCATTAATAACAAGCTAACGCCTGACTTATCTAATACAAACATAAATGGAACCAGAATGGCTGGAGCAACATACTTCCAAGTTTGCAAAGTGGTCTTGTAGGGATTACCTTTGCAAATCGCAGCTGCAGCAAATGGCGAGAGTGCAGTCGGTGGCGATACTTCCGAAAGTACAGCGTAATAGAAGATAAACATGTGGGCTGCAAAAGCAGGCACGCCTAAATTAATCAAAGCAGGCGCTGCGATTACCGCACAAATAATGTAAGAGGCTGTTACTGGAACAGCAAGGCCAACCACCCAAACCACGAGAGCGGTAAAAATAGTTGTCAGCAAGAGCGAGCCACCTGCATACTGAATCACAATCGAGCTAAATTTCAGGCCAAGACCGGTTAAGGTAACAGTACCCACAATGAGACCGGCACCAGCACAGGTGGCAGCGATAGCTAAGACACCAGTTGAACCAGTTGCAAGCGCCTTGGTCAGATTGGAGTTGTACAGGCCAGAGAGAATGGGTTCTTTGCCTTTAAACCATGCCCATGGAATGATGGCGGTATCTTCACGCAACATGCTTGATAAAGCCGAAACTATTGTCGCCCAGAAAACGGACATCACGGGAGAGAAGCCCATCAACATAAACACCACAATCGAGATGAGCGAGAAGAAGTGAAACCAGTATTTCTTGGTGAGTTGCCAGGCTGTTTCAGCAGACTCAAAATGAATATTTTTCATGCCATATTTGCGTACATCAATTTCGACCATCACAAATAAGCCAAGATAAAAAAGGATAGTTGGAATGGTTGCCATCAGCAATACATCTAAATAGGAGATTTTGAGAAAATCTGCAATCAAGAATGCAGCTGCGCCCAGTACCGGAGGCGAGATAATGGCGCCAAGACCGCCTGCTGCCAAAAGGCCGCCAGCAGCATTTTTCTCGTAACCCACTTTGTCCAGCATGGGGGCTGCAACTGAGCCAACCGTAACAGTGGTAGCAACGCCCGATCCAGAGGGTCCTCCGAGCAAGAAGGAGGACATTACGATAGTTCTGCCAACCCCAGAAGATTTTCCGCCCATTGCTGCGAATGAGAAATCAATAAAGAACTTTCCTGCGCCAGTAAATTGCAAGAAAGCGCCGAAGATGGTGAAGAGAATAATGAGGGTTGCAGAAACATCAACGGCAGTGCCATAGATGCCTTCTAGAGTCATATACATGTAGCCTACTAGACGATCAAGATCATAACCTTTATGAGTCCAAGGGGCTGGCAAGTAGTTGCCAAACAATGCATAGAGTAGAAACAGGATAGTTACTGTAACCAAGATCATGCCATTGGTTCTTCGAACACTTTCTAAGATGAGGGCAATTAATGCAATGCCCACCATGACATCGGTAGAGTTAGGCGCAGTATTGCGGTCCATAAAGTCATCGCCACCACTCAGAATGTAATACGCGATGGCTACCGAGATAAGTGCGCAGACAATATCCCAAGGCATGAGCCTGTTTTTAAAGCGAGCCGCAATGGGGAAACTTAGAAATACGAGAAATAAAACCAGAGCAACGTGAATGACCCGCAACTCTTGTGTTGGAACGATTGAATACGCGGCATATAAATGAAAGAGTGACATGCCTACTGCTACTAGGGTGATGAACTTCGCCAATAGTCCCTTGTAGTCATTGGAGTCCCCTTCCTCTTGCTTGATAAAGGCATCTAGTTTTTCTTGGGTTTCGTTGTCAATAACGTTTTGATTCATGTTCTCAACCTCTGTAATTATTTTTATGTACTACTTTATTTTTTCACTACCGTAAAACGAAAGGGGTGAGATTGACTCACCTCCGATAAAAACATTAACTTAATTGAGTTTGACGTTCTTTTCTTTAAAGTACTTAAGTGCCCCTGGATGAAAATCAACAGGGGTTGATTTTGTTTTCTGGTTTTCTAGGCTGACGCTCATAAATTCTTGATGAGTGCGCACTAATTCCAATTTGTTATCAAAGATCGCCTTAACAATCTTATATGCCTGATCGTCAGGCATATTGGCATTGACTACCAAAATATTGGCGACTGCTGCGACTTTATTGTCTCTAGCCATGCCGCTATAAGTAGCCTTTGGAATGGTAGTTACAAAGTAAAGGTTGCCATATTTTTTATTCATGGCCGCCACCTCTTCGCCAGTGTCGACCATCACAATCTTGGTTCCTGGCGTATTGGCTAAGTCGGTTACGGCTGCTGTTGGTAATCCACCCACCCAGAAGAATGCATCAATTTTGCGGTCTTTAATGGCGTTAACGGATTCGGCAACACTCAATCGCTCACGCTTAACATCCTTGTCTTTATCAATCCCCGCAGCTTCTAGTAGGCGAAATGCCATGACTTCCGTTGCGCTACCAGGAGCGCCAGTGCTAATGCGCTTACCTTTGAGGTCTTTCATGGACTTGATACCAGTAGAGTCCACTGTTACTACGTGCATGAGGTTTGGATAAAGAACTACTAGAGTGCGTAAGTCCACTTTTTTGCCAGCAAACTTACCTTCGCCAATCTGAGCATCTTTAGCGGCATCAGCCATGGAGAAACCAACGTATGGCTTACCAGTGCCAATGAGGTTTAGGTTATCTACCGAGCCCCCGGTCACCTCTGCAGTAGCAGACATACCAGGAACTTTGCTTGACAGAACAGATGCAAGACCACCACCCATGGGGTAGTACACGCCACCTGTACCGCCAGTTGCGATGGAAATGTTTTGGGCGCTAACACTCGCGCAAAGAAGGCTAAGTGATAAGGCAATGATTTTGAGTAACTTCATTGTTGTCTCCTAATTAATTTTTTATATTTTGAAATTACAAACCTGGCATGCTGAAGTTAATTGCTTTGAGCTCGCTGAGAAGTTGCGCTTGTTGCTCAGGGCTTAACTGCATCAATGGTGGGCGCACTCTGAGCCACTCAGAATCTTTGGTGTAATGGGCTACGGCAGTCTTCATACCAGCAATCATTTGGTACTTGGCAAAAATTCCACGTACTTGATCCAGGTTTGCTTGAAGAGCATCAGCGTTTGATTCTCTCCAGTGTGCTGCTAAATCGGCAATGGCTTTTGGGTTGACGTTAGCGGTAGCGGAGATGCAGCCAACACCGCCAGCGCGCAAGGCACGCATGAGGAATACTTCGCTACCTGCATAGACGCGGAAGCCTGAAGGAGCTAATAATTTAATGACTGATTCTGTATAAGACCAATCGCCAGAGCTGTCTTTCATGCCTACAACAGTCTTTGGATATTCTTTCGCTAGCCGCTCAAGCAAAGAGAGACTTAAGTTCACTTTGGTAACCGGTGGAATGTTGTAGATATAAATCTGTAGAGCTGCACTTCCTACCTTTTGAATCACTTCGGAAAAATAAGCGAACAGACCATCATCAGTTACGTCTTTGTAATAGAAGGGCGGCAACATTAACACGCCTGCGCACTTATGGTTGACTGCGTGACGTGTCATATTCACTGTGGCATCAATAGAGGTTGCGCCGGTACCCGGCATTAAATGCTCAGGATTTAATCCGCCCTCTACTAATGCTGTTAAGGTGCTCATCTTCTGCGGAGCAGACATCGAGTTTGCTTCTGAATTTGTGCCAAAGATAGCCTGCCCAACACCATTAGCTTCTAGCCATTGGCATTGTTTTAATAACTTAGGAGCATCTGGACTGCCGTCCCCCTTAAATGGGGTGATGACAGGGGATAACACCGCTGGCAAGGTGGAAGGATGCAGAGAAATCGTCATGCTGGCTCCGTTTTAGTTATTAACTTCAGAAGGAAGTGTTTGTTGGTTAAAGAAGGCTTCTAAATTATCTACGGCTAAGTTGGTCATGGCTATCCGTGTTTCTGAGGTAGCACTCCCAATGTGCGGTGTTAACAATACATTACCAAGCGTTAAAAATTCATGACTTGGGTTAGGTTCGTTCTCAAAAACATCTAAAGCTGCACCAGCAATCTTTTTATGTTGCAGTGCATATAAAAGCGCTCCCTCATCAACTACACTTCCGCGGGCAATATTGATTAAATATCCCGATGGACCCAAGGTCTCTAGAACCTTGGCGTTAATCATATTGGCTGTATCGGGGGTTGCTGGACAAGCTAATAATAAGATGTCGCAGGCCTTGGCTAATTCTTGAACATCTGGATAGTAGGTGTAGGGCAAAGTTTTTTTATTAGGCCCCGAATACGCTATCTCAACTTTGAATGACTCTAATCTTTTAGCCAGGTCTTGCCCAATGCGACCCATGCCAGCGATACCCACTCGTTTACCAGCCAAAGTAGTGGTGAGTCTGAAGGGTTCTTTTGACCAAGCGGTGCTTTTGACGTATTCCTGCGCCTCGGGCAGTTGGCGCAGTAGGGCGAGCATCATGCCAATGGCCAGTTCGCATACGGCATCGTTTAGGACGCCAGGAGTGTTGCTTGCTTTAATTCCTTGCTCTTTAAGATAAGCCAAAGGAAGGTTGTCATAGCCAACCCCACAAGTAGCAACCATCCGAATACTGGGGATCTGTTTAACCAGAGCCTCCGGCAACTTGGTATTGGAGCGAATCAAAATCGCCTGAAAGTTTCCGGCGGGAGCGGGCGCTTGAGGATCGGGATGGTGGAAAGGGGTAAAACGCCGATCTATTTCTGCCTGCATAATTTCAGGGAAATGGCCGACCTGTAGCACTGAATTGACGGGGATCATGTCTCACTTACTTTTTTATTGAAATAATGACCCCATTGTAAGAGGATTTTTCAGAAAAAGTCCTTCCCCTTTTAGGAGAGTATTCATGTTATTTACCCCAGCTGAAACCAAGGTAATTATCGTCGGTGGTGGCACTATGGGTGCAGACGTTGCGGCCGTTTGTGCACGTGGTGGCTGTGCAGTCCAGGTGGTGGAGCCAACTACAGAGCGACGAGCCCTCCTGCCGGATTACTTTGCAAGCACCATGTCGGATCTTGGTTATGAGCATCGTATTCATTTACTGTCTGTTGCGGGTTCGCTTGAAGAGGTTGATTGGTCTGATATTGATTTAGTGATTGAGTGCGTGCCTGAGCGTTTAGATATCAAGCGAGAGCTATTTACTAAGTTGGAAAAATATGCAAAGCCTGAGGCGGTATTGGCGAGCAATAGTACGAGCTTTCCAATTAGTCAAATTGCCAGCGGCCTAAAAACATCTGCTCGTATGATTGGTTTGCATTTCTTTATGCCTGCACATTTAGTACCTTGTGTGGAAGTGGTATATGGTGCAAAGACTTCTCCAATGGTGGGTGAAAGCCTCTCACGTTTGATGACTGCTTGTGGCATGGTGCCCGTTACTGTGAAAAAAGATCTACCAGGATTTTTGGCTAATCGTTTGCAGCATGCTTTATCGCGTGAGGCTTTTTCAATGGTTGATGAAGGCATTTGTACACCAGAAGATATTGATAAAGCCGTTCGTTTTGGCTTTGGCTTTCGCTACATCGCAGCAGGCCCAGCCATGCAGCGAGATCATGCTGGCCTTGAGGTGCACGGTGCTGGAGGTGCAACCATCTATCCAACCTTAAACAATTCACCAACGATAGCGAAGTGCTTGAGTGACCGCATTGCTAGCGGCAAGTTTGGCATGAAAACTGGCGAAGGTTTCTTCACCTGGACTGCTGAAACGATTAAGGCTGAACGTGAACGCTATCAAGAAGCGTTGCGTGCTGGCCTAAAGATTATTCAGAAAGATCTTCCTGAAATTAAATAGCAACTAGTTGTTTAGTTTCTTACTAAGAAATATCTTTCAGATGGAGTTTGCTTAGGTGCGGGGCGAGTCGATAAGTAATGAGGACTATGGCAATTGTTGCGACCCCACCAAATACGATGGATGGCACTAAACCGATCATGCTGGCAGCAATGCCAGACTCAAGCGCACCCAATTCATTAGATGAGCCAATGAATATGCCATTAATGGCGCTAATTCTTCCGCGCATATGATCTGGTGTGGTGAGCTGCATGATGCTGCCGCGAATCACCACTGATATTGAGTCAAAGCATCCAGAGATAAATAGAAAGAATGCGCAGAGCCATAAATTGCTGGAGATGCCAAAGGCAATAATCGCTGCACCAAATCCTGCCACTGATATCAGAAGATATTTTCCTGAGTCGTTTAGCACGGGACGCCGAGCAAGGTAGATTCCGGTAATCACTGCCCCAGCCGCGGGCGCAGCACGCAATATCCCTAGGGTTTCTGGGCCCGCATTGAGTACCTCCTTCACAAAGGCTGGAAGAATAGACACCGCACCACCGAAGAGAACAGCAAACATATCGAGCGCCATGATGCTCAAAATAAGTTCATGTTTTCTGACGTAATGAAACCCTTCCAAAAAGCTTTTTAGAAAGTGTTTAGATAAGCCGCTCGATTTTTCTTGGACGGCAGTAATGAAAGTAATTCCGTATAAACCAACTGCTCCACAGAATGCGGCGAGCAGATACGTCCATTCAAGACCAGCAAAGCCAATCATCAGTCCGCCTAATCCTGGGCCCGCTACTACGCAGATCTGAAACGCTGAAGATGCATACGCTGTATAACGAGGCAGTTGATCTCTCGGAATGATTTGTCCGAAAAGCGCCTGATAGGAGGGCCTTAATAAAGCGCGCCCAATACCAATAAATGCCACTGCGGTGTAGATCAATGGAATCGGTGGGCTAAGCCATCCCAATGCGATGACGGTTAAAAATAACCCAACCGCAATATGAATGAGGCAGGCAATTGCAGCAATCCACTTACGGGAGTGGTGATCAACCGCATGACCTGAATATAGAGCCAGCGCAAAGTAGGGAACAAGCTCTGCAAGACCAATCAGCCCGAGTGAAACTACGCTATTGGTGATTTCGTAAAGATGCCAACCTACCGCTACCATTGTAATTTGGTAGCTTAGGGTTGCGCCAACGCGGTACAGCAGTAGGGTTCTAAAGGCTTTGCCGGGATTCATGAATTCCCTCTATTTTAGAGGAGAAGAGGATTATTCTTAAAGGATGAAGAAAATTATTCGAGTCTGGGATCTACCAATCCGCTTATTTCATTGGTTGCTGGTGGTTTGTATAGTCGGTAGCTTTGTGACAATCAATCTAGGTGATGAATTCATTCAATGGCATGCTTATTTCGGTTACAGCATTTTGACCTTGTTGATCTTCAGGATTGTCTGGGGTTTTGTTGGGTCTACCCATGCGCGCTTCGCCTCTTTCTTGCCGACTAAAAAAGCGATTTTTGATTACTTAAGTGGAAGTTCGCCCCGCGTTCTTGGACACAACCCCATTGGTGCAATTTCTGTATTTGCACTGATTTTTGTTTTATGCGTTCAAGTGCTGACTGGCTTATTTGTTGATGATGAGGTCTCCTTTCAAGGGCCACTAGCAAAGTATGTGTCTGGTTCGATTTCTTCATTTTTATCGGAGATTCACGAAGGTAATCAAGTGGTGATTTATACCCTGATTGCAATTCATATTGCAGCGATTTGGTATTACAAAAAATTTAAAGGTGAAAATCTGATTAAGCCAATGATTAGTGGCGACAAAGAAATCGACTCAAGTGAAGAGGCTAAGTACTTGCCTACTGACTTGAGTCGGGCCTCCAAGGATGGAATGCTACAGCGCGGTTTCGCTTTATTGGTTTTAAGTGTGATCGCGGTAGTAGTGGGTTATTTGATTACGAAATAACGATCAAAAAAATTACTTATTTCTTTTTGAAGTCATCATGGCAGCCTTTGCAGGTTGCTCCTACTGCACCAAAAGATTTTTTAATACTTTCTAAGTCGCCTGACTGAGCGGCTTTATTGAGATCAACAACAGCCAATTGCATTTTTTCTGCAGCAGCTTTGAACTTCGCATTGTCTGACCACACCTCAGGTTTTGCTTTGCCGCCTTCAGTGCCAGGACCAAAAGCTTGCCAAGGCAATGTAGACATCATTGCTACGATCTCCGCATTTTTGCTCACATCGTCTTTGTTATAGGGTGCCGCACCTTTAACAACAGCACCAATTCTTCCGAAATGAGTTCCAATGACTGTCATGATGCTTTGACGATATTCAATTGCTTTATCTGCATTTTGAAATTGAGCAAATGCAGCGCCTGCGCTAATCGCTAAAGCAGTTGCAGTACCTGCTAAAACAAATTTCTGTAGTTTCATGTTTGCTCTCCCTTGATCAATTGGACTGCTTATTTTTAGCATATCCCAGAATAGTAGTTTTTGCCCACTTAAAAAATCATTCTGAGGGGAGTCATTAGGAGATTAATGATGCCCAGGAAAAAGCTGCTGAGGGGCTCCATCCACAGGGTGCCAATAATTCCAGTAAAGACTAGACCGAGCACAATAAAGAATCCCCATGGCTCTAATCTGCCCAGGGCGATGGATTGGCGTGCTGGCAAAAGGCCAGCCAAAATTCTTCCACCATCCAGGGGTGGTAGTGGAAACAGATTAAATACTAGTAAACCGATATTCCACATTACACCTGCTTTTGCCATTGAAGTCAGGAAGGGCTCATCAATTCCAAAGCCCTGAACCAGGACCCAAAAGACCGCCCAAATGATTGCCTGTATGAAATTCGATCCCGGTCCCGCTAAGGCAACCCAAATCGAGTCAATTCTGGGGTTTCTGAGTCGCCCAAAATTGACCGGTACCGGCTTGGCATACCCCACCAAAAAAGGAGACCCCGTCAGAATTAAGACGAGTGGAATCAATATGGTACCCACAGGGTCTATGTGTTTAGCGGGATTGAGGCTCACCCGTCCCAGCATGTAGGCGGTGTTGTCGCCGAACCTGCGGGCTGCGTAGCCATGGGCTGCCTCATGGATAGTGATGGCAAAAATTAGGGGAATCGCATTAATTGCGACAGCTTGGATAGAATAGTCAGTAATCATGGCAATATGATATCCATAGGAGCTCAAAGTGACTGACGAAAAGAAACCCGATTCAAAAACCCCAGCAAAAGCGCTAGCGGCGAAGCCGCCAGCACGTCCACCCGTACCCAAAGGACCCTCTGGCCCAGCTGGAAGGCCTCAGGCAGGCTTTGGTGGGGGAAAAGGCATGATGCGCAAGGCTGGTCGCGGTCGATAGTGGATAATTACCCTATTCATTAATGAGTTTATAGAGGATTTAGCATGAACGAATGGCATAACGAATCTAAAGAAGAGATCAACAAAAAGATCATTACATTGGTCGTGATGTTGGCCGCTGCTACTAGCTTGGCTATTTTGTTTGCCTTGGTTGCGGCTCATACAGGTTACGTATTCGGTTAATCAGTATTAATGACTAGCCATCGCCAACCTGCAATATTTGCTGGCCATGGCAGTCCGATGTATGCCATAGAGCCCAACTTCTATACAGCGGCATGGTCAGCTCTTGGAAAATCATTAAAGCGTCCTGACGCGATATTGGTGATTTCAGCGCATTGGGTAACCCGAGGAGTTTGGGTTACTGCAATGGCTAAGCCAAAAACAATTCATGATTTCGGTGGCTTTCCGCAAGCACTGTTTGATGTTCAATATCCAGCTCCAGGTAGCCCTGCATTAGCTGATCGTGTGCAAGAATTATTGAGCGTCCCTGTCGTACTTGAAGAGAATGAATGGGGTATTGATCATGGCGCTTGGTCGGTTCTGAAATACATGTACCCCAATGCAGATGTGCCTATAGTGCAGTTGAGTCTCGATGGTGCGATGTCAGCACGTGAGCACTATGAGCTTGCTAAGGAATTACGCCCCCTGCGCGATGAAAATATTTTGATTTTATCTAGTGGTAATGTGGTGCACAACTTGCGCACCATTCATTGGCAAGAGGGTGCTGAGCCTTACCCATGGGCAAAAGAATTCAATGATTTTTTTGCTTCAGAAATGCGCGCCAATCATCATGAGGCATTGATTGACTGGGAGCATTTTGGTGATGCAGCACACCTATCTATTCCGACCGCAGAACATTATTGGCCAGCCTTGTATACCCTGGCCTTGCAGGAAGCGGGAGAGCAGGCCAAAATCTATACAAATGGAATTGAGATGAGTTCAATTAGCATGCTGGGTTTTTCAATTCAATAACAAGAGCAGATTATGTGGCTTCCTATCTTTGCAATCTTTTTTGGAGCGGGCTTCGGCGCTTTATTAAGAGCTGGCTTTAATTACGCCACCGTAGGGATGGCTTCTGCGCTGCCATTGGGTACTTTTATATCGAATATGGTTGGCGGATACTTAATTGGGATTGCAGTTGCCTTCTTCGGTAACAATCCAAGCCTTTCTCCAGAGTGGAAGCTTTTAGTGGTCACTGGTTTCTTAGGAGGTTTGACTACCTTCTCAAGCTTTTCTGCTGAGGTGGTTGGCTTTATGCAGCGCGGGGAATTTACCTGGGCTTTGGGCACAGCCCTACTTAATCTAGTTGGCTCACTTGCGCTCACCTTTTTGGGGATCTTGACCTACCAGGCTTTTAAATAAAATTGGGGGCACTAAGCCCCCAATGCCATTCAAAATTGAATTCCTTACTCCGGCTTGATATTAGCTGTTTTTACAACAGCACTCCATTTGGCACTTTCAGCTTTAATCAGGCTGGCAAATTCAGCTGGACTCCCTCCGCCAATCTCATTCCCTTGAGAGAGTATGAGTTCGCGTAGTTGTGGATCTCTAAGCGCTTCATTTGCAGCGGCATTTAATTTATCGATGATAGCCTTTGGCGTCCCCTTAGGCGCAATCAAGCCTTGCCAATTGAGAACCTCAACCTTGGGATAGCCAGCTTCAGCAAAAGTAGGTATGTTCGGTAGAAGAGGGGAGCGCTTCTTGCTAGTAATAGCAATGGGGCGTAACTTATCGGCTTTGATGCTTGGCATCGCTGAATACATTTGATCAAACATCATGGTGACGTTTCCGGCCATTAGATCGGTTAAACCAGCAGATCCACTCTTATACGGTACGTGAATCATATCGATGCTAGCGCTTTGTTTAAAGAGCTCACCGGATAATTGATGGCTACCTCCAATGCCGCCCGATGAGAAAGTGAGAGTACCCGGCTTAGCTTTAGCGGCCGCAACAATTTCTTGTACTGTTTTATATGGTGAGCTTGGATTGACCACCAGCACCAGAGGCCCTTTTTCAATCAAAATGATAGGCGTAAGATCTGCTTCTGGGTCGTAACGCAAGTTGCCAAAGAGCGTTTTATTAACAGCCATGGGCGCGAAGTTGCCCATCCCAATGGTGTAGCCATCTGGAGCGGCTCTAGAAATGAATTCTGTACCAATGTTGCCGCCAGCCCCCGGTTTGTTATCAACGATGATGGGTTGCTTGAGAATGACACTCATTTTTTGGGCAATCTGACGACTGCGTGAGTCTGCGCCACCACCGGCACCATAAGGAACAATGAAATTAATGGGTTTGCTGGGGTAGTTATTTTGCGCAAAAGCAGCGGCAGAAAATAAGGTAATTAGACTTATTAAACAGACTGAAAAGTTCTGAATGAGTCGCATATTTATCCTAAGAAAAGTGATTTAAATAAAACCCAGAATTCCTAAAGCGCCGCCAATTGCAATGAGATAAAGTGGGTGCCAGCGTGTGAATAATGTAAAGCCGATAGTCGCAAGAGTCAAGGCGTAGGCTGCCGCGCTATGGTTAATTTGAATAGCAATTTGCCATGCAGAAGAAAGAACCAGCCCAATAGCTAGTGCTGCCGCTGCGTATTGAATAGATTTCTTCTTGATGGGATCTTGAATACCCATAATAAAGCGTTGCAAAAAATAAATCAGGATGGATGAGGGCCATGCAATTGCCAGTGTGGCAATAAATGCACCCAGTACACCATAAATATGCCAGCCTAATAGCGTGACAGTCATAAAGTTAGGGCCTGGTGCTGCTTGCGCTATAGCAAAGTAATCTGAAAAAGTTTGCAGATCAATCCAATGCTCTTGATAGACAGCTAAGTTCAACAACTCTGGTAGCAATGCATTCACGCCGCCAAACGCAACAAGCGAGAAGGCGGATAGTTTCAGAAAGACACTAAAAAGCATACTCATGAACTAAGCGCTTTCTTACGTGCCAAGAACAGTGCCAGCGGTAAAACAGCAAGCACAACCCAACCCAGACCGACATGAAAGTAGGTAACTGCACAGATGGTGATGACCACTACTAGCAGCATCAGAGGAAAGCGAAACTCATCGCGTAGCATCTTGAAACCAGTTGAAGCGATGAGACCTACGCCTACTGCAGAGATGCCCCGCAATAGTCCTTTTACTGTATCCAAATAGCTGTAGTGTTGATAGAGTATGGCGAGTAACAGCACAATGGCAATTGGTCCGAGGGTCAGACCAAGAACTGCAGCTGCTGCCCCTCTTGCTCCCGCAAATCGAGAGCCAACGCAAACAGCGAGGTTAACAATATTGGGGCCTGGAACGATCTGGCAAATACCAAGGATGGCACTAAATTCCTCGGAAGTCAGAATTTTGTCCCGCTCCACTAGGGTTCGTCTAGCCCAAGGGAGCACACCACCAAAGCCTGACATACCAATTTTGCTAAAACTAATAAATAGCTGTGACGGCGTTAGGCTACTCATCGAGGTCGCTTTTTATAAATAAATTATTGAGGCTTAAAGGGGTGCGGTACAGGCTTGTTTTCTAACCATGCTTCGAGAGTTTCTGTAATGCCTTTTGAGAAAGCCTCAAAAATTGGTTTAGCAATAAAGCCTAAATGAGGCGTCACCAAAAGATTGGGAGTATTGCGTAGTGCATCTTTTTCAGGAAGGGGTTCAACATCAAATACATCCACTGCTGCTTGTCCTGGTCTACCCACGGAAAGTGCCTTTTGGAGGTCGGGCATATTAATGAGCGCAGCACGTGAGGTATTGATCAGAATCGAATCTACGCGCATGAGTGCTAATTGATCGGCGCTAATCAATCCTTTAGTTCCGGGACCTGCTACTAAATGCATGGATACCACTTTGGAGGTTTTGAGTAACTCATCCAAGCTAACGGCTTTTGCATTTTCAGCGGCTGCACGTTCTGGGGTCATGCGCGGGCTCCAGGCTACAACCTCCATACCAAAGGCGGCGCCAACGCGCGCCACACGACTGCCAATAGCGCCTAAACCCATGATGCCTAAGCGTTCGCCAGAAAGCATTGGCAGGAGAGAGAATGCATCGCGCCAGCCACCAGAGGCAATCAGTTTATTTTCTTCAACCAGACGCTTAGATGCACCCAGAATCAAAGCCCAAGTAAGCTCAGCGGTAGTTTCTTTGGAGGGTCCACCGGGTGTGCAAGCCATGGGAATGTTTCTTGAAACCAAGGCCGGCGCCTCAAGAGTGCCATTGCGTTCGCCAGTAAACATTAAAAACTTGAGCTTTGGTAAGCGCGCGATCATCGCCTCATTGAAGGGCGAGCGATCTCTTACGATAGCAATTGCGTCGGCATCTTTTACTGCTTCATATAAGGCTTCATCACGCAAAGGCTCATGGTAGATGGTGAGCTTAGCTTGTTGATCTAACTTATCCCAGTTAGAGAAGCGACGTAGAGCGCGCTCATAATCCCCAAGAATAACGATGTTCGGTAATGAAGCCATGGATAAAAAACTTTCAGTTGAAATTAGTCTGGAGTGCAAAGGCTTAAGATTTGCTTGAGGTCTGGCGCTTGTCCTAACTTCCAGAGTGCGGAAATCAGTTGACGGGTTTTCTCATTTCCAATCACTGGCTCGGCCAAGCTTGTAAATTTTTGCTCCAAGTTTGCATCGCTCATTGGGTTTTCTACTGAACCAATCGCATTCTTTACGAAAATATGCACTTCTTTGCCATCCTTAAGGAAGGCTTTAACGTCCACAGATGCTTCACTAATAGAAGTATCGGTAGTCGCATTCACCTTAGCGCGCAAAGCTACAACGTCAGGACGGTTAACGATGTCATCTGCATATTCACCTTCACCTGCTTGACCAAACATCAAGCCTACAGCACAGCCGTGATACACACTGAACTTGCCTTCCAGTCCATCCTTAGGTGTTTTCTTGCCAGTTAATTCCAGTACCAGTGGGTGAACACGCAACTCAATGCGTTCAACCTCTTCTGCCTTGACACCTTGGGCGCGTAATTGGGCGCAAGCATCAATGGCTGGGTGAATCACAATTCCGCAAGCAAAAGGTTTATAGGTATTTAGGGAAATCTCAAAAGATTTTCCAAGGGCACGATCAATTTCTGACCAGTCACACTTAGTAGAAACGGTTTGCATATAGCCACGACCCGCTTCAAGCGCTTTAGAGCTTGCAGTAAAACCATGTTTTGCCAACAACGCAGAAAGTTGACCTGCACGTGCAGCGCCACCCGGATGAAAGGGTTTGGTCATCGTGCCAAATTGCTCGCGCATACCAACCGGTTGTGAGGCAGCAATACCCAGAGCCATAGTTGTTTTTTGCAGATCAAGACTCATTAAGCGTGAACATGCAGCAGCAGAACCCAACATCCCTGTGGAGCCAGTGATATGCCAGCCACGATGGTAGTGATCTGGATACATTGCATTACCGACTCGACAGGCAACATCAATGCCTAGAACAAGAGAGTCAATCATTTGGCGACCATTGGCACCAATGTGTTCGCCTAAGGCTAGGATTGCAGAAGCCACTGGGCCAGCTGGATGAATCACGGTTTTGAGGTGGGTATCGTCAAAGTCAAAAGTATGTGAGCTAATACCATTAATCAAAGCCGCTCCACCCATATCTACTTTATCTTTGCGACCGAGAATGCTGGCTTGTGGGGCTGGCTGAAATTCACGAATAGCGGCTAAAGACGATTCAACGCTCTCATGATTGGCTGCGCCAATCGCACAACCAAGCCAGTTTAAGAATGTACGATGCGCTTCGTGCTCAACCTCTGGAGTCCATCCTTGGCTTGGGTGAGTATTAACAAACTCTGCCAAAATTTTGGTGACTGGTGGTGCATTGAGATCGGCTGCTGCAGCAATAGCGTGAGACATATCAATTTCCTATGAATAAGTATGAATATTTTTTAAAGAAGGGAAGGTTGAAAAATCAATCGATTTCAATATTGCGGTCTTTGGCAACCTTAGCCCAGCGTGCAATATCTTCTTTGATGTAATTGGTAAATTGAGGGGGCGTCATGGGCATTAAAGTCATCGCCTCACTCGTCATTTTTTCTGAGAAGTCTGGTAGCGCCAATACTTTATTGAGTTCGGTATTGAGCTTGGCAACAATGGCCGGTGGCAGATTAGCTGGGCCCACCAGTCCGTACCACTGTTGACCATCAAAGCCGTTAAATCCCAATTCTTTAAAGGTTGGGATATTGGGGGCTGCAGTACTGCGTTTAGCACCAGTCACAGCAAGACCACGAACACGATTGGTGTTGATATAAGGGAGGGCGGCAAATAAGGTTGGGAACATTGCCTGGGTCTGTCCGGCAAGTAGATCCGTGTAAGCAGGACCTACGCCACGATAAGGCACATGCACCATAAATATTCCAGCTGCTAGCTTTAGTTGCTCCATGCCGAGATGTGTCAGAGTGCCTGGACCAGCAGATCCATAACTTAACTTGGCAGGATTCTTCTTGGCGTAATCTACAAACTCTTTGAAATTCTTGATTGGTAGATCAGGATTGATAATGAGTACGTTAGGTGTTGCACCAATCATGCCAATCGGTGTGAAATCTTTAATGGCGTCGTAAGGTAGTTTGCGGACAGCAGGGTTAGTGCCGTGTGTTCCTACATAAGCAATCATCAGCGTGTAGCCATCAGCTGGTGCTTTAGCGGTTGCTTGTGAGGCAATGGATCCGCCACCACCCCCCATATTTTCTACAACCACTGTTTGACCAATGGATCGAGATAGTTTTTCCGCAACTGCGCGCGCAATATTGTCTAGTCCACCACCGGCAGCTACTGGTGCAATCAGTTTGATAGGTTTAGTGGGGTAGGCTGTTGCTGCACTTTGCGCCTGCGCATTGAAATGGAATGCCAATCCCAAAAAAGCAAAGAGAAGGGATGACAAAAAAATCGGCTTTTGCCGATTGATCGTATTAGACATGTCTCGAGTCCGAATTATTGTTATAAGTTAATTTTGTACAGCCAAGTTATTTTACTATTGGTAGTGTTAGCCCTGCTCAGGCTTGGCTGGCTTTGAGTTTCTTTCGAATTGAGTGCTCTACGGGAATGGAGTCTAGGTTTGGCTCCAGCGCCTCACGTTCATCAAAGACAAAGCAGCTGCCTTGGTAATGAGCGGAGCCCACCTCCTCGAAATATTTCAAAATACCGCCTTCTAGCTGGTAGCTGTGCTCCATGCCAATTTCCCGCATATATAAGCCAGATTTTTCACAGCGAATACCGCCCGTACAAAAGCTGACCAGCGTCTTATTGGCTAAATCATCTTTATGTGCAGAAATTGCTGCTGGAAACTCAGTAAACTTTTCAATATTGAAATGCAGTGCATTCTCAAAAGTGCCGTAGTCGACCTCAAAGGCGTTGCGGGTATCAACCATCACTACAGGGCGACCTAGATCGTCAGTACCGCGATCTAACCACTCCTGTAGTTTTTTGGGGCTAATGAAATTAGCACGACCTTCCTCAGGACGAATCGCTGGGTGATTCATGCGAATAATTTCATTTTTGAGCTTGATCAACATCTTCTTAAAGGGCTGATCCTCAGACCAGCTTTCTTTTGCTTGAAGTGGGGCAAAGCGGGGATCGGTGCGGAGCCAATCCAGAAAACCACGTAACTCATCCGTTTTGCCGGCAAGGAACATGTTGATGCCTTCACCAGTCAATAGAATGGTCCCCTTCAGTTGGCGGGCATTGCATTCATCCAGCATTTTGGCGCGCAGCTCTGGCAAGCCGTCTAGGCTGACAAATAAATAGGCGGCAATATTTAGAATCGACTTCATTTTTCTCTCACTGGGCTACAACAGCATTATCGAGCAAATAGGCTAAGGGGGTGTTAATCTTGAGGTCTTATTCAAAGGAGACAAAATCCATGCTGAAATTAGCAAAAATGGCTAAAAAAGCCTTTAAAAACAGCCTCTTAGGCACTTTGATGGCCTTAGGAGTAAGCGGTGTTGCTTTGGCACAAAATGCGGGTGTTGGCACATGGCCCACCCAAAAGCCAATTCGTTTAATTGCGGTCTTTCCGCCAGGTGGCTCAGTTGACCAGGTTGCACGTATATTGGCACCTGCTTTGCAAGCAGAGTTGAAGCAAAACGTGATTGTGGAAAACGTTGGTGGCGCCTCTGGTGTAATTGGTACCTCCGCAATGACTCGGTCCGATCCGGATGGCTACACCTTTGCAGTGGTATTTGATACCCACGGCGTTAACCCTAGCCTCAAAGACAAACTCCCCTATGACACGATTAAAGATATTGCTCCCGTGATTTTGGTTGGCACATCTCCCATGGTGTTAGTTGCAAGCAAAAAATCTGGCATCACTAGCTTTAAACAATTGGTAGATCTTTCCAAGACAGGTAAGCAATTTAGTTACGGTTCAATTGGGATTGGTAGCTTGGGTCATCTAGCAATGGCACGTCTTGCAAAACAAGCGGGCTTTGATTGGAATCACATCCCTTATCGTGGTGGTGGTCCTTTAATGCAAGATGCTTTGGGTGGTCAAGTAGAGTTAGCTGTTGGCTCAGAATTTTTAGTGAAGCCTCATATTGATAACGGTGGAGTTATTCCGCTAGTGATTACAACTGCCAAGCGTTCAACATCCTTGCCTAATGTGCCGACGATTTCTGAGAGCGGGTTCCCAGGCTTTAGTGCGCCAGCTTGGTGGGCGGTATTGGCCCCTGGTAAAACATCTCCGGCAGTGATCGATGCAATGAACAAGGCATTAAATAAAGCCTTAAAGACGCCTGCAGTTGCTGAGAAGTTCAAAATGCAAGGCATCCAAATTATTGGGGGCACCCCTGTTGCTGCACAAGACTTTATCGGCAAGCAAATGGGTATTTGGGGCAAGTTTGTCATTGAAAACAATATTAAAGAAACTGCTCAGTAAGAGTTGTTGATAAGCAGTATTAATAAAAGGTAAGTATGTCAGAACGTTTAATTCCGTATCAGCCAATGGATTTAGCGGAGCCAGCAGAGTTGGTTGCTGCAATTCGCAAAAGACGAGGCGGTCAGTTTATTAATTTAGATCGCATGCTCTTGCATAGCATTCCAATTGCAGAGGGCTGGAATCACTTTATTGGTGAGATTCGGAATAACCTCTCTTTGGATCCGAAATTGCGTGAGTTGGCCATGTGTGGCGTAGCCGTCTTGAATGGTGCTGAATATGAATTCTTTCACCATGCGCCACCTTTTAAGAAGGCGGGCGGGACAGAGGAGCAGGTCCAAGGCTTACGACTTATTGGACAGCCGAATTTCCCAAAAGATCTGTACTCCCCGGTGGAAAACGATGCCGCTGAACTCACTTTTCAGATGACGCGCAATATCAAAGTGGATCCTGAATTAATGAAGCGCTTACAAAGGGCTCTGGGAAGTACGGATACCGTGGAATTAGTCACGGTAATCGCCGCTTACAACATGGTCTCCCGCTTCCTGATAGCGCTCGACGTTAATCCTGAAGATCATCCTCCGGCTTAAAGTTAAAACTTAGCCAAAGCCAAGTCGAAGCATTCATCAATATGATCCGCAACATCCAAACCATTATTCCTGGCATTGCTACCTCTGATGGTGCGGGTGTGAAATTGCGCCGTAGTCTGGGCGGTCAAAATCAAGTCAGGTTAGACCCTTTCTTGATGCTCGATGAGTTTTCCTCCAATGATCCAAATGATTATGTGGCAGGCTTTCCAGCCCATCCCCATCGGGGTTTTGAGACGGTGACCTATATGCTAGAGGGCCACATGTTGCATGAAGATCATTTAGGAAATCAGGGATACCTGAAAACTGGTGGCGTACAGTGGATGACGGCAGGGCGCGGCATTATTCATTCAGAGATGCCGCAGCAAGTGAGTGGCGCCATGCGCGGCTTTCAGTTGCGGATTAACTTGCCCGCCAAAGAAAAGATGAAGCCGGCTGGCTATAAAGATATTCAGGTTGCGGATATTCCGAAGATCGCTTTGGCAAATAGCGGCTCAGTAAAGGTCATTGCGGGCGCATATGAAGATGGTGGTAAAGCAGTTCAAGGTCCGATTCAGGGAATTACTACTGCACCTCTATTTTTAGATGTGCATTTACCACCCAACGCAGAGTTTGAGCAACGCATTCCAAAAGAACTCAATGCATTTATTTATGTATATGTAGGTGAGCTTGAATTAGGTGGGCCAATGATGCCTGCCCCAAAGCAGGCGGCTATTGTTCTTGGTGACGGAGATCTTTTCAAAGCGAGAACAGGATCTGTAGGCGCGCAATTTATTGTTCTGGCAGCTATACCCATACATGAACCCATCGTTCAGTACGGCCCTTTTGTGATGAATACTCGTGCTGAAATTGAACAGGCCATAGATGATTATCAAAACAATCGGTTTGTGGTTTCCTAGGTGACTCAATCAGCAACCCTTCAATGGGAAGAGGGCGGACAAATCTGTTCCGCTCATTGGCATTCTGAAAATGGCATTGCGCCGCATAAAAAGATTCAGATCGCTGATGACACGCTGACCGCTGACATTGCTTATCGCTTGGCTTGTGAAGGCACTGCGATGCTTTACAAGGGCGATTTTCAGAATGCGCGGCAACTCTTACAGGCTTTGGTAAGAAGGGTAGATAAGCCCTCCAAGAAGTCCACTAGAGCTGACAGAGTTTCCAAAGAGAAAATCAAAAGTCCCTTGGATACATTTAATCTACATCGTCTCACCCAATCTCAGCGCGCACGTATTTTGGGTATGGTTCTCATCCATGTGAATGCTGACCATACGATACCTTTGAGACGCGCCCGAGATATAGCGCAGGCTTGCCATGAGGCTTATGGAACACAAGAAACTTCCTATGTAATTTCTTTGCGTGAGTTGCTTGGCGTTATTAGCGCTCATGAGTGGCGCAAGACAGGTGTTCAAGTTCTGACTAGGGATGATGAAGAGGTTCGCATTCATCCGCACTACGGTGTTTTCTCTCCAGTGCGCAGTGAATATATTGACTTGGTGTTGAAAGCCCCCTTACCAGAAGCAATAAAAAATAGCTCCATTGCTTTTGATATTGGGACGGGTACTGGAGTGTTGGCGATTATTTTGGCTCTGCGAGATGTTCAGAGGATTATTGCGACCGATCTAAGTGATCGAGCGATTGCTTGCGCGAAAGAAAATATTGACCACTTAGGCTTGAATTCTCAAATTGAAATTCATCAAACCAATCTTTTCCCCGAACCAAAAGCTGCGCTTATTGTTTGTAATCCACCCTGGCTTCCAGCCAGACCAAGCTCCTCGCTAGAGCATGCGGTGTATGACCCTGAGAGTCAGATGCTGAAGGGTTTCTTGAGTGGGTTGAAAGATCATTTGCTACCAAATGGTGAGGGTTGGCTCATTCTTTCTGACTTAGCAGAGCACTTAGGCTTGAGAGCAAGAGAAGAGTTTCTGAATTGGATTGATCAAGCGGGCTTGAAGGTGATTGCGCATTTAGATACCAAGCCAACGCACAACAAGGCATTTGATAGAGCGGATGCATTGTATGCAGCGAGATCTAAAGAAGTCACTTCACTGTGGCGATTAACCCAAAAGTAGTACCACATTAAATAGCCCTACAAGCACCGCCCCCATTGGGATCATGGTTGTTAATCCACTACATCATCCTTAAAATCATTGAGAGTAGTAGTTAACTTACTACACATTTTTCGGTAAGTTAAATATAGTTTCTCTCATTCATTTTTTAAGGGTGCCATTTGCTTTCTGGTGCATTGTCTAGAAACATATTGCTAATTTCGGGGGTAACTTTCTCTCATGTATTAGCACTATTGATACTTTTATCGGGACCATTTGCGGGGTCAAAATCATCCGCTCCAGATTTTTTGATGGTAAATCTAGTAGGCAAAAGTACCTTGTCATCTCAGCAGAAAAAATCCCTGGCCGCACCCCAAATCAATACATCTTCTAGCAGTGAGAGCGATAGTTCCAGTGCTGTAAATGAGTCCCATGCGCATAGTGATAGTAAGGAGGCTGGACGTCTGGCAGTAGGCACGGCTAGACAGGCTATATACAGCCCCAAACCCCATTACCCCTTAGCCAGCAGACAGCTTAAGGAACAGGGTTTGGTCATTGCAAGATTATGTGTAAGTGAGCAAGGCCTTGTGCAAGAGGTTGGTATCACCCAAAGCTCAGGCTTTCAGGGTTTGGATCGCTCAGCCATCAAGGCTTTGACTCGGTGGAGATTTGCGCCAATTGCAATAGCCCCTGCTCAGGTTTCTTTGCAATGCTTTCAGACACCTATTCAATTTACCTTGGAAGGTTAGTGCTTGAACGAGAAAAATACCTTAGATCTTGATTCAAAATGTATTCGATCAAGCCAACTTTTGCCTAGATGCATTCTAAGCGAAACCTTATTGGGTCACACAAAGCAGATCTTCATCTTGCATGATGGGCATTCATATCAATTGCGCATCACTAAATTAGGGAAGCTCATTTTGACGAAGTAAATATGAATTAACTTACTAGCCAGCAAGAGCATTTTCATATGCATATAGCCAGCGATTTTTTGTTTTTATCACTGGAGATGGTATATGAAGCATCAAGAAGTTTTTCGTCCTCGAAATCGGTTGGCCTGGTTTTCATCGTTTGTATTGTTATATGGAGGATCTTTTTCAGTTTGGGCTAATGCTCAAGATATTGAGTTACCTAGGATTGATATTGTTGGGCGAGAGGAAAAGGCCCTTTATAAAATTCCAGGAACGGTTGATGTTATTGACCAAAAGAAGATGGAGGAGTTGCAACCTCAATCCTTGCAGGACGTCTTAAAGACGATTCCTGGCGTCAATATTCGTGGTGATGAAGGCGGCTTAGGAGCCATTCCGAATATTGGTATTCGTGGCTTAGGCCCAGGTCGGAGCACAAAAGTATTGCTCCTGGAGGATGGAGCTCCAATTCAACCAAGCCTCTTCATTTCCAATGCCTCCTATTACAGCCCACCTGTAGAGCAAATCGACGGGATTGAAGTTTTAAAGGGCGCATCGGGCCTGAAATATGGCCCATCCAATATTGGTGGCGTAGTAAATTACCTTAGTAAAACACCTGCTCCAGGATTTAAGTTAACCGGCAAAGTGGGCAACTACGGATATCGTTTAGCAGAGCTTGAGGCAGGGGGAAAATCATCATCGAATGGCGCCATTGGAGGAATAAATCTGATTCAATCTGAGTCCAATGGATACCAAGGTAATGGTTTCAAGATGTATGACATCTTGGTGAAAGGGGGAATGGAGATTTCGCAGAATCAGTGGTTAAGTGTGAAATACACACATTACGATAACAATATCAATACCTCATATGTGGGTCTACGCCCAAATCAGTACAGCAATCAATCAAAAGATAATCCAGCGCCAAATGACCGCTTCATTACTCAAAGAAATGGTGTAGATCTCAATCATGCTATCGAAATTAGTCCAGAGACCAAAATCAATACCTTGATGTATTGGAGTAGGTTATCTAGAGATTATTGGCGGCAAAGTATTGTTAAACGCACGCAGGAATCGACAGTCTTTAGAGCTTGCAACGTTGGTGCTGATTGCCTGATTGGGCGAAATCGAGAGTTTCAAATGTTAGGCATCGATTCTCGGGTTAGCCATGCCTATAAGGCTCTGGGGATTTCCAATGAAGCAGAGTTTGGATTGCGCTTGCATACCGAATCTCAAATCAATCAAGTATTGAGTTCCAAAACTCTCACCTATTCTGGTCGACTCACTTCGCAGGAAGATAACAAGGCTAATTCAGTTGCGGTCTATGCGCAAAACCGTTTCTTGCTGAGCAAAGACTTTGCCCTTATTCCTGGGGTACGAGTGGAAAGTTATAACCAGACCCGTTCAAATGCTGCTACTGGAAAAGCTGGTAGCGCCAAGAATGTAGAAACTATTCCACAAATTGGTGCTACCTGGCAGCTTGTTCCCCAAGTGCAGGCGTACGGTAGTGTTTATAAAGGTTTTGCGCCAGCACAGTTAGCCACCGCAATTGATGACAAAGGAGTTGATCAGCAGTTAGCCCCAGAACGC
The DNA here is from genome assembly GCF_018687535.1 of Polynucleobacter sp. MWH-S4W17. Taxonomy (NCBI): domain Bacteria; kingdom Pseudomonadati; phylum Pseudomonadota; class Betaproteobacteria; order Burkholderiales; family Burkholderiaceae; genus Polynucleobacter; species Polynucleobacter sp. MWH-S4W17. The sequence goes on along the minus strand of NZ_CP061295.1, from coordinate 1,534,755 downwards.
TCAACCAATACGGAGCTCGGTCTGCGTGGTCGCTCTGGCGCCTTTACTTATGATTCAGCTATTTTTAGCATGAACTTCAGTAATCAAATTGTGAATCAGAGCTTAGCTGCCGGAATTTCTAAAGCCAATGGCGGTAAAAGTTTGCATCAAGGTGCTGAGATGTCCTTGGCTTATGCGCTAGGAGGAGGATGGGGCATTAATGGTAATGCTACTTACATCCCGGTGGCTAAGTTTGTTGGCACGAGCTCTTTGGGGCGAGATGGTAATCGCATTACGTACACGCCTAAATTAACTTCAAATTTGGGTGTTAGCTACGAAAAGAATGGCTTCAATACTTTAGTCAATCTGAATTATCTTTCTGCTCAATATGCGGATTCAGCAAATACAGTTGCGCAAAATGCTATTGGAACTTTAGGCGAGGTCCCAGCCTTTGCAACAGTGAATTGGAGCGCTAACTACGCTATTAACAAAGATTGGAAAGTGTTTGGGGTGATTAATAATGTATTTGATAGGCGGTATATATCTAGCAGGAGTCCAGATGGAATCTTTGCGGGAGCACCTCTCAATTTCCAAGCTGGTATGAGTTATCAATTTAATTGATAAGAATAGGCGATTTCTGAATTAAAGAAAAACGCCACCTCGATGGGTGGCGTTTGACTGTTACTTCAAAATGGTGGAACCGGCGGGAATCGAACCCGCGTCCGCAAATCCTCCACAACAAGTTCTACATACTTAGTCATATCATTTAATTTAGCCAGCTAGGCACGGATTGACACGTTCCACGCTGACGATTCACTAAGTTTTCGAATCATTCCCCGTGACATGAAATGATCTTATCTCTTGTAAATGACCCTGATCTAGCTTGCGCTAGCTGACCCAAGAGAGAATCAGTTCAGGGGCAACCGCAATTAAGCGGCTAGTGCGAAACGTTCGTCGTTTGCAGTTAAAACATTCCCATTGATTTACGAGATAACGGGTCCTCGGTATGCCCTTGATGCTTTGTAACCCACGTCGAAACCATGTCGGTCCCAGATTGCATGCTTAGGAAGCTCTATTTTAAAGCCGCCAGCTTTAAATTGTTGAATATCTTTTATTCCCTATTGGGAAAGATGATTTGCAGTAGCTCGAGAGGCTTATTGACGATGTAATCGGCTCCCCAAGCCTCTGGAGGCTCTTTACAGCCACAGTAGCCATATGCGGCTGCGACAGTCTTCATTCCTGCCGCTTTGCCTGCTAGAACATCTCTAATGTCATCGCCCACATAAAGCGATTTTGTAGGATCAACCTTGGCCATTCTGGCGGCGTGCAAGATAGGTTCAGGATGGGGTTTTGAATACGGTGTTGTATCGCCAGAAACGGTGGAAATAGCTCGTTGGCGCAAACCCATTAATTCAGTAAGAGGGTTGGTGAAGCGCTCACTTTTATTTGTAACAATGCCCCAGGGGAGCTTGGCTTGATCCATTTGATCGAGTAAATGGCTCATGTCATCGAATAATTTACTCTCTACCAGCAATGCTTTTTCATAATTACTGAAAAATTCATCGCGCAATAGAGTGAAATCCGCATGATCGGGGCTAATGCCAAAGGCGCCTTCGAGTAATCCGCGAGCACCAGCCGATGCATAGGGGCGCAGAAATTCATAAGGCTTGGGCTTAAGATTACGTGCAACCAGCAATTGATTGGTTGCCGCTACTAAATCAGGTGCGGTATCAGCTAACGTGCCATCTAAATCAAAAAAGATTCCGGCGTATGGGCTTAAAAGATTTCTCATGTATTGAATTATTTACGAACGGCAATCATATAGTTCACATCGACATCATCATTCAGGCTATAGACCTGAGTGAGTGGGTTGTAGCTCATACCCTTCATGCCGAGCATTTCTAAGCCTGCATGACGTGTAAAAGCAACGAGTTCAGAGGGTTTGATGAATTTAGCGTATTCGTGAGTACCTCTGGGTAGTAATTTCAGAATGTATTCAGCGCCAATAATGGCAAATAAGTAGGACTTAGGGCTGCGGTTGAGGGTGCTAAAAAATAACGTGCCACCAGGCTTACAAAGTTTGGCGCAAGCGCGCACCACTGAAGCTGGGTCCGGTACATGTTCAAGCATCTCCATGCAAGTCACTACATCGTATTGTTCGGGCTGCTCATCAGCCAACGCTTCGGCCGAGATAGAGCGATAGGTGAGGTTTGCGCCCACTTCTAATGCGTGCAATTCAGCAACCTTAAGTGCTTTTTCTGATAAATCAATACCGGTTGTGTCTGCGCCTGATTGAGAAATGGATTCCGCCAAGATGCCGCCGCCGCAACCAATATCAACAACCTTCTTGCCTTCCAGGCTAACAAAGGACTTAATCCAGTTCAAGCGCAGTGGGTTGATGGCATGCAGGGGTTTGAATTCACTATTAGGGTCCCACCAACGATGGGCTAGAGCGCTAAATTTGGCGATTTCTGACTGGTCGACGTTCATATGAATTGCTTATCTGTAAGGCTATAGGAGAAGTTTATGAATATAGCGGAAATAAAAAAGCCCGCTAGAAGCGGGCTTTTTTACAAGTAAAGTGAATTACTTAGCTGCTGTACCAACAACTTCGATGTCAGTACGGCGGTTCTTAGCGCGGCCTTCAGCAGTTGCATTTGATGCAACTGGATTGCTCTTGCCTTTTGATTCTGTGTAGATGCGGCTACCGTCAACACCTTTGCTTGTCAGGTAAGTCTTAACTGACTGAGCACGACGCTGACCGAGGGCCATGTTGTATGCATCTGTACCAACGCTGTCAGTGTTACCTACAGCGATGATTACTTCTAACTTAATTTTCTTCAAGTCAGCAGCGATCTTGTCCAATGTAGCTTTACCTTCTGGTTTCAAGTCAGACTTATTGAAGTCATAAAGTGTGTCAGCTTGCAAAGTGATTTTGCTTTGGCTAACGCCAGCAGCAGCAGCAGTCAACGCACCGTCACAACCTTTAGCTGCAGTAGCAGGTGTCCAGTTGTTATCGCGCCAGCACAATGTGCCATCGCCGTTTTTCCAGTTTAGGGCGCCATCGCCGTTTTGCCAGTTATCAGAAGCCATCGCTGCAGTAGCAGAAACAGTAATAACAGAAGCGAGCAACACTCTTAGGGTTTTGTTCATTTTTAGTCCTCAAAAATCTCTTTTTTAATTAAAGTCAAACTTAAATGTAATTCGCCCTACCTTGATGCAAAAACTGCAAAGCGACACATCTCAATTTCGTACAAACTGACAGAATCTTAGCATAGGGCCTACCTGTCATCAAAATGATATTATTTCTAGATGGAACAAGCCGCTAAAGAAACACTACCAATATCCCTCGAAGACGAAATGCGGCGGTCCTATTTGGACTACGCAATGAGCGTCATCGTCGGCAGAGCCCTGCCAGACGTGCGTGACGGCCTCAAGCCGGTTCACCGCCGGGTCTTATTCGCAATGTATGAATTAAACAACGATTGGAACCGAGCTTACAAAAAATCTGCCCGCATAGTTGGCGATGTAATCGGTAAATACCATCCGCACGGTGATTCTGCGGTGTATGACACGATCGTTCGGATGGCCCAGGACTTCTCTCTGCGCTATATGCTGGTTGATGGGCAGGGTAACTTTGGCTCCGTAGATGGCGATAACGCTGCTGCAATGCGCTATACCGAGATCCGTCTCCGCAAGATAGCTCATGAGCTTTTGGCCGATTTGGACAAGGAAACTGTCGATTTTGGGCCGAATTACGACGGTAGCGAGAAAGAACCCTTGATTCTGCCTGCCAAAGTGCCTAATTTGCTCATAAATGGCAGTTCTGGCATTGCTGTAGGTATGGCGACCAATATCCCCCCTCATAACCTCGATGAGGTGGTTACAGCCTGTTTGCACGTGCTGCACAACCCTGAATGCACAATTGATGAGCTCATTGAGATCATCCCAGCCCCGGATTTCCCAACCGCCGGCATCATTTATGGCGTTCAAGGGGTTCGCGAGGGTTATCGCACTGGCCGCGGCCGTGTGGTTATGCGCGCTAAGACTCACTTTGAAGATTTGGATAAGGGCGCGCGTCAAGCCATCATTGTTGATGAGTTGCCGTACCAGGTAAATAAAAAGAACTTGCTCGAGCGCATCGCTGAGTTAGTGAATGAGAAAAAAGTAGAAGGCATTTCTGATTTACGTGATGAATCAGATAAATCCGGTATGCGCGTTGTTATCGAATTGAAGCGCGGTGAAGTGCCTGAAGTTGTTCTCAATAATTTATATAAGAGTACACAGCTCCAAGATAACTTCGGTATGAACATGGTGGCATTGGTAGATAACCAACCACGCTTGTTGAACTTGAAGCAGATGCTTGAGTACTTCTTGCAGCATCGTCGTGAAGTAGTGACACGTCGTACGATTTTTGAATTGCGTAAAGCACGTGATCGTGGCCATGTCTTAGAAGGCTTGGCTGTTGCATTGGCAAACATCGATGAGTTCATTGCGCTTATTAAAGCTGCTGCGAACCCTGTGATTGCTAAGCAAGAATTGATGGGCAAAGCTTGGGATTCATCGATGGTGCGTGAGATGTTGGCACGTGCTGAGACAGATACGCCAGGCGGCCGTAACGCCTATCGCCCAGAAGGATTGTTGCCTGAGTATGGTATGCAAACTACTGGCTTATATCGTCTCTCCGATAGTCAGGCGCAAGAAATTTTGCAGATGCGCTTGCAACGCTTGACTGGTCTTGAGCAAGACAAGATTGTTAACGAATACAAAGAAGTGATGTCAGAGATTTCTGACTTACTTGATTTGTTAGCAAAGCCAGAGCGTGTCACTCAAGTGATCGAATCCGAGTTGAAAGAAGTTCAAGCGGAGTTTGGTATTGCTGGTGGCGACACAGGTCGTCGCTCATTCATTGAGATGAATGCCACTGAACTCTTCACAGAAGATTTGATTACACCGCAAGACATGGTGGTGACGCTTTCAAATACTGGTTACATGAAGAGTCAGCCACTGAGTGAATACCGCGCACAAAAACGTGGTGGTCGCGGCAAGCAAGCTGCAGCCACTAAGAATGAAGATTGGATTGATACACTTTTCGTTGCGAACACCCATGACATTATTTTGTGCTTCTCCGATCGCGGTCGGATGTATTGGCTCAAAGTTTGGGAAGTGCCGCAAGGTAGTCGCACCTCTCGTGGCAAGCCAATCGTCAATATGTTCCCGTTAATTGAAGGCGAGAAGATCACTGTGATTCTGCCAATTAAGGGCTATCAAGATGATCATTACGTCTTTATGGCTACTAGCCTGGGCACTGTGAAGAAGACTCGCTTGTCGGATTTCTCAAATCCACGTAAGGCCGGCATTATTGCGGTTGACTTGAATGAAAACGACTTCTTAGTTGGTGCGGCGATTACTGATGGTCAGCACGACGTCATGTTGTTCTCTGACGCCGGTAAAGCAGTGCGCTTTGATGAGAATGATGTTCGCCCAATGGGTCGTACCGCACGCGGTGTGCGTGGCATGAACTTAGGCGAAGGTCATCAAGTGATCGCTATGTTGGTTGCTCCCGCAGAAGCAGCAGAAGGCGTTGAAGAGGCTGTGGTGGATGCAAACGGCATTGCAATTCCAAGTAGCGTATTGACGGCTACAGAGAATGGTTACGGTAAGCGTACGCCAATCGCTGAATATACGCGTCATGGTCGCGGTACGAAGGGCATGATTGCCATTCAGACTTCAGAGCGTAACGGTAAGGTGGTTGCTGCTGCCTTGGTATCTCCAGAGGATCAAATTATGTTGATCACTACTGGCGGCATCTTGGTACGTACTCGTGTTTCTGAAATCCGCGAAATGGGACGGGCCACTCAAGGCGTTACCTTGATCAACGTTGATGAAGGCACTCGCTTATCAGGCTTACAGCGTATTGCTGAGAGCGATTCGGACGAAGAGGTTGATGCTGATGGCGCAGAAGAAGGTGATGTATCTGCTGATCCAACAACCGACTCTAATGACGATACGGCAGGTGACGCTTAAGCGTCACCTTTAGACTAGACACATCATGACTTTTGACCGCCGCATTTTCAATTTCGCTGCGGGGCCCGCTACTTTGCCTGAAGAGGTGCTGAAGCAGGCTGCCGATGAAATGCTCAATTGGCGTGGGCTCGGTACGAGCGTGATGGAGATCAGTCACCGCAGTAAAGAGTTCATGGAAGTGTATGAAGAGGTGGTGCAAGATTTGCGCACCCTCATGAATATTCCTGATAATTATGAAATTTTGCTCTTACAAGGCGGTGGTCTTGGACAAAATGCAGCCATCCCCATGAACCTGATGCCTTTGGCCAAGAACGGACCGAGGGCGGATTACATCGTTACTGGCGTGTGGTCAGACAAATCCTATAAAGAAGCGCAGAAGTATGGCGCTGCAAATTTAGCCGCCTCTTCAGCCGCAGAAAAATTCAATACCATTCCGGCAAGATCAACTTGGAAGTTATCTGGTGATGCTGCTTATGTTCTCTACTGTGCCAATGAAACGATTGGTGGTGTTGAGTTCCCAGACGTGCCGGATGTTGGTGATGTTCCACTAGTTGCGGATATCTCTAGCAATATCCTTTCTAAAGAGATGAATGTAAGCAAGTGCGCCGTTTGGTTTGGTGGTGCGCAAAAGAATATCGGCCCTTCTGGCGTGACGATTGTGATTGTGCGTAAGGATTTAATTGGTCATAGCATGGGCATTACTCCCACGATTTGGGATTGGGCTGTGCAGGCCAGTACACAGTCGATGATCAATACGCCGCCGACATTTTCGATCTATATGGCTGGCCTAGGCTTTAAGTGGCTGCTTAAGCAAGGCGGAGTGAAGGCCATTGAAAAGCGCAATCAAGAAAAAGCGGATTTACTCTATAACTTCTTAGATCAAAGTAGCTTGTATGAGAATCGTGTCACCAAAGAATATCGCTCACGCATGAACGTGACTTTCTTCTTAAAAGATGAGAACCAGAATGCAGAGTTTTTGGCGCAATCAAACGCAGCTGGCTTGGTTGCCTTGCGTGGCCATAAAGCTGCAGGCGGTATGCGTGCCAGCATCTATAACGCAATGCCAATTGAGGGTGTAAAAGCCTTAGTTGAATTTATGCGCGACTTTGAAAGGCGGGCTTAATGAGTACTGAAGAACAGCGCTTAGCGCCCTTGCGGGAAAAAATTGACACGCTCGATGCGCAGATCTTGGATTTACTCACCCAGCGTGCACAAGCTGCGCAAGAAGTAGGCCATGTTAAAGGCGGATTCTCATCACCAGTATTTCGTCCTGAGCGTGAGCGCCAAGTTGTAGCACGCCTTCAAGAGATTAATAATGGCCCATTACTTTCAGATGGTATTGCTGCTATCTGGCGCGAAGTGATGTCTGCATGTAGAGCTTTGGAAGCTCGCCAAACCATTGCTTACCTTGGTCCAGTAGGAACATTTTCTGAGCAAGCAGCACAAACCTATTTTGGTCATTCCATCGCTGGCTTACCTTGCGCCAGTTTGGATGAAGTTTTTAAAGCGGTAGAAAAGGGCGCGGCACAATTTGGCGTAGTGCCTGTTGAGAACTCTAGTGAAGGTGCGATTTCTCGCACGTTGGATTTATTGCTTGACTCTTCTATGCGTATTAGCGGCGAAGTCGTATTGCCAATTCGTCATCACTTATTGACTAAGAGTGGCAAGCTTGATGGTGTAACGACCGTTTGCGCTCATGCTCAAGCATTGGCTCAGTGCCAGCAATGGTTAAGTGTGCATGCTCCACAATTAAAGCGTCAAGCAGTGAGTAGTAATGCGGAGGCTGCTCGCATGGCGGCAAGTGATCCTACTCTGGCTGCAATTGCTGGCGATCCTGCTCAAGAAGCTTATGGCTTGCAAGCAGTGGCTGCACAGATTCAGGATGATCCACACAATCGTACCCGTTTTGTTGTGGTCGGTAACTACGCCTGCCAGCCAACCGGTAAAGATCAGACCTCTTTAGTGCTCTCTGTTGATAACCAGCCTGGTGCCGTCCATCGTTTATTGGCGCCTTTGGCAAGGCATGGCGTCTCTATGAATCGCTTCGAATCTCGTCCTGCACGCAAAGGTACTTGGGAGTATCACTTCTATATTGATATAGCTGGCCATGCAGATGATGCGAAAGTAGTGAAGGCGCTTGAAGAGTTAAAAGGGGTTGCAGCGTTCTATAAGAACCTTGGCTCTTATCCTCACTCTACTTAATCCAAGATTAACTGTAAATAACTACGACATTAGTAAATAAATTAGTAAAGCTCGCATGACACCCAAGATTGGCTTAAAACATATTCACGCAATTGCCCCTTATGTTGGTGGGCGACCTATTAGTGAAGTTGCGCGCGAGTATGGTTTGGATGAAAGAAAAATTGTGAAGCTGGCTTCTAATGAAAATCCATTGGGCATGCCTAAGTCTGCCCAAGATGCCATGCTTAAGGCTGCGAGTGATTTAGGTCGCTACCCAGATTCCAATGGTTTTGAATTGAAGAATGTTTTGGCTGATCGATTGGGTGTGCCAACTGATTGGATCACCTTGGGTAATGGCAGTAACGATATTTTAGAATTGGCTGCACGTGCAGTAGCACAAGCAGGCGATGAGGTGATCTTCTCAAGGCACGCTTTTGCTGTTTATCCTTTGGCTACCCAGGCTGTTGGCGCCAAGGCAATTGAAGTGGCTGCTACTGATATTTATGGCCACGACCTACCAGCCATGTTGGCGGCAATCAAAGCATCTGGCGACAAGGCGAAGTTGGTGTTTGTGGCTAACCCCAATAATCCTACTGGTAGCTATTTGACGGCTAAAGAGATTGAAGACTTTTTAGTTGCAGTTCCGTCTAATGTAGTTGTTGTACTTGATGAAGCCTATAACGAGTACCTCACGCCTGAGCAACGCTACGATGCAATTGCTTGGGTAAAGCGCTTCCCTAATATGATTTTGTCGCGCAGCTTCTCCAAGGCTTATGGCTTGGCCGGTCTGCGCATTGGTTATGGCGTTGCACAACCCCACTTAACTGATCTTCTGAATCGAATTCGTCAGCCGTTTAATGTAAATAGTTTGGCTCAGGCTGCTGCTATTGCAGCCTTTCAGGACAAAGAATTTTTGCAGCAAGGTTTTGAGCTCAATCGCGCTGGCTATACCCAGCTCACCAAAGCTTTCGATGAACTAGGTTTACGCTATCTGCCCTCTGCAGGCAACTTTGTTCTTGTCAAAGTGGGTGATGATGACCAAGCTGGTACTCGTATTAATTTGGAATTACTTAAGCGCGGCATCATCGTTCGTCCAGTGGGTAACTATGGTTTGCCACAGTGGTTACGCATCTCGATTGGTTTGCCAGAAGAAAATGCAGCATTCATTGATGCTTTAAAACAAATACTTTCCTAATGACCATCATTAATCCAGCAAGCAATTACGGTACCGTCACCATCGTTGGAGTTGGTTTGATTGGCGCCTCTTTGGGTTTAGCGCTAAAGCGGGCTGGCGTAGTAACTCAGGTTTTAGGCGTTGGTCGCAGTAAAGAAAATTTAGAGCAAGCGCAAAAGATGGGTGCGATTGATGGTGTGGTGGATTTGGTTGAGGCAGCAAAACAATCTGATGTGATTGTGCTTTGCGTACCGGTAGCTCAAATGCGCGCTGCCTTTGAGGAGATGGAGCCGCATCTTGAGCCTCGCACCATGATTACTGATGCTGGTAGCACTAAGGGTGACGTCATCCTGGCTGCTAAAGAAGTATTGGGCAAGAAGGCTTGTCAATTTGTGCCAGCACATCCGATTGCAGGAGGTGCACAGCATGGCGCTGCGGCTGCTAAAGCGGATTTATTTCAAGGCAAGCAAGCCATTATTTGTCCTTTGCAGGAAAACTCACCTGAAGATACCGCCTTGATCACTGGCTTTTGGGAATCTGTTGGTTCTGAGGTGAAAAAGATTGGTGTCGTGCAGCACGATGCGATTTACGCTGCTGTTTCTCATCTCCCACATCTACTGTCATATGCCTTAATGGCTAGCGTGGTGAACTCAGAAGATGCTGAGCAAAAGTTGAGCCATGTTGGTGCTGGTTTTAAAGATTTCACACGCATTGCTTCATCCAGCCCAGAGATGTGGCGCGATATTTGCTTGGGTAATCGCACCGCCATCCTAAAGGAATTAGATCAATATCTATTGATCGTCAACCACATGCGCAAACTCGTTGCTGAAGGTGATGGCGCAGGTTTGGAAAAATTATTCAACAAGGCGAGCAAAGCACGTCAAGACTTGGACGTCCTTTAATGAGCGGTTTACCAGATATTAGTATTGGGCCATTTCAGCTAGCGCAAGGCTCGATTGTGTTGCCTGGTTCCAAAAGCATCTCTAATCGTGCGCTATTGCTTGCAGCCCTTTCTTCCGGCACAACTACGCTTAAGAATTTATTGGATGCCGACGATACCCAGGTAATGCGTAATGCTTTGCGTCAGCTCGGCTTATCTGTGACGGACAAAGACGACAAGGTATGTGTCGTTGAGGGTTGTGGTGGCAAGTTTCCAGTACAGGACGCAGACCTCTTTATGGGTAATGCTGGCACTGCGATTCGTCCTTTAACTGCTGCACTTGCAATGCAGGGTGGCAATTACCGCTTATCTGGTGTTGCGCGTATGCATGAGAGACCCATTCGGGATTTGGTGGATGGTTTACGTCAAGTGGGCGCAAAGATCGACTATGAATTAGCGGAAGGTTATCCACCGATCAAAATATCAGCAGCAGCGATTCAGATTAAAGATGTCGTTAAAGTGCGCGGCGATGTATCAAGTCAATTCTTAACTGCATTACTCATGGCTTTGCCTCTGGTTGCGATAGAGCCGGTGCGTATTGAAGTGATTGGTGAGCTCATCTCACGCCCGTATATCGATATCACTTTGAAGTTGATGGCGCGCTTTGGCGTAACGGTTGCTTGTCCTGATAAGCAGTCATTCATTATTCCTGCAAAACATTCTGATGTGGTTTACAAAAGTCCAGGTCAGTTATCCGTAGAGGGTGATGCTTCTTCTGCCTCCTACTTTTTGGCTCTAGGCGCCATAGGTGGTGGCCCAGTTAAGGTATTAGGGGTTGGCAAAGATAGTATTCAAGGCGATGTGGCATTTGCCGATGCGCTTGCGCTGATGGGTGCAAAAATTAATGCAGGCGAAGATTGGATTGAAGTGTCTGGCGTGAAAAATGCCAATGGCAAACTCAACGGCATCACGATTGATTGCACTGAAATTCCGGATGCAGCGATGACCTTGGCTGTGGCTGCATTGTTTGCAGAAGGCCCAACACGTTTAAATAATATTGCTAGCTGGCGCGTTAAAGAAACAGATCGCATTGCGGCAATGGCGAAAGAATTGAAAAAAGTTGGTGCAATCGTTGAAGAAGGTGTTGACTACATTGTTGTGCAAGCTCCTGCATTACCCAGTGACTGGAAGTCTCCGATTGAAGGTATTGATACCTATGATGACCATCGTATGGCCATGTGTTTCTCACTTGCTGCATTTGGCCCAAATGCGCTCAAGATCAATGATCCTAATTGCGTAGCAAAAACCTTCCCGACCTATTTCGCAGAATTTGCGAAAGTAGTTAGCTAAACCAAATCCTATTTATGAGTCCTTCACCAGTCATCGCAATTGACGGACCTACCGCCTCTGGTAAAGGTACTATTGCCTCACTCGTTGCAGAAAAGCTGGGCTTTCATTATTTGGATAGTGGCGCGCTCTACCGCTTAGTGGCTTTAGCCAGCGAAAAACAGAGAATTGACGTTAAAAATGGCTCAGAACTTGGACTTTTAGTCCCTAAATTATTGATTTCATTCAAAAATGGGCAGATTTTTCTGAATGGCGAGGATGTCACAGATGCTATTCGCACTGAAAATATAGGATTAAGGGCCTCCGCTTTAGCCGTCCACCCTGAGGTGAGATCTGCTTTAGTGGGCCTGCAGCGCGGTTTTCGCCAATCTCCTGGGCTGGTAGCCGATGGCAGGGATATGGCAAGTGTCATATTCCCAGACGCTGTTTTGAAGGTTTTCTTGACTGCAACGGCAGCTGCCAGAGCCGAACGTCGCTATAAGCAATTGATAGCTAAGGGAATTTCTGCTAAACTTGAGGACTTGCTGCAAGATTTGCAGGAGCGCGATGCCAGAGATAGTAGTCGAGGTACCGCACCCTTGTTAGTTGCAGATGGTGCGAAAGTGCTTGAAACATCAGATTTATCTATAGATCAAGCAGTTAAGACGGTTTTGGATTGGTATCAATCAACAATCGCCTAGTTCGTATGTAGTTGGCTGTAAGCAGTAGTTTTGGTGTCTTAAGAAACTCCACAACGCGACTTTTCATTAGCGTGTTTCTTGAAGACTTTTTTAACCTAACCCGTCAGGCCTTCTGGCGGCACAAAGTGAATACACATGTCTGAATCATTTGCAGAATTATTTGAAGAATCATTAACCCGATCGAATATGAAGACCGGCCAAGTTATTTCGGCTGAAGTTCTTCGCATCGACCATAACTTCGTCGTTGTTAACGCTGGCTTAAAGTCTGAAGCGTTTATTCCTGTTGAAGAATTCCATAACGACGCTGGCGAGATTGAAGTAGCTCCTGGCGATTTCGTTTCTGTTGCTATTGACGCTCTTGAGAACGGCTATGGCGACACCATCCTTTCCCGTGATAAAGCGAAACGCTTGGCATCATGGATGAACTTGGAAAAAGCGCTTGAGCAAGCGGAGATCGTTACCGGTACTGTTACTGGTAAGGTTAAAGGCGGCTTGACTGTAATGGTTAACGGTATCCGCGCATTCTTGCCTGGATCACTCGTTGATACACGTCCAATCAAAGACACCAGCCCTTACGAAGGTAAGACGATGGAGTTCAAGGTTATCAAGCTTGACCGTAAGCGTAACAACGTAGTGTTGTCACGTCGTGCAGTGGTTGAAGCTAGCCAAGGTGAAGAGCGTGCTAAGTTGATGTCTAATCTTAAAGAAGGCGCAGTAGTTACTGGCCTCGTTAAGAACATCACCGATTACGGTGCGTTCGTTGACCTGGGCGGTATCGATGGCCTCTTGCACATCACTGACTTGGCATGGCGTCGTGTGCGTCACCCAAGTGAGATGTTGACTGTTGGTCAAGAAGTTACCGCGAAGATTTTGAAGTTTGATCAAGAAAAGAACCGTGTTTCACTCGGCGTGAAACAGCTTGGTGATGATCCATGGGTTGGTATCGCTCGTCGTTACCCACCAAACACCCGTTTATTCGGCAAAGTAACTAACTTGACTGATTACGGCGCATTCGTTGAAATCGAATCTGGTATTGAAGGTTTGGTACACGTTTCTGAAATGGACTGGACTAACAAGAACGTTGCTCCAAGCAAAGCTACTGCATTAGGAACTGAAGTTGAAGTAATGGTTCTGGACATTGATGAAGACAAGCGTCGTATCAGCTTGGGCATCAAGCAGTGCAAAGCTAATCCATGGGAAGAGTTCTCACGTGCCCAACAAAAAGGCGATAAGTTAACTGGCGCAATCAAGTCTATTACTGACTTTGGTGTGTTCATTGGCTTGCCTGGCGGCATCGACGGTTTAGTTCACCTTTCAGACCTTTCATGGAATGAGCCAGGTGAAGAAGCTGTTAAGAAATACAAAAAAGGTGATGAAGTTGAAGCCACTGTATTGGCAATTGATGTTGAGAAAGAGCGTATCTCTCTCGGTATTAAGCAATTGTCTGGCGACCCATTCAACAACTACACATCTGTCAGCGACAAGGGTAGCCTCGTTACTGGTACTGTGAAGGCTGTTGATGCTAAGGGTGCAACAATTCACTTGGCTGATGAAGTTGAAGCTTACTTACGTGCTTCTGAGATCTCAACCGATCGCGTTGAAGATGCACGCAATGTATTGAAAGAAGGCGACAGCGTTACTGCAATGATCATTAATATTGATCGCAAGTCACGTGTTATCAATCTTTCAATTAAGGCAAAAGACAGCTCTGATCAACAAGATGCAATGAGCAAGCTCCAAGGTGATGCGCAGTCTGGCACAACCAATTTGGGCGCTTTGTTAAAAGCAAAATTGGACAATCAAGGCTAAATCAATATCGCCGCTTTCCACTAGGAAGGCGGCGATTTTTTATTGATAGATCATGACAGATCAAGAGCAACAAGCAATCACCCGCTCCGAACTAGTGGAGAGCCTCGCGGAACAGTTTCCGCAGCTTTTGCCTAGGGACGTGGAGTTAGCGGTAAAAACTTTGTTGGACACAATGACTCATGCTTTGGCTGAGGGCAAGCGTATCGAGTTGCGCGGCGTGGGAAGTTTTGTACTTCACCATCGTCCTGCACGCACTGGCCGCAATCCAAAGTCTGGTGAGAAAGTATTGATCCCAGAAAAACGCGTTCCGCACTTTAAGCCTGGCAAAGAATTGCGTGAGCGAGTAGATTACAAGCCGTTGAAGCAGGCGGGCCCCAAAGAGGGTTCTGGTGCCTAAGATTCAGGCTCAACCTCAGTGGTCCATTCGGGCCATTTTTTTATTTAAATTCTGCACGCTATGATTCAGATAGCTACTCCCTGGTTATTGCTGCTGCCAGTCATGTTTGGCATCGGTTGGTTAGCGGCCCGCTGGGACTTGCGTCTTGAAAACCGCATGGATGAGCGTGAGCGCATGCGTCAGCAGCGATCTACCTTTAAAGGTTTGAGTCTTTTGCTCAATGAGCAACCTGATCAAGCGATTGAAACCTTGGTCAAAATTGCCCAGTTAGATCCAGAGACTATTGAGTTGCATTTCTCATTAGGTAATTTATTTCGCCGTCGTGGTGAAACAGAGCGAGCTATTCGCATTCATCAACACTTAGCCAATCGCGATGATTTAAAACCACGTGATCGTGATCATGCTGCCTATGAGTTAGGTAGGGACTTTTTGCGCGCAGGTTTGCTTGACCGTGCCGAAGCCTCGTTAAATCGCGTAGGTGATGGCAAGTATGCCGAGCCTGCAAAAGAAAGCTTGTTGGAGATGTATCAAATTGAGCATGATTGGAAAAAAGCCATCATTGCTGCAAGTGAACTTGAAGGACTGCAAGGTAAATCGCATCATACTGAAATTGCTCAATTTCACTGTGAGCTTGGTCAAGAGGCTTTACGTCGCAAAGACTTGGTTGAGGCGGAGCAATCAATCCACCGTGCTCTACAGGCTGTCCCAAATCATGCACGCGCTTTGATCTTGCAAGGCGATTATTTGATGGCAATGGATCGCCCTGCTCAAGCGATTGAGGCTTGGAGTCTGATTGCCAGCTCTCACCCTGCTTATATGCATTTGTTGGCTGATCGTTGGATGGTTGCTCACGCAGCGGTTAATAAAGAGAGCGAGGGCTTAGATCGCCTCTGTGAATTGTTAAAAACTCAAGCCACTGGTGAGTTGCTCGATATTGTGCATAAGCACCTCATGAAAATTCGGGGTCCACAGACAGCAAGTGCGATGTTATCTGATGTCATGCAGCATTCGCCGACTTTGATTGCTTTGTCTAAGATGGCTGAAACTCGCCTTGCATTGGAGGAGGGTAGTGCCAGCCCAGAAAGACTCTTGGAATTACAGTCTATTCTGAATCTTTTGCGTCAGCGCACCACCAGCCTAGCTCGCTACACTTGTGGTAATTGCGGATTTAGAGCGAGAAGATTTTATTGGCAATGTCCTGGCTGTAATCATTGGGAGGCATACTCCCCGAGACGGAGTGAGGGTGCGGCACCTAGCGGCCCTTCCATGTAAAGATTTGGAGAGAAATTGAAAGTCACCATCATCGGTAGTGGTTACGTAGGCCTTGTTACTGGCGCATGCCTAGCTGAGCAGGGTAATAACGTCTTTTGTGTCGATGTCGATTCCAAAAAGATCGAGATTCTCAACTCTGGCGGCGTTCCTATTTATGAGCCTGGTCTTAAAGAGATGATTGAGCGCAATCGCGCTGCAGGTCGTTTACAGTTCTCTACTGATATTGCTGCCTCAGTTGCTCATGGTGAAATTCAATTTATCGCAGTAGGTACACCTCCAGATGAAGATGGCTCAGCTGATCTTCAATATGTCGTAGCAGCAGCGCGCAATATTGGTCGTCACATGACTACCCCTAAAGTGATTGTCGATAAATCGACTGTGCCAGTCGGTACTGCCGATAAAGTAAGTGCAGCGATTACCGAAGAATTAGAAAAAAGAAATTTATCTCCTGAGTTATGCTCTGTAGTCTCCAATCCTGAGTTCCTCAAAGAAGGTGCTGCAGTAGAAGACTTTATGCGTCCCGACCGCATTGTGATCGGTACTGAAAATACCCCAGCTGGATTGCACGCCAAAGAACAGATGCGTAAGCTCTACGCCCCCTTTAATCGTCACCATGAGCGTACCTACTACATGGATGTTAAAAGTGCTGAGCTCACTAAATACGCAGCTAATGCCATGTTGGCTACCCGCATTTCCTTTATGAACGAGCTGGCCAACTTGGCTGACTTAGTAGGCGCTGATATTGAAGCAGTGCGCCAAGGTATTGGTTCGGACTCTCGTATTGGTTATGGCTTTTTGTATTCAGGTACCGGCTATGGCGGCTCCTGCTTCCCTAAGGACGTGTCTGCCTTATCCAAAACCGCTAAAGAGCATGGGCGAGATCTCAAGATCCTCGATGCCGTAGAGGCCGTCAATGAACTGCAAAAGTACATCTTGGTCGAAAAGATCGAAAAGCGCTTTGGTAGTGACCTCAATGGTATGAAGTTTGCACTCTGGGGTTTAGCCTTTAAACCCAATACTGACGATATGCGCGAAGCGCCTAGTCGTGTGATTATTCAAGAACTCGTTAAACGCGGGGCTACCATAGTAGCTCATGATCCCGTATCCATGCCAGAAGCTAAGCATTGCCTGGATGTAGACTTTCAGGGCAACCCAACAGGCCTTGCCCAAGTATCGATGACCGATGACCCCATGAGCGCTCTAGATGGTGCTGACGCTCTAGTGATTGTGACGGAATGGAAGGCCTTTAGAAGCCCAGATTTTGAGCAAGTGATGCAAAAACTCAAGCGAGCCATCATCTTTGATGGCCGTAACCTCTATGAGCCAGCTTCTATGCAAGAATTAGGTATTGAGTACCACGGTATTGGTAGACATAATTAAAGTAGATGCAAATGGAAAAAGCAAACCGAGAACAGTTCTCTAAAGCCCGCTTATTAGTGGTGGGCGATGTCATGTTAGATCGCTACTGGTTTGGTGACACCAATCGTATTTCTCCTGAAGCTCCTGTGCCGGTGGTACAGGTAGGCAAGATTGATGAGCGTCTAGGCGGTGCTGCCAACGTAGCTCGTAATGTAGCTGCGCTCGACGCCAAAGCAACTATTTTGGGTATCGTTGGTAACGATGAGCCTGGTAAACGTGTGGTTGAGTTGTTAAAAGCGGGCGGTGTCGATAGTCAACTAGAAATTGATACCAATGTTCCAACGATTGTGAAGTTACGCGTCATTGCGCGTCAGCAGCAGTTAATTCGCCTGGACTTCGAAGAAACCCCTAGTCAAAAAGCACTTGCACATAAATTAGAGCGTTTTGAAAAACTTGTTGGTGCTGCTGACGTAGTAATACTATCGGATTACGGCAAAGGCGCATTGGGCCAAGTGGCTCATATGATTGAACAGGCTAGAGCACAAAATAAAATGATCTTGGTTGACCCTAAGGGCGAGGATTATGAGAAGTATCGTGGCGCTACTGTTTTAACGCCTAACCGCAGTGAATTGCGTCAAGTGGTTGGTCAGTGGATGAGCGAAGAAGACTTGACTAAGAAAGCCCAGGACCTTAGAAAGTCCCTTGACTTACAAGCCTTGCTGCTAACACGCTCTGAGGATGGGATGAGCTTATATACCGAATCCGGTGTGAGTCACGTTAAAGCGCAAGCTCGTGAGGTGTTTGATGTTTCTGGTGCTGGTGATACTGTAATCGCAACATTGGCTGTGGCATTAGCTGCGAAGTGGCCTTTAGAAAAAGCCATGGCGCTTGCAAACCGTGCAGGTGGAATCGTTGTTGGTAAGCTGGGAACTGCAACCGTTACTTCAGAGGAATTACAGTGACTATTATCGTAACCGGAGCAGCTGGATTTATTGGTGCCAATATTGTTCAAGCGCTCAATGTGCGTGGCGAGAAAAATATCATTGCAGTAGATGATCTTCGTCCTGCAGACAAGTATCGCAATCTTGCTGATTTAGACATTATTGATTACCTTGATAAAGACGAGTTTCTAGAGGTATTCAGAAGTGGTCGTTTTGGTAAGGTGAGGGCCGTGTTTCATGAAGGAGCTTGCTCCGACACCATGGAAACAGATGGTATTTTCATGATGGCGAACAACTATCGCTACACCATGGACCTGTTAGATATTTGTACTGAGCAAAAGGTTCAATTGCTTTATGCCTCTTCTGCGGCTACCTATGGTGGCTCAGATGTATTTGTAGAGAGCCGTGAGCACGAGAAGCCGCTTAATATTTATGGCTACTCCAAGTTTTTATTCGATCAAGTGATGCGAAAGCGTTTTGCAGAAAAGGCAAATACAGCACAGGTTGTTGGCTTTCGTTACTTCAATGTCTATGGTCCGCGTGAGTCACATAAGGGCCGTATGGCTTCGGTTGCCTTTCATCAGTACCACCAATACAAAGCCAAGGGTCATGTGAAATTGTTTGGTGAGTACGGTGGCTATGGTCCTGGTGAACAAAGCCGTGATTTTGTATCAGTTGAAGATGTAGTCAAAGTAAATCTATTCTTCTTAGATCATCCAGAAATCAGTGGCATCTTCAACTTAGGTAGTGGTCGTGCGCAACCGTTTAATGATGTAGCCCATGCGGTCGCTAACTCCATGCGTAAGCTGGATAAAGCAGCGCCTGCAACCCTTCAAGAATTAGTTAAAGAAAAAGCCATTGAGTACATTCCATTTCCGGATGCGCTTAGAGGAAAGTACCAGTGCTTTACTCAAGCCGATCTCACCAAGCTCAGAGCAGCTGGCTATACGGAACCCTTCTTAAATGTTGAGCAGGGCGTAGGAAGATATATTGAGTGGTTGGAAGCCAATTCTGGTTTCTTGGCTAACCCTTTGTAAGTCAGTCAACAGAAGTAGTTTCTCTTCGTTGTAAACGATCCACGCACACTTTGTGTTCGTGGATTTTTTTATTCACTACCGGAGAGAAGATGACAAGAAATTTAAATGTAGATAAATTTTGGAATTTAGTTCGAGCTGCGGCTGCAACTTTCACCTTATTGGCTTCAAATACTGGGTTGGTATATGCCTCGCCCATTAATGTCAATACTGCCACTCAAACGGAGCTTGAGAGCATCAAGGGAATTGGTCCAGCTAAAGCAAAAACAATTATTGCTGAGCGTTTGGATGGCGGCCATTTTCAAGATGCCAATGACCTACAGAAGCGGGTTCGTGGCATTGGCATGAAATCGGTAGAAAAAATGGTGGATAACGGCTTAACGATTGAAGCCCCCAGCTCTTTTCGGGAGCCGAATGGTCGAACCAAGAAAGAGGGTGGGGCCTCTAGCCGACGCCATTCGCGTAATCAAGCTAGTCCTCGTAATCAGCAGGAGCGTATGGGAGCAAGTCGCAGAAATTAAACCCTTCCGTGTGTAAGGCGGCTTATGGCTAAAATGGCTTCATGAGCAAACCTTCCTACCTTACTATTTCACAGACTGTGGGCAATACTCCCTTAGTTCGTTTGCAGCGTATTCCTGGTTTAGAAAACGACAACCGTAATAATGTGATCTTGGGTAAGTTGGAAGGAAATAATCCAGCCGGGTCGGTGAAGGACCGACCTGCGCTGTCGATGATTTCACGCGCACAAGAACGCGGTGAGATTAAACCTGGCGATACATTAATTGAGGCAACTAGCGGTAATACAGGTATTGCTTTAGCAATGACCGCAGCCATGCTCGGTTACAAAATGATTTTAGTCATGCCGGAAAACCAAAGCATTGAACGTCGTCAAAGTATGGCGGCTTATGGTGCCGAATTGATATTGACTGCAGCCTCTGGCGGTATGGAATTTGCCAGAGATTACGCCTTGCAGCTACAAAGAGAAGGACGCGGTAGATTGCTCGATCAATTTGCCAATCCTGACAATCCTAGAGCACATATAGAGACTACTGGGCCAGAAATTTGGCGAGACACTGATGGGCAGATTACCCATTTTATATCCGCCATGGGAACAACTGGAACCATCACGGGAGTCTCCACTTATCTGAAGTCCATGAATCCTGCGATTCAGATTATTGGCGCACAACCAGAAGAGGGCTCTCAAATTCCCGGCATTCGGAAGTGGGCGCCGGCATATCTGCCTAAGATTTATCAAGGTGATCGCGTTGATTTAATTGAGTATGTTTCGCAAGCAGATGCAGAGGAGATGGCGCGTCGCTTGGCAGCACAAGAGGGTATTTTCTGCGGCATTTCTGCTGGAGGTGCTTTGGTAGTGGCTTTACGTATAGCCCGTCAAGTTGAAAATGCCACGATCGTCTTTATTGTCTGCGACCGTGGTGACCGCTACCTATCTACCGGCGTTTTTCCGGCCTAAGACTTTGCTTTTTTCTTGGGGTTGGATTTCTTGGATTTAGACTTTTCAGTAGTTGCTTTTGGCCCACTGGCTTTGCTTGGGTTTTCTACTGGCACAACACTTTGGTTTTTATATCCTAGGGCTTGGGCAAACTCAGCAACACTTTGCGCATAGAAATAACTGCGGTTGTATTGCACTATCGTCAGAAAATTATTTAAGCCAACAAAATATTGCACTTGGTCTACACCATCTTTATCTGGATACGGTAGGTCAACGATGAAAGCTTTGCTTTGTGGCTCTACACCACCACTTTGAAGATCGCCTTGTTGTTGAGTCAAGATTCCTTTTTCAATGAGCTCTTGAACCGTATATTTCAGCTGCGGCTCACCATCAGCCAATGCTTTCGCCTGACCAATACCATTAGCTTGAGCTGGAAATGAAATCGGCATACCGGGTTGCCAGCCATGTTTTTTCATGAAGTTGGCAACACTCGCAATAGCGTCCTTAGGGCTTTGCTTTAAATCAATTTGGCCATCGCCGTCACCATCGACTGCAAAGCTGCGAATACTGCTGGGCATGAACTGGGGTAGGCCGATGGCGCCAGCATAAGAGCTATTCTGATTTAGACAGGCATTAAAGCGTGCGCTATTGATGCCTTGACTGCTGTTCTTGGAGGGTAACTTGCCACCCGCCCCAGTCCAGCACATTAGGATGAGTTCTTTGAGTTGATCCTTGAAGAGCTGTTCGCGTGCAGGTTTGTTAGGGGTATCTGGGTAACTAAAGGCGAGAGTGGACAGAACGTCTTTCACTCTGAAATTGCCCGTTTGGCGCCCATAGATGGTTTCGATGCCAATAATGGCCACAATAATCTCAGCTGGCACCCCTGACTCTTGTTCAACTTGACTCAAAAAGGCTTGATTTTGATCCCAAAAGACCCTGCCAGCCTTAAGGCGTACAGGCTCAATAAAGCGTTTACGATAAGCCAGCCAGTTTTTCTTAAATGTACCCGATGGGGGTAATACCAATTTCCGAATTGAGGGAACCGTTTTAGCATCTAGGAAGCCCATTTCTAGGGCTGGGAGTGGGATTTCTTGGTTTTGTGAGACCTGGTTAAGGAGTTCGTTGAGGTTCTGGCTAAAACGCGCCTCGGTAGCGGCATCGTCAGTCTGGTTTACGATGGGCTGTTGCGATTGGGTTGGCTGTGTGGGGGTGCTAGAGCACCCTGCTAACGCAAGAGCAAGCAGTAAGTAGGAGACATGAAAGTTCATGCAGTAAGTATTGGATTTTCGAATGTTGAGCACGTTTAATTAGATTATAAAAATTACAAATTTGCTATTGAGGATTTCGAGTAATGACAACAGGATACATAACTCATCCAGACTTTCTGAAACATGAGATGGGAAGCCATCATCCAGAGTGTCCAGAGAGAATTCAGGCGATTAATGATCAGCTGATTCGCAGCGGTGTTGATCAATTTTTGCATCATTTAGATGCGCCATTGGCAACCGAAGACCAATTGGAATTGGTCCATAGTCCTGACCACGTATCTTTTGTTCGGGATCGTGCCCCAGAGAGTGGGTATTTCATGCTCGATGGTGACACCATCATGAATCCTCATACTTATAGAGCATCACTCAGGGCGGCAGGCGCTGCTATTGCAGGCGTAGATGCTGTGATGAAGGGTGAGGTTGAGAACGTATTTTGTGCCGTAAGACCGCCAGGACATCATGCGGAGCCAACGCGTTCTATGGGTTTTTGTTTATTTGATAACGTGGCGATTGCTGCGCGATATGCAATGGAAACATACGGCATTGAGCGTGTCGCCATCATTGATTTTGATGTCCATCATGGCAACGGTACTGAAGCTGCTTTTTTCAATGACCCTAATGTCTTGATGTGTAGCTTCTTCCAGCACCCTTTTTATCCATACAGCGGCCTTGATCATGCTAACAATATGGTGAATGTGCCTTTGCCCGCTGCGACTCGGGGTGATGTGGTGCGCTCCATTGTGGAAGAGCAATGGTTGCCAGCTTTGCGTAATTTTGAGCCTGAGCTCATTATGATTTCAGCAGGGTTTGATGCTCATCGCGAGGATGATTTGGGTCAGATGGGCTTGGTAGAGGATGACTATGTCTGGATTACCAAACGTTTAAAAGAAATTGCTAGCGACTATGCGCAAGGACGCATTGTTAGTTGCTTAGAGGGTGGTTATAACCTCTCGGCATTAGGCCGCAGCGTAGTGGCTCACATCAAGGCGCTTGCAGATATTTAATGAAGAATTTAGTAAAACAGAAATAGAAAGCTGAAGATGGCAAATATTTATGAACAAGGTTTGGCTCGTAATCCAGCTAACCACACCCCAATTACTCCGCTCTTATTTTTAGAGCGCTCCGCAGAAATTTACCCCAATAAAACTGCCGTTATTCATGGGAAGTTGCGTCAGACTTGGGGGCAAACTTATGAGCGTTGCCGTCGCTTGGCTAGTGCTTTGCAAAAACACGGTATTGGCTTGGGCGATACGGTGGCAGTGATGTTGCCTAACACCCCTCCAATGGTAGAGGCCCACTTTGGTATTCCGATGGCGGGCGCGGTTTTAAATGCCCTAAATACGCGTTTGGATGCAGAGACTGTGGCCTTTATGCTGAACCATGGTGAGGCAAAGGTAGTCATTGTTGATCCTGAATTTTCAGGGGTGATGAAAAAAGCGCTTGAGATTGCTAAGAAAGATTCTGGTCGTGATTTCTTGGTGGTGGATGTCGAAGAAAAAGAATTTGATGTGCCGGGCGAGAAATTGGGGGCGCTCACTTATGAGAAATTGCTTTCTGAAGGCGATCCCAACTTTGCATGGCAGGTTCCTGCAGATGAGTGGCAAGCGATTTGTTTGAACTATACATCTGGTACCACTGGTAATCCTAAGGGCGTGGTGTATCACCACCGTGGCGCTGCAATTAATGCCGTTTCCAATGTGCTGGACTGGGATATTAATAAGCATCCCATCTATCTCTGGACTTTGCCAATGTTCCATTGCAATGGTTGGTGCTTTCCATGGACGATTGCCGCTCGCGCTGGCATTAATGTCTGCTTGCGTCGGGTTGATGCGCAAAATATTTTTGCGGCCATTAAAGAACATGGTGTGACGCACTACTGCGCAGCACCCATTGTGCATAACCTATTAGTCAACGCGCCTGATGAGTTGAAGGTGGGAGTGCCCACAGGCGTCAAAGGCTTGATCGCGGGCGCCGCACCACCTGCATCCATTATTGAGGGCATGGAAAAGTTAGGATTTGATTTAACTCATGTCTATGGATTGACTGAAACCTATGGACCGGCAGCTGTGTGCGTCAAACAAGATGAGTGGAATGCTGTGGATATCGGTGAACGTGCTCGCTTAAATGCGCGTCAAGGTGTGCGTTATCACATGCAACAAGCAATCGCTGTTCTTGATCCAGAAACAATGAAGCCCGTCCCAGCGGATGGTGAGACCATGGGCGAAATTATGTTCAAGGGCAATATCGCGATGAAGGGCTACCTAAAAAACGAAAAGGCAACTCAAGAAGCTTTTGAAGGCGGCTGGTTCCACTCAGGTGACTTAGCAGTAATGAATCCAGATGGCTATGTGAAGATGAAGGACCGCAGCAAAGACATCATTATTTCTGGAGGTGAAAATATTTCATCTGTAGAGGTTGAGGATGTACTCTATCGACACCCAGCTATTAACGCTGCTGCAGTGGTTGCTAAGCCTGATCCTAAGTGGGGTGAAACGCCTTGTGCCTTTTTGGAAATTAAACCTGGCTCAGAAGTGACTGCCGAGGAGATTATTGCTCACTGTAAGCAGCATTTAGCAGGCTTTAAGGTTCCTAGAGCCATTGTGTTTTGTGAGCTGCCGAAGACCTCGACTGGCAAGATTCAGAAGTTTGAGCTTCGGAAGCAGGCGGGTTCAGCCACCGCAATTGATGTTTAATTTGGCAAATATTCAGGTAAAATAAAACGATCGTGCTTTTTTAGAGGGTTTATCCTCGATTTATATATTAGAGAGGTTTGAGGGATGAAAGTCTTAGTAGCTGTAAAACGCGTTGTTGATTACAACGTCAAAATTCGGGTGAAATCAGACAACTCTGGGGTTGATTTAGCAAACGTCAAAATGAGTATGAATCCCTTTGATGAAATCGCAGTAGAGGAGGCAGTACGCTTGAAAGAGGCAGGTGTGGCCAGTGAGGTGGTAGTGGTTAGTGCTGGTGCAACCCAGTGTCAAGAAACTCTCCGCACTGCATTAGCAATTGGCGCGGATCGCGCCATCCTGGTTGAGACAGATGCAGAGCTACAACCTTTAGCAGTAGCGAAGATTCTCAAGGCGCTCTCTGATAAAGAGCAAGCGCAAATCATCATTCTCGGTAAGCAAGCAATTGACGATGACAGCAATCAAACCGGTCAGATGCTGGCAAGCTTGTTGGATATTCCTCAAGCTACCTTTGCCTCCAAAGTAGTGGTTGCAGACGGCAAGGCCACTGTGACTCGCGAAGTCGATGGCGGCTTAGAAACGATTGCACTAACTTTGCCGGCAGTGATTACCACTGACCTGCGCTTGAATGAACCACGCTATGTCACTTTGCCGAACATCATGAAGGCCAAGAAGAAAACGATTGATATCGTGAGGCCTGAAGAATTGGGTGTCGATATTGCCCCACGTCTGAAAACACTTAAAGTAGAGGAGCCGCCAAAGCGTTCTGCTGGCGTAATGGTTGCTGATGTAGCAGCCCTTGTAGAAAAACTCAAAAATGAAGCGAAGGTGATCTAAATGGCCGCACTTGTTATTGCTGAACACGACAATCAATCATTAAAAGCGGCAACCTTAAATGCCGTTGCAGCTGCTTTGCAGTGCTCTCCTGAGGTGGACGTTCTCGTTGCTGGTAGCAGTGCTGATGCTGCCGCAGCTGCCGCAGCTCAAATTGCTGGTGTACGCAAAGTCATTCAAATTGATGCCGCTAATTTGGCTGATCAATTGGCTGAACCTTTGGCTGCGCAGATCCTCTCCATTGCAAATGGCTACAGTCATATCCTCGCTCCTGCAACTGCTAATGGTAAGAATGTATTGCCACGCGTTGCTGCTAAGTTAGATATGGCTCAATTGTCCGACATTACTAAAGTCATCTCTGCAGATACTTTTGAGCGTCCGATCTACGCAGGCAATGCAATTGCTACCGTGCAATCTGCTGATCCTGTAAAAGTCATTACTGTCCGTACAACGGGTTTTGATCCAGTAACTGCCACTGGCGGTTCTGCAGCAGTTGAGAAACAAGCTGCCGCTGAATCTGCTGGCAAATCTTCCTTTGTTGGCCGTGAGTTGACTAAATCGGATCGCCCAGAATTGACCGCCGCCAAGATTATTGTTTCTGGTGGTCGCGGTTTAGGTTCCGGTGAAAAGTATCAGGAGCTCATTGCACCTTTGGCTGACAAGCTCGGTGCTGCTTTGGGCGCATCCCGTGCAGCGGTGGATGCTGGTTACGTTCCCAATGATTACCAAGTGGGCCAGACCGGCAAGATTGTTGCTCCTCAGCTTTACATTGCTGTAGGTATCTCAGGGGCCATTCAGCATTTGGCTGGCATGAAAGATTCCAAAGTGATCGTCGCAATCAATAAAGATCCAGAGGCGCCAATATTTGGTGTTGCTGATTATGGCTTGGTTGCGGATTTGAATACTGCCGTGCCTGAATTAACAAAAGCACTTGGTTGAATCGTAGATTAGTTAAGTAACAAACTGAATAAAGAGGAGTTGTAATGTCATACGTAGCCCCAGTGAAAGACATGCTGTTTGTAATGAATGAATTAGCTGGGCTTTCGGATGTCGTTGCCTATCCTGCTTATGCTGATGCGGGTGCAGATGTAGATTTAGCCCCTGCGATCTTGGAAGAGTCGGCCAAATTTAATCAAGATGTAGTGGCGCCCCTTAACTGGGCTGGTGATCAAAACCCAAGTTCCTTAAGAGATGGTGTAGTGACAACCACCCCTGGTTTCAAACAGGCTTTTGAGCAATACGCCGCTGCTGGCTGGCAAGGCGTCATTCATCCGGCAGAGTTTGGCGGTCAAGGCTTGCCAAAATTGATCTCCACTGCTTGTTTGGAGATGGTGAATGCAGCCAATCTTTCTTTTGCACTCTGCCCATTACTTACCGATGGTGCTATTGAAGCTCTCTTAACTGCTGCTAGCCCAGAACTTCAGGAGCAATATGTTCCAAAGATGATTTCTGGTGAGTGGACTGGAACAATGAATTTGACTGAGCCGCAAGCTGGCTCTGATCTTGCGATGGTTCGCTCACGCGCTGTTCCAGAGGGCGATGGTACGTACAAGATTTTTGGTACCAAAATCTATATCACCTATGGTGAGCACGATATGGCTAAGAATATTATCCATTTGGTGTTAGCCAGAACACCTGATGCGCCAGAGGGCGTAAAGGGTATTTCATTATTTGTAGTGCCGAAGTTTATGGTGAATAAAGATGGTTCATTAGGTGAGCGTAATGATGTACATTGTGTTTCGATTGAGCATAAGTTAGGCATTAAAGCGAGCCCGACTGCCGT
Organism: Polynucleobacter sp. MWH-S4W17; assembly: GCF_018687535.1. Taxonomy (NCBI): domain Bacteria; kingdom Pseudomonadati; phylum Pseudomonadota; class Betaproteobacteria; order Burkholderiales; family Burkholderiaceae; genus Polynucleobacter; species Polynucleobacter sp. MWH-S4W17. The sequence continues at coordinate 1,507,647 of NZ_CP061295.1, read as the reverse complement.
TCTGCAATTTGGTGATCATGGTGGCGCAATCGGCTACTTAGTTGGCGAGGAAAATCGCGGTCTTGAATATATGTTCGTGATGATGAATGCAGCTCGCTTTGCAGTAGGTATGCAAGGTGTAGCGGTGGCGGAGCGTGCCTATCAAAAGGCAGTTCAATATGCAAAAGATCGTGTACAGAGTCGTGACTTAGCTGGCTCACCAGGCCCAGTTGCAATTATTCATCAGCCGGATGTAAAGCGTATGCTCATGACTATGCGCGCCTACACAGAAGCCTCACGTGCATTAGCCTACTACGCTGCTTCTGCTTATGACGCTCAGCATGCTGCTCCAGATGAGGCAGTGCGTAAAGTCAATCAAGCTATCTATGAATTCCTAGTGCCGATTGTCAAAGGTTTCTCAACAGAAATGTCGATTGAAGTGGCTAGTCTAGGAGTTCAAGTGCATGGTGGCATGGGCTTTATCGAAGAAACTGGCGCAGCGCAGTATTACCGTGATGCCCGCATCTTGACGATTTATGAAGGCACTACTGCAATTCAGGCGAATGACTTGGTTGGTAGAAAAACAGTGCGTGATGGTGGGGCGATTGTCAAAGAGCTTTCACAAAGAATTGCCGCTACTGAAAAAGATTTAGCTGCCAGTGGAAGCCCTGATGCTAAAGCGGTGCTCAAGCAACTCACCTCAGCGCACGCCGCCTTCGAGCAGGCCGTCGCATACATCGTTACGAATGCAAAGACAGATATCAAAGCTGTCTATGCTGGTAGCTGTGCTTACTTGCGCTTATCTGGCTTGGTATTGGGCGGCTGGCAAATGGCAAGGGCGCTCCTAGCTTCCGAGCGTCTGCGCGATGGCGATCCAAAATTCTATGATGCAAAGATTGCTACAGCCCGTTTTTTTGCTGAGAATCTCATGCCTCAAGCGCAAGCTCTAGCAACGTCAATTGTTGAAAGCGGTCACTCTACTAATGCCCTAGAAGTAGAGCAGTTCTAAAGGGACGCAAAAGAGAATAAAAAAACCGCTCTTAAGAGCGGCTTTTGCAAAATGAAAGCTATCTGCAATTACTGGGATAGCTTTTTTGCTTCATAGATTTGAGAGATGAAGAATTGCTCAAATGAGACTGCTAAAAAAGTCATCATCACACCAGCTCCCAATACCAAAGAGAAAATCACGGTCAGTATCTCGAGCCAGCCAGAGCGGCTGCGTCGTTGTTCTTCAATGCCGGGATTAAATTGGGCATCCCACTTCTCATCCAAGCGAAGACCAAAGGTTATAGTGGTTAACCAGCTTGCTTCGATGGCCATAAAACCAAAAGTAACGAGCACCCATCCTGGCGCGGAATGAAAGTGGGTGTCCTTGAGAATGACCCAGCCTACTGCGCCACCTATCAAGGCAAATAGCTGAACCCATGCCCAAAAAGATTTAAGCCCTTGTAGATACAAACAATTGAGGCCGCTGCCGGGAATGAGTAATCCGAGTGCGCAAAAAAGAAGTTTGGATTTTTTCATGAATCTTTCAATGATATTGCTAATGAATAATGTGAAGCTTATTTATTGTTGTTTGGTTTTTGAGTAAAGCTGAGTACTTCACGATCGGTGCCGATCATTAGTAATTGATCGCCATTGCGCACAATGCTGCGATAGTCATTTAATTCGTAGAGGAAATCATTTTCCAATTCCATGCGCTGTGGGCTGCAAGCCATCTTGGTGCTAGCGATTTGCTTGAGAGAAAAACCGCGGGCGTCTTCATCAAGGGTTGCAGTAAACCGATTGCATCCTGTCGAGCCGCTCAGCCGTTGTCCGCTAGCATCAAAAATGATTTGAATCGGGTTGCTGGCATCGCCTTGCGGAATTTGACGGGTACGCACCTCTCCATTGCTATTGGGGGGTAAGTTCCAGCGGGTCAGCTCCCATTTGGTATTTTTGAGTTCGCTGCTTGGCGGGCTTATTTTGGCTCCACATGGAGGGATGACGTTTGCGCAGCCGCTTAAAAGTCCAAGACTCAGGCAAGAAAGTGTCATAAAGAACCCTTTTGAAGGTCTTCTGAGGAAGTCTAAAAGTCTGGATTTAAGGACCATATTTACCTAAGTTATTGTTTTTAATGTATATTTTATCTAAGTACACACTCTATTCTACTGTCTTAGATGCTTAAATAGGTGGAAGAAGTAGGGGTTTTCGTCTAGAATATGAGGTTTTCCGCTCTACCTTATCTTTATTTGGTGAGCTGGAGCCCAAGGTTTTTTGTAGAAATTTCATTGGGTTGTAATCAACCTGTTTTCATTTTAGATTTTAAGGAATAAGTATGGTCGTCATTCGACTGGCACGCGGCGGTTCTAAGAAGCGCCCTTTTTACAGCATTGTTGCTACTGATAAACGCAACCGTCGTGACTCGAACTTTATCGAGCGTATCGGTTACTTCAACCCACAAGCAGCGGCAACTGAGCAAGCAATGCGTATTGCTCAAGACCGTTTGACTTACTGGACTGGTGTTGGCGCGCAGATTTCCCCAACAGTAGTTCGTTTGATCAAAAACAATCCAGCTGTTTAATATTCGATTGCTAAAAGCTTCATCGATGTGATGAAGCTTTTAGTGACAGAATTTCTAGTAGTTTTTATTTTGGGAAAATAAGGTGTCATTGCAAATGAGTACGCCTTCCCTAGATGAATTGATTGAACTTGGCGCCATCTCTGAGGCGCAAGGTTTGCAGGGACAAGTGAAGGTTAGGCCTCACTCACCAGAACCTGTAGCACTTCTCTCTTCTAAGTCCGTTTGGCTATCTCTTATCCCTCGTCGGGATGCAGGCGTTTCTGTATATACAGAGCAAGCGTCTTTGACTCAATACAAAGTGAAAAGCGCCAAGATGCATAGTGGTAATGTGGTGCTTACTCTGGATGGGGTAACTGATCGTGATCAGGCGCTCGCGTTAAAAGGTTCTCGCATCCTAGTGGCGCGCGACGCTTTTCCAAAAGCGGAAAGTGATTCCTATTATTGGGTTGATCTGATTGGCTGCAATGCAGTAAATTTGCAAGGCGAAGTGCTTGGTGAAGTGATTGATGTTACCGAGAATGGCGCTCATGGTGTTATTACTATTGGTGATGCATCAACGAAGACGATCAAGTACTTAGTGCCCTTTGTAAAGGAAGTGGTGCAAAACGTAGACCTACCCAATAAAACGATTACGCTTGATTGGCAGTCTGACTGGCAATAAGAACGCAAAGATTAATTTCAAAAATAATTACCGATATGCGCTTTGATGTTGTTACCTTGTTCCCTGAAATGTTCTCTGCCTTAACGCAGTGGGGCATTACTGGTCGCGCATGTGAACAATCATTGGCCAGCGTTCATCTTTGGAATCCTCGTAACTTTTGCTCTGATCCTCGTAAAACCGTAGACGACCGTGCTTATGGCGGCGGACCTGGCATGGTGATGATGGCCAAGCCCTTAGAAGATACGGTCGCCGGAATTACGGCAGCCCATCAGGCGGCAAACATCAAATCAGGCCCAATTTGCTTATTGGCACCCCAGGGTGAGCGTTTTTCTCAGAAGATCGCGGCAGATATCCTGGGTTACGGCAATTTGAGCTTTATTTGTGGTCGATATGAGGCTATTGACCAACGTTTTGTTGACCGAAACGTTGATTTACAGCTTTCTATCGGTGATTTTGTGCTTTCTGGGGGCGAAATCCCCGCTATGGCCATGATGGATGCGGTCATTCGATTGATCCCAGGGGCGCTTGGGGATGGCGAATCTGCCACTCAGGATAGCTTTATGAACGGTCTTTTGGACTATCCGCACTACACCCGCCCTGAAATATATGAAAATTTATCCGTCCCGGACGTGCTTTTGGGCGGACATCACGCTAAAATAGCGGATTGGCGTCGGCAGAAGTCTTTAGAGCTGACGTTCAGGTTAAGGCCGGACTTAATTGAATCGGCCAGAGCCAAAGGGTTGCTAACCCGAGAAGATGAACAATTTCTTCGCTCTCTGTAAATACTTTCAGTAGTGTGCAGTGGTGAATAGGTGGTTTAGTTTTTTGGTTTAGTGAAATTGTTTTAACTGCATCCTCTGTTAGGTCCGTTGATTTAGATCTCGGGATTAAACGCTAATACGATGTTTAAGGATTGAAAATGAATTTAATTGAAAAAATTGAGCAAGAAGAAATTGCTCGCTTAAGTGCTAACAAGGTTTTGCCTAGCTTTGCTCCTGGCGATACAGTAGTTGTTGGTGTGAACGTTGTTGAAGGTGCGCGTAAGCGTACACAGGCGTTTGAAGGTGTTGTGATTGCAAAGCGCAATCGCGGACTCAATTCCAGCTTTATCGTTCGTAAGATTTCATCTGGCGAAGGTGTAGAGCGTACATTCCAAACTTACTCACCATTGATCGCTAGCATTGAAGTGAAGCGTCGCGGTGATGTACGTCGTGCTAAGTTGTACTACTTGCGCGATCGTTCAGGTAAGTCTGCACGTATTAAAGAGAAGCTTCCTGCACGTAAAGTAGCAGTAGCAACTCCAGCCGCATAATTAATGCTGGCTTGATTTAAAAAGGCGGCCTCGGTCGCCTTTTTTGTTGCCTTAGAATATGAATATGCCCAAGAACTCAACACCTGAAGATAATGCAATCAACGTTGCTGCACCTCCAGGATTTGATGCGCAAGCAATTCCGATTCATGCAGTGTGCTCGGCTGAAAAAAAGGTAGCACCAGAATTTTTGGAGCCAGCTGGTTTAAGGGCTAGGCTGAGCTCACCCCCTCAATGGGAGCCAGAGATTACCGATGAAAACCGTCATGTGATTGCTGCTGACATTATTGCTAAGCGGCAAGCCGTAGGAAAAGTGACCAAAGCAGCAGTGCTGATTCCTCTGCTGTTAAAGGAAGATGGCCTATCCGTATTGCTAACGCAAAGAACCAATCATTTGCGCGATCATGCAGGCCAAATTAGTTTTCCAGGGGGTCGTATGGATCCTGAGGATCAAAGCCCTAATGACACCGCCTTGCGTGAGAGCAAAGAAGAAATCGGGTTGGATCCTGGGCGAGTGGAGATTATTGGTCATTTGCCACAGTATTTAACGGTTTCTGGCTATAGCGTCACCCCAGTAGTAGGATTGGTCCAAGCTCAGGCAGAATATGTCTTAGATGAGTTTGAGGTGGCTGATGTATTTGAGGTGCCGCTGAGTTTTTTGTTGGATCCCGCCAATCATCAGGTCAGATTGTGGCAAAGTGAGCAGGGTGGACGACGTTTTTATTCAATGCCTTATGAGAACCGCTTTATTTGGGGTGCCACTGCGGGGATGTTGCGTAACCTTTATCATTTATTAAAAGTATGACTTTCTTTTCTATTCTCTTCGCCCTTATTGCTGAGCAATACCGCCCAGTGACTTCAAGCCATTGGATTGCACGTGTATGTGCTCGCTGGTTAGACTGGGTCGCCGCCGAGTTCGGTGGCAAGACTGAAGACGGTGCAAGCCCTATCGGTGCTCGCATGGCTTGCTTAGTAGCCTTCATACTACCTACTTTCTTAGTCTTCATTGTGTATGTCACTTGCATGGTGACTTATCCAATCTTAGGTTTTCTTTGGAACATCGTCATCGCTTATTTGTTTTTTGGCTTCCGTCAGTTCAGCCATTCTTTTACTGCAGTGCATGAAGCAATTGAAGCGCATGATTTACCTGCAGCTCGTGCTGCTTTGGGTGAATGGTATGGCTCAGAATTGGATACCTCCAATCTCTCAGAGACAGAAGTGATTTCTTTGGCGCTAGAGCGCGCCATTATTGGTTCACACCATCACGTGTTTGGCGTACTGTTCTGGTTCATGATGCCAATGGGTCCAGCAGGTGTTGTGCTTTACCGCTTGGCTGATATTGCCTCTCAACGTTGGTCAGAGCGTGGCGACCTTAATCTCAGCGAATCCGCTCGTCATTTCTTCTACGTTTTGGATTGGGTTCCTGCGCGCATTACCGCAATGGGCTTTGCCATTGTGGGTAACTTCGAGGGTGCTGTATATGGCTGGCGCTATCTCACCCAAAAATGGTCAGACTCTTTGTCTGCAGTAATTTTGGCAGCAGGTAGTGGTGCATTGGGCGTCCGCCTTGGTGAGCCAATGAGTGAGCCTGATAGTGATGAAGCCTTACGCATGGCCGAAGCAGGTGAACCAGTTATTTATGAAGTAGGTCTTGAGCCTACTGAACGAACCATGCGCTCTGCAGTCGGATTGGTGTGGCGTCTCGTTATCGCTTGGATGGCTTTGTTGATAATGCTGACCATCGCTCTTTGGCTTGGCTAATTCCCTGAATTTGTACATCAGCTGTTTTTGAATCCGAGTGCAGCTGTCTAAATAGCGCCAGTCTTTCTGGCGCTATTTCATTTCTATCTACTGCTTCTCTTACTGCACAATCTGGCTCAGTCAAATGCGCGCAGTTATGAAAGCGGCACTTACCTAGCAAGTCTTTAAATTCCCTAAAGGCATGCTGCAATTCACTAACAGACATGTGCGCCAAACCAAACTCCTGAAAGCCTGGTGAATCAATGAGGGCGCCAAGCTTGCCTGTCGCATCTCTGCCCCAAGCCTCAGGCAATTCAAAATAACGGCATGCAGTAGTAGTGTGTTTGCCGGTATCTAAGCGAACTGAATATTCTTGGGTCAGTGCGGCAGCATTCGGTATCCAGGCATTTAATAGACTGGACTTGCCCATGCCTGATTGGCCTACAAAGACAGAGACCTTGCCCTGCAGGGCAGACTGTAATGAATCGATTGAGGCTGGATCAAATTTGGCAGAGACTTCGCTGACTTGATATCCCATGCGAGCATAGGGCGCGATAATTTTACGTGCGTGTTCTAAATTATCTGTAAGGTCACACTTGTTGAGCAAAATATGTAGACCAATTTGATTAGCTTCAGCAGCCACCACTGCTCTACCCAAAAGATCGGGTGAGAAGGCAGGCTGAGTGGCAAGTACCACCAAGATTTGATCCACATTTGAGGCAATTAGCTTGCTCTTAAACGCATCTGAGCGATAGAGAAGATTTTCTCGGGGTTCAATTTGAATAATGCGGGCTTGATCGGCCGAAGTCATCTCAAGCAACATACGGTCACCCACAGCGCCAATATGTTGCTTAGCTGGAGTGCTGACTTGTATTAATGGACCATCAGGTGATTCTTGATCAGCAGCATCTGCAATTAAACGCTGCGCTAAATAATGCCTTCCGTAGGAGGCAATCAATAGCGCATGAAATTGCTCCATCGTTATGAGCTAAACCGCTGTAAGTTAGCAATGCGCAAGGGCGCAGGCGGATGTGAGCTATAAAAAGCGGTATAGATCGGATCGGGCGTGAGGGTCGAGGCATTATCTTGATATAGCTTCACTAGTGCCGCAATTAAATCTTTTGCGGAAGATTTCTCAGCGGCAAACCCATCTGCCTCGTACTCATGCTTACGAGAGGCTAGGCTAGAAAGTGGTGTGAAGAAAAAACTAAATACAGGTGAGACCAGCATAAAGAGTGCCAATGCGAGGCCACCGTTATAACCATTGAGGTTAGGCATTACGCCTAAGTCTGTGTAGAACCAGACCTTGGTGCTGATCCAACCCAATAGAGCAAACATCGCAAAACTGAGGGCGAATGAGACCAGGAGGCGTTTACGAATATGTTTACACTTGAAATGACCAAGTTCATGGGCGAGCACCGCCTCGACTTCGCCTGGATTAAGTTTCTCAATCAAGGTGTCAAAAAATACAATGCGCTTAGCTTTACCCATACCGGCAAAGAATGCATTGCCGTGAGCGCTACGTTTACTGCCATCCATCACAAACAGGCCTTGACTCGCAAAGTCACAGCGTTTTAGTAGCGCTTCAATCTGTGTTTTTAAAGGACCATCTTCTAAGGCTTGAAACTTATTGAAGAGTGGTGCGATAAAAGTTGGGAAGATCCACTGCATGAGCAAGCTAAATGCTGTCAACACTGCCCACGCCCAAAGCCACCATAACTCACCAGCCTTAGACATTAAAGTCAGAATGACCCACAGTAGTGGAATGCCAATCGCGCCGCCCACTGCCATTCCTTTAAACATATCCGTGAAGAATAGTTTTTTCCCCATACGGTTAAACCCAAAGCGTTCCTCTAAATGGAACTGCTTGTACCAGGAGAAGGGCATGTCAATCACGCCAGAAATGATCACGACTGAAACCAGCAGGGCAATTTGTTGAGTAATACCTTCACCCAAAAATTGCAGTAATGCTATGTTCAGAATTTGTAGGCCACCTAATAAGGTGAAGCCAATTAAAATAATAGCGCTGACTCCATTCTCTAAAATGCCAAGACGTAATTTAGCGATAGTGTAGTCAGCTGCTTTTTGATGTTCGGCTAAAGTCACTTTTTCGGCAAAATCTGCGGGGACAGCATTACGATGCTGCGCCACATAGCGAATTTGACGTTGGGAGAGCCAATGGCGTAAGCCAAAGCTAGCAATAAAGGCAATTAGAAAAACAATTGTGAATGTCATGAGATCATTATAGATATGAGCGAGCAAACTAACACTACAGCCACACCAGCATCCAAGGCAGCGCCAGCGAATGAGCACCTGATTTGGGTAGATATGGAGATGTCAGGTCTAAACCCGGAAACCGAACGGATTCTGGAAATTGCCATCATTGTGACGGACGCCCACCTCAATACCATCGCCACAGCACCGGTCTGGGTAGTGCATCAGGAAGATGCTGTTTTAGATGCTATGGATGCCTGGAATAAAGGTACGCATGGGCGATCTGGTTTGATCGATAAAGTGAAGGCATCCACTTTAGATGAGGCAACGGCGGAGGCAGAATGCATTGCCTTCTTGAAAAAATATATTAAGGCTGGTATTGCTCCAATGTGCGGTAATACGATTGGTCAAGATAGACGCTTTATGGCGAAATATATGCCAAAGTTAGAGGCTTACTTTCACTATCGAAATATTGATGTATCTACTTTGAAAGAGCTCTGCAAGCGTTGGCATCCTGAGTTGGTGAAAGGCTTCACCAAGAATCAGGCCCATACTGCTTTGGCAGATATTGAAGAGTCCATCGAAGAGCTGAAGTACTACCGCGAGAAATTTATCGTACCCTTACCTCAGTAATCTTATGGGCGCATCAAAAGATAAAGGTCTGCATTGCGGACCTTTTGTGTATCTTCTCCAAGCAGTTGAGATCAAGTTTTCTTAAGAGCACTCTTCGGTCTGAAGACTTTAATGACGGTTTCATCAGTTTCGATATATGGGCCGCCAATTAAATCAATGCAGTAAGGCACTGCTGCAAAGATGCCGGGAACAATCGATTTACCGTTCTCGTCTTTCAGGCCTTCAAGCGTCTCTGCAATTGCCTTAGGTTGTCCGGGCAGGTTAATGACCAGGGCGGCATGACCCTCAATTTCTCTGAGGACAGCCGTCTGTCTAGATAGAATCGCAGTCGGCACAAAACTTAGGCTAATCTGACGCATTTGTTCGCCAAAACCAGGCATCTCACGAGTGCCGGCTTCACGGGTGGCCTCAGGGGTGACATCTCTTCTGGAGGGGCCAGTACCCCCTGTAGTTAGAACGAGGTCGCAACCTAGTTCATCCACAAGCTCAACGATCGACTCGGTAATGGCTTCGGACTCATCGGCAATGAGGCGTTCATGAAAAACACAGGGATTACTAATGGCCTTCAAAAGCCAGGTTTGTAGGGCAGGAATGCCTTCATCCTGATAGACGCCTTTGCTGGCGCGATCTGAGATGGAAATGAGGCCAATTTTGACCTCGTTAGGGCTGTTTCGTTTCAGGGCTTCTGTATGCTTCATGTTTCTATTCTAGCTATTATTAGGGTATGTTTACATACACATCCAACCAGTTTCAAGAAATCATCGATTTCATGCTTAAAGAGGCCAAAAGAAGGGGTGCCTCAGATGCCGTAGCGGAGGTTTCAGAGGGTCAAGGCCTCTCCGTTACCGTTCGTAAGGGTGAGGTTGAGACGATCGAGCAAAGTCTGGATAAGCAAGTGGGGGTCACCGTATTTTTGGGTCATCACCGCGGTAACGCCAGCACTAGCGATTTCTCTAAAGCATCATTAAAGGCAACGGTAGATGCCGCCTATCACATTGCACAACATACTGCAGAAGATTTGTGTGCTGGCCCGGCTGAGAAGGATCTCTTAGAAAAAAATCCGCTGGATTTAGATTTGTTTCATCCATGGAATATTGATGCAGCCGGTGCAGTAGAAATCGCACGTAGTGCTGAGGGCGCTGCATTTTCAGTGAGCAAACAAATTCAGAATAGTGATGGCGCATCGGTATCCGCGCATCATGCGCATTTCATGATGGGAACATCGCATGGATTTATGGGTGGCTATCCTTTTTCTCGTCACTATATTTCTTGTGCGCCAATCGCTAGCGAAGGTGGCAAGAAGGCTCATATGCAACGTGACGATTGGTATTCCAGCTCTCGCATTCCCGAGGAATTGGCCGATCCTGCTGCAATCGGAACGTATGCAGCTCAGCGAGCCTTGTCACGTCTCAAGGCCAGATCTCTAACAACTCGACGTTGCCCGGTGATCTTTGAAGCGCCCCTCGCTGCGGGTTTATTGGGCGGCCTAGTGCAAGCTGTTTCAGGCGGCGCTCTTTATCGCCGCTCCAGCTTTCTACTCGATAGCTTGGGTAAGCAAGTATTGCCCAAACATATCAGCTTGTTTGAAGATCCGCATCTAAAGTCAATGACTGGTAGTGCACCATTTGATGAGGAGGGTGTGAAAACTTCTGCCAGAACAGTGGTGAACAAAGGAATACTCGAAGGTTATTTTTTATCGACTTATTCTGCTCGCAAGTTAGGCATGAAAACCACCGGTAATGCTGGTGGGTCACATCACCTGACTTTACAAAGTAAGAAAACGCCTAAGGGCGGCTTACCTGCACTATTAAAAGAAATGGGCACCGGTTTATTGGTTACAGAATTAATGGGGCAGGGGGTCAATTACGTGACAGGTGATTATTCACGAGGCGCATTTGGTTACTGGGTTGAGAATGGAGTCATTCAATACCCTGTTGAAGAGGTTACCATCGCTGGTAATCTACGCGATATGCTGATGGATATCCAGCTAATTGGCAGTGATACTCTTATTCGTGGCACTAAAGAAACGGGATCGATTTTGCTGGGCTCAATGACCGTTGGTGGAAAATAAAGCAAGACAATCAATACAGACTCAAAAAATAGTCTTGATATAAAAAATTTATTATTTTTTAAAGGGGTGACGGAAATGCAAAGACGTTCATTTTTAAAGAAAGCCACTATTGGTGCCGGAGCTGCAGCCTTAGCTGCACCGTCGATTGCACAAAGTTTACCAACTCTAAATTGGCGTCTGGTTTCAAGCTTCCCTAAATCATTAGATACTTTATTTGGTACTCCTGAGGTATTCGCTAACGCTTTGCGTAAGGCTACTGACGGAAAATTTAACGTCAAGGTATTTGCAGCTGGTGAAGTAGTTCCAGCGCTTCAGGTATTGGATGCTGTACAAAATGGCACTGTAGAGTGCGGGCACACTGCGAGCTATTACTACCTTGGTAAAAATAGTGCTTTTATCTTCGATACTGCTGCACCATTTGGTTTAACTGCTCGCCAACAATCTGCTTGGATGCTGCATGGTAATGGTATGAAATTAATGCGCGAACTCTATGCCAGTTACAACATTGTGAATTTCTTGGGCGGCCAAACTGGCACGCAAATGGGTGGATGGTTTCGAAAAGAAATTAAATCACCAGAAGACCTCAAGGGCCTGAAATTCCGTATCGCCGGATTTGCAGGGCAGGTGCTTGCAAAGCTTGGTGTAGTGCCACAACAGCTTCCGGCCGGTGAGATTTATTCGGCTCTGGAAAAAGGCACAATTGATGCTGCTGAATTTGTTGGACCCTATGACGATGAAAAGTTAGGTCTAGCAAAGGTAGCCAAGAATTACTACTACCCCGCCTTCTGGGAGGGTGCCGCTGGACTTTCTTTCTTGGTCAATAAAAAGCAGTGGGATTCTTTACCGCCTGCCTATCAGGCAGCATGGGAGGCGGCTTGTTTCGAAGCGCATACTGATATGTGCGCAAAGTACGATGCGTTGAATCCACCTGCATTGCAACGTCTTTTGCAAAATGGTGCTGTACTCCGCAAGTTTAATACTTCTATCCTGGATGCGTGTTTTAAAGCAAGCCAAGAAACCTATGCCGAGGAGTCTGCGAAGAATCCGCAATTCAAAAAGATTTTTGAGGACTACCGCGCATTTAGAAACATGGAAGCGCAGTGGTTTAATGTGGCTGAGCAAGCGTTTGCTCAATATAGTTTTAGCAAGAAACTCTGAAACTTAAACTATCTGGTAAAGGCTACACTCAAAGGATGCTCCTTTCACTGCAACCCATATGAATCTCTCTGAAATCTGGGTCCGCATTAAGCAACATCCTTTATCTCGGGTAGGTCCGGGATTGGTTACGGGTGTGGCGGATGATGATCCTAGTGGGATCGTCACTTATTCTCAAGCGGGTGCGCAATTTGGCCTAAATATGCTTTGGACAATGCCCTTTGCATATCCTTTGATGTCGACCATTCAAGTCTTATGCGCTCGTATCGGCAGGGTGACTGGCCGTGGTTTATCTGCCAATATGAAATTGGCTTTTCCGCCGGCTGTATTGGTAACTCTAGTTTTTTTGCTGTTGATTGCAAATGTGTTGAATATCGCTGCAGATATTGCTGCAATGGGTGAGGTTGCACAATTGGTTACGGGCATTAATTGGCATATCATGACCGGCATCTTTGTATTGTTGACCCTAGCATTGCAAATACTGATTCCTTATCGCCACTATGTTTTCTTTTTGAAGTGGTTATCCCTGTCCCTGCTAGCGTATGGTGCCGTGCTTTTTACGGTTCATATTTCTTGGGGTGATGTGATCTGGAGTACCTTCTTTCCTCAGTTGACCTGGAGTGCGGATTCGGCTGCAGTAGTGGTCGGGATCTTTGGCACTACCATTAGTCCTTATTTATTTTTTTGGCAATCCTCTCAGGAAGTGGAGGATATGAACTTGCGTGGTCAGCCCAGTCTGCTTGAACAGAAAAATCCTGAGGTGGTGACAGCGGAGCTCAGAAGAATTCGTTGGGATACTTGGAGCGGCATGTTGTACTCCAATGTGGCTGCGTACTGCATTATTCTCGCTACGGCAGTGACCCTCTATGCTGCCGGTGTACGTGACATCAATACCGCGGCCGAGGCTGCATCGGCATTAAGACCACTTGCCGGCGAGTTTACCTTTCTGCTTTTTGCGCTGGGGATCTTGGGCGTCGGGCTGATGGGTGTACCGGTTCTTGCTGGCTCGGCTGCCTATGCTTTGTCAGAAGTGTTTGGCTGGCGCTCTAGCCTGGAAGATAGCGCTGCTCAAGCAAGCAAGTTTTACGCCATCATTGCCTTGAGCCTGTTGGTTGCCCTAGCGATTCAATACTCACCCATTAGTCCGATGAAAGCCTTGTTTTGGAGTGCGGTAATCAATGGGATTGTCGCTGTACCACTCATGGTGGCTATTATGTTTTTGTCATCAAAACAGTCGGTGATGGGGGTTCATGTCGCCTCTTTGAGCATGAGGATTCTCGGATGGCTAGCTACAGGCTTTATGGCCGTAGCTGCCGTCTACTTATTCATAGCTTGGTAAGATCGCTGGATGCTTGATTTACTCTTGACATCTTTGACGCAATCTTTTCACGCACATTCTTTGATATTTTTTGTGTGCGCGGTAATTAGCGTCATCATTGTCGGTATATCTAAAAGCGGCTTCGGAGCTGGGCTTGGCATTCTCTCTTTGCCCTTAATGGCCAGTCAATCTAGTATTAACGAAGCTCTTGCAATCTTGTTGCCGCTATTGATTGCGATTGATTTGGTTGGCTTAGGTCGATTTATTCGTAATGCCAATTGGCGTATTCTCAAGATCATTATTCCACCAGCGATAGCGGGCCTTTTATTGGGAATGTTTTTCTTCACCACTATCACGCCTAAGGTATTAACTCTATCAATTGGTATTTTTACATTGCTCTTTCTGATTCAGAATCTCGCCATGTCGAAAATGGATCTGAAAGAGACAAAGTCTTACCCTTGGCTTGGGCGTCTAATGGGTCTAACGTCTGGCTTCACTTCTTTTGTTGCGCATATTGGCGGCCCACCGATTACGGTGTATATGCTCAGAGAGAAACTCATGCCGATGGTTTACACCTCGACACTGGGGGTCTTTTTTACAATTATTAACTTTGGGAAGCTAGGCCCTATGCCTATTTGGACCTGCTAAATTACCGGCAGCTGGCAACCTCAATCATCTTATTGCCTTGCGTACCGGTAGGGGTCTACTTCGGCTTTTATCTAGCCAAAAGAATCTCAATGAAATGGTATTACCGATCAGTGAGATTCTTTTTGCTGATTGCCAGTGTCAAGTTAATTTCGGACGGGCTTATTTAGCCGCTAATACTTCTTGTAAGAAGCGCGAGATATCCATGAGCTCTTCATGATTAACGGAGTGTTCCATGGGGTATTCATTCCAATCTACTTGATAACCCATTTTCTCTAGTAAGGCATGCGATGCTTGGGCGCGATCAAGAGTCACCACTGGATCATAAGTGCCATGTGCCATAAAGACCAGTGCCTTAGCATTGGCTGCATGCTTCTCAATATTGGCAGTCATCGCTAAGGGTAGGTAGCCTGATAGGGCAATAATGCCGGCAAGTCTGTGTGGAAAACGTAAGCCAATATGCAAGGCCATTGCACACCCTTGCGAAAAACCAGCCAAAACAATCTTGTCATAGGCAATCCCGCGCTCAGCCTCTTTTTCTATTAGCCGAACAATCGCCGCTGCCGATTTTTGAATGCCTGCGGCATCTTCCTGATCCGTCAGATTCCTGCCAATGATGTCATACCAAGCTGGCATGACGTAGCCACCATTAACGGTGACGGGCATGCTTGGGGCGCTAGGAAATACAAAGCGAATGCCAGGGCATGCAGCTAGCTTTAATTCGGGAATGATGGGTACAAAATCATTGCCGTCTGCTCCAAGGCCGTGTAACCAGATAACGGCGGCTGTAGGATTCGGGCTGGTTTCCAACTCAATACAAGGGAGCATATTAATTTTCTCTAAAGTATGTTTAGTTGATGATTATCGACGGATACAGGTTTCTGCATTCTAAGTTGATACCCTGAGGGGTCTAAAGATGGGTAGAATCTCCCTGTTCCCCCATTTATTAGGTCATCCATGAACTCTAAAAAGCTAACCAACTTTATTCTAGGGGCGATGGTCTTAGGTGTCTTGGTTGGCTATCTTGTCAACTTGTACGGCGCAGGAACTTCTTTCCCCGATCAGTACGTCCTTTACATCTCAATCTTGACAGATGTCTTTTTGCGTTTGATTAAGATGATCATTGCTCCCTTGGTATTTGCCACCTTGGTTGTTGGTATAGCCAAAATGGGTGATGCCTCAACTATCGGTAGAGTGGGTCTGAAAACCTTCTCTTGGTTTATTTCCATGTCGCTAGTTTCTTTACTGCTTGGCTTGGTCATGGTCAATATTCTGAAGCCAGGTATTGGTGTGGACTTAACCCTGCCAGAGATCGCAGCGAATACGGGGCTAAATAAAGCTAGCTTAAATTTCCCAGATTTTGTGAGACATATTTTCCCGGTCAGCATCTTTGATGCGATGGCTAAAAACGAGATCTTACAGATCGTAGTTTTTGCTGTTTTCTTTGGGGTTGGCGCAGCAGGCATGGGTTCCCGAGCGGATGAGTTCATTCGTAATCTGGATATGCTCTCTCACATCATGTTAAAGATTACGACCGCAGTTATGAAAATGGCCCCTATCGCAGTCTTCTCGGCGGTTTCCTCTGTCATTGCTGAGAATGGTGTCAGCATATTAATGACCTATGGAAAATTCATGCTGAGTTTTTATGCTGCTATTTTCACCTTATGGATCGTCATCATTCTGATTAGCTCCTTGGTATTAAAAAATCGTACTTGGACTTTAGTGAAGATGTTGCGAGAACCCGCCTTACTTGCATTTACCACTGCGAGTTCAGAGGCGGCCTATCCAATGACTTTAGAAAGAGTGGAGCGCTTTGGCTGTAAAAACAAAATTGCTTCCTTCGTTTTGCCGGTGGGGTATTCATTTAACTTAGATGGCTCAATGATGTATTGCACATTTGCTGCGATCTTTATTGCGCAGGTCTACGGCATTGAGATGGAGCTCAGCCAGCAGCTATTGATGTTACTAGTGTTAATGATTACTTCAAAGGGGATAGCAGGTGTGCCGCGAGCCTCCTTGGTGGTCATTGCCGCAACCCTGTCCCAATTTAATTTGCCTGAAGCAGGTGTCCTATTGATCCTTGGGGTAGATCACTTCTTGGATATGGCGCGTTCAGCAACCAATGTATTGGGGAATGGCCTGGCAACGGCCGTTATCTCCAAGTGGGAGGGTGAACTCGAGGGCTAGCATTCCTTAAATGTTTCCCCTTTTGTTAATACCCAGGTGTAATATCGTCTTATTGGCCTGATCTAGATAGAGGGGTTGGTAATGAAACCGTTTTATATCGACTATCCCCAAGAAAAGATTGAAGAACATCAGCATGCCTATCGGTGCCTTCATTGCAAAATTCCAACTACCATCATTTTTGGCTTACTAGAGAATCACGCTGAACATTGCGACTACCGAATTCATCAAAGTAAATGGACTCAGCTGGCAGTTAAGCTCAGGCCTCACAAGACGCATTTTGACGAACCCCATGTTGACGAGGTAGATTGATGAAAACATATCCAATTGCTCTGGAATTAACAATTTGGGAAGATCTGGGGCTTAATCAATACGAGGTAACGATTGACGAGGTCTCCAAGATTTCTATTAAGCGTACGGATGATGTACTGCGAACCCGAGAGTTAACCGGTAATGAAGTGAGCACATTAATTGCTACCATCGAGTCCTTACGCGTTCCTGTAAGTGACGAGCTAAAGGGAGGTGAGAGCAATAAGGTATCGACTAGTTATGAGCTCATCGTCGAGTCTGCCCATTTCTCCTTGGAGTTCAACTGGGAGGATATTGATACCAGCGGTGTTAATTCAAAAGCTTTTGAATCTGTTTCTGCAATGACGGCGGTAGTAGTAAGCCTGGATTTATCTCGCTGAAATCCGATCTCAAGCCTCCATCACAATAAATTCACCTAGCGAGATTCTTTCTCTAAATTGCGAGAAGGAAAAAAGGGCTTTTATTTTCCGCGTATTAATCACCTCAATCTTCCCATCGGGGGTGAGGTTGGCAAGGTAATCTCCCTCAGGAAACAGTGCCTCAGGAATGCTTTCGGTCTCGAGTATTTGGGCCGGTAATACCAGGCTTTTTGTAATTTTTATACGCATAACGTATCTTAGGTTTTAATAATTAGAACGATATTTAGGTTTGCACAAGTTCAAAAACTCATGCACCAAAGAGGGGTTTTTATTGAAATCTCTTCGACAGCCTTTTAAGAAAAGGTTCTTGAGTCGCTAATAAGTCTATTAGACTCTTTAATGCACTTAAATAGGGCAAGGTAAATACTTAACTAGAGCCTTTCAAGCGCGTGCTCTTGCGGGTTTTTTCATAAAAAGAATTGGGCTTGCCTTTTACCCATTGAATAAATTTCTTCATCTCCGGATGTTCTCTTAGGATCTGGGCATGATGATATTGCTGGGCTAACTCAGATTCGGTAAACAAGGCATGTATTTGCTTATGGCAAATACGGTGAAGGTATTCAGTGGTTTTTCCACCCTTAGATTTGGGGATGAGATGGTGTGCATCTTTCTGTGAATCTGGGATGGGCCGATCACAGATAGGGCAAATGATTACCGCCGGCTTTTGTATTGCTGGGACCTCTTGAGAAATCAGTTTTTGACGAATTTTTCCAATCATAGTCTCAAGCTAGTTTATTGAATAAGTCTTAAACTTGCAGGGTGCCAAAACTAGCCCCCAAGACTCTCGCAGAACCCGATTTATCTCGCCTCATTGAAATGGCTTGGGAGGATCGCACGCCATTTGATGCGATTGAGAAGACCTTTGGTCTAGGTGAGCCTCAGGTGATTGCCATTATGCGCAAAGAGCTAAAACGCAGCTCCTTTGAACTTTGGCGCAAGCGGGTAACTGGACGAGCAACAAAACATAGCGCTTTACGTAGTGAAGATGTGACTCGAGCCTATTGCCCCACTCAATACAAAAATAAATGAAGCAGCAAATCAAGCAGAAAATCAAGCAGCAAACCACGGAGTCTGAGCGCTTAGTTCTGATTTTAGGGGATCAACTTGATTTGCAGAGCGCCGCATTACGAAGCTTTGATCCTCAAGCCGATGAAATCATCATGATTGAATCGGCTAATGAGGCTCAGTATGTTTGGTCGCATAAAGCCAAAATTGCTTTATTTCTTTCGGCAATGCGCCACTTTGCAGTAGAGCTTAAAAAGCTGGAATATCCACTGACCTACGTTCAAGGTTCGCATCTGCCTATTGTCGAGGTTCTCAAAGAGCATATTCTGCAAAAGAAGGTAAAGCATTTAGTTTGTATTGAGCCTGGTGAATGGCGTCTCAAGCAGGCGATTGAGGCATTAGCAAAAGAGCTCAATATTGAGCTAGAGATGCTTGAGGATGAGCATTTCTATTGCTCGCGCCAAGAGTTTGTGGAGTGGACTGCAGGCAAAAAAGAACTCAGGCTGGAGTACTTTTACCGCCTAATGCGTAAGAAGCACCATGTGTTGATAGATGCTGATGGTAACCCCGAGGGTGGTCAGTGGAACTTCGATCAAGATAATCGCAAGCCCTATCCGAAAAAGGGGCCTGGCATCATCGATGCTCCTGCGGCGTTTGAAGTGGATGCGATTACCAAAGAAGTATTGGCATTCGTTGCAAAGACTTACCCAGATCATCCTGGATCTTTGGGTTCATTTAACTGGCCCGTTACGAGAAACCAGGCTCTCCAAGCCCTTGAGTATTTTGTCGAATACCGCCTCAGAAACTTTGGCATTTATCAAGATGCTATGTGGATGGATACTCCATTTGGATGGCATTCAATTTTGTCGAGCGCATTAAACCTAAAGCTACTGAATCCTCGCGAGGTGATTGATGCGGTCATCATTGCTTGGAAAAAATATGCTTTAGATCTATCGACAATCGAAGGATTCATTCGACAAATATTGGGTTGGCGTGAATTTGTTCGGGGTATGTATTACCTTGATATGCCTAAGATGGCGCAAGATAACTACTATCAGCATCAGCGCTCATTACCCAAATGGTATTGGACTGGGCAAACCCAGATGGCTTGCATGAAAGATGCTATTGGTCAAACATTGCAATATGGCTATGCTCACCATATTCAGCGTTTAATGGTGACAGGAAACTTTGCACTTCTAGCTGAAATCCTGCCTCAAGAAGTGTGTGATTGGTATTTGGCGATTTACGTAGATGCGATTGAGTGGGTGGAGCTGCCTAATACGGCTGGAATGGCCTTATTTGCGAATGGCGGGCGGTTTACTAGCAAGCCCTATATAGCGAGCGGGGCGTACATCAAGCGTATGAGTAATTATTGCGCCTCATGTAAATACAAGCCTGAGATACGTTATGGGGAAGAGGCATGCCCAGTCACAACTTTGTATTGGAACTTTTTGATCAAGCATCGCGCTCAATTTGAAGCGAGCCCGCGTACTAAGTTAATGACGGCCAACCTCAAAAGAATTAGTGATGAAGATCAAAAAGAAATTGTGCTGCATGCCCAAAAGATTCTGAATCAGCTCGACATCCTTTAAGAGTGCTCATGAAGACAACACATAAGGGAAATAAAAGTTTTCTTCCAAGTAAGATTTGCGTTGTCTGCAAAAAGGAAATGACTTGGAGAAAATCCTGGGCTAAAAATTGGGAATTGGTCAAATATTGCTCTGAAGCTTGTCGAAAGAAAAAACTTCCATAAGCCTTGGTTATAAATACTTACGAAAGTATTTAATTTAGAAGCGTCAACCCACCTCAAAGCTGATCCGTTATGTAAGAAAGGGCTTAATGCCTTTATGAATGGGGTTCTATATGAAAAAAATACTAATATGCCTGCTTACTGGAGTCATGCTTGCAGGGATGGCTAGCTCAGCCAGTGCTCATGGTGGTAGGGGTTGGTACGGTGGATATGGTGGTTGGCGTGGTGGCTGGGCGCCCTTTGCTGTTGGTGCTGTGGCTGGAGCGGCTGTTGCCAATGCGTACTACAGGCCTGCGCGCATTTATTACACTCCACAATATGTTTATCCACCGCAATCACAAGCTGCCGCCTATTGCCCTGAAAATGGACTGTACTATCCACAGACACAGGCCTGCCCAAGCGGTTGGCAACGGGTGAGCTATTAGTTGCTGGGAGTAAAGTGCTTGCATGACACCCACTTTGTATTCTTATCGAAGATGTCCATATGCCATGCGAGCCCGCATGGCATTGAAGTATGCGGGTATTCAGGTTGAGCACCGAGAAATTGAGTTGCGCAATAAACCGCAATCGATGTTACAGCTCTCTCCCAAAGGAACGGTCCCTGTTTTGCGGATTGATGATCTCGTATTAGATCAAAGCCTAGATATCTTGCATTGGGCGTTGCAACAGTCTGACCCGCATGGGTGGGGGGAGGTTGATGAGTCTATCGCGAATTCTTGGATTGAACAAAATGATGGCCCATTTAAGACTCTATTAGATCAATATAAATATCCCAATCGATTCCCAGAGCTAGATCCAGAGGCAATTCTAGATAAAGCATTGCAAGTCATGTTGCTCCCTATGGAGCATGCGCTGCAAAACTTCCAATACCTAATGGGAGATAGATTAACTTGGGTGGACGTGGCTATCTTCCCATTCATTAGACAGTTTTCAATGGTGGATCCCAAAAGGTTTGAGCAAACCTCTATACCCGCAGTCAAAAAATGGCTCACTCAGCAGCTTGAATCTGAATTATTCGATTCAGTCATGCAAAAATATCCCACCTGGAATGATTGAGCACTCCCCGTAATACTGAGGGCGAAGTTTTAAGCTCAGAAAATAGGCTTTTATTAGATCAATTGCTGATTGATTTAAAGTACCCACTTGGAGCATAAAAGCATAATTCAGGGGATTTGATGGAGCCATTATCAAAGTTAAAAGTCGTAGAGATGGGGCAACTCATTGCTGGACCTTTTGCCGCAAAGACCTTGGCTGATTTTGGTGCTGATGTTATCAAGATCGAAACACTCAAAGAGGGCGATGCATTGCGCAAGTGGCGTCTTCTTAAAGATGGCACTTCAATATGGTGGCAAGTGCAGTCACGCAATAAGAAATCACTTTCCCTGGATTTAAGAAAAGCGGAAGCGCAGGATATTGTCAGGACCTTAGTCAAAGAGGCTGATGTATTAATCGAAAACTTTCGCCCTGGAACATTGGAGAATTGGGGCCTTGATCCAGAAAAATTACTTCAACTCAATCCTAAGTTAATTGTTCTTCGCATTAGTGGTTATGGCCAGACTGGCCCATACAGAGATAAACCAGGATTTGGTGTGGTTGCAGAAGCTATGGGCGGTTTGCGACATCTCACTGCTGAGCCTGGCAGAGTGCCGGTGCGGGTTGGTATCAGCATTGGCGACACTTTAGCGTCTTTACATGGTGTGATTGGTATCTTGCTAGCACTGCAAGAGCGTCATAACAGTGGTAAAGGTCAGATTATTGATATTGCATTGTATGAAGCAGTCTTTAATTGCATGGAAAGTCTGTTGCCTGAATACAGCGCATTTGGTGAAGTGCGGCAAGCGGCCGGTAGCGCCTTACCTGGCATTGCCCCAACTAATGCCTACCAGTGTGCTGATGGCGGTTATGTATTGGTTGCTGGCAATGGCAACAGCATATTCAAGCGCCTAATGACAGTGATTGGGCGTGAAGATTTAGGCAATGATCCTCAGCTAGAAAACAATGACGGTCGCGTCAAACGAGTCGCTGAGCTTGATCAAGCTATCGGCGAGTGGGCTAAAACAGTCATTACCACCAAAGCATTAGAGGCGTTAGATTCTGTATCCGTACCAGCGGGAAAAATTTATACGGTTGCTGATATTGCAAACGATCCACACTACAAAGCCCGAGAAAATATTCAAACGATTCAGATGCAAGATGGCACAAAGTTGGATGTGCCGGGCGTGATTCCGAAGTTATCGCGTACACCAGGATCCATAAAGACTCTTGCGCCAGATATTGGGCAGAACACCGATGAAATACTCAAAAGCATTGGTTTGAGTGATGATCAGGTCGCCTCTTTAAAAGAGCGCGGCATTGCATTTTCTAAATAAAGATTAAACCATGACCAGAATTTATTTCAATGATGTTGTAATGCGGGACGGTTTCCAGATTGAGCCCAATTTTGTACCAACAGACGATAAAGTAAAGCTGGTTGATGAGCTTAGTGAGTGCGGCTTTGCCAAAATTGAAGTGACCTCATTTACTTCGCCTAAGGCGATTCCGATGCTACGAGATGCCGAGGAAGTGATGGGGCGTATTAAGCGTGTGCCTGGAGTGGAGTACACCGTCTTAGTCCCCAATTTAAGAGGTGCCGAGCGCGCTTTGGAATCTAAGGCTGATGAATTTAATCTCGTGATGTCGACTTCAGAGACTCACAACTTAGCCAACCTACGAATGGGTCGAGAAAAAAGTTTTACTGGATTGGCTGAAGTAATTAAGTACGTTAATGGCAGAACACCCATTAATGTTTCCCTTTCCACTAGTTTTGGCTGCCCCATGGAAGGGGAGGTTTCTCAAACGGTGGTTAAAGGGTTCGCTAAACGTTTTGCAGACCTCGGTGTAAGAGGTGTAACAATCTGCGACACCACAGGCATGGCAAATCCTGACCAAGTAAAGAGAATGTGCGATACATTGCAGAAGCAATTCCCAAATCTACAGCTGACGTTGCACTTCCATAACACTAGAGGCATGGGCTTAGCCAATGTCTTAGCTGCAGTACAGTCCGGTATTGTTCGTTTTGACGGTTCATTGGGTGGCCTGGGCGGATGCCCGTATGCACCAGGTGCAAGTGGCAATATTTCCAGTGAAGATGCGATTCATATGCTCGATGCGATGGGTTATGACACCGGCATGAATATTCCCAAGCTAATACAGCTGGCAAGAGAATTGCCAAAGATTGTGGGGCACGAGGTGCCGGGGCAGGTAGCAAAGGCCGGTACTACCTCCACGTTGCATCCTGAGCCAAGTTACGTGGATGAATTACGCCGCGCTCAATAAGGCGTAGATAAGAAGACAAGCATGATTGACCATTTAGATCACTTAGTTCTCACCACCGCAAAGGAGGCTGAGTGCGTGGATTTTTATAGAGACTCCTTTGTTGATCGCTGAATGACGATTCATCATAAGAGACTGAAATAAATTTGATATAAAACTTTAGTGCTAGCGTCTCTAAATTCTCGCTAATACTTTAGCTCTAATAAATGTGTTTTTAATAAATTTTTCACATTTTATGAATTACTATTCCCCCGGCTAAAGAAATTAGCTTTCATTTTTTAATTCATATGGGGAAGTCAAGTGGGAAAACTCAATACAAATTTAATTGTGGCGGTATGCGCATTCTTGATCGGTATCGCAAGCGCGATGGCCTTTAATAAACTTAATGCAGAGGATCAATCTCCAGCATTGCCGAGCGTTCACTCAGACCCAATGGGTAATGTTAGAGCGATTCAAGACTAATACTTTAGTTCTAGCGGCAGTGAATGATTGACCTAGATCAAGATTCTTCTTGATGATAGCTTTTATAAAGGAATCCAGTAGCTATTCAAATTTCCATGACGGTTTTTTGAATATTGATAACCACCTTTCGGGGTGGTTTTTTTTGCTCTGAAGATCTGTGCCTATTAGAAGTGGTAGCCAACGCCCAAAACAATATCGTATCCAGTTGCATCGGCAGTAGATTTCACGGTAGCGCCACTATCCGTTAGCACGGTTACTGCTTTTGCTCTATTCACAGCGTAGTTTCCTTCGCCAAATGCATAGATGGATCCTGCAATAAATTGCTTATAGCCAATGCCATAAACGGTCCCATTCACTCTATTGGATTGCTGCGGATAGTTTCCGGGTGAATTTGCGTTGAGGGTTGACCCAGCGTAACCTATCTTTCCATAAACCAAACGGGCCTGATCAATGACATAACCCGGGAGCAAAGAAAAACTAAAAATGTTTGACACATCATATGTTCCGGTTTTCACAGATGCACCGGCGGGCGTAGTTGTCACTAGCGTAGAGCTTGCAGATCTCGAGTGGCCGGGATACAAAGCAGCGCCAATGCCCAATAAATAGCTGCTGCCTAGATCAAAGTTGTAGCCGATTCCGATATTGGCTGCAGGCCCATTGGCGTGATCTGCAGTTGAGGTATTCGGAAATGTAACCCCGCTCGCAGTTGTTGTTGTCCCACTTGCGCCTTTGGGTATATAACTCTCGTACCCAATTAAACCCACTTGTCCGTATGCGCCAGACCAGGAATTTGCTTTGGTCTCTGCATACACGTAGCCAGAAAATAGGATGGTAATGATTGTTGCAAGGCGGATGAATTTAAAAGTACTCATTTATTAGATCTTTCAATTTAATATTATTTTTTTAGTAGTAGCTTGATTGCGTCGACGATATCGCTATAGCCGATGGGCTTATATAGCACCTCAATATTTAAGCCTTTAAATAGCTGAATATGCTGGGGGGAGGTGTCCGCGGTAATGATGATGGATGGAATGTCTATGCCAAAACTATCGCGCAGTTGCTGAATAATGAGATCTCCAGTAGTCGTTTCCAGGCGATAGTCACTGAGAATGCAATCAATGTGATTAATAGTGGCTAATTGGTTTGCCAATTCGTGACTATTCTCGGAGAGTAATAGAACATTGAACCCATTTTGTGTCAGCGCTTGCTTATAGGCTTCAAAAATAGTGTGATCATCTTCAAAAACCGCAATTGTTTTTGCTTCCAAAAGAGCTTCTTGAGTATTTGGGGCCAATAGGTTTGATCGTTGGGTTAGTGTTTCAGCACCCTCAGCGAGGGTAATGGTGGAATACTGTGTTTGAAGATTGAAAGTGGTAC
Source organism: Polynucleobacter sp. MWH-S4W17 (assembly GCF_018687535.1). NCBI lineage: Bacteria > Pseudomonadati > Pseudomonadota > Betaproteobacteria > Burkholderiales > Burkholderiaceae > Polynucleobacter > Polynucleobacter sp. MWH-S4W17. The sequence goes on along the minus strand of NZ_CP061295.1, from coordinate 1,482,541 downwards.
CAGATCCCAGCTCTGATTCAACGACCAAGTCTGTATTGGATGTTTTGCAGAGTCGCTTGACGATCGATAGACCCAAGCCAAGACCATCATGCATGTTTCGAGTGCTATCCACCCTAAAGAATTCATCAAATATCTTATCTAGTAGGGTTGGGTCAATGCCATAGCCTGTATCTTTGATGGATATGTGCAAGCAATCATTACTGGAGGTGAGTTTGACTTTAACCGTTCCCGATGCCGTGTATTGAATTGCATTAGATATTAAGTTGCCAAGCAGCTGCTGCAGCAGAAACTTGTCACCATTGACTCCCATGTTAAAGAAGTCAAACTGAAGCACTAGATTTTTACTGGCTGCAATGGGGGTAAAGGTATTGGATAAGAAGCCAACCAGCTCTATGAGTTCAAAAGGCTTTTCTAGCTTATTGGATGCACCCGCATCCAACTTGCTCAAGTCTAAAAGAGACTTAAACATGGAGTTTAAGGTTTGGATACTCTTTCTGATTTGTAGGAAGTTAATCTTTTCCTTGGGATTGAGTTTATTTGGCTCAAATAGATCTAGATAGATATTGACAGCATGAAGTGGCTGCCTGAGGTCATGGCTAGCGGTTGCAATAAATTTTGATTTGGTAATATTTGCCGCAATTGCACTATTGCGCTCGAGCTCTAATTCTTTATTGAGAGCTTGGTTTTGAATTTGTAGGCTGACTGTTTTAATCCATGAGCTGGAAAAATAAGATGACATTTTGATTGCGTACAGTGAAAACGCAAATTCACCCATGAGGATCGGCCATGGAAACATGAACGGAGGTGTCAGCGAGGAAATAAATTGACCTGCAAAGATCGGTAGTGCAAAGCAGATAAAGGTTGAGCGATGAATCGAGTAACCATAAAGCCCTACAAACACTGCAGTTGAGCTCATCAAAAGATATAAGCACTGCAAGTTAAATGGGAGGGTTGGTGCAACAATGAGCCAGCCTAAGCCCCAACATGCAGTCACTGTGAATACACCAAGATTCAGGTTGAATATTTTTCTTTTGACCGACAATTGTGGATCTTTGTTTCTAGTAAAGACCATATAGGCCCTGAATATCACGCAGAGCAACATGACTCCTAGCCAGATGGAGAGGGGTCTAAGGGGCGCCTCCTGAAATACTAAGATTCCAGTGAGCAAGGGCCCAATAACTGTTCCAGCCGTATTAGCTTTAGAGGCTGTTTCAAGAAATTGATACTTTTCTTCGAGCAGTAATTCATTGCTGTTTTGCATTGAGAAGGCATCCATGTCTTATACCCACCCATTCTCTTTGGCTTTAATAACAGCCTGTGTTCTATTAAATACTTTGATCTTCTTAAAGATCTCACCTAAGTGGACCTTTACAGTCTGTTCGCTGATATTAAGAGAGTAGGCAATCATTTTGTTGGAGTCACCATTGGAAATATGGTGAAGGATTTGCTTTTGCCTGTCTGTAAGCTGCGTCAGTTCAGCCTCATTTGGACTCAATCCCATCAAGTTACACAAACTTTGATAAATGAAGGAGGTGTCACTGCTTTTCGGGATAAAAATACTGCAACCAGCATCAAGACACTCGTTTTCTAGACTTTCTTTTTCTAGACCTGATATCGCGGCAATCGCAATGATGTCTTCGCACTTTTTAAATTCTTGGATCCCGAAAAGCTGATTTTCTGAATCCGGAATTAATAGGTCCAAAAGAATGATCCATTTGGACTTCTTAGAGCGGACGATATTGAGACCTTCTTTAATCGAATTTGCTGAAAATACTTGAGTACCAGAGGAAAAGAATTTTCGAGTAAGAAACTGATGGAGAGCATCCCTGTATACCGGATGATCATCGACGATCAACAATGACACAGAATGCATGTAAACCCCTATTTTTGCTTGTTTTAATGGCTATATTTGGTTGAATAATTATGTCATTTGTAACTTCAATCTACCTAGTACTTTAGCTCTAGGGCGAATATTGACCAAGATCAATTTTTAAGATCAAACCTTTAATTAGAAGAGCTAATCAGCGGGTTCTACCAGAATCCGCAAAACTCAGTCTTGGAGAAAATCATGACAATTGCATGACTAGAGCTAAAGTGCTATGGATAAGAGATAGTGGAGCTTTTAGGATGGCTCAAGTTCAATTTTTCGGAGATCCGCCATGCCATCAACTTCTATTTTTGGTCGCCACCAACTCGTTGCTTTATTAATGCTTGTATTGCTCGTATTTGGCTCTGTGGCGATTGCCGCAACGAACATCCAATTGGGCGGGGATGACGTTGTTCGCGCCAATCCAAATAATCCGCACCAGATCCCTGCGTATTTGGATCCGAAGTCTGAAGCCCTATCCGAAGAAATCCGACTCATTAAATATGAAGTGAGAGAAGAGGTCTTAGAAGTTGGTGAATCAGTGCACGATATTGCAATGCGCGATTTTCATGGCCAATCACAACCTATCTTAGATTTCACAACAGGCACATCAAACTAGTTCACTTGTCTAGATCTTCATTCTCAATGTTTGAGGATAAATTTATGGAAATCTCCCAATACCTGCCGATTTTTGAAGCTCTTGGTCATGAGACCAGATTTAAGGTATTCATGTCCATCTATCGCTCCGGAAAAGTGGGGGTAAGACCAAAAGAAATTATTGATAAATTTGGTGTGGACTCAGGCACGCTAGATTTTCATTTGAAGAGACTTACGGCTGTTGGGTTAATTGTTATCAAGTTTGGTTGCCAAAGGGGAATTTATTGTGCCAATGAGAACATTCCGCCTGAGCTAGCCCAGCTCTTTGCTTCAGGGCTCAGTGCTAATGAGCTGTTAATGGTCAATCCTGCACCTTTGGCTCTGCCTGTATCAGAGCACCTGCATTAAGGGCCGCTCAGCCCAAAGATTGCTATAGCTGGTAGGTCGGGCAAGATTCCAGCTCGGAACCAGCGGGTTGCCAAGGTGCTTTTAACGTTACCTAGGGCTGTTATAAAGGTGATTTGTTGGTAAATAGTCTTTTGTTACTAAAGTAGAGTAAAATACATTTAACGATTTTCAAGCTAATAGTGTTGTTGTACTAGTAATTAATACCGCAGTTCTGCGATAGTTCTTCTTAGCATCTCCCCCGCCATTCTTGACTTTCGCCTCATTTGGGGCTTAGCCCCTTTTATATTTTTTAAGGAATAGTCAGATATGGCAAACGGAATTGTGAAATGGTTTAACGACGCTAAAGGCTTCGGCTTTATTACCCCTGAACTCGGTGGCGAAGATTTATTTGCCCATTTTTCAGCAATTAATAGCAACGGATTTAAGACATTGGCTGAAGGTCAAAAAGTGACTTTTGATATTACTACTGGCCCTAAAGGCAAGTTAGCATCCAATATTCAACCTGTTTAAATCAGCAGTAAATGCCAGGCGGAAATTATTTGCCTGGTCCAAAGCCCAGCATGACTGGGCTTTTTATTTTTATTAAGGATGTTAAATGGCAAAAGAAGAATTGCTTGAAATGGAAGGTCTTGTTGATGAAATTTTGCCAGACTCTCGTTATCGGATTACTTTAGATAATGGCCATAAGCTTATTGCCTATACAGCGGGAAAAATGAAAAAAAATCACATCCGTATATTGGCAGGAGATAAGGTTTCTTTAGAAATCTCTACTTATGACTTGAGCAAAGGCCGCATTACATTTAGACATCTTGAGAAGAAGCAATCTTTCGCTGGTGCGCCGAAGAGGCGATATTGATAGCTTTGAAGTTTAAAACTGCAAGTTAAATGAATGTTTGCAAAGAATCTCAGGCTCTGGTCGATGCTGCCCCAGGCAAGCAAGAAATAGTAAAACCACCTTCGGGTGGTTTTTCTTTAATCGCCTATTGCCACCATAAGTTACCGACACATTCCAAACAAGCAAAAGATGGATTAAAAGATGTCCTCATTATGATCAACAGTATTCAAGCTGCTCACTAAAATCTGCCTGATGTCTATTGCAATAATTGGGTATCAGCAGTGCAATTGAGTTGCAAGGTCCGTAAGATCTTTGGCGTGGTAAGTGGTAAATTCTTCACGATGCAAGTCTTGCCTTGAGAAGTTAGGGCCAAACTCTAGCGGTCTTTCAATGAAGGCCGTTTGAAGCCCGCAGGCATTTGCTGCCAGAAGATCATCTTTGTGAGCTGCCACAAGCATCACTTGTTCGGGGAGGACATTGAAAATCTCCGCGACACCTAAATAAGTTTCTGGATCAGGCTTGTAGTGACGAAATACTTCTGCTGAAAGAATTAAGTCCCAAGGAAGTCCTGCATTCTTAGCCATATCTGCAAGTAGGCCGAGATTTCCATTGGATAAGGTAACGATAGTAAATTTACTTTTTAATCTTGTCAGCCCTTCGACTGTATCTAGCCAGGGATTGAGGCGATGCCAAACTAGATTTAATTCTTGTACTTGTGATTCCGACAACGAGGTAATGTTGAATGTCTTCAATATGTCATCAAGGATCATACGATGCAAATCATCAATCTTTGTCCATGGCAGAGTTCCAGAGCGCACCTTGGCCATTGCTGGTTTATAACCATTACGCCATGCGGTAGCGAATTCATCTGCATCAACTGGCAGGCTGAGTCTTTTGGCTTCGGCCGCGATTGATCCATGCCAGTCAACCACCGTTCCAAAGACATCAAAGGCTAGTATTTTGGGATCTGTACTCATTTTTAAAGTTCTTTTTGGGTTGGTATGTAGTGGAAAGGAGCCCCTCTTATCGGATATTAGCGGAATTCCAAATAAAAAACTCCCGAACTTTCATTCTTAGGCTTCATATCACTTGTGGGTCGGGCGAGATTCGAACTCGCGACCAACGGTGTTTAGGCCGTAAGTTGGCGCAGCTTAATGAGTTCTGCGGCAGGGATCCGCACTATCTTGCCATCAATGATAGTTACGATTGCAGTATTGGTTTGAATTGCCAAGTCTATTGCAGCTTGTCCAGCACGTTGCATGGCGTAGTAGGATCCAGCAATATCAGGATCTGATGAATTACGTATATCTTTGCTTGGAGTTACCGCAAAAGGCTTTTCTATGGGATTATTTTTTTCCATAAGCAGCATCATGATCTGGTTCAATTAATAAAACCCTTAGGAAATGATCTTCTCTGAAGCCAATTCCCCGGATTGATTTGCTAACTCGAAATGAGTAGAGTGCATCAATGCCTTTTGGTGTGGGAATGCTATGAATCTTTTCCCACTTCAATCCCTTATCGCGGTAAACCTGGTTCCAGGTCAATTGCGTGATTTTCTAAAAGTGGCTAAGGCTTTCTCTTGTTCGGATGGCTCCAAACTCTCCCAGGTAGATTGGAAGATGGGGCTATTCAGATCAAGCTCAACTAAAGGCTCAGGCTTTGCGTTTTGCGCCATGAGTTTTAGCCATTTTTAGTTTAGAAAGGTCAGTTGCTTTGGCTGGCGTTTTTTGTGCCCAGACCAAGGCTGCTGATAAGTCCTTTTTAATGGCGGGCGTATGTACCCAACGCTCATTGTCGGGAATAACTGTGGCGGTACGAATAACCCAAACGCCAGGTTCAGGCGTTTCCACTAATACCTGACGTCCCGCATGCTCTTTGCCAAGCGAGATCTGCCCACTGGATCCAATGGATTTAATAACTTGATGATCTATCACTGCGCCCATGGCGTTCTCCTATATTCATGCAGCATGATTGCATTATAGCATGATATTAAAACAAGATGCTAATTAAGGTTTCAATTGAAAGGGGGTAATGCCAATTAACCGATTGTTAAAAGAAAAAGCCCCTAGATTTCTCCAGAGGCTTTTGTATAACTGGTGGGTCGGGCGAGATTCGAACTCGCGACCAACGGATTAAAAGTCCGCTGCTCTACCGACTGAGCTACCGACCCAGTTAAGCCATAAATTATAGCAAGAAGTTTGTGGGTCTTCCCTGGGTTTGTGGGGTCTGCCCTTCAGCCCTTGTACTTACAAGTTCCTAGGAGTTGACCCGTCTGGCCACCGGTGGATTTTTGGAAAAATAGTCCTTAATTCCCTTCAAAATAGCCTCTGCTATTCGGTCTTGGTAGCCATCATCGTTTAATCGGGCTTCTTCCTGTGGATTGCTAATAAAAGCCGTCTCAACGAGGATTGAGGGAATATCTGGAGCCTTCAATACCGCAAAACTGGCTTGCTCCACCTTCCCCTTATGTAGGGGTGCAAATCCTCCAATTTGCTTCAGAATCGAGTTGCCCACTTGTAGTGAGTCTTTGATCTGGGCCGTAGTTGACATATCCAATAGCAAGTTAGCAACTTGCCTGTCTTGAGTCTTGATATTGATGCCGCCAATAAGGTCGGAAGCATTTTCTTTGTTGGCCATCCATCTGGCAGCAGTACTACTAGCTCCCATTTGAGAAAGTGCAAATACGGATGCTCCCTTGGCGTTTCTTTCAATAAAGGCATCTGCATGGATTGATACAAATAAATCAGCTTCAACACGTCGCGCTTTTTGAACCCTGACATGCAGTGGGACAAAGTAATCGCCATCTCTAGTTAAGAAAGGGCGCATATAGGCTTCGCCTTCAATCTTGTCTTTGAGTCTCTTGGCAATTGCAAGCACTACATTCTTTTCTCGTGAGCCGGCTGCACCGATGGCGCCAGGATCTTCACCACCGTGACCAGGATCAATTGCAATCGTGATCAAACGTTTGTACTTAGCAGGCGCTGGCAATTCCTTGGGGTCTGGAATGGCTTGCGCAACTGGTGCTGCTGGAGTTTTAGCCAGCTCTTTTTCTTTCTTGGTGGCGAACTGTGCAATGAGATCCACCTCTTCATTGGATTTTTCCAGGGCGCTTTCTTTCTTGGCGCTACTTCTCACTAAAGCCATTAATGGATCTGGTGGCGTAGTGGGGTAGAGGTCAAACACCATGCGGTAGTTGTACTCACCAATGGGATCAAGCGTAAAGAGTTGCGGCTTGATCGGTTCTTTTAAATCAAACACCAAACGCACAACCCCCGGTTGAAACTGCCCAACCCGAACTTGCGAGATATACGGATCATTTGGCTTGACCTTGGCTACTAAATCTTTAAGAGTCGGATTTAGCTCTAATCCCTGTACATCAACTACCAAGCGATCTGGGTTCGTCAAAATCTGCTGCGTAATCGGGAGCGGCTTATCAGATTCCAGGGTAACGCGAGTGTAGTCCTCAGAAGGCCAGACACGCACACCTAATATCTTGGCACCCCAAGCAATATCAAGCTCAGTCAGCAAAAGAGCAAAGCTTAAGAACTTCGCAGAAGTCTTGAGGTGTTGCCTTCTGGAGAGATTGATTTTTTGATTACTCATTAACTGCTTAGCTCTTACCGAGACGCTTGTATGTCATCAACCAAGGTTTTACCTTGCGCAGATAAAACATTGATTGTGATGATGCGCTCATTTTCATCCGCACCAGCAGCTAACTGAATCTGAATATCAAATGCAGGCAAAGTGCCCTCTGCTTTTTCTGGCCACTCAATTAAGCAAATACCCGGGACATCAAAATGCTCTGCAAATCCCGCTTCTTGCCATTCCAGGGGATCACGCATGCGATACAAATCAAAGTGATGAACAGTGATTGCTTGCTCTTTTAATTGCAGCGGATAAGGCTCGCACAAAGTATAGGTAGGACTCTTTACTTTGCCCTCGTGACCTAGCGCCTGGATGAGGTATCTCGCAAAGGTCGTTTTGCCAGCACCAAGATCACCCTCTAGAGAGATGTTTAAATGGGAACCTGGCTGATTAGTCAGAAAGTGCTCAAAACTGGCAGCCAGATGCTTAGCAAGAGAGGCGGTATCGGCTTCCTGCCTACAATAGAGATCTATTGCAGTGAGCGGAATTGCTGTGGTTGCCTGTGTTTGAGCCATTCCCCTAGTTTATTCAATTATTGCGCTACATTCTGTATTCCATATGCCTTTATCTACTAGTCCTCAATCTTTAGGTGAGTCCAATCTACGTGATTGGCTTGGGGAGCAGGCTGCATCCTTAGGATTTGATGGCTTACGCATTACCGACACTCATTTGGGGCCTGCAACAGAACGTTTGCAGGAATGGCTGGCTGAGGGTCGTCACGGTCACATGGAATACATGCAACGCCATGCTGAATTACGCTCCAATCCCGAGCTCTTAGTTCCCGGTACCGTGCGCGTCATCTGTGTGTCCATGAATTACCTTCCGCCCGAAACTGATTTCGATACTGAGTGGCAACGCTTGGAAGATCCCACTCAAGCAGTGGTCTCGATGTATGCCAGAGGGCGTGATTATCACAAGGTACTTCGTAATCGTTTGCAAGAATTTGCCCTACTCATTGAAGAGCGCATTGGTAAATTAGGTTATCGCGTGTTCACAGACTCGGCTCCGCTGATGGAAGTAGAGTTGGCACGTAAGGCGGGTTTAGGTTGGCGCGGCAAACACACGCTCTTACTGAATCGAGAATCTGGCTCGACATTCTTTTTGGGTGAGATCTTGGTGGATGTACCACTTCCATTAGATCAAGAGATTGAAGAGCATTGCGGTACCTGTACCTCTTGTATCGATATTTGCCCTACTCAAGCCATTACTGCGCCGTATCAATTAGACGCACGTAGATGTATCTCTTATCTCACTATTGAAAATCCTGAAGCCATACCAGTTGAATTTAGAAGTGCGATGGGTAATCGTGTGTATGGCTGTGATGATTGCCAACTGATTTGCCCATGGAATAAATTTGCTAAACGCACTGAGTTACCAGACTTTGCCAGACGCCATGGCTTGGGGCAGGCATCACTTTTGCACCTGTGGTCCTGGACTGAAGCGGAATTTGAGCGGCGACATGAAGGCAGTGCCATTCGCAGAATTGGTTATAGCCGCTGGCGTCGTAATTTGGCTGTAGCAATGGGTAATGGGCTAGCAAGTAATCAGGTAGTCGAAGCTGATAAGTCAGCCATACGCGCAGCTTTAAGTGAGGCACTTGCCCAAGCTGATGCTCTAGTAGCTGAGCATATTAAATGGGCCCTGAAGGCTTAGAAGTCCTATAAAGCTTACAATTAAGTTATGTCATCCGCAGACCAGCCCTATATTGATCCCAGCGAAATCGCGCTAGAAGAGTCTGCGGCAGAGCGCTTTAAAAATTCACGCGATGCGTTTTGGTCTGGTATCCGGGATGCAGCGGGCGCTCCAGCAATGGTGCTCTTTGCTGGCATGGTGGGCTTCGGAGCAATGGGTAAAACCAACGGCTTTGATGTTTGGTTTACGACCTTTACTTCCTTCTTTATGTTTGCATTACCGGGGCAGGTGGTCTTGCTCGAGATGGCTACTACCGGCTCATCTGTTGTGGCTATCGCTTTGGCTGTCACGCTGACATCCACGCGCTTCATTACGATGACGGTGACACTCTTTCCTCAGTTCCACCAAAAAGATCGCAATCGCAGTCTATATGCTTCTGTTCATCTATTAGCGATGACAGCATGGGCTATCTCCATGCGCGAGTTTCATGCGATTGAAGTGAAGCATCGCCTTAGCTATTTTGTTGGCTTGGGATTGCTATGCTGGTTGATTTCTATTCCGGGAACCATTCTGGGTTTTTACTTGGCGGGTATGGTGCCCAAACCAGTCACCTTAGGATTGGTATTTATTAATCCCTTGTTTTTCTTACTGACATTTACTGAAGTAAAGCCTTGGATTAACCGTATTGCGATTTGCTTAGGTTGTATCTTTGGCCCCATCTTCTTCATAGTTGATCGCGATACCAGCCTATTAACCGCAGGATTAGTCTCCGGAACTATCGCCTACTTTATTGACCGTAAGTTCTTGCGCAAAAAATCTGGGGTGCTTGGATGATAGACACAATCAACACCATGACTAACGCCCTCTCTGGATGGGGTTTGTGGATTGCCTTAGTGGGCGCCTGTCTGGGCACCTACTTCTGTCGTGCGATCGGTGTATTGCTATCGCAAAGCATCAACCAAGATAGCGAGATCTTCCGCTGGCTGGCTGCTGTGACCTATGCGATGGTTGCTGCTTTAACTATTCGTTTGATTGTGATGCCGCTCGGCCTGATGGCAACCGTACCTTTGTGGATACGAGCGCTGATTTGTGCTTTAGCTATCGGCGTGATGATCTCTAAACCCACCAAGCGTTTGGTTCCTGCCTTGCTGACAGGAACTTTGCTAATGGTGGGTTATGGCGTCATTCGTTAAATAAAAATACGCCGCTCCATTCTCTTTTTTCTCCTATAGATGCGCCGCCAAAATTCTGGCGATATGTACAGCCTCTCGTTGGGTGCCATCGGCAATTTGATGGCGACAACTAGTGCCATCGGCTACCACCCAACTGTCTGGTGATTTCCGAATACTAGGCAAAAGACTAGCTTCTGCCATTTGCTTAGACACTTCAATGTGCTCGGCTTCATAGCCAAAACTACCGGCCATACCGCAGCAAGAAGATTCAATCAATTTAGGCTCTGCATTAGGAATGAGCTTGAGTAATTCTATTGCAGGGGTCACTGCAGCAAATGACTTCTGATGGCAGTGACCATGAAAAAGCACTGACTTATCGGCCGCTTTGAGATTCAATTTGAGCTTGCCTGCTCGTACTTCGCTAGATAAAAACTCTTCGAGTAATTGCGCTTGCTTAGAAACACTTATTGCTTTGTCACCAAAACCCATCACCAAGGCTTCATCCTTCAAGGTAAATAAGCAGGAAGGCTCTAAACCAATGATTGGGATGTCCTTAGCTGCGTATGGCGCGAGGTGATCAACCAATTCACCGAGAGTGGCTTTTGCCTTATCGACCATGCCTGCAGCTAAATAGGTTCTGCCACAGCAAAATTCTTTAGAGCAGCCATTTTCATTGTTATTAGCTTGCTTTGTTTTATTTGTTTGACTCTTGTGCGGAATATGCACGCGATAGCCAGCAGCATTGAGTACTTTTAATGCCGCTTGGAGATTTTCATCTTCAAAGTAGGCGTTAAAGGTATCTGCCAACAGAACTATGCCTTTGCCATCAGGGTTGCTAGCAAGCTGCTCTGGTGTGTACTCATAAGAGTTTGCTGCTTTCTGATTCCAGAAGGTCTTGCTTTTCCAGCTCGGCAAGCTTCTTTGTGCAGAAATACCCATGACCCACTCTTGGAGTGTTGCAATAGGTTTAATGTGATTGCGCAAGTTGAGTAATGCTGGCAAGAATGGAATAGCGCTAATCGTATGGGCGTATTTAGGTAAATAGGCAACCGCTAAATCCCGTAACGAGTGTCCAACACGTTTCTTATAGGCGGAGAGGAACTCAATCTTCATCTTCGCCATGTCTACGCCAGTAGGGCATTCGCGACGACAAGCCTTACAGCTCACACATAGCTCCATCACCTCTTTAATCGCATCGCTACCGAGCGGTGAGGCCTCATCTTTGATGTCGAGTTGATTCGAAAGCGCTAGACGCAAGGTATTTGCTCTACCACGGGTGAGGTGTTTCTCATCACGCGTTACGCGATAGCTAGGGCACATCACTTCAGCATCAAACTTGCGGCAGTGGCCATTGTTATTACACATCTCCACTGCTTTAGCTAAGCCCATGGCTGGGTCACCGCCTGTGCCAGGGGCAGTAGTTGCTTCTGTAATAGCATCGTTTTGCACATTCCAAGCAGACCAATCTAATACAGGCTGTAGAGGAATGACTTTGTAACTTGGCGGAAATCTAAAGTTGCTCGCATCATCCATCTTAGGTGGATTAATGATCTTGCCTGGATTAAATAATCCCTTTGGATCAAAAGCGTGTTTGATTTGTGCGAGGGCTTCAGTGATCTTGGGGCCAAACTGCCAAGAGATCCATTCGCCACGACAGAGGCCATCGCCATGCTCACCGCTATAGGCGCCTTTGTACTTGCGTACCAAGGCGGAAGCTTCTTCAGCAACCGCACGCATTTTCTGGGCGCCATCTCTGCGCATATCCAAAATAGGGCGCACATGCAAGGTGCCAACAGAAGCATGGGCATACCAAGTACCACGTGATCCATATTTAGAAAACACATCTGTTAAGGCTTGGGTATATTCAGCCAAACTCTCTAGTGGAACAGCACAGTCTTCAATAAAGCTCACCGGCTTGCCGTCACCCTTGAGACTCATCATGATGTTGAGGCCCGCTTTGCGCACTTCCCATAAGTTCTTTTGCAAAGAAGCATCAGGCATGGGTACAACAGATCCTGGCAAACCTAAATCACTCATGAGTTCTTGTAAGGCTTTTAGCTTCTCAAGTAATGGTGCATGAGTCCCACCAGAAAACTCTACCAACAAGATGGCTTCCGGAGTCTGGGCTGTGTGATCAATTAAGGCGGTTTCAATGGTTTTCTTAAAGCTGGGATTGCTACGCGCTAAATCAATCATGGTGCGATCAACCAGCTCAACAGCAGTTGGACCTAACTTCACAATATGCTGAGCACTATCCATAGCTTTATAAAAGCTAGCAAAGTTCACAATACCCAGCACCTTATGTTGTGGCAAAGGCGCAAGCTTGAGTTTGAGGGACTTAAAGTACCCAAGGGTGCCTTCGCTACCAACTAAAAGGTGCGCAAGGTTGACGCTGCCATCTTGGGTATAAGGTAATTCACTTTGAGGGTGGAAGATATCGAGGTTATATCCTGCAACACGGCGCAACACCTTAGGAAAGCGTGCTTCGATTTCTGGTTGGAGAGTGGTGGCTAGGTTTTTAACAAAACCACCCAACTGCTTTGCCGCACCAGTACTGCTTGCGTAATCGCTAAAGTTAGCAACTCTGCCGTCTGCTAACCAAGCATCAATACCTAAAACGTTATGCACCATATTGCCGTAAGCGATTGAGCGGCTACCACAAGAGTTATTTCCGGCCATACCGCCAATCGTCGCTTGTCCAGCAGTAGAAACGTCCACTGGATACCAAAGACCGTGTTGTTTGAGTGAGCCATTGAGATGGTCTAGGACAATGCCTGGTTCAACTTCAACATAACCGTGATCCAGATTGAGATCTAAAACATTTCTGAAGTATTTGGTGTTATCAATAACTAGTGCTGCGCCAGTAGTTTGACCGCACTGACTAGTACCGCCTCCACGCGGTAGAACGGGTACACCCATCTCCGCTGCAATCTGAATCGCGCTAGCAATATCTTGTGCAGTCTTCGGCACAAAGACTGCAACCGGCATGGCTTGATAGATTGAGGCATCGGTTGCATAGCGGCCACGACTGGCGCTATCAGTCATCACCTCACCTGAAGTCTCCTTGCGAAGACGTGCCGCTAAAGCCGCTTGATCAACCATGAGTTCTTTAAGATCTAAGGGTTTGTTCATGATTTGGCGGATTCTAACGGGGATTCTGATTGGAGTAATTGAGCAACCACATCGCGTTTATTTCTGACGTGCTGGATCATGATTTTGCGCATGCGGACACCATCTCTTGCCTTAAGGGCATCGAGTATTTCTTGATGTTCTTCCACAGCCTTTTCCCACTTAACGCCATCTTGATTGGAACGAAAGCGTAATGCTTCAATGCGCGCATTGACTTGCGTAAAGAGTTTGGAGAGAACAGGATTGTTTGCCGCCTGATTAATCAAGTGATGAATACGTAAATTGAGTTTGTAATAACTCGATAAATCTCGGCGCGCATAGGAGGCCATCATTTCATATTGGAGGGCTTCTAATTCAGAGAGGGTGGCATCGCTAATATTGTTGGCAGCCAATTCTCCAGAAAATCCCTCGAGGTCTGCAATGACATCAAACGTATTTAAAACATCTGCAAGGCTGAGTTGCACAGCAATCGCACCACGATTGGCGATCAGCTCTACCAAACCTTCGGCTGCTAGACGGCGAATCGCCTCCCGAATGGGTGTGCGGGAGACGTTGAGGCTCTCAGCCAGTTCACGTTCATTCAATTTGCTGCCAGGGGCAATCTTGCCCTCAACCAAGAGGGATCTCAGCTTCTCGAAAGTCGCTTCATGCAAATTTTGTGAATTTGGCTGTTCTATTGCGGTCATGGATCAACCCTTAGTTAAGCTATTGGCTTATTAATTTGTATACAAAATAAGAATAAACTATCTTAAGGTATAAATACAGCCTTTAAATGCTTAATTTAGGCTTTATTCTGATGATTATTTAAAATAATTTGTATACAAAATGGAAATTTACTAAAAATTGTCATACACTATCAACAGAAATTACTACCTATAAACACTTTAAAAGTGAGACAAAGCATGTTGAAACTTGATAACCACGCATCAGGACGCCATTTTTTACATATCCCTGGCCCAAGTCCTGTGCCCCCACGCGTACTGCGCGCCATTAGCTATCAAACTATCGATCATCGTGGTCCAGAATTTGGTGCGTTCGGCCTCAAGGTGTTGGATGGCATCAAAAAGATTTTTAAAACTGAGCAACCGGTCATTATTTATTCCGCATCCGGAACGGGTGCTTGGGAAGGTGCATTAGTCAACGTTCTCAATCCTGGTGACAAAGTGTTGTTCTATGAAACTGGTCAATTTGCAAACTTGTGGCGTGCACTTGGTAAGCGTCTTGGTTTAGACGTTGAAGTGGTTGGTAAAGCCGGACAAGATTCTTGGCGTTGGGGTGTAGATGCATCTCTGATTGAAGAGCGTTTGCGCAAAGATACTGGTCATGAGATCAAAGCAGTTTGTGTTGTGCATAACGAAACTTCAACTGGCGTTACCTCCAATATTGCAGCGGTTCGTAAAGCAATTGATTCCTTAAAGCATCCTGCCTTATTGCTCGTAGACAGCGTATCCGGCTTGGGTTCAGCCGATTACGAACATGACAAATGGGGCGCGGACGTAACTATCTCCGGCTCACAAAAAGGCTTGATGTTGCCACCTGGAATTGGCTTTAATGCTTTATCACCGCGTGCAATTGAAGTTAGTGAAAAAAACAAAATACATAAATCGTATTGGGCTTGGGATGAGATTCTAGAGTCTAATAAAAATGGATATTGGCCAACGACTCCCAGCACCAATTTGATGTATGGTTTACATGAAGCCATGGACATGATGATGGCCGAAGGATTGGATACGATCTTTGCACGTCACCAACGTTTAGCTGCTGCTTGTCGTGAAGCGGTTAATGCATGGGGTCTAGAAATTCAGTGTCAAGATAAAGACTGCTATTCACCGGTGCTTACTTGTATCGCGACACCAGAAGGTATGGATGCTGACGTATTGCGTAAACATGCACTGGAGAAATTTAACCTCTCCTTGGGAACGGGTTTAGGCAAGATCAAAGGCAAGGCATTTCGCATTGGCCATTTAGGCGATTGCAATGAATTGAGCTTGATGGCCGCCCTCAGTGGGGTAGAGATGAGTCTGGGCTCTATGGGTTACAAACCGAAGGCCAGCGGAGTCGTTGCAGCCCAAGAGTTCCTTAAATAAGAAGTACTTAGGGCAACTTAGAGCAAATTAGGGTGGGTGGAGCTAGATTCCTCAGGTTCAATCTGGTTACACCCCTTATAATTCAAGTACTTATATAGAAGTGCATAAAATAAATACACCATATTCGAGATAGAAAGATTAAACATGACTGCGACTAAACCTTACCTCACTCAAGCTGATGCTCAAAAGATTTTGGACGCAGCAAATAATCATGCGGCTGCCAATAATTGGGCTGTAACGATTGCCGTTTGTGATGACGGCGGTCATATGTTGGGCTTGATTCGTCGTGATGGTTGTGCTCCGGTATCTGCATACATTGCACAAGAAAAAGCACGTACAGCTGCAATGGGTAAACGTGAGAGTCGCGTTTATGAAGAAATTATTAACAACGGCCGCACCTCTTTCTTATCTGCCCCACATATTTCGGGCATGTTGGAGGGTGGGGTCAATATCGATGTAAATGGGTTTACCATCGGCGCAGTCGGCGTTTCCGGCGTTAAATCGACCGAGGATGCTGAAACCGCTAAGGCTGGCATTGCGGCCATCCTGTAAGTTACCTTGACAAATACTGCTACTGAAATAAATTCTTCAGGGGTTAGCGACACCGCTACCCCTAGCGTTACTGATATTACTAGCGCTGCTGCTGCCCCTGCGGCAACAATCACTTTTGCTGACTTTGGTTTAGATCCGAAAATTCAAAAAGCGGTTCTTGAGCAGGGTTACACCATTCCTACTCCGATTCAAGCGCAATCTATTCCGCATGTATTGGCGGGCAGTGACTTAATGGGTGCAGCACAAACTGGTACTGGTAAAACAGCTGCCTTTGTATTGCCGATTATTCAAAAGATATTGCGTCACGCCAGTAATAGCGCATCGCCAGCACGTCATCCAATCCGTGCATTGGTTCTCACTCCGACCCGTGAGCTGGCAGTGCAAGTAGCCGAGAATGCGGCAAGCTATTCCAAACACACTGATTTACGCGCTGCCGTTGTTTATGGTGGCGTGGATATGAAAGAACAAGTATCAATACTGCGTAATGGCGTAGAGATCTTGATCGCCACTCCAGGACGTTTGCTTGATCACATTGGCTCTAAAGTGGCCAACCTCTCCCAAGTGGAGATTTTGGTTTTAGATGAAGCCGATCGCATGCTTGATATGGGTTTCTTGCCTGACCTACAGCGCATCATTGATTTGATTCCTGCGCAAAGACAGACATTGTTGTTCTCTGCAACGTTCTCACCAGAAATTAAGAAGCTGGCACAAAGTTATTTGCGCACTCCAGTAACGGTTGAAGTGGCTCGTCAAAATGCCGCCGCCGATACGGTGAAGCAAGTAGTTCATATGGTGTCATCAGCTGATAAGCAACGCGCCATTGTCAAAGTATTAGAAGCGCGCACGCGTGCTGGTTTATCACGCCAATGCATCATCTTTACCAATAGTCGTTTAGGCTGTGCAAAGTTATCTCGTGCCTTAGAGCGTGACGGTATTAAAGCGGGCGCGATTCATGGTGACAAGAGTCAGGGTGAGCGTACTTTAACTTTGGACGCATTTAAATCTGGCGCAATCGAAGCATTAGTAGCAACCGATGTGGCTGCTCGAGGTTTAGATATTCCCGATATGCCGTGCGTGATTAATCACGAGCTGCCTTACAACGCAGAAGATTTTATTCACCGCATTGGCCGTACGGGTCGTGCTGGTAGTAAAGGTGATGCGATTGCTTTGGTGGATGCCAGTGAAAAGCGTTTGCTTGACGATATCGAAAAGCTAATGAAGCGCAAGCTGGATGTGCAGCCTTTACCAGCAGGTGAACCTTCACAAAGCCGCCCTTCATCTAGTGGTTATGGCGGCTCCAGTGGATCTAGAAGTTCTTACAGTGCACCAGCCAAAATGTCTGACCCCTTTTTCTACAAGCCTTACGAGCCATCTGCAGCACCATCAGCTTCTGCAGATCCCGCTAAGCCAGAAGAGAAGAAGGCGGGCATTACCCCTGCTAAGCCCGCTGTTGGCGCTTTACTCGGCGGCTTTAAGAAAAAGTAGGCCATGCATGAGTGGCTGCAAGCAGCCACTCTGCAATAGTGACATTCTCGCCATCCGGCAAATTCTGCAATCCCAAATGTGTTGCCGCTTTACGTAGCTCTATCAGCGAGTGCTTTGCATCTTGCGTATTGATTTGGGTGGCTAAAGTTTGCTTGCTGAGTTTTTCACCGTGCTCATCCAGCACCAGTGGCAGGTGAAGATATTCTGGCCGCTTGTATCCCAATATCTCTTGTAGATAAATTTGCCTTGCAGTATTACTCAGCAAATCTTTGCCACGAACGATGTGTGTAATGTTCTGCTCGGCATCGTCAACCACTACAGCTAGCTGATAAGTAAATAAGCCATCAGTTCTGCGTATTACAAAATCACCCACTTCTGTATTGAGGTTTTGGTTTTGAGAGCCTAGAGCTAAATCCCTAAATTCAATATGGCAATTTTGGGGAAGGGCAATCCGCCAAGCCCGCTGCAATTCCCCGAAAGATTCTGCGGGATTGCTAATTAAGGTAGCGGGGCGGCAGGTGCCGGGATAGACCATTTCTTGGTTTCGGGAAGTTTCTATTCCGAGCTTGGCCAGGGCATTGGCAATGGTTTGTCTTGAACAAGTGCAGGAATACAGGCATTGAAGCCCATTTAAGCGTTCTAAAGCCCTTTGATGAGCCTCTTGGCGCTGAGATTGCTGTACGACCTCCTCATCCCAAGAAAGGCCACAGGCGAGCAATTGAGCCTGAATTTGCCTGGTTGCCTCAGGGAGGCACCTTGGGGTGTCCAAATCCTCGATTCTGAGCAGCCATTTACCCCCGTTTTTTCGGGCATCTAGCCAGCTTCCCAGGGCAGCAACCAGGGATCCGGCATGTAGCGGACCAGTAGGCGAGGGGGCGAATCGCCCGCGATAGCCGCCGGTTGGGGGTGGAGGGTTTTTGAATGTCGACACAGCTAAAATCATCTCATGGCTTCACCCCGTTTTGTACATCTCCGCGTCCATTCCGAGTTTTCGATTACGGATGGAGTCGTGCGCATTGATGATGCGGTGGCTGCTGCCGTCAAAGATGAGATGGGTGCGTTAGCAATTACCGATTTAAGTAATTTATTTGGTTTGGTGCGGTTCTATACTGCCGCCCGTTCTGGCGGGATCAAGCCCATTGCTGGGGCGGATGTTTGGGTGAGCAATCCTCAGGATCCAGATCAGCCTCATCGCTTATTGCTCTTGGTACAAAATCATTCCGGTTACCTCAATTTATGTGAGTTGCTCAGTAGGGCATCTCTCGACAATCAATCCCGTGGTCGCGCTGAAGTCGATGCCGCTTGGTTTAGTGAGCCCGCTGCAAAAGCAGAGGATAAAGCTGCCAAGCGCACACTCTCTTATGGCTTGATTGCACTTTCTGGCGCACGTATGGGTGAAATCGGCATCGCGCTACTGGGTGGGCAAGAAGATCAAGCGAAGATTGTTGCTAGACGCTACGAAAAACTCTTTCCGAAGTCTTTCTATATCGAGGTCCAGCGCGGTGGTAATCCTCAAGATGAAAAACAACTCCAACTTGCCTGTCATCTGGCCAGCGAGTTAAATTTGCCAGTGGTGGCAACACACCCAGTGCAGTTCATGCAAAAGAGCGACTTTACTGCGCATGAGGCCCGGGTCTGTATTGCTGAAGGCGAGTTACTCGGCAATCCACGTCGAACCAAAAAGTTTAATGACGAGCAGTACTTCCTAACCCAAGAGGAAATGGAAAAACGTTTTGCAGATTTGCCAGCCGCATTGGCGAACTCGGTTGAAATTGCCAAGCGTTGCAATCTCTCATTGGTATTAGGTCAACCGCGTTTACCAGATTTCCCTACGCCTCCTGGTATTACGCTCGATGACTACCTTTTGCAGCAATCGGAAATTGGTTTGAAGCGCCACATGGAGCGCAATTTCCCGGATGTAGAAGAGCGCGAAAAAGAAATGGCGCGCTATCACGATCGTTTGGTATTTGAAGTCAAGACGATTTCTCAAATGGGTTTCCCAGGCTATTTCTTGATTGTGGCGGACTTCATTAACTGGGCTAAAAATAATGGCGTGCCTGTAGGCCCTGGTCGCGGATCGGGTGCTGGTTCTTTAGTGGCTTACTCACTCGGGATTACCGATTTGGATCCGCTCCGTTACAACCTACTCTTTGAGCGCTTTCTAAATCCAGAGCGGGTATCGATGCCCGACTTCGATATCGACTTCTGTCAGCATGGTCGTGACCGTGTGATTCAGTATGTAAAAGATAAATACGGCAAAGATGCGGTAAGTCAGATTGCTACCTTTGGCACGATGGCTGCGAGAGCGGCGATTCGTGACGTAGGGCGCGTATTAGAGCAGGGTTATAACTTCGTAGACGGTATCGCTAAACTCATTCCGAATAAGCCAGGTCAGTACATGACCATTGAGATGGCTAAGAAGGAAGAGAAGCAATTAGCCGAGCGCGAAAAGAATGAAGATGAAGTGCGTCAACTACTTTCCTTGGCGCAACAGCTAGAGGGTATGACCCGTAACGTCGGTATGCATGCGGGTGGCGTATTAATTGCTCCAGGGCGTCTCACCGATTTTTGTCCGCTCTATACGCAAGAAAGTAAAGATCAAGACAGTAGCTCCGTTATTAGCCAGTTCGATAAGGATGACGTAGAAGCGATTGGCTTGGTGAAGTTCGACTTCCTGGGTCTGACTACGCTTACTATTTTGGCAGCAGCAGAGCGTTGGATTAAAGCATTACACGCTGATCGCAGAGACTGGAATATCGGTGAGATTGCGCTCGATGATGAAAAAGCATTTGATGTTCTCAAGCGCGCCAATACCGTTGCCGTGTTCCAGCTAGAAAGCCGCGGTATGCAAGGCATGCTACGTGAAGCCAAGCCTGACCGCTTTGAGGACATTATTGCTTTGGTAGCGTTGTATCGTCCAGGCCCAATGGATTTGATCCCAGACTTTATTGAACGTAAGCATGGTCGTCAAAAAGTGGAGTATCCAGATCCCCGAATTGAGCCTGTTCTTCGTGAGACCTACGGCATTATGGTCTACCAAGAGCAGGTGATGCAAATGGCGCAGATGATTGGTGGCTACTCACTAGGTGGTGCCGACATGTTACGTCGTGCGATGGGTAAGAAAAAGCCTGAAGAGATGGCTCAGCATCGCAAAATCTTTAGTGATGGTGCAAAAGCGGGCGGCATTACCGAGTCAAAGGCAAATGAGATCTATGACTTGATGGAGCGTTTTGCTGGCTACGGATTTAATAAGTCCCATGCTGCTGCATACGCACTCTTGGCGTATCAAACTGCTTGGCTCAAAGCGTATTACCCAGCTGAATTTATGGCGGCCAACTTATCACTCGCAATGGATGACACCGATAAGGTGAAAATTCTGTATGACGATTGCTTAGTCAATAACATTCGGGTGTTCTCTCCTGATATCAATACTGGTGTTTATGAGTTCACGCCATTGCGCGCACCCGATGCAGCTCCAGATTCATCCATCAGCCACATTCGTTATGGCTTAGGTGCTGTGCGTGGTACTGGTGAGGCAGCAATTGAATCCATCGTGAAGGCGCGTGAAAGTGGCGGGCCATTTAAAGATTTGTTTGATTTCTGTGCAAGAGTGGATCGTAGACAAGTCAATCGCCGCGCTATTGAAGCGCTGATGCGTGCTGGTGCGTTTGATAGCTTGTATCGTGACTCTCTTCCTGCGGGCGGAAATTTGTATGACATTCGCTCTACCTTGCTTGCCTCTTTAGCTAGAGCGATTGAGGCTGCTGAGCAAGCGGAGGCATCGATTCACCAGGTGAGCTTGTTTGAGGCAGCTGGCGAAGAGGATCGCCATCTTCCAGAGTTAGTGCGCGAGCCTATCTGGTCTGAGAAGAAGCGTTTGCAAGAAGAGAAGAATGCCTTAGGTCTTTGCCTAACGGGGCACATGTTTGACGCCTATCGCGATGAGACTTCTCACTTTATCCGGCAGCCTTTAGCTAAGGTAACAGAGGGTAAAGATCAACTCATTGCCGGCATTATCACTTCAGCACGAATGCTGACTGGGCAACGCGGTCGCATGATGATTGCAACTATCGATGATGGCTCTGCTGCCCTCGAAGTCACTTTGTATAGCGAAGTCTACGAGCCTAATCGCTCTTGGCTAAAAGAAGATGAGCTCTTGGTTGCCAAGGTCAATGTGACGCCTGATAAGTTCTCAGGCGGTATGCGCATTGTGTCTGAGGCAGTGATGGATATCACGGGTGCGCGTATGCGTTTTGCTCGCAATGTTCATGTCTGCATTGATAACGCAATTGATATCAAGATGCTCCGTAGCCAAATTAATCCCTACCTTATGGCTAATCGTGTGCGTGATCCTAAGCTTGGTGCATCTGCCCCTGCTGCGCCGGGATCGAATGATGGTATGAAAGGCTTAATGCTGACGGCTGCCGTTACTACCAGTGGGGGCGCATGCTTGATGCAGTTCCCAGAAGAGTTGCGTATTTATCCAGACGATGCTTGCTTGCACGGACTAAATCAAATCCTAGCTTCTAAGCAAAAAGATCCTGTACAGATTCAGTATCACTGATCGTATTGGTTGATCTAGTTCGGTAATGCTTTCTGAATCGCCTCGATGACTTGCTTGGGCTTTAGTAAGTCCAAGCACTCACTATAACTATCGGCCTTATCTAAGCATCCTGCTTTACGGCAAGGCACGCATTCACCAGGGCCTTGCAGGATGGTGACACTGCCAACGGTTTGGGTGCGAGCACGCAATTGATATGGCTGTTCACCAATAAAACCATTGGGCCATGGCCCAAAGTTCGTTGGTGGGGTGGCGCCAAAGAGGGCGATGGTTGGTGTGTTGCATGCTGCTGCTAGATGGGTGATTGAAGTATCAACTCCGATATACAAAGCAGCACCACGAATCAAGGTGCCCGCTTGCGGAATGGATAATTTACCAGCAGCATTAACCACTTTTTTCTTAGTTTCTTCATTTAGCAGAGAAATGATGTCGTGATTGAGTTGTACATCTTGCTTGGCGGGTGAAGCACTGAGGATTACCTGGAAGTTCTGCTTTACGAGCCAGGTGATGAGCTCTTGCCAATACGCAAGGGGCCAGCGCTTATAGGCCGTTAAGGGTCCTGGGTGTACAACAACATAAGGTTGCTTAAGTTCGTTTGTAATGACCGGCGTTAAGGGCTCTCCTGTAGGCGGAGTAACTGTGATCGGTTTGGAAAATAATTCAGCTCGGTTTTTAAAAAAGACCTCTAGCAGGCGCAGTTTTTCGGTAATGACATGCTGCTGAAAGTAGTCAACATCCACTGTGTGCATACAGATGAATTTCTTCCAGGTATTTTGCTTCTCACTCTTACTTCGCTTTTGTTGATCTTGCGCATCTTTGCCTTGAGGATGACCACCCAGAACACCGACTCTTTTAAAGGCTGCTACTAAGCCATAAAGGTAAGCGCGATCACTGGGTTGCGTAACAAAAGCTAAGTCATAGCGTTGAAACAGGCGATTAAAGAGCGAGAGGTATTCACCAAAACCGGGACGATCTGAAGTTTCTATCACTTCAGCAATGTCGGGATTGCCATGAAGCATCTCTAACTTGCCGCGATACCCCAAAAAATGAAACTCCGCATCAGGCCAAAGCTCTCTAGCCTTGCTAATTAAGGGTGTTGTTACTAATACGTCTCCAATTTGCCTCGTGGCAATAAATAAAACCTTTTTAGGTTTAAGTGTGGAGTACGCAGTCATGGCAGTGCGCATGCTCAAAGGGCCTTAGCCAAGATCTTCTCACGAACCCGTCGAGCATTCTCAGCGGCGTTACTCTGATCATGGATTTGATGAAAGAGATGGAGGACTTCAGTAGACCATGAGCCTGACTTGCGGCGAATACGATGGTGTTGTAAGCGGAAGATAAAATCGGCATCTTCATGGCCCCAGCCGGTCATAGTTTCATCAAAGCCGTTAATAGCTTCAGCATCGGCCTTCCAGCAAGCCATATTGCAACCCTTAATGCGACGCCAAACAAATTTTTTATAGTCGCGCCAAGAGCCATTGCCTAGCTTTACTTTGAGGGGCCAATATTTATTGATGCCTCCACTCAAGCGCTTGCTAATGAGGTTAGAGCAAAATCGCTCAAAATTCCACTGAGGCCAAGTCAGCAATTCGGTGGTGAGGCTTTCATTTAGCAGGACTCTGCTGCCAGTAACTAAGTACCCCTTTTGTGCCAGCGCACGATGCTTTGCTACAAAGTCTGGCTGGACAATGCAATCGCCATCCAAGAAAATCAGGTAGTCGCCATGGGCTGCAGCGATTGCTTTATTAAGAATCTTGGTTTTCTGAAAGCCTTGGTCTTCTTGCCAAAGATGAGTAATAGAGGCCGGGTGTAAGGCTTTAATGGATTCAATGAGGTGTTTTGTGCTCTCAGTAGAGCCATCATCAGCAATGATGATTTCAAAGTTCTGATCAGTTTGAGTGGCTAGAGATTCTAGGCAAAGCTTGAGTGCTTGTGGCCAGTTATAGGTAGCCAGCAAAATCGAAATCATTTACTGGTTTCCTGATTCAGGTGCCACAACTTAATATAGCGGTAATAGGTTCCCTGACCATTGGATACTGCCAATGCAAATCCTTGGGGGCCGTCTAAGAATCCCGCACGCAAAACATAGGTACGGAAAAATGCCCAAGCGCCATGCAGGGCTGCCTTGAGGGGGCTACTGGTTTTACCTCTGGCAAATGCTTGCTCTGCGGAAGCGGTGGAGTAGCGATCTAGCTTTTGAAGGACTTGAGAGTAATTCATGAAGCTGTAATGCAACATGGGGTTCTCTAGCTTGGCGACTTGGCCATTCGGTATCAGGCGCTCATGAACTAAATCATCCGAGAAGCGGGCGGTACCGCGTTTAAATAAACGATCGACATAATCCGGGCTCCAGCCAGAGTGGCGGATAAAGCGTCCGCAATACCAAGAAAGTCTGGGGATGGCAAAGCAATCTACATGGGCACTATGGTGAATCGCTGTCAGAATTTCCGATTTGAGAGCCGGAGTCAGTCTTTCATCGGCATCCAGTGATAGAACCCATTCGCTGGTAGCTAAATCCAGGGCGCGGTTCTTCTGGGGTCCAAACCCGGGCCAATCCACAGGCTGAGAAATGCTTGCCCCATGCTTTTTGGCTATTTCTAGGGTGCGGTCAGAGCTATTGGTATCGACAACCACGATCTGCTGGGCGATCCCCTCCAGAGAGGCCAGACAATCGTCCAAATTGGCCTCTTCATTGCGGGTGATGAGTATGACTGATAAGGTGGGCATAATTCATTATATGAATG
The DNA here is from genome assembly GCF_018687535.1 of Polynucleobacter sp. MWH-S4W17. Taxonomy (NCBI): domain Bacteria; kingdom Pseudomonadati; phylum Pseudomonadota; class Betaproteobacteria; order Burkholderiales; family Burkholderiaceae; genus Polynucleobacter; species Polynucleobacter sp. MWH-S4W17. The sequence goes on along the minus strand of NZ_CP061295.1, from coordinate 1,457,827 downwards.
CTCAAGACCGCACCGCCCTAAATCGCTTAATTACCTACCTCAAGCCCCATTACAGCTTGATTATTGGATCACTTTTAGCCATGGCTTTGGTGGCTGGCGCCGAAACCTCCATTCCGGCTCTGATGAAACCTTTGTTGGACCGCGGGTTCACTGGTCAGCTCAATAGCAAGCTCTGGCAAGTCCCTGTTTTTTTGGTCGGCTTGGCCTTGGTTCGTAGTTTGGCTCAATTTTTATCCAACTATCTATTAACTCGCGTAATTAATGCGGTGTTATTAAAATTGCGTGAGCAAATGTTTCAAACACTGTTGCATGCAAGGACCACTTTTTTTCAACAGAACTCCGCATCAAATCTGATTAACGCCGTTGTCTTTGAGGTAAATAATGTTCTTTCCATCATGGGTGGAATGTTAATTAGCTTAGTTCGTGATTCACTCACTGTAATTGGTTTAATGGGTTATCTCATCTACCTAAACTGGCAATTGACATTGGTTGTTCTGTTTATTTTTCCCGTGATTGCATTCATCATGAGCAAAATTAATCGTCGCCTAAGATCGCTCAATAGAGAACAGCAAACACTCACCAGTGAGCTTGCTTATATTGTGGAAGAGGCAGCTGCGGGATACAAGATAGTTAAAGTTCATGGTGCTCAAGAGTACGAAGCGAATCGTTTTAAGCAAAAGGCTGAACGTGCACGTCAGTTTGCTTTGAAGTCTGCTGTGGCGGGCGGGCTAAATCAGCCAATTACTCAGCTGATTGCCTCTATGGCCTTATCCGTAGTGCTAGTAATCGCGTTGATGCAATCTGCCACCGAAGGCACGACTGTCGGCGGGTTTGCAGCCTTTATTACCGCCATGATGTTGGTGATTTCACCACTTAAGCACTTGGCTGATATTAATCAGCCGCTACAACGTGGCCTTACTGCTGCGGAAATGATTTTTGGATTGATGGATCAACCTTTTGAAGAAGATGAAGAGCGTAAGCAAAACATGAAGTCGCTCAATAAGGCAAAAGGCGCTATTCGTTTTGATGATGTTGGCTTTTCATATCAACAAGATGTAGGGCGAAAAGATGCTTTACGCAATATCAATCTCAACATTAAACCGGGTGAGGTTGTAGCTTTCGTTGGTCCCTCAGGTGGCGGTAAATCTACGCTCGTTAATTTATTGCCACGCTTCTATAAGCCGACCAGCGGCCACATTTTCTTGGATGACATTCCTATTGAAGATATTGTGTTGGCTGATGTGCGACGCCAGATTGCCTTTGTAAGTCAGGATGTCATTCTCTTTAACGATACGATTGCTGCCAACGTCGCCTATGGCGCTAACGATCATGATGGCATTGATCGCGGACGTGTCATGGAGGCTTTGGAGGCTGCCAATCTGAGCGCGCTGATCAAAGAGTTGCCTGAGGGCGTTGATTCGATGGTGGGGGATAACGGTAATCGCTTATCTGGCGGACAGCGCCAGCGTATGGCTATTGCCCGAGCAATATATAAGAATGCGCCAATTTTGATTTTGGATGAAGCAACTTCAGCATTGGATTCTGAATCTGAGCGTCAGGTTCAGGAAGCGCTCGAGCGCTTAATGGTGAATAGAACAACCTTAGTGATTGCGCATCGTTTATCTACTATTGAACATGCCGATAGAATTGTGGTTCTGGAGCATGGCAAGATTGTCGAGAATGGCTCGCACGAGGATCTCATTAAGCATGATGGCTTGTATGCGAACTTACATCGCATCCAATTCTCTAACGCTTAATTCAGAAAACTTAACTCAGAACAATATCGTATTGCTCTTGGCGGAAGCTACCTTCCGCTTGCAGGGTAATTGGCTTGCCAATGAAATCCCCTAACTGCGCCAAGAATTGATTCTCTTCCTCTAGGAATAAATCAATTACATCTGGCGCAGCCACAATTCGAAATTCTCGCGGATTAAACTGGCGATGCTCTCGCACAATTTCACGCAAAATCTCATAACAAATCGTTTGGGCGGTTTTAATCTCACCTTTGCCCAGGCAAGTGGCACAGGGCTCACAGGTGATGTGGGCCAATGACTCCCGTGTCCGCTTGCGGGTCATTTCCACTAAGCCCAATGCGGAAAAGTCGCTCACTGAGGTGCGCGCATGATCGCGCTCAAGATTGCGTTTGAGTTCATGCAATACTGATTCTTGATGGTCTTTGCCCAGCATGTCGATGAAATCAATAATGATGATTCCGCCTAGATTGCGCAAACGGAGTTGGCGTGCAATCGCTTGGGCCGCTTCTAGATTGGTTTTAAAGACGGTGTCATCGAGATTGCGTGCGCCGACGTAACTACCCGTGTTTACATCAATCGTAGTCATGGACTCAGTTTGATCAATCATGAGATAGCCGCCAGACTTGAGATCGACTCGGCGACCTAGTGCTTTATTAATCTCGGCATCAACATCAAATAAGTCAAACAGGGCGCGCTCGCCACGATGTAGGGTCAGTTTGCCCAGAAGGTTGGGCATATAAGCGTTTGTAAAAGCTTTGAGCTTCTCGAAATTCTCAGCCGAATCCACGCGGATCTGAGTCGTGTCTTCTCCGGCAACATCGCGTAATACCCGCTCAGCTAGGCTAAGGTCCTGATAGAGTAGGGTTGGTGCTGGATTGTGTTTCATGGCAGCATGAATGTTTTCCCAGGTGGTGCGTAGGTAAAGCATGTCATGCTGAAGTTCCGTATCGGATGCATCCTGAGCGCTGGTACGGACGATGATGCCGCCTTTTTCGTCTTCAGCCATTAGGCCTGCAAGACGTACCTTAATGGCATCACGCTCTTCAGGTTGATCAATCCGCTGAGAAACACCAATATATTTTTCAGTAGCAGTATCGCTACCTGCTGGAGGTAGATAAACTAAATTGCGTCCAGCAATACTCAACTGAGTTGTTAAGCGCGCGCCTTTAGTTCCTAAAGGATCTTTTAAGACTTGCACTAATAGCGTTTGACCTTCAAACAATAATTTTTCAATTTGTGCTTGAGGATTATTTTGTGTGATGTCAGCGACATGCATAAATGCTGTGCGCTCAAGACCAATTTCGATAAATGCCGATTGCATGCCTGGTAGTACACGAACCACTTTGGCTAAATAGATATTCCCCACAATACCGCGTTGGCGAGTGCGCTCAATCTGTAGCTCTTGAACTGCTCCTTGCTGAATTAAAGCAACGCGCGTTTCTTGCGGGGTGATATTAATTAGTATTTCTTCATTCATATGCTGCTAACTTGGGCACGATCTAGTAAAAGCTTCGTTTCATAAATAGGTAGACCCATGATACCGCTATAGCTACCCTGAATTGAGGGAATAAAAGATCCGCCCAAGCCCTGTATGCCATAGGCGCCAGCCTTACCAAAGGGTTCGGCGCTGGCGATGTAGGCGTCAATCTGCTCTATCAACAAATCAGCAAACTGAACTTTAGAAACCTGTACAAGCTGTATGGGTTTTTCATTGGGGTTGACGGTCACTGCTACTGAGCTAAGAACTTCATGCATTTTGCCGCTGAGCATAGTCAGAATTCGGGTGGCATCTGCTACGTCAACTGGCTTACCCAGAATTTCACCATTGGGATGATTGGGTAGGCTTACAGTGGTATCGGCGCAGAGTATCGGCGCCCAAGGTAAGCCGCTTTTTTCCCATCGACTGAGTGCTGCAGCACTTTTTGCCAAGGTAACGCGCTCTACGTAGGTGCGTGCTTTTTCTTGTGGGAGAGGTGTTTCGATGCTCTCATTATCTTCACCGGGACTTGGCAGTAGCATTTCAAAGCGAACACCCATTTGCCTCAAGATCTCTTGGCGGCGAGGACTTTGCGAAGCGAGATAAATAAAAGAGTGCAACGGATTACTCGCGATGATAGGGGTGGCCTTGCAGGATAGTCCATGCTCGATAAAGCTGCTCTACTAACATGACTCTAGCCATGGCATGAGGCAAGGTAAGACTGGAGAGTCGCCACATAGCTTGCGCACTTGCTTTTAAGCCAGCATCCAAGCCATCTGCACCACCAATTAAAAAGGTAATGTCAAAGCCTTCTTGGCGCCAGCTAGCCAGTTGAGTGGCAAGATTCTGAGTGGTTTGGTCTTTGCCTCGTTCATCCAAAGCAATCACTCTGGATCCCTTGGGAATGGCTGCTGCAATTTTGACGGCTTCTTTTGCGGGTGTGAGATCAGGTTTGATCTCTTTGATTTCAATGCTGCAATCCGCAGGCATTCGTTTGATGTAGTCATGGGTTGCCGTGGCAACCCAATCAGGCATCTTATGACCAACAGAAACGATGGTGAGCCGCATTGTCGCAAGTGACGACGAGACTACTCGTCGTCTTCGGATTCGCTGGCCTTAACAAGACCTTTATCACCAGCTAATTTCACGCGTACAGGTTTAGCACCCCACATGCCTTCAAGCTGATAGTAAGAGCGCAGCATCGGTTGCAAAATATGCACGACGATATCGCCACAATCAACCAATACCCATTCGCCGGTTTCTAAGCCTTCGATAGAAATGACTTCTCCACCTTTAGCATTCACCTCTTCTTTAACCGACATAGCTAAAGAGCGGGTTTGACGATTACTAGAACCAGTGGCAATAACCACTCGATCAAATAACTCGCTTAATTTAGTGGTGTCATACACGCGGATATCTTGTGCTTTAACATCTTCTAGGGCATCAATCACGACGCGTTGTAATTTACGTAAGTCCATATTTTCTCGACAATAATTTTTCTATTTAGGGTGATCTTAGCTTGATTACTGGTACAAGCCCAGATTTGTAATGATTTCTAGGGTGTGGGTTGGAATTTGCTCGGATGCAATAGAGCTCCGTGAGCTGGATTTGAGGCGTTCTCGTAATGCGGTTGAGGATAGATCAATATTCAAGCTTTCATCGATGTATATGAGGCCTGCAGCGCTATTTTCAAGGGCATCGGGGTCTGATGTTTGATGGGTCTCCAAAAATTGACCTACTTCAGAGCTTATTTCTAGCTTTAAATCATGGTGTGGCCTAGTCGCCACCGCAAAATTCACATACTGGCTCAGTTTTTCCCAGGAGTTCCAGCTAGGCAGAGCAACAAGAGAGTCTGCTCCCATCAGCCAAGTTAGGTTAGCGCTTGTTCCAAAGCGCTCACGTAGGGCTTTAACGGTATCAATCGCATAACTTGGCCCAGCGCGGTCAATCTCCATACGATCAATGCCTAATTGAGTGGGAATCTTGAGATATAAAAATGCGCGCGCTAAATCAATGCCCGCAGCTTCAGTCAACTTCAGGCGTATTTCTGCGGGAGTAATGCCGGTTCCCTTTTGCCATGGCTCACCACTCGGAATAAGCAGTAGTGCATCTAAGTGAAGTAGCTTTGCAAAATGTGTAGCTAATTTCAAATGACCCACATGCGGAGGATCAAATGTACCTCCAAGAATGCCAATTTTCTTTATAGCGCTCAAGCTAGCCAATCTCGTGGCTTGAGGTAATAGTCATACAACTTAGCCTCAGGACTGCCAGGCTTGGGTTGCCAGTTGTACCACCACTGAACTACTGGCGGCATCGACATTAAGATAGATTCGGTGCGGCCACCAGAGTGCAAACCAAAGATAGTCCCGCGATCAAAGATCAGGTTGTATTCCACATAGCGGCCGCGGCGATATTCTTGGAAAGACTTTTCATCAAGGGTGAAGCTATCTTGATAGCGGCGCTGTACGATTGGTAGGTAAGCGTTAATAAATGCATCACCCACTGCACGAGTCATAGCGAAGCTCTTTTCAAACCCAAGCTCATTAAAGTCATCAAAGAAAACGCCGCCAATACCACGCGGCTCTTCGCGATGTTTTAAGTAAAAGTATTCATCGCACCATTTTTTAAAACGAGGGTAGAGCTGCTCGCCAAAAGGGTCTAAGGCATCTTTAGCGGTTTGATGAAAGTGTTTGCAGTCTTCATCAACGCCGTAATAGGGCGTGAGGTCAAAGCCGCCTCCAAACCACCATACGGGCTCTTTATCAGGTGCTTGCGCAATAAAGCAACGGACGTTCATGTGCGTGGTGGGTACTTTAGGGTTATTCGGGTGGAATACCAAAGACACGCCCATCGCTTCAAAGCTGCGACCTGCGACTTCTGGGCGATGATGAGATGCCGATGGAGGCATTTGATCACCACGGACATGGGAGAAGCCCACACCCCCTTTTTCCAGAATATTGCCGCCATCCAAAATGCAGGTGCGACCATAGCCTTTGAGTTTGCTGTCTTCGGGCTTATGCCATTCATCTGCAACAAAGACCTTACCATCCAAAGCGCTCATGGCGCTTGTGATGCGATCTTGCAGACCTAAAAAATATTCTTTTAAGGTAGTGATATCGATGTGGGTCTGTTGATCTGACAAGGGCGTTCTAACTTGATGGATTTACTTAATTGCGCGGTAGCCGATATCTTTACGATATTGCATGCCGTCAAACTGTATATGGTTGATGGCTTCATATGCTTTTTGTTGGGCGCCACGTACGGTATCGGCAAGTCCAACAACGCACATCACCCGTCCACCGGAGGTCACTACTGTGCCATCTTGCAATTTTGTACCAGCATGGAATGTAATTTGATCTGCCGTGTCAGCCGGAATGCCGGTAATTACATCCCCAGCACGCGGGGTGTCGGGATAATTGTGGGCCGCAAGCACAACGCCTAGGGCAGTGCGGCGATCCCATTCCAGCTCAACTTCATTGAGCGTGCCGTCAACTGCATGATCTAGTGCATTGACAAGGTCGCTGCGCAGGCGAGCCATGATCGGTTGTGTTTCTGGGTCGCCCATGCGGCAGTTAAATTCTAAAGTCTTAATCTTGCCATCAGGCGTGATCATGAGGCCCGCATATAAGAAGCCTGTATACGGAATGCCATCTGCTTGCATGCCCTTCACTGTTGGCATGATCACTTCACGCAATGCACGTGCATGAATTTCTGGGGTAACAACTGGTGCGGGGGAGTAAGCACCCATGCCACCAGTATTCGGCCCTTGGTCAGCATCGAGTAAACGCTTGTGATCTTGGCTAGTGGCTAATGCAAGAACATTCTTGCCATCCACGAGAACAATGAAGCTAGCTTCTTCACCGGTTAGGAACTCTTCAATCACAACGCGGGCGCCTGCATTGCCTAATTTGTTATCAGCCAACATCATGTCAACTGCGGCATGAGCCTCTTCAAGGCTCATTGCAACTACAACACCTTTACCTGCCGCAAGGCCATCGGCCTTAATCACAATCGGCGCACCCTTAGCATCAATATAAGCATGCGCTTCAAGTGCACTAGAGAATGTTTGGTAATCGGCTGTTGGAATGCCATGACGCTTCATAAAGGCTTTAGAAAAGTCTTTAGAAGACTCCAATTGAGCTGCCAATTGAGTTGGGCCAAAAATACGCAAGCCATTATTGCGGAATACATCCACGATGCCAGCAGCAAGTGGCGCTTCTGGTCCAACAACGGTTAAGTGAATCTTCTCGCGCTTGGCAAAATCAGCCAGTTCCTGTAGTCCAGTGATCGGTAAGTTCTCAATGCCTGCAGCAGTTTGTTTAGCAGTAGCTGTACCGCCATTACCAGGAGCAACATAAACCGTTTGGACTTGTGGGGATTGAGCCAGTTTCCAGGCTAAAGCATGTTCGCGTCCGCCGGATCCAATTAGGAGAATTTTCATAACGATAGTTTGTCAGTATTAATGAAGTAAAAATGCAGTAAATTTTTTATATATGCAAAGTCAATTAAAGAGCAGCGTTCGTAAACACTTCTTGAACGTCATCCAAATTCTCAAGCGCATCTAACAATTTCTGCATGCTCTCAGCCTGATCACCTTCCAAAGTAATCTCGGTTTCAGGGCGCATTGCAACGGTTGCCAGCTCAGGCTTGAGGCCCGCTTTACTAATGGCATCTTGTACGTTTGAAAAATCAGGAACAGGAGACAACACTTCTAAAGAGCCGTCGTCATGAGTAATTACATCCTCGGCGCCAGCGTCTAAAGCTACTTCCATGAGTTGATCTTCGCTAGTGCCTGGAGCAAATAACATCTGCCCACAATGCTTGAATAAAAATGCAACAGAACCTTCGGTGCCCATATTGCCGCCATTCTTATTAAAAGCATGACGAACTTCAGCGACGGTGCGAGTGCGGTTATCGGTTAAGCAATCCACAATAATGGCGGCGCCATTCATGCCGTAACCCTCATAACGAATTTCTTCGTAGTTCACGCCTTCAAGAGATCCAGTGCCGCGTTGAATCGCTCTTTGCACGTTATCGTTCGGCATATTGGAGTCTTTGGCCTTATCAATAGCCAGACGTAAACGTGGGTTGGTAGCGATATCACCGCCACCTAATTTGGCGGCTACGGTAATTTCTTTAATGAGTTTGGTCCAAATCTTGCCGCGTTTTTCGTCCTGACGACCTTTGCGGTGCTGAATATTGGCCCATTTCGAATGGCCGGCCATACGGGTAAGTCCTTTTAATAATTTGGCTAGAAGACCTCATTTTAAGGGGTTCTAGACCCAAGGTAGGGGGTAACTAACCATTTTTTGTTACACTCTCATGTCTTAGCAGTAACAAAGTAGCAAAGTAAGCAGAATTTCCACTGCAAACACCTGCCTCGGTGATGGAATTGGTAGACGTGCCGGACTCAAAATCCGGTGCCGCAAGGCGTGGCGGTTCGAGTCCGCCCCGAGGCACCACTCAAAGACTCTTCAGTCCTTGAGCATTCCCAGATTATTTAAATTTCGTAAGTCTCGGATTCGTTATTCATCGCCTGCTCAACAATTTTCTTGGTGAGCGTTGGTGAGAAGAGTTCAATGAAGGTGTAAACAAATGAGCGCAAGTAAGCACCCTGTTTGACGCCAAGATGGGTGACATTGTTGCCAAATAGATGTCCTGCAGGAATCACTTTAAGATTGCGATCTCGATCCGGGTCATAAGCATGACCCGCAACAATACCAATGCCCATACCCGTTTCTACATAAGTCTTAATGACGTCGGCATCAATCGCTTCCAAAATAATATCGGGCGCAATGTTTCTTTGCGCAAAGGCTGCATCAACCTTGCTGCGACCAGCAAATGCTTTGTCATAGGTGATGATTGGGTACTTAGCAATCTCTTCTAGAGTAAGTGTTGCCTGGTTGAGAAGGGGGTGGCTTAGCGGCACCATGAGTACGTGCTGCCATTGATAGCCGGGTAAAGCCAGTACACCCGGAGTATTCGCAATCCCTTCAGTAGCGATGGCAATATCCGCACGATCATGTGTGAGTAGCTCTGCAATTTGACCTGGGTTACCTTGCTGAATACTCACCTTTACCTTTGGAAAGCGTTTAGTAAATTCAGTCAGCACTTTAGGAAGTGCGTAGCGCGCTTGTGTATGGGTAGTGGCAATAACGAGGCTGCCTTGATCTTGACTAGCAAAATCCTTACCCACTCTCTTCAGTGTTTCCACTTCATCAAGGATGCGTTCAACCGAGCTCAAAATGCGTTTACCTGGTTCCGTCAAGGAGCGAATCCGCTTGCCATGGCGACGAAAGATCTCCACGCCTAACTCATCCTCCAATTCGATAATTGCTTTAGAAACCCCTGGTTGAGAGGTGAATAAGGCTTTAGCAGCAGTGGTTAAGTTGAAGTTTTGCCTAACGGCTTCACGCACAAAGCGAAATTGGTGGAGATTCATGAGGATTCCTGTCTATATATCAGCAATGATATAGGAATCAAATTCTAAATGATTTATGAGTATTAAGCCTTGGAAACCCAGCGCAACCCGAATAGCGCCAAAAGGAAGTAGAGCAAAGGCGGGGTAAGTGCTGTTAGAAGCGCTGGCCAAGAGCCCAAAAGCCCTACGTTAGAGAAGAGGGAATTAAATAGCTGGAAACTCATGCCCAGCATGATTCCGCCAAACACCTTAATACCCACGCTACCTGCTCGAACCTTAAGATATGCAAAGGGAAGTGCTAGCGCGAGCATCACAAAAATAGTGAAGGGATAAACCACTTTCTTCCAGAAGGCGATGGAATGTCTCTGCGCATCTTGTTTGTTTTCACGAAGGTGGGAGATAAAGCGACCCAAGCTCATGATCGACATTTTTTCAGGACTAATTAAAAGAACATTCAAAATTTGGGGCGTGACCTCCGATTCCAAAGTGAGAATCGGGTGCGTAAAAGTTTGCGCAGAAAAAACGGGGTTCAGTGGGTCGGACTGCTTTGATTCTTTAAAGCGAGTTTCGGTGACATCATTTAGAACCCAAATGCCAGTCTCATCAAACTGTCCGGAGGCTGCGCTACGGATTGAGAGAAGATGATAGGTATCATCAAACTCATACATACGGATGTTTTGAATCTCATTATCTTTGTCAACTTTGCCCACGTTGACATAGCGCACTCCTGGGCGCACGGGTCCGCTGCCATCCTCATCGCGTAGCCGATCTTTTACCCAAACACCCGTTTTAAATTGTGACGTATAGGCTGAGCCCATAGCCTTCATGCGAATCTGGTCAGACTTTGCTTCGGAATAAGGGCCAACCCATTCACTCATGATGAGTGTGAGCGCTATTAATGGAAGTGAAATTTTTGTGAGAGTAATGAGCCCACGTTTAACGTCTAATCCAGCGATACGCAAAATGGTGAACTCAGACTGGCTAGCCAGCATTGCAAATACATAGATACTGCCAATCAAGCCTGCAATGGGGATGATTTCTGAAATGCGGCTTGGGGCTTTCAGAAGTACATGAAGTAGCGCTAGAGGAAGCGTGTAGCCCCCCTGCACGGACCCTAACTCGCTCAAGATATCGAAGAACAAAAACAAAGCTACCAAGGCGAACAAGATAAAGCCAAAAGCAGCATAAATCTGCTTGGCTAAATAGCGCTCGTAAATAAAAGGAAAGAGCAATTTCATTTGGTAGCCATTGAAGCGGGCAATTGACGGCGCCACCACTTTAGAGAAGGATTCATACGATTGCGAATTAAGGCTATCGCAATTAATAGGGCGAGCAAATGAATAGGCCAAATTGCAACAAATACACTGACCTTGCCTTGTGAGACAAAATTTTGCGTCAGGTTCAGTAAGTTGCTATAGATTAAATAAATTAAGACCGCATAAAACATCGCAGTGTAATTGCCCAGGCGAGGGTTTACATAAGCAAGCGGAATTGCAATCAGCACCAAACCTAATGCCATTAATGGCAAGCCAATGCGCCACAGTAACTCAGCGCGATTAGGGCTGATAGAGACTGGATTAGGGTCATTTAAAAGCTCAGTGATCGTCTTCTCGCGATCACGTGGCGGGGGTGCCAATGATTCTTTGCTCCGTATCTTGGTGCTGTATTCGTTAAATTCTAGAATTCTGAAATCGGGCTGAGTGGGTTGCCCCTCATAGCGTCTACCGCTATGAAGCACAACGGATTTCTCACCACCTGCAGAGTTTTGAATAAATCCAGTTTGGGAAACTGCAATGCTCAGCCGACCATTCTTGGAATCAGCTACGAAGATATTCTTGACTTCGCTTTTATCAACATCGAGCTCTTCAATAAAAAATACACGCTCTGCTTTTGCGGACTCTTTGAATTGTCCGGCGCTCACCATGGATACGTCATCACGTTGTTGAAAGCGTTGACTAATTAAAGTGGATTCTCGGTTGGCCCAGGGCCACACAAAAAGAGCCAGGAGCGCGATCACAATAATGAGCGGCGTGGCAAATTGCATGATAGGGCGAATAAGATTGGTAACGCTTAGACCACTAGCAAACCACACAATCATTTCAGAATCTTTGTACCAGCGCACCAGAACAATTAATGTTGCGACAAATAGTGAGACTGTTAAAAGAACCGCAAGATAACCCAGGGTAGCTAAGGCAATTAACACTAGAGCGTCTTTTGGATTGACCGCCCCGTTAGCAGCATAACCCAAAATTCGGATCACCAAGGTGGTCACCATAATGGTGACTAAGACCAAAAAGACCCCGCCAGTCGTAAAACTGAGTTCGCGGCGAAGGGCCTGGTTAAAAATCATGAGAATTTATAGGTCTGGATATGAAGGGTTATTGGGCTTGTAAATGGCTTATATTGCTGCAGGTAAGGGAAGTTATTCTCATGTCGGAGGATAATGGATAAACGTCCCAAATTAGCAGATTACCCCCTTTTGAATCGACCAAAACACTGTAATAGATTATGACAATTCAATTCAGCACCAAGATTTTCCCTCAAGCAGACCTTCAGAGTCTAAAACTCCAGAAATCTAGCCTCAAATCCTTGCTTAGCTACAATACCGACTGCTTGGTTTTGGCGTATTCCAAGGCGGATTTTGATGGTTTCTCAGGCGCCAAAGACGCAAAGGCAAAAGTAGGATTTTTGCCAGGGCTAGACCTTTTGCTCGGAGGCTCAGTCAATCATGCCAATCTGGTTGGGGATTTAGATTCCACGCAAGCTTCCGTATGCATGCTACGCGCAGAAAAATCTTGGTCCACCAATGGGGTTAAGGCAAAACGAGTATTACTCGTGGCTTTGGGCGATGTGCATCTTGCTAGCGAACGGAGTTTGACTACTTATTCCAAAGTTGCTCGCGCAGCTTTGAAGGTTTTAAGTGGCGGATCAGTTGAAAGTGCGCTTTGGTTTACACCAAGCTTTGCGCTTGCACACAAAGCTGACTTCATTGCCGAAGAGGTTCGCCTAACTGTTCAATACGCTGGCGACCAAGCTTATCGTTTTGGCGTGCGTCAACCAGCAATGAAATTCAAAGTAAAAGATAAAGCAGACACATTTAAGCATCTCGTCTTTGCAGGTAACGATGCGTGTGCTAAAGAGCTGAAGCCTGCAGTAGAGCAAGGCGTCGCGATGGTAGAGGGGATGAACCTGGCGAAGGATTTGGGTAATCTTCCTCCAAACATCTGTACACCAACTTACCTCGGTAAGGCTGCGCAGGGCTTAAGTAAAAAGACCGCTCTAAAAGTGGATGTACTTGGGCTCAAACAAATTGAGGCCTTGGGAATGGGTTCATTCTTATCTGTGGCTAAGGGCTCTGATACCCCGCCACAATTTATTGTGATGAAGCATCAAGGCGGTAAAGCAGGAGAGGCCCCGATTGTTCTTGTTGGCAAAGGAATCACTTTTGATACTGGCGGAATTTCATTAAAGCCAGGCGAAGCTATGGATGAAATGAAGTACGACATGTGTGGCGCAGCTTCAGTGATCGGTACGATGTACTCCGTTGCTTTGATGAAATTAAAGAAGAATGTGATTGGCGTCATTCCTACTTGTGAAAATATGCCATCAGGCCAAGCAACTCGTCCTGGCGATATTGTGAAGAGTATGTCTGGGCAGACTATTGAGGTCCTCAACACCGATGCAGAAGGCCGCTTAATTCTTTGTGATGCGCTGACTTATGTAGAGCGCTTTAAGCCGGCGGCAGTGATCGACGTTGCCACCTTAACTGGCGCTTGCGTGATTGCATTGGGTCATGTACATAGCGGATTGTTTTCTGAAGACGAGAACTTGGTAAGTGAATTGACTAAAGCAGGCCATGCTTCTTTGGATACGGTTTGGCGTTTGCCCTTGGATGCTGCTTACCATGAACAGCTCAAATCCAATTTTGCAGATGTGGCTAATATTGGTGGTCGTCCCGCTGGTAGCGTGACAGCGGCATGCTTCTTGTCTCGCTTCACCGAGAAATATAAATGGGCTCATTTGGATATCGCTGGCACCGCATGGAAAAGCGGTGCCGCCAAAGGCTCTACCGGTCGTCCTGTGCCGCTCTTGGTGAATTTCTTGCTCGAGCACAAGTAAGCACCTTAGATCTCGGATAAATATTGAATGGCTCGAATTGATTTTCATAGCAATGTGAGTGATAAGTTGGAATACGCTTGTCGCCTTACGCGTAAGATTTGGAGTGCTACGCCTGAAGGTGAGCCAGTCCGCAATATTGTGATGGTGGGTGAGAAAGCAGATCTGAAAAAGTTGAACGACCTTCTTTGGGCGTTTAGCAGTACCGATTTCTTGCCGCACTGTTTTATTGAGGATGAGGCCGCAGTAGAAACGCCCATTGTCTTAACTGATGACTTTGCATCTTCATCCCTGAATAACATTCCTCATGCTGATGTCATGATTCATTTAGGAATGCGTATGCCTGCTGATGTACCGGCCTTGGTTGCGCGCTTTCCCAGAATTGTTGAGGTGGTCACGGTGAATGAAGCAGAGCGTTTGGCAGGGCGCGAGCGCTTTAAAGCCTACCGAGAGTTAGGCCATGAGTTACATAACTTTGACCAATCCAAAAGCTAAGAACTATGTTGATTCATCCACAGTTTGACCCTGCAGCAATTCGTATTGGATCTTTTGCAATTCATTGGTATGGCTTGATGTATCTGATGGCCTTTGTTCAATTTTTGCTTTTGGGTCGCTTACGCATTAAATCACCTCGTTATCAAGCCCTGGGTTGGACCTATAAAGATCTTGAGGATCTTCTGTTTGCCGGCGTTCTTGGCGTAGTGTTAGGTGGTCGTTTGGGCTACACCTTGTTTTATATGCCAGGCTTCTATCTAACTCACCCTTTGAGTATTTTTAAAATATGGGAAGGTGGCATGTCTTTTCATGGTGGTTTATTAGGGGTGCTAGTTGCACTTTTCTGGTTTGCTAAAAAGCATAAGACCACTTTTTTTGTGGTGAGTGATTTGGTCGCTCCACTAGTTCCCTTTGGCTTGGCTTTTGGTCGTCTGGGTAACTTTATTAATGGCGAGTTATGGGGTAGACCTACCGATCTTCCATGGGCAATGATTTTTCCTTTAGTGGATTCTGTGCCACGCCATCCATCACAGATTTATCAACTGCTTGGTGAGGGTGTGCTCCTGGGTATTGCGCTTTGGATTTATGCGGGTAAGCCAAGACGTGTTGGCCAGATATCTGGATTTTTCATGTTGGGTTACGGTATTTGCCGCTTCTTGGCTGAGTATGCGCGTGAGCCCGATTCCTTCTTGGGCCTTCTAGGCTTAGGTTTATCGATGGGTCAGTGGTTGTGTGTGCCAATGATGTTCTTTGGTCTCTATCTCATGGCTGCATTTAAATCAAAGAGTCAATAATTAGCTCATGCTGAATGAAGAGCTAACACTTCGAAAATTAGAGGTGCTGTGCTCGTTTATTCGGACCGGTAGTCTTTCAAAAACAGCAGAAGAGTTGCATTTAAGTTCAGTCAGTATTCATAAGGCGCTGCATTCTCTGGAGTCCGGAATAGGGTGCGCTCTATTTGTAAAAGATGGACGTCAGTTAAAGGCCTTGCCAGCAGCTATTTATTTGGCTGAAGCAAGTGCCGATTTATTGGCTGACGTAGACCGTGTATTAAAAAAGACGAGAGCCAAAGCCGGTGTCGAGAGTGGGCAAATTCGTCTGGGGTCAATGTACTCTTTGACGGCCAATATTATTCCTAGAGTTATCATGGGTACCAAAATTCGTAGACCCGACTTAGATATTGATTTATATCTAGGATCTAACGAGGATTTGATGAAAAGGCTCAGCGAGGGAAATGTAGATGCAGTAGTCATGGCAGTTCCCACAAGAGATCTTCCGGAGGGTGTCCAGGTAGTCCCCCTTTTTGAGGACCAGTTGTTTTTGGCTTCCTCAAAAAACAATAAGCCAACCGAAGCTAATATTGATTTATCTGAGTACCAAAATGAGAAATTTTTAACCCTTCAAGATGGTTTTGCCACCACCTCAGGGTTTTATGAGGCTTTCCAGTTGGCTGGATTTGCCCCCAATGTAGTCATGAAGGTGGGCGATATCTTTTCTCTCATGAATATGGTCTCAGGGGACCTGGGAAGATCTTTGTTGCCCGGCAGGGTGAAGGCATTAATGGGTGATGCGATTGAATTTACCCCATTATTGCCAAAATATCAGGTGACGCAGCATATCGGCCTAATGTACCTCCAGGCTAATGAATCAAACCCCAACATCCTTGCTCTAGCGGCTGAAACCCGCATGTTGCATCGCAATAATCCCTAAACCCGTCTAAACACTTTTTCTAATTCATTAACTTAAAGTTAATGAATATACACTTTCATTAATTGATTCAGGTATGGCTCAGCTATACATTAGTAATCAACCCGCTACCCTTTGGGTTGAATTCTTTGAGAGATACACATGCTTGAAAAGCTAGCAAAAGCCCGTTACTTTTCCCGCGTTACAGGCGCGGTCAATCGACTCATTTCTGAGCGCGGTGAATCGAATGCTGTCAGCATGGCCGATGATGTCATCCATAACTATCGCAAGCTCTCCAAAGATCAGCATTCTAAATTTTTCAATTTTCTATTTGAAAAGCTAAATCCCGATGCCGCTGCGGTCATGGCTGCCGCGCAAAATTTTTCAGCAGAGGCGAGTGCTCGCAATTACATTAAATTACAGCGTGTGACTGAGCCACCGAGGCAAGAATTGTTTCGTCGACTTAACCGTGCAACCAATGGAACTGCTGCGCTCGTAGGTATGCGTCGTGACCTGTTGCAATTACTTGAAAAGCAGCCAGAGTTAACAGCAGTTGATTTTGACTTACGTCACCTCTTATCTTCTTGGTTTAACCCAGGATTTTTAAAGATGCATCGGGTGGATTGGAAGTCGCCCGCCGAAGTTCTTGAAAAGCTCATTCAGCATGAGGCTGTACACGCAATTGATGGTTGGGATGACCTGCGCCGCCGCTTGCAGCCTGATCGCAGATGTTTTGCGTTCTTTCATCCGCAGCTTCCAAATGAACCTTTGATTTTCGTTGAAGTAGCGCTATTGCCAGAAATCCCCGCTGTGATTACGCCTTTGGTAGATAAAAAGGCAGAGACCGTTCATCAAACTTCACAATACAAAGTGGCTGCTTTTTATTCCATTAGTAACTGCGAGCCAGGCTTGCGTGGTGTTTCAATGGGTAACTTCTTGATTAAGCGGGTTGCAGAGCAATTGCATGCAGAGTTCCCAAGTCTTAAAACATTTGTAACCCTTTCACCAATCCCGGGTTTCATTGACTGGGTCTCTGCTGGCGCAGATGTTGGCGGTGAAAAGACTGGCACCCAACTTAAGCCGGCAGTTCGCACAGCTCGTGAGCAATCCTTGGAAGTTCTTGGGCTTTCTAATCGCTCTTGGTCTGAGCGTTTAAGTACTGGTTGGCATCCAGACAATGCTACTGAAAAAGAAAAAGCCGCTTTACTGTGCCTCGCAAGTATTTACTTGGGTTTAGGTTCTGCTGGCCGTAACGGTAACCCGGTTGCCAAATTTCACTTGGGCAACGGCGCCAAGCTTCATCAAATTAACTGGGCTGGAGACCTCTCTCGCAAGGGTTTGCGACAGTCCGCGGCACTTATGGTTAATTATTTATATGATCTTTCGGCTGTTGAGGAGAATCATGAGCGATTTACCCGGGGTGAAATTGATTATTCCCGTGCGGTTGGTCGTTTAATGCAGTCCTAAGCAAGAAATTTAGTAGAGGAGGCTCTAAAGCAGAATTCACAGAGTATTCGCTTTAGAATGGAACATGAAGAAGCCAGCGGCTACAAAACTGGCAGTACCCACAGTTGTAAGTAGAAAAATAATAGTCATTTAGGAGATGAGCATGACAGATTCAAAAGAAATTTCTCAATTGCGTCGCACATTGTTGCTGGGTGCGGCTGGAGCATCCGTTGCTGGTTACGATCTGAGCGCGTTTGCTCAATCAGGCGCTAAAAGTTTAAAGATTTCTCACCAATTTCCAAGTGGCACAGACTTCCGTGATCGTTTATGCAAGAAGTTCGGTGAAGAGGTCACTAAAAAAACAAACGGCGAATTGAAGTTTGACGTTTATCCGCAATCCTCATTAATGAAAACAAATGCTCAATTTAGCGCTCTCCGCAAAGGCGCTCTTGACTTTAGTTTCTACCCAATGCCTTATGCGGGTGGAGAGGTTGTTGAGGCTAACATTGGTCTAATGCCAGCGCTAGTTACTAGTTATGAACAGGGCGCTAAATGGAAAAATGCTGAAGTTGGTAAGATCTTGAATAAGGTCATGGAGTCCAAGGGTATTGTGATTGTTAGTTGGGTGTGGCAGGCTGGTGGCGTTGCTACACGTTCTGGTCCTATCGTGGTTCCGGACGACGTTAAGGGCGTTAAGGTGAGGGGTGGCAGTCGTGAATTTGATGCCATGCTTAAGGCAGCCGGTGCATCCGTAATGACCTCGATTCCTTCGAATGAGATTTATCAGGCCGTGCAAACCGGCTCACTAGAGGCAGCCTACACATCATCAGCAAGCTTAATGTCATTCAAGCTTGCGGAGTTAACTAAAAACTTTACCTCCGCCAAAAATAAATCCTATTGGTATATGTTAGAGCCACTCATGATGTCAAAAACGGTGTTTGATTCTTTAACACCAAAACAACGCGACGTCATTATGGCGGTCGGGGTGGATATGGAAAAATTTGGTACCGAACAGGCCAAGTTGGATGATATTGATGCATCCATTGCATTTGCTAAAGCCGGCAACAAGGTTTTTGAAATGGATACGTCGGTAGTTGATAAATGGAAGGCAGTGGCTAAGAATTCTGCTTGGAAAGAATTCTCGGAGCGTAATGAAACTTGTGCTGCAATGATGCGCTCGGCAGAAAAGCTTTCATAAAATGATGTTGATTCTAGAAGCTGCCGACAGGGTGATGTCGGCAGTGAATAAATTCTTGGTGTTACTGGGCTCACTCGCCCTGATGGCTGCGGCCCTCATTCTGAGTTACAGCGTTATGTCTCGTGGTTTATTTCATACGGCTAACGACTGGCAAGATGAGGCCGCTCTATTTTGCTTGGTGGGCGTAACTTTTCTCTGCAGTTCATATGTGCAAGAGAGACGTGGCCATATAGGAATTTCCGCAATTGAGGGCCTGTTGCCTCACCCAGTTAATAAAGTACGCGGAATTGTTATTGATGTGATTTCCTGCCTATTTTTTGCCTTTTTTTCTACGAAAACTTGGGATTTGCTTCAGGAAGCATGGGTAGATGGTCAAGTAACCAACTCCACTTGGGCTCCTCCTTTGTGGATTCCCTATTCTATGATGTTTGCTGGCATGGCATTACTCACATTTCAACTATTTCTACAAATTTTCATCAGAAAAACGATCACTACTGATGTTGTGAGTGGGGGTCACTAATATGTCTATTCTTACCATTGGTCTTTTATTTGCTTTTGTAACCCTTGTGATTATGTTTTCAGGGATTTCAATTGCTTTTGCTTTAGGTATTGTTGCAATTATTTTTATGTATTTCTTCATGCCTGCTTCATCATTAGATACGGTTGCGCAGAACGTGTATGAGGAAATGTCCAGCATTACTTTGATGTCCATACCATTGTTTATCTTGAAAGGCGCCGCTATTGGCCGTTCACGCGCGGGCAAGGATTTGTATGATGCTCTTCATGTATGGATGGGTAAGATACCTGGCGGCTTAGGAGTTGCGAACGTATTTGCTTGTGCGCTGTTTGCTGCTATGGCCGGATCTAGCCCTGCAACTTGTTCTGCGATTGGTAGCGCAGGAATTCCTGAGATGCGTAAGCGCGGCTACTCTCCAGGTTTTGCAGCAGGCATTATTGCTGCTGGTGGCACCTTGGGAATTTTATTGCCACCTTCAATCACCATGATCTTATATTCTGTGGCAGCAGAGCAATCATTGGGGCGCTTATTCTTGGCGGCCATTGGCCCTGGCGTCATGCTGGTCATATTCTTTTCCGCATACACCGTCTATCGCTTCCGTAAAGAGTACACCAGCGCTTACGAAGCTTATGCTGTCACTAAGGTTTCTACGCCCATATTGGAGCGTCAAACCTACACCATTCAGCAAAAAATGAGCTCATTGCCTAGAGTGCTGCCTTTCTTAGTTTTATTGATTGGTGTAATGGTAGCCTTGTACGGAGGATATGCAACGCCTGCTGAAACAGCGGGCTTGGGCGCAGTCTTTGCATTTTTATTAATTGCAGTGATTTATAAGATGTGGCGTTTCAAGGATTTATATCCCTTGTTAGATGTCACGATCCGCGAATCCGCGATGTTGATGTTCATCATTGGGATGTCCCTCTTATTTGCAAATGTGATGAGTTACTTGCATTTAAGTCAGTCTGCTGCACAGGCAATTGTTGATCTAAATACTTCTAGATGGGTGTTATTGGGGGCCATTCTACTGATGGTGATCGTTCTAGGATTCTTCTTGCCACCCGTCTCAATTATTTTGATGACTTCGCCAATTTTCTTGCCACCTCTGCGTGCCGCTGGCTTTGATTTAATCTGGTTTGGCGTGGTGATGACTATTGTGATGGAAACGGGCTTAATTCATCCACCAGTTGGTCTGAATATTTTCGTTATTAAGAATATTGCCCCTGATATCACCTTGCGTGAAATCATCTACGGCGTGATGCCATTTGTATTCATCATGCTTTTTTCTGTTGTATTGCTTTGCGTATTCCCAGAAATCGCCACTGGATTATCTAATTGGGTAATGGGTGCGCCTCTAGTTTAAGAAATCAAGGAATATTTTCATGAATTTGTATTCAGTATTGGAAAAAGGTTTTCCAAAGGATAAAAAAGCGTGCGCTCTCGAGACGCACGACGGTCTTTATTACTCTTGGGGTGACCTTGAGTCAGCAACCGCCAAGCTTGCCAATTTACTTGCTAGCCTGAAGCTTCCAAAAGGAGCCAGGGTTGCAGTGCAGGTTGAGAAGTCTCCTGAAGCACTTTTTCTTTATCTAGCAACGATTCGTGCGGGCTATGTGTATTTGCCGCTGAATACCGCTTATCAGTCAGCTGAAATCCAGTACTTCCTAGAGAATGCTGAGCCCGCAGTGGTTGTGTGCAGCAGCAAGAATCTCTCTTGGGTTTCTAAGGTGGCTTCCAAGGCTGGCACTAAGCATGTATTTACGCTGGATGAGAATCGTACGGGTACCTTATTAGAGCGTGCAGGAAATCTGAGCGACAAATTCAAGACTATTCCAGCAAAAGATGATGATCTTGCAGCGATTCTGTATACCTCTGGTACAACAGGACGCAGTAAAGGCGCAATGCTTACTCATAAGAATCTTGGCAGCAATGCACAAGTGTTGCAAAAGTTCTGGGGCTGGAAAAAAGGCGATGTATTGCTACATGCTTTACCTATCTTCCACGTTCATGGATTGTTTGTGGCGGCGCATGGCGCATTGATTAATGGCAGCAAGATGATTTGGTTGCCACGTTTAGATACGGCACAGCTGATTAAGCACATGCCACAGTCCACAGTGATGATGGGTGTACCTACATTCTATGTACGTCTATTGGCTGACAAAGGATTTACTAAAAAAGTAGCAAGCAATATGCGCCTATTTGTTTCCGGCTCAGCTCCTTTGCTGACAGAAACATTTAATACCTTCAAAGAAGTGATTGGCCAGCCTATTCTTGAGCGTTATGGCATGAGTGAGACGGTGATGTTGGTTTCCAATCCTTACAAAGGCAAGCGCGTAGGTGGTTCGGTTGGTCTGCCATTGCCTGGCGTTAAGGTGCGTGTAGTTGATGAAGATAATAAGCCATGCAAAGTAAACGAGATCGGCAGTATTCAAGTGAAGGGTCCGAATATATTTGCTGGCTACTGGCGTATGCCTGAGAAGACTGCTGAAGAATTTACCAAAGACGGCTGGTTTAAAACTGGCGACGTCGGTCGTTGGGGTGGCGATGCCAATGGTGGTAAAGCTCCAAATGATTACTTGTGCATTGTTGGCCGCAGCAAGGATTTGATTATTTCTGGTGGCTACAACGTTTACCCGAAAGAAATCGAAAGTTTCATTGATGACATGACTGGTGTTGATGAAAGTGCTGTGATTGGTATTCCGCACCCTGATTTTGGTGAGGCAGTGATGGCAGTAGTAGTGCCTAAGGCCGGAGCAAAACTCAATGCAGAAGCAATGATTGCTACTTTGAAAACACAAATTGCAAACTTTAAGATTCCAAAGCGCGTAGAGATTGTTGCTGATTTACCTCGTAATGCTATGGGTAAGGTGCAAAAGAATATTTTGCGTCAGCAGTACACGGCGTAATTAGAAGCCGAATGCCTTGCGGCTTTCATTAAACATGAAGGCTGCAAGGAAAAAAAGCATGATGCCAAAAACTCGTTTGAGCTGAGCAATATCGAGTTTTCTGGCCATCTTTGCACCCAAGGGTGCAGTAAAGATACTGACCGTCACAATGCACGCAACCGCCGGTAAATAAACAAAGCCCAGAGAGCCTGCCGGAAGATTAGGATTGCCCCAGCTTCCATACATATAGCCAATAGTTGCTGCTGCTGCAATTGGAAAACCCAAGCCAGATGAAGTAGCCATCGCTGTATGCGGTTTGACATTGCACCAAAGCATAAATGGCACAGTAATAAATGCCCCGCCTGCGCCTACTAAGCTTGCAAGAGCTCCAGCAAAGGTGCCAAAAGAAAATAATCCAAGCGTCCCAGGCAAATCTCTACCTGCTTTAGGCTTCTTATTGAGCAGCATTTGGATTGAGGTGTAAACAATAAAGACGGCAAAGAAGAGTGAGAGCCATGAGGTCTTGAGTGCTTCGAATAATTCACTGCCACCAACCAATCCACCAAAAATCATTCCGGGACTTAAATAAGAAACTAATTTCCAATCAATCGAGCCATGTTTGTGATGCGCCCAAATTGCGGAGGTGGTTGTAAACAGTATGGTGGCCATGCCTGTTGCAATGGCCATGTGCACAATCACTTCTTGGCTAAATCCTAGATGATTAAAAACCAAGATCATGAAGGGCACCAGGATCATACCGCCACCAATACCCAGCAGTCCTGCCAGGTAGCCAGAGATGGCACCACACAACATCAACATCAAGATGTCGTTTAGTAACATGAATTCCCCGCCTTAGCCGCTAGGCCGTCATCCTGAACCCTAAGGTTCAAGGTGGAACGGCTACTCTGTTTCGGGTGCATTAAGAGGCTCAGGGAGTAACCAAGTCTAAGTTGGCACTGTGAACTTGCAAAACGCTCGCGCCCACAAGGTAAAGATCGTTCCGGATGCTTGCGCATCGGTTCAAGGAACTATTGGCCTTGGCGAACCAGGCAGGGAAAGGGTTTGCATCAAAGCATCTACCTGGTCTTCAAGTGCACGAATCTCACCCTGTAGGCGAGTAACTTCATCTGTGCTGACATTGGAAGAACTGCTTTGCTGTGATGGATTTTTTTGTAAGGTAATAAGATCGCCAGCAATTTTGAGTGCGGCCATCATGCTCGCTCTTTCAATACTGCGGTTACCACCATTAATAGCCAGTTGAATTTGTTCATCTACCAAGACGCACGCTGCACGGAGTAATGGCTCATGCTCGGCACTAGTTGCCAGAGTAATTTTCTGACCGGCAAGACTTACCTCAATGCGTTGTTGGCTCATTGTCATCCTCAGGGTTATTTGGTGGGATAGCTTCGCCAAGTAGATTGAGTTGGCGACCGTCGCTTTGTTCTGGCAGGCGACTCAAGATGCGTTGAACTCGCTTTTGTGCCTCATCAATCTTACCCTCAAGCTGCACTCGATTTTGATTAATGCTTTGCACAGCTTCAGCAATAACCTGAATTTTTCCAGCCACTCGATTGATGGATGCGCATAGCGCATCCATACCTAAGGCTAGGTCGCCAGTGGAAAGAGGGGGGGTCTCGCTCATACTGGCATTGTAGTCTGAAAAAAGAGCTTATTTCATGGCGTAACGTAGTCCTACAAATACGTTTGAGCCCGGGGTGTTATAGCCATAACTAAGTTGGTAAGTCTTATTTAAGGCATTATTCCAGCGGGCAAAGACGCTAAAGTCTTTCTCTAAATCATAGTTGGCATAGAGGTTAAAGATGGTGTAGCCGCCCATGCCGGTGTTCGCACCCTGAAAGTCATCCCTTCTTCCGGAAAAGGTGGCCCCGATCCCGGCAGTTAATTTGAGATAAAGATATTCACCTGCCACATTGCCGTATTGCTTAGCTTGTTTTATCAGAGTGCTATTAGTGCTCTCGTTTACTGGGTTTTGCTGTGTGAAGGAGCCTTTTAAGCTGAGTGAGGACATTTGTACGGTACCACTCAAAGTGCTACCAGTAATTTTGGCGCTTGCCACGTTGGATGCACAGCCAAAGATGCCCGTTCCCACCGGGCACGTGTCAGAATTGCTAACTTGAATCAAGTTTGAGATGGAGTTACTAAAGACCACGACATGCCCATCAAGACCTGGTTTTTCGTAATGAAGTCCTGCTTCAGTATTTTTACTTTTCTCAGGAAGGATGGCTGTATTTCCGTATCCTGGGTAGTAGAGGTCATTAAATGTTGGCGCTCTAAAGCCAGTTCCATAGTTAATGTTCGCACGCCATTCTTTGGTGAAGAAGTAGCCGTACGCTGCTGCGCCTGTAGTTTGTGGTCCGTAACCTGTGATGCTGTCATTGCGGAGTGAGAAGTTAGCTAAGTGCGCTTCTCTTTTCAGTTGATAAGCAATAGCACCTGAATTGGTGTTACGGGTTTGACTAAAGCCCAAAAAAGGGTAGGGCGCTGTCAAGTTGTTGAAGTCACCGTTGTTGTAGTCCAATTGATTGCTGGAAACTTTTTGGGTTTTTCTTTCCGCTAATACTTGCAAAACATCAGCGCCAATAGCGAAATCATTTTGCCAGGTGTAGATATTTTGTCTTTGATTCAGGGTGCTGTCGTATGCTGGATTATCTGGTGTGCCAGGAGCATGGTTTAGTGCGGTTCCTGTTTGTGCGGATGCTTGCAGGAGGCTGCGCCAGTTTTCCATCACTTGATTTTTAGAGTAGAGGGAATAGGTTCCCAATTGAGAAACTTGATTTTGAGTTTGTTGATATAAAAACTCTTGCGGATCAAACCCGGGCAGTTGGTTATTCAGGCGACTATTTAAAAACTGCAATCCAAACTCTTGTCCCTTACTCCACTCCTGGGATAGTCTGCCAGTAATGCTGTCTTGAGCGTAGCCCGTTCTGCCTGATGCGGTAAGCCCATCCTTATTGTTAGGTGCGATGGTATTAAAGCCCATAGAGAGGGTTTGGCTTGCGGCAAGCGAGTAGCGAATTTTTTGATCGTCTTGAGTAGATCCATTAATACTGGCTTCACTAATACTCGTGCCGTAACTGCCATATCCAAAAGAAGCGCCTACCTTAGCGGGCCCATCACCTTTTTTGGTAAAGATTTGCACAACTCCACCGATGGCATCAGAGCCATAAAGACTACTCTGAGGGCCAAATACGATTTCAATATGATCGATGATCGTCAGTGGGATGACTGACCAGTTGGTGCCGCCATTAATTGCATCATCAATACGAACGCCATCGATCAATACCAGAGT
This sequence comes from Polynucleobacter sp. MWH-S4W17, assembly GCF_018687535.1. NCBI lineage: Bacteria > Pseudomonadati > Pseudomonadota > Betaproteobacteria > Burkholderiales > Burkholderiaceae > Polynucleobacter > Polynucleobacter sp. MWH-S4W17. The sequence continues at coordinate 1,432,525 of NZ_CP061295.1, read as the reverse complement.
CTGATTATTAGTAGTGCCTCTTAAGAAAACACTGGCATTGGATCCGCCTGTTCCATAACTAGAAATGGTCACACCCTTTTGTCGTTGCAGTAATTCAACCAAGCTCGTCTGTCCGGCTTGCTCGATTTCTTCAGGGCCAATGTAAACGTTATCAGCCAATACATCGCTCGCTTTGGTTGGCGTGCGCGTTGCAGTGACGATGATGGGGTTAAGTGGGCTAGTTACACTTGCTAAAACTATTGGTGCGTTGTTTTGTGCGAAGGCATTAATACTGATGAGGGCACCCAAAAGGAGTGCGGCTTTTTTGTTGTTGAACTGCTGCTTCATGATCCACTTTCTGTCATCGATTGCCTAGCTCACTTCCCCGTAAGCTGGGTCGAACAGAATTTCACTTGCAAGAGTTCAGGCGTCAATTGGGCGCAGTATGAAGAAACTAAGCGCTTTATTGGCGCGCGAAGGTCCCCGTCCGCAAAATTCCACCTGTCTTGGCCGGTATCCGGGCTAGTAAATATCAGAATCTGGCCTTCCCATGCGATTGACGCGCACAGTGGCTTTGTCAGACTCCTGACGTCTTTGACCGCTAGAAAAGACGCATTTACCTACCGTTGCGGGGGCAGCACACGTTTAGTGTTTCCCGTTTAACTTTATTGCACTGCAATAAAGCACCATGACCTCATCATTCTAGCGGATTTGAAGTGCGCCAAGAGGGGATCCAAGGCTTTGAGAGGTAAAGAAGCCTACAATAGAGGGTCTTGGAGCAAGGATTCATGACCGTATTAGATAAGCATCCCGAAAAAAACCTGATTCGTCTGCAGTTGAGTCAAAACTCGGTCTTAAAAAGCTTGGATCCCTCGGCAATGGCTGATTTAGAGCGCCATTTAGAAATTGCAGACCTCAAAAAATCAGAAATCTTGCTGCATCAAGGTGATCACCAGATGGAGCAGTACTTCGTTTTGGATGGCATTCTGAAACGGATTGTTTCGAGCGCGGATGCCAAAGAGATGATTTTGCGTTTTGCTATCGAAAAAGATATTGAAACCAGCTATGCCGCATGGCGCTTAAAAACCGCTGCCCCATACAGTATTGCGTGTGTCACTAAGGCGCGTGTAGCTCGGATGCCCATGAAGAAGTGGGCTGAATTCCTGGAGGAGCACAAACCTCTCAAAGAGAGCTTTGAGTTTGAGGTGATGCGCCTGATGAGTGAAATCATGGCTCACACCATTACCTTGCATATGCTCGATGCTCCAGGCCGGGTAGAGCGTTTCTTGCGTAAATATGAGGATTTATTCGAGCTTCTTCCAAAGAAGGAGTTAGCGGCTTACCTCAATCTCTCTCCTGAGACCCTAAGTCGCCTTAAAACGAAGCATAAAGAGCTCTTTGTTTAAGGGGCAAAACCGCCCGTAATTACAGGATTTAGGGGGAAATTGACCGAAGTCAATGATGAACCTCTTCCCCAAGCCTAATATTCATCTCAGCCTAAGCGGGACACAAAACCCGTTATGCGATTTATAACTACATTGGAGACGTTAGCGAAAGCTAAATTGCATTGGCTCTGGAAGAGCAAACCCGCAATTTCTATATAAATTTCTATGACAACTGATAATCAAAACACACAATTAACCGATGGCTTTCACCTCGTCATTGACGCCCTGAAAGCAAACGACCTCGATACTATTTTCGGCCTCGTTGGTATTCCAATTACTGACTTATGCCGTTTAGCGCAAGCAGAAGGTTTGCGTTTTATCGGCTTCCGTCATGAACAACACGCAGGTAATGCTGCTGCTATTGCTGGTTATATGACGCAAAAGCCGGGTATCTGTATGACTGTTTCTGCTCCTGGTTTCTTGAACGGTTTGACAGCACTTGCTAATGCAACTGTGAACTGCTTCCCAATGATTTTGATCTCTGGTTCAAGCGAACGTGAAATCGTTGACTTGCAACAGGGCGACTACGAAGAGATGGATCAGCTCAACGCAGCGAAGCCATATTGCAAAGCTGCATATCGTATTAATCACATTGAAGATATCGGCATTGGTTTTGCTCGCGCAATCCGTGCTGCTGTTTCTGGTCGTCCAGGTGGCGTTTATTTAGACTTGCCAGCTCAGTTGCTTGCACAAACTATGCCTGCTGATGAAGCAAAGAAATCCATTTTCAAAGTAATTGATCCAGTTCCACGTCAAATCCCAGCAGCTGATGCAGTTGCTCGTGCATTAGATGTGTTGAAGGGCGCTAAGCGTCCATTGATTCTCTTGGGTAAGGGCGCTGCTTATGCTCAAGCCGATAAAGAGATTCGTGACTTAGTTGAAAAATCAGGTATCCCTTACTTGCCGATGTCTATGGCTAAAGGTTTGTTGCCAGACAATCACCCACAATCTGCTTCTGCAGCGCGTTCATTTGTTTTGGCTGAAGCTGACGCAGTGTTGTTGGTTGGTGCGCGTTTGAACTGGTTGCTGGCACACGGTAAAGGTAAAACTTGGGGCAAAGAGCCTAAGAAATTTATTCAAATTGATATTCAAGCAAACGAAGTGGATAGCAACGTACAAATCGCTGCCCCATTGATTGGCGATATCGGTTCATGTGTTGGTGAACTCTTAAAGGGTATCTCTGTAGTTCCTAAGCCAAGCGCTGAGTGGATTGCTGCGATCACTGAGAAGAAGGATAAGAACTTAGCCAAAATGGCAGAGACATTGGCTAAAGAAGCAAGCCCAATGAACTTCCATGGCGCGTTACGTGTGATTCGTGATGTGATTAAGAAGAACCCAGATGTGAACTTGGTAAACGAAGGGGCAAATACGCTCGACTATTGCCGTGCAATCGTTGATATGTACAAGCCGCGTAAGCGTTTTGACTCTGGTACTTGGGGCATTATGGGTATCGGTATGGGTTATGCAATTGGCGCGGCCGTTACTAGCGGCTTGCCAACAGTTGCAGTTGAAGGCGACAGCGCATTTGGCTTTAGCGGCATGGAATTGGAAACAGTTTGCCGTTATAACCTGCCAATCACGACTGTTGTATTCAACAACAACGGCGTATACCGCGGTACTGACGTTAACCCAACTGGTGGTGCTGATGTTGCACCAACTGTGTTCGTGAAAGATGCTCGTTACGACAAAATGATTGAAGCGTTTGGTGGTGTTGGTTACTACGTAACTACCCCAGCAGAATTAGAAGCAGCGTTAACAGAAGCGATTGCTGCCGGTAAACCAGCCCTCATCAATGCTGTTATTGATGAAACTGCAGGTACTGAGAGTGGACGTTTAACGAACTTAAACCCATCCACCGCAGCTGCTAAGAAATAAGATATTAAAAAACGGTAATAAAAAGTTAATATTTTTGAGCTAAATTTGAAGTAAACAAGAAAGACTTAAGGAGAAACACACATGACTAAACCATTAGACGGTATTCGCATTATTGACTTCACACACGTACAAGCAGGCCCTGCATGTACTCAGTTGTTGGCTTGGTACGGCGCTGACGTAATCAAGGTTGAGCGTCCAGGTTCTGGCGACGTAACTCGTAGCCAATTGCGCGATATTCCAGGTGCAGATGCTTTGTACTTCACAATGTTGAACGGTAACAAGCGCTCTTTGACTTTGGATACTAAGACTCAAGAAGGTAAAGAAGTTTTAGAGAAGATGATCAAAACTTCTGACGTCATGGTTGAGAACTTTGGTCCGGGCGCTTTGGATCGTATGGGATTCTCTTGGAAGCGTATCCAAGAATTGAACCCAAAAATGATCATGGCTTCTGTTAAAGGTTTTAGCGATGGCCACTCATACGAAGACTTAAAAGTGTATGAGAACGTAGCTCAGTGTGCTGGTGGCGCTGCTTCTACAACTGGTTTCTGGGATGGTCCTCCTACTGTTTCTGCTGCTGCTTTGGGCGACTCTAATACTGGTATGCACTTGGCGATTGGTATTTTGACTGCATTGATGCAGCGTCAAAAAACTGGCAAAGGTCAAAAAGTATCTTGCTCAATGCAAGACGCTGTATTGAACTTGTGCCGCGTGAAGTTGCGCGATCAACAACGTTTGGACAAGATTGGTTACTTGGAAGAGTACCCACAGTACCCACACGGTTCATTTACTGACGTAGTTCCACGTGGCGGTAACGCTGGTGGTGGCGGTCAGCCAGGCTGGGTGTTGAAATGTAAGGGTTGGGAAACAGATCCAAACGCATACATTTACTTCACAATTCAAGGTCACGCTTGGGAGCCGATTACTCGTGCGATTGGTAAGCCAGAGTGGGCAACTGATCCAGCGTACATGACAGCTGAAGCCCGTCAAGACAAGATTTTTGACATCTTCGCAACCATCGAAGAGTGGCTCAAAGACAAGACTAAGTACGAAGCTGTGGACATTCTCCGCAAGTTCGATATTCCATGTGCTCCAGTTCTCTCTATGAAAGAATTGGCTAACTCACCTGACTTGCGTAAGAGCGGTTCTATCGTTGAAGTGGACCACAAAGTACGTGGTAAGTACTTGACTATTGGTAGCCCAATCAAGTTCTCTGATTTGGAAATCGAAGTTGGTCCATCACCAGTATTGGGTGAGCACACTGACGAAGTATTGGCTGATCTTGGCTATAGCGCTGATGACATCGCTAAGTTACACACAGCCAAAGCAGTTTAATAACAAGTAACACTGGTATTAATTTAAAGGCGCTCCTAGTGAGCGCCTTTTTTATTTCTCAAAAACTCTATAGACTGATCACATGAACACCAATATTGATTTGCACCCGTTAGTAGAATGCATAGGGGATGCGATTGTGGTTGCCGATGCCCATGAAAAGATCGTACTGTGGAATCCAGCAGCTACTCGCATTTTCGGCTATTCAGAGCAAGAGGCTCTTGGGAATACTTTAGATCTCATCGTTCCTGAACGCCAACGTCAAAAACACAATGAGGGATATAGCCATTCTATGAAGACTGGTACAACCCGCTATGGCGCTTCGCTATTAAAAGTTCCAGCCAAACATAAGGATGGTAGAACCCTTTCGATCGCTTTTACTGTAGGCATGCTCTTTGACGCCTCGGGGAAGGCTAACGGAGTGGTTGCCGTCATTCGGGATGAGTCAGAGCGTTTTGCCGAAGAAAGGGCCCTTAAAAAGCGCCTTTCTGATCTTGAAAATCCCCAGACTTAGCCGTACATAGACCCTAACAAGAGTAAATGCAGGTTTAGACGGAATCCATGCCCAAAAAACGGGCACGCCTCAATTTCTCCCATTTCCCACTGGTAAAATTGCTTTAATTCAATATTTCATTCTTATTAGGACTTAAATCATGGCAAAAGCACTAGAAGGGGTCAAAATCCTCGACTTTACGCACGTTCAATCAGGCCCAACCTGCACTCAGTTGCTGGCTTGGTTTGGTGCAGACGTCATCAAAGTAGAAAAATCCGGTGAAGGCGATGCAACACGCGGTCAATTGCGTGACATTCCTGATGCAGATAGTTTGTATTTCACGATGCTGAACCATAACAAGCGCTCCATTACCGTGAATACCAAAACCCAAAAGGGTAAAGAAATCCTAGAGCGTCTCATTAAAGAGTGCGACGTATTAGTTGAGAACTTTGCACCAGGCGCGCTTGATCGCATGGGATTTTCTTGGGAGCGCATTCAGGAACTCAATCCGATGATGATCATGGCTTCCGTAAAAGGCTTTGGCCCTGGTCCATACGAAGATTGCAAGGTGTATGAGAACGTAGCGCAGTGCGCTGGTGGTTCTGCATCAACCACTGGTTTTGATGACGGTCCTCCAATGGTAACCGGTGCACAAATTGGTGATAGCGGAACAGGCTTGCATTTAGCGCTCGGTATTGTTACAGCTCTATACCAACGCACTCACTCTGGGCGTGGTCAGAAAGTATTAGCGGCGATGCAAGATGCCGTATTGAATTTGTGCCGCGTGAAGTTGCGTGATCAACAACGTTTAGAGCGCGTTGGTCTGATGCAAGAATATCCACAGTTCCCGAATGGTGAGTTTGGTGACGCCGTACCCCGCGCCGGCAATGCTTCTGGTGGCGGTCAGCCTGGTTGGATCGTTAAGTGTAAGGGCTGGGAAACAGATCCAAATGCCTATATGTATGTGATCGTACAAGCCCCAGTTTGGGAAGCTGTTTGTAAAGTAATCGGTCGTGAAGATTGGATTACCGATGTGCGTTTTGCATCGCCAATGGCACGCTTGCCGCACTTGATGGAAATCTTCGGTGAGATCGAAAAGTGGACTATGACGATGACGAAGTTTGAAGTCATGGATGTTCTTAATAAATATGACATCCCATGCGGTCCAATTCTGTCCATGAAAGAAATTGCTGAAGAGCCTGCATTACGCGCGACTGGGACAGTGGTTGAGGTGGATCATCCAATTCGTGGCAAGTACCTTACTGTTGGCAACCCAATTAAGTTGTCCGATAGTCCAACTGACGTAGAGCGTTCACCCTTACTTGGAGAGCATACTGATGAGATTCTCAGTGAGCTCGGTTACTCAACCGATGAATTGATCGCATTACGTCACGAGAAGGTGATCTAAGATGCGTGTTGCTTTGATTGGGAGTGCGGATTTTGGTAAGGCGGTGTTAGAAGCCTTTTTAGATCGCGGCGACGAAGTGGTTGCTGTTTTCTGCCCACCCGATAATCCCAAATCAAGCAAACCCGAAGTCTTAAAAGAAGCTGCGTTAGCAAGGGGCTTAACCCCCTTGCAGTTTGCTTCACTGAAGGGTCCAGAGGCTGCCCAAGCCATGATTGACGCCAATGCCGATATCTGTGTAATGGCTTATGTGCTTCAGTTTGTGCCGCAAGAGCTTTGTAAGATTCCAAAGCATGGCACCATCCAATATCACCCATCCTTGCTACCTAAATATCGCGGTCCAAGCGCTATCAATTGGGCAATCGCATTAGGTGAAGAGAAAACAGGTTTAACTATCTTCCGCCCAACCGATGGCTTGGATGAAGGTGAAGTCATTTTGCAAAAAGAAGTAGCCATTGGACCCAATGACACCTTAGGCAAGATCTACTTTGATCATTTATTCCCGATCGGTGTACAAGCCCTCCTAGAGGCTGCTGATCTTGTAGTTGCAGGTAAGCATCAAGAAGTTGTTCAAGATGAATCACAGGCCAACTATGAAGGCTGGTTTGATGTGAATGCTGCACAGATTCATTGGGCGACTCATATTAGTCAAATCTATAACCTGATTCGCGCATGTAATCCAGCGCCAGGTGCTTGGACAAAGTTTGGCGAGCAAAAAGTGCAGATCTTCGATTGCCACAAACACGTAGCTGCTACATTTGGTGCCGTTAAAGGTAAGCCTGGTGAAGTAACCCAAATCACGCTAGATTCTTTCTTCGTAACCTGCCACGGTGGACAGATTGAAGTCCTGAAGGCTAAAGGTGCTGCGGGCAAAGTCACTGGTGCTGAATTGGCTAAAGAGCTGAATCTAGAAGTAGGGCGGTTCTTTATTCTTTAAATCGGTTGGCAAACAACCCAATGACGGCATGAATTGTGATGTTCTGCAATTCCTGTCAAAGAATCATCATTTGCAAACAGCCTTTCTGCCAATACCTTTTGATGAAATACTTTTCATTGTGCCGCTTCTGATCTTGGTGCATTATTGGTCAGATTTACGGAATGTTTTTAAGCTTAATTGACCCGATTTTTACTACAAGGATTTTGTCTATGAAACGCCGATTTTTGCTATTACTGATTTGTGCCCTAAGCCTAGGAATGGTTGCCTGCTCTAAGGGGACGAATTCAAGTGAAATTAAGGTAGCCGTATCGCCTGCGTCACCACCAATGCTATTTGATCAAAATGGTCAGATTGTTGGCGTCGATATGGATATTTTCCAGGGCTATTGCAAATCCCGTGGCTGCACTTTAAAAGTAACTCCTTATGATTGGCAGGGAATGCTTGGTGCTGTTTCAAGCGGTCAAGCCGATGTTGCCTTTTCTGGCATCTCAATCACGGATAAGCGCAAAGAGGCGATGGATTTTTCTCAGCCTTATTACGATAACTCTTGGCATCTCGTAAGTCTTAAAAGTAAGAACATTAAGATTACGGACTTAAATCAACTCAAGAAATATTCGATTGGCTACCCGCGTGGTATGGCCTATGATGACTTAATCAGAAATGAGCTGGAACCTAAGGGTTACTACTCTTTGAGTAAGGTAAAGCTTTATCCCTCATATGCTGAGGTGGTAACTGATCTGCAGAATGGCAATATTGATTTAGCATTTATTGAAGAGCCCGTGTTCTTAAATTACGAAAACAAGCTAAAGCTTCCATTGGAAAGTGCCTATGTATTCAAGGGTTACGATAAGTTGGGATTTGCTTTTGCCAAGGGCTCCAAGTTACGTGATGACTTTGATAAGTACTTAACGGAGTTAGGGCCAGAAAAAATTCAAGCGATCTTAGATAAGTGGATGAAGTAATCCTCTAGTAAAAGTTCGTCATGAGTCTTTTAGGTATTCTGCTAGAACTCTGTAAGGGTGTTGTCTACACCGTTATCGTGACATTGGTTTGTAGTATGACCGGCCTTGTTGTCGGTCTACTCCTTTCTAGCCTACATAGACTCTCTATCAGAAGCGTTTCTTTTCTAATTGATATCTATACCTACATCTTTCGTGGTGTTCCAGTACTCGTTCTCCTATTCATGGTGTACTTTGGTCTTCCTGGGATAGGTATTAAGCCGCCACCCTTAATGGCGATGGCGCTTAGTCTGGGTTTGGTAGGCGGCGCCTACTTAACGGAAGTCTTTCGTGGGGCATTTAATTCTGTCGATCCAGCTGAAATAGTTGCTGCACGGGCAATGGGCATGAGTCGTATCCAGGTGCTTCGATATATTGAAATTCCACAGATGCTCCGTTTCTCCATTCCCGGCATGGTCAATGAATTTACTTCCGTGCTGAAATATTCTCCTTTTGCTTATACCGTAGGTATTCCAGAAATCACTAAGGAAGCCATGACATTAACAGCTAACACCCTAAAGGGAATTGATGTTTATCTGATGGTTGGAGTTCTTTATTTTGTGATTTATCGGATCTTATTATTCGGCGTTCAGTTGATTCAAAAACATTATGAGATTCCAGGCATGAAAGAAGTTGCTGTATGACGGTGATTTCCATTCGAGACCTCACTAAGGAATTTGAGGGTCATTTAGTTCTCTCTGGGATTAACCTAGACTTGCAGCAAGGTGAGGTGAAGGTCCTGATGGGCTCTTCTGGAAGCGGAAAATCAACCCTCTTGAGGTGCTTAAATCGCTTAGTAGAGCCTACCTCCGGATCAATTCAGTTCAAGGGTAATGAGATCTTGGGCCCCAATGGAGATGTGCGGCAATTACGCAAGCAAATTGGCTTTGTGTTTCAGCAATTTGCTTTGTATAGCCATCTCACTGCCTTAGAAAATGTCACATTAGCATTGCGTAAATTAGAGGGTATGGGGCTTAAAGAAGCCAATGAGAAGGCTTTACATGAGTTGTCTCGATTTGAGATGACGTCCCATCAAAGTAAGTACCCATCTCAATTATCCGGTGGACAGAAGCAGCGCGTTGCTATTGCACGAGCTTTAGCGATGGACCCAGCCGTATTGCTGTTGGATGAGCCAACCTCAGCACTCGATCCCATCATGTCTCGCGATGTTGGAGATCTCATAAATCGCCTGCATCGCAATGGAATCACCATGATTTGTGTAACTCATGACTTGGGTTTGGCAAGCGCCATTTCAGATCGGGTGCTATTTTTGGATAGGGGTGTTATTCGTGCAGATGAGCGTATTGATGTTCTTGCGAATAATCATTCCGACCCAGAGCTACGAGCTTTTTTTGGTAAGAGAGAGTAGTCATGGCAGGATCTTGGAGCGGTTTTGAGCGTGACCTTCTTGAGCAGATGCCGCTCATATTGGCTGGACTTTCTAATACCCTCCAATTAGCAGTTGTTATTAGTGTTACGGGATTTTTATTAGGTGTTTTTGTCTTCTATCTGACGCTCAGTAAAAATGTCCTTATCCGCAATGCCATTAATAGCTACATTTCCTTTTTTATCGGCATGCCTTTGATCGTGCTTTTATTCTTAATGTATTACGGACTTCCACAGTGGGGGGTTCGATTGAATCCTTTCACAGTTGCAGTGATCGGATTTACCTTAAATGTGGCTGCTTACAATGCTGCATATCTAAAGACGGCGTTTAATGGCCTGGATAAGACTCAGTTAGAGGCCGCTAGGGCACAAGGCTTTAGGCCGTCACAGGTATTTCGCTTGATTACTCTGCCGCAAGTGTTGCGTACTTCAGTGCCGGCATTAACCAACCAAGTGATAGGCAACCTCAAAGATAGCTCGATTACGTTTTTGATTCAGTACACCGAGTTTTTTGCTCGAATGCAGGAGTTAGCCTCCACTAATTTTCAGTTTTTCAAAGCCTACTTACTCACCGCTTTAGTATATTTACTCTTAGTTTCCATTGTTGTCTTGGTTGCCAGAATGATTGAGCGACGGGTGCTAATACCGATTAACTGAATTCAGCTAAATTTGTTTCACCAGAAATTGGATTTGTATGGAAAGTCATCATAAATTAGAGCGCGGTTTAGGTCAGCGACAAATCGAAATGATCGCTATCGGTGGCTGTATTGGCACCGGCTTATTTATGGGCTCTGGAAAGACCATATCGATTGCTGGCCCCAGCATCATTTTGATTTATGCCATCATTGGCTGCATCTTATATTTTGTGATGCGAGCTATGGGAGAGTTGCTCCTATCGAACCTCAATTACAAATCCTTTGTTGATTTTTCTGAAGACTTACTGGGGCCGTCAGCAGGATTTTTTATGGGCTGGACGTATTGGTTTGCTTGGATCGTTGCTGCGATTGCTGAGATTATTGCGATTACTGGCTATATTGCTTTCTGGTGGCCTAACTTACCCCCTTGGATATCCGCTCTTTCTATTGTGCTTTTATTGCTCGCCTTAAATATTCTTAGTGTTAAAGCATTTGGGGAGCTAGAGTTTTGGTTGGCTATCATCAAAGTCATTGCCATTATTAGTCTGATTGCTCTAGGGATTTACTTATGCATTATCGGTTTTGTTTCTCCGAGTGGGGTTACCGCTCATATCAGTAACCTATGGTCCTACGGAGGACTTTTTCCTAATGGGGTATCGGGCTTACTTGGTGGCTTACAGACCGCCATCTTCGCATTTGCTGGCATGGAAATCATTGGCACCATGATGGCAGAAACAAAGGATCCAGAGCGAATGCTGCCGGATGCGATTCATAAAATTCCCTTCCGCATCATGATTTTCTATATTGGCACTGTCATGGTTTTAATGATGGTGACTCCTTGGGTGGATATCTCTCCTGACGAAAGTCCTTTTGTGGGTATGTTTTCGCTGGTGGGAATGGTAAGTGCCGCATCCTTGATCAACGGAGTGGTGATTAGTTCGGCTACTTCATCGAGCAATAGCGGCATCTACGCCACATCGCGCATGGTATATGGCCTGGCAAAGAATCATCATGCGCCATCCATCTTTGGAAAGTTATCTTCCCATAAGATTCCTACTGGAGGCATCTTTTTTGGAACGGGGCTTGTGCTATCGGCATCCCTCATACTGACAACCACACAGTCCATGATGAGCGCATTTGAATTGGTTGGTAGCGTAACAGCTATTCTCTTTATTTATATTTGGTCGATGATTTTGTTTGCCTATCTTGCGTATCGCAAGCGTTTACCCCAAGTTCATGATGAGTCGAAGTTTAAGACTCCTCTGGGTAAAACGATGATTTATGTCGCATTTGTATTTTTTGCTATTGTCATCTACGCTCTAGGCCTGAATGAGAACACACGCATTGCGCTGTACTTCTTGCCATTATGGTTTGTGCTGCTTGGTTTCTTCTACTGGTTTAAGACTCGTAGAAGCCTGAATCAGAAAGCGTTGATAGCAGCCTTTAAGAAAAAAGTCATCGAGCAAAATGCTGCTGCAAAAATATATAGAGCTCGATAGAGACATATGCAAACAGTGAATGCCTTAGTTGAGACTCTCAAGCTTCTGCGGCACCCTGAGGGTGGCTTTTATCGAGAAATGTATCGATCGCCAACCCTTGTTAGTGCTGATGGCGCGGGACATAAGAGCGCCTATACCAGTATTTATTATCTTCTGGCGGGTGAAGACTTTTCATCATGGCATCGCATTAAATCGGATGAGACTTGGTACTTTCATAGCGGCTGTGATGTCATCATCCACTTTTTTGATGAAAACAAAGAACTTCAAACCATTCAACTGGGGCTAGATTCGAAATGCTTGCAGGCCACTATTCCGGCCAATACTTGGTTTGCTGCCAAACCTATACATCAAGACTCGTTTTGCTTAGTTAGCTGTGCTGTAGCACCCGGATTTGAATTTGCAGATTTTGAAATTGGTCAGCGTGACAGCTTGTTAAGAGGGTTTGGTCACTCTGCACATAACATCAAAGCTATTGAGATCCTTACAAGGGCTTGATCAATATCTCGACCGACCCCAAGACTTAGATTTCGAGGTTATCAATCAAACGCGTTTTACCCAGCTTAGCTGCTGTCAGAATGACGAGGGGCTCATCAGCTTGCAGTTGCTCATTGCTTGCAGGTGCTAAGTCGCTTTGTTGACGAATGGCGATATAGTCCGGTTGCCAACCGCGTTTAGCTAAAGAGGCAACCGCTGCTTTTTCAATCTCAGAGATGGATTGACTGTTGCGATTGTTGAGTTGCAGCACGCGTTCACGAACTTCTTTTAAAGCTTTCATGAGTTCTGGAGCCTCTGCGCGCTCTTCAACTGAGAGGTAGCCATTGCGAGAGGAGAGGGCAAGGCCATCTTCTGCACGAATGGTTTCACCAGGAATAATGTCGACTGGTAGGGCAAACTGCTTAGCCATCTGACGAATGATCATCAGTTGTTGATAATCTTTTTTACCAAATATGGCAACCTTGGGCTGCACGCAAGAAAAGAGCTTTAATACAACAGTACAAACCCCCTTGAAGAAGCCTGGACGGAACTCGCCCTCAAGGATGTCGCCCAACTGCTGCGGTGGATCGACTCGATATTCTTGTGGCTGCGGATAAAGATCGCGCTCGGTAGGCGCAAATAAGATGTACACACCTTCTTTTTCAAGCTTATCAATATCCGCCTGCATAGTACGGGGGTAGCTATCGAAATCTTCGTTAGGACCAAACTGCAGGCGGTTCACAAAGATACTGGCTACTACAGGGTCACCATGTTGTCTTGCTAGGCGCATCAGCGAGAGGTGGCCTTCGTGAAGGTTGCCCATCGTTGGAACAAACGAGGCACGGTTTTGACCTCTTAGATGGTCACGTAACTCTTGAATGTCACTGATGATTTTCATGCAACAGGTGTGTAGGCGAGACGCACATAAATTGGGGCATACGGCTCAGCTTGAGTAATTTCTACCAAAGCTTCACGTGAGAGTTCAAGCATTGCAATAAAGTTGACGATGACCACAGGAACACCTTTACCAGACTTGATAGCGTCTTCAAACAATTCACCAAACTCTACAAATTTAGTGCTTTGTAGGCGGCGCAAAATGCGCGTCATAAAGTCACGAACGGATAATTCTTCACGAGTAATCGTATGATGCTGAGTGAGTTTGGCGCGATGTAAAACGTCACGCCAAGCCATTTGCAAGTCTTCTACATTGACATCTGGCCACGCAATGGCGACGGTGGTATCCACGTAACCGTGTGCTACTTGGAAATCACGCCCTTGCTGTGGAATCTGATCGAGCTCTTGCGCTGCTAACTTCATACGCTCGTACTCTAAGAGGCGACGCACTAATTCTGCGCGCGGATCTTCTACTTCTTCTTCGCTATCTGCCTTCTTCATTGGCAGGAGCATGCGGGACTTAATTTCAATCAACATGGCGGCCATGAGTAGATACTCGGCAGCCAGTTCAAGGTTGTGATGGCGGATTTGATCAACATAGCTCAGGTACTGCTGAGTAACCTGTGCCATCGGAATATCGAGAACATTGAAGTTCTGTTTGCGAATCAAGTACAGCAATAGATCTAATGGACCTTCAAATGCCTCTAGAAAAACCTCTAAAGCATCTGGTGGAATATAAAGATCGGTAGGGAGCTTGAAAAGCGGTTCGCCATAGAGCTTGGCGAAAGCAGCCGACATTCCATCGGTAACTGATGGAGTGCTATCTAGTAAATCCGACATCGGCTGTGCGCTAGGCTCAGTCATTCGAATACACGTAGGCGCGTTGCTTGAGTTTTGCAGCTTTTGCGCGGCGCTGGTCTTCAACGCTTAATGGCTCTTTATCCCAAAGCAGGGCGCGACCAGCTTGCTGTTCGGCTTCGAGGTTTGGATGCTCTGTTTTGAGTTCAGTTAAGAACTGGGTGATTTCAGATTGATATCTTGCCATGGCATTTCCTAAAATACTCAATAAATTCAATAACTTATGAAATTAATCCGAAAAGTTATCTAGGGACTACAACTGCCATTATAGGTGCTTTTTAGGGCTATTTTTACAAGTTTGCAGCCAGCAAAGCCTCAATTTGAGGGGCTTCAGCCCGGGTCATGAGGTGCTTATAGGGCTTGATAGGGTTCTTACTGGAAAGCGGGGTATTAATGTCTGACCAGGAAAGGGGTGGCAAGGAGAAGAATTCTTCAACTCCAGCTGCTACATGAGGAATCACTGGCTTAAGGTACAGACTCATCATCCGGAATGCCTCCAGGGTAATACTGCAAACTCGCTGTAAATCTGCTTCACGTTCTGGATCTTTAGCGATTTCCCACGGCTTGTTCTCATCTACAAAGCCGTTAACTTTGTCAGCCAACTCCATCACGGTACGCAATGCTTTTGCATATTCGCGTCCCTCATAGAGTTCAGCAATTTTTTCGCTAGCACCAGCAATCTCTTTGAGTAGTGGATTACTCATCGCTTCATCAGAAACTACGCCATCAAATCGCTTCACTAAGAAGCCTGCGCTACGACTTGCAATGTTGATGTACTTACCGAGTAAGTCACTATTCACTCGTGCAACAAAGTCTTGAAGATTTAAATCTAAATCTTCCATGCTGTCATTGAGCTTAGTTGCGAAGTAGTAGCGGAACCACTCAGGATTAAAGCCGCACTTAATCACGCTATTGGCGGATATTAAAGTGCCGCGTGACTTACTCATCTTCTCGCCATCAACCGTTAAGAAGCCATGAGCAAATACATTGGTTGGCGTGCGATAACCGGCAAACTTCAAAGTAGCAGGCCAGAATAAGGTGTGGAAATACAGAATATCTTTGCCGATGAAATGGTATTGCTCGGTAGTAGTATCTGGCTTAACCCACTCATCAAAATTAAGGCCTTTAGCTTGGCAGTAATTGAGGAAGCTAGCGTAATAGCCAATCGGGGCATCAAGCCACACATAAAAGTACTTACCTGGTGCATCCGGGATCTCAAACCCGAAATACGGGGCATCGCGGGAGATATCCCAGTCGCCCAGCTTGCTTTCGCCAGGCTGGCCAACCCATTCTTTCATCTTATTACGAGCTTCAGGCTGCAATGGTGTTTTGACTTGTGTCCAGTCTCGTAAAAACTCTTCGCAACGCGGATCAGACAGCTTAAAGAAGTAGTGATCCGAAATCTTTTTAATAGGTGTTGCACCGCTTACTACTGAGAAAGGATTCTTCAGGTCTGTAGGTGAGTACGTTGCACCACACTTTTCGCAGTTATCGCCGTATTGATCTTTGGCGCCGCACTTAGGACATTCACCTTTGATGAAACGATCCGGTAAGAACATTTCTTTAACAGGATCGTAAGCTTGCTCAATCGCACGCTTTTCAATCAAGCCAGCATCACGCAGCTTGAGATAAATACTTTGCGCTAACTTCTCATTCTCGGGACTATCTGTAGTGTAGTAGTTATCAAATGAGATGAGGAAGTTATCAAAATCGCGCTTATGTTCTTTCCAAACATTAGCAATCAGTTCTTTAGGGGTAATGCCCTCTTTTTCAGCGCGCAACATGATGGGGGTGCCATGTGTGTCATCAGCGCCAACATAGTGAACCTCATGACCACGCATTCTTTGAAAGCGCACCCAAATATCAGTCTGAACGTATTCCACCAAATGACCGATATGGATCTGACCATTGGCATACGGCAGGGCGGAGGTAACAAGAAGGCGGCGTTGAGAACTGCTCATGTAATACAGACTTAAATAAGAAGGTAAGGGGGGTTATTTGGGGTACAGCACTCAATTATGCTGGCTAATGCACTGATTTTAGTCTGCGGTTAAAGTAAGACTCCTCGGAGTGTTCCTAAACCCCGATAAAATTGAGTTCAGCCCGACCTTAGAGAGTATTTTATGGCAGCAAAACCAACCATTCAGATGTCTTGTGCCTCCGTGCCCTTGGTGCACGAGGTCGAGGTCTTGGATGAGCTGGGACGCCTTAAAACTACCCATATTCCTGGGGAGCGCCCTTTAACCATATATTTGGATAAGCGTGAAGTGGTGACGCTGATGACTTTGGGGAGTGCCCCAGAAGCATTGGTCTTAGGTTACCTGCGTAATCAGCGCCTTGTGGAGTCTTCTGATGACATTGAAAGTATTCAGGTTGATTGGGAGACCGATTCAGCCGCTGTTAAAACCCGGCGGAGTACGGTAGATATTGATGCCCTGACGAGCAAGCGGGTAGTAACGACAGGTTGCGGTCAGGGAACCATGTTTGGTGGTTTGATTGAGGAGATGGATGCGATTCAGCTTCCCGAAGGTCCGGCGCTATCCCAGGAAGCAATAGTTGCCTTGATTGACTCCATTCGGATTCACGACTCGATTTATAAGAAGTCCGGCTCGGTTCATGCCTGTGCAGTTTTTGAGCGAGACGGCAATGAAGGTGTACGCCTCCTCCACTTCATTGAGGATGTGGGTCGGCATAATGCGGTTGACTCGATTTCTGGTTTGATGTGGTTGGCCAATAAACCTGGCAAGGATTTGATTTTCTTTACTACTGGGCGCCTGACCTCGGAGATGGTGATCAAGGGGGCTCAGATGGGTATTCCTTTCCTCCTGACCCGCTCGGGCGTGACCTTGATGGGTCTGGAGCTGGCGCGTAAAACCAATCTCACCATCCTCTCTCGCTGCTCTGGCAAACACTTTGAGATCTATAACGCCCCGGAGAGGGTCGTTTTTAGCCAAAAACCCCTATAAATTCGTCGGTAGGTGAGGGCGAAGGTTTTACAATTCGGTCATGACTATTAAATCAGACCACTGGATCCGCCGCATGGGCGAGCAAGGCATGATCAGCCCATTTGAGCCTGGACAAGTTCGCCAAGACGCCGCCGGCAACAAAATTGTTAGTTATGGCACTTCAAGTTATGGCTATGACATTCGTTGTGCAGACGAATTCAAAATCTTTACGAATATCAATAGCACCATTGTTGATCCGAAGAATTTCGATGAACAATCCTTCGTCGACTTCAAGGGTGATGTTTGCATCATTCCACCAAATTCTTTTGCATTGGCAAGAACGGTTGAGTACTTCAAGATTCCGCGCAGCGTATTAACCGTTTGCGTTGGTAAGAGTACTTATGCTCGCTGCGGCATTATTGTGAACGTCACTCCATTTGAACCTGAGTGGGAAGGCTATGTCACTTTAGAGTTTTCAAACACCACACCATTGCCTGCCAAAATTTATGCGGGTGAAGGTTGTGCACAAGTACTCTTCTTTGAGAGTGACGAAGTCTGTGGCACATCATATAAAGATCGCGGTGGTAAGTATCAAGGTCAGCGGGGCGTTACCCTGCCTAAGACCTAAGCCATTACGGCAGTGCGTAAATTTCTATTTAATCGCCGTCCATCGCGGATTAATCTAGAAGAATATCGCGCTTCGCTCTCGCGCTCAGAAATGGCGCGACCAGAGAATAATTTCTACCATTGGCTGCTAGGTACTACCTGGACTAGCTTTATGTTACTAGTTGTCTTTGTATATCTCGGCACAAACCTTTTATTTGCTTTTGCATATATCGCATGTGGGGATGGCGCGATTACTAATTCACGATCAGACTCTCTGTTAGACGTCTTTTTCTTTAGTGTGCAAACCATGGCAACTATCGGCTATGGCCGAATGACTCCGGTTGGTAGTTGGCCTAATGCGATTGTGACGTTTGAAGCATTTTTTGGGATTGTGTACTCCGCATTAACTACGGGTCTGGCCTTTGCGCGCTTTACCAGGCCTACTGCAGGTATACGTTTCTCTAAAGTAGCCGTGGTTGGTAATCACGACGGCATCAAGACATTGAAGTTCCGAGTAGCCAATGATCGCAGTTCCCATATTGTGGAGGCGCAGTTACGCTTATGGCTCATTGCAGAAAGTATGACAACCGAGGGTGAGCGCTATCGTCGATCCGTTGAATTGCAGCTCCATCGCTCCGAGAGTCCAGTCTTTTCCTTGACCTGGACGGCGATGCATAGCATAGATGAGGCAAGTCCACTAAAAGATTTCTTGGGTAAAGCGGAATTAAATGGCCATTGGCACCTTTTGATTACCTTTACGGGGTATCACGAGAGCTTAGCCAATCAAGTCTATGCCCGCCATGTTTACTTACCAAGAGATGTGCAGCAAAATGCGACTTTTGTCGATATAGTCACGGTTTCGCCAGACGGCGGCCGGATAATAGATTTAGCCAACTTTGAGAAGTGGGTTCCGAATGTCTCGGATAAATTAGCAGGGGAGTTTTTATGAAATTTCGTTTTCCAATCATCATTATTGATGAAGACTTCCGCTCCGAAAATATTTCGGGCTCGGGAATTCGTGACCTCGCTGAGGCGATTGAGAATGAAGGCATGGAAGTTATTGGTTTAACTAGCTATGGTGACCTAACTTCATTTGCTCAGCAAGCTTCTCGTGCATCATCATTCATCGTCTCTATTGATGATGAGGAGTTTGATGCTGACTCTGAAGATAATGATCTTCCAGCATTAAATAACTTGCGCGCTTTTATTACTGAAGTGCGTAAACGTAATGAAGATATCCCTATCTTCTTGTATGGCGAGACACGTACCTCACGTCATATGCCCAATGACATCTTGCGCGAGTTGCACGGTTTCATTCATATGAATGAAGACACTCCAGAATTCGTGGCACGTCATATTATTCGTGAAGCCAAGGTGTATTTGGATTCTCTGGCTCCTCCATTTTTCCGTGCGTTAACTAACTATGCCTCTGAAGGGTCTTATTCTTGGCATTGCCCAGGTCACTCTGGTGGTGTTGCTTTCTTAAAGAGCCCGGTAGGACGAATGTTCCATCAGTTCTTTGGTGAGAATATGTTGCGCGCTGACGTCTGTAACGCCGTGGAAGAGCTGGGTCAACTTCTGGACCATACGGGCCCAGTGCTGCAGAGCGAGCGCAATGCGGCACGCATCTTCAATGCCGATCATTTGTTCTTCGTTACCAATGGCACATCGACATCAAACAAGATTGTTTGGCACTCTACGGTTGCTCCTGGCGACGTGGTCCTAGTTGACCGTAATTGTCATAAGTCTGTGATTCATTCCATCACCATGATGGGCGCGATTCCTATCTTCTTGATGCCTACTCGTAATCACTTGGGCATTATTGGCCCAATCCCGAAAGAAGAGTTTGAGTGGAAAAACATCAAGAAGAAAATTGATGCAAATCCGTTCATCAAGGACAAGAATGTCGTGCCACGTGTTATGACGCTCACACAAAGTACTTATGACGGCATTGTTTATAACGTTGAGATGATTAAAGAGATGCTGGACGGCAGGGTAGACTCCTTGCATTTCGATGAGGCATGGTTGCCGCATGCCGCCTTCCATCCTTTCTATAAAGACATGCATGCCATTGGTTCGGATCGTAAGCGTACAAAGAAGAGTTTGATGTTCGCAACCCAGTCCACCCACAAGTTACTGGCTGGTTTATCCCAGGCATCACAGGTGTTGGTACAGGATGCTGAAGATACTAAGTTGGATCGTGATTGCTTCAATGAAGCCTACTTAATGCATACCTCTACCAGTCCTCAGTACGCCATCATTGCTTCATGCGACGTTTCTGCGGCCATGATGGAGTCTCCTGGCGGCACGACGCTAGTTGAAGAGTCCATTGCTGAAGCAATGGACTTCCGCCGCGCGATGCGCGAGGTGGATGATAAGTTTGGCGCTGACTGGTGGTTCAAGGTCTGGGGCCCGGATCACTTAGCGGAGGAGGGGATTGGCGAGCGCTCTGATTGGATCTTGGAGCCATCTGCTGCTTGGCATGACTTTGGCAAATTAGCCAAAGACTTCAACATGCTTGATCCTATTAAGGCTACAGTGGTTACGCCTGGTTTGGATATCGAAGGTAACTTTGGCTCTATGGGCATTCCTGCAAGTATTGTGACTAAGTATCTTGCTGAGCATGGCGTAATCGTAGAGAAGTGCGGTCTCTACTCCTTCTTCATCATGTTCACGATCGGCATTACTAAAGGCCGTTGGAACACGCTTGTAACCGAGCTACAGCAATTCAAGGATCACTTTGATAAAAATGCACCCTTGTGGAAGGTATTGCCTGAGTTTGTCGCCAAACACCCACGCTACGAGCGCGTTGGCTTAAAAGATATTTGCCAGCAAATTCATGAGTTCTATAAGGGTCGTGATGTGGCACGCATGACTACTGAGATGTATACCTCAGATATGGTTCCTGCCATGATGCCTTCAGAGGCATGGGCAAAGATGGCACACAAAGAAGTAGATCGTGTGCCGCTGGATCAATTGGAGGGGCGTGTAACTGCCATGTTGGTTACTCCTTATCCTCCGGGCATTCCGCTTCTGATTCCGGGGGAGCGCTTTAACAAACGCATCATTGACTACCTCTACTTCGCTAGAGACTTCAATGAGAAGTTCCCTGGATTTGAGACGGATATCCATGGACTCGTTAAAGCTAGCATCGATGGTAAGAGCGAGTACTACGTGGATTGCGTAAGGCAAGAGCGCGACATTACTCTGTAATCAACTCATATTTTGTATTAAAACGCCTCGTACTTGCGGGGCGTTTTATTTTGCCGGCTTATCCAGCTGAAACGTCACCGGAGCATCCTCATCTACCTTGGTTGTGGATGTATCAGGCTTGCTTTCTTCCCCGGTGAAATTAAAGTCTTGGCTTTGAACTACAGCAGCAGGCTTATCTAGGAGAGTTGTAACTAAGGCCGGGAATACCATCACCAGCACAACCATTACTAACTGTAGACCTACCCAAGGCAGGGCACCCCAATAGATATCACTACTCTTCACTTCTTTCGGTGCTACACCTCTGAGGTAGAAAAGGGCAAAACCAAACGGCGGATGCATAAAAGAAGTCTGCATATTCACACAGAGCATGACCCCAAACCACACTAGTGCTGCACTGGCTGCTGCTTGAGGATTGCCATTCATGGAATCGAGCAATACCGGTGAAAGTAATTTCACTGCTACTGGTGCCAACATCGGCACCACTATGAAGGCGATTTCAAAGAAGTCTAAGAAGAAAGCTAGGAAGAAAACAAATAAATTAACGACGATCAGAAAGCCAATCCAACCACCAGGAAGATTGGAGAAAAGCTCTTCTACCCAGAAGCCACCATCTATTCCTTGAAAGACGACAGAGAAGCAAGTAGATCCAATTAGAATAAAAACCACCATGGCAGTAATACGCATGGTGTTTTGATAAGCCTCTTGTACCAATCCTTTGAGATTAGGAATGCTTGCACGGCGTAGCCAAGCGAGAAGAAGTGCACCCATTGCACCCATAGCACCCGATTCTGTAGGGGTGGCAATACCAGTCATGATGGTGCCCAGAACCAGGAAGATCAGGACCGCTGATGGGATGATTCCTAGGAGGCATTTTTTCCAAAGGGCCCAGCCTTTAAGTGTGAGATCGCTTTCAGGTACAGGCGGCAGATAGTCGGGGCGAACACGACTCAGGAAGAATGTATATAGAGCAAAGAGGGCGATCTGCAAAAGCGATGGACCCCATGCGCCGAGATACATGCTGCCCACATCTGCACTGCCGCTTTGTGTTTTAAGTTGGTCCGCCAACACAATCAATACCAATGATGGGGGCACCAGCTGCGTAATCGTTCCAGAGGCCGCTAAAACGCCTGTAGCGTAGCGCATGTTGTAGCCGTAACGCATCATCACCGGCAAAGAAATCATTGCCATAGCGATCACCTGAGCAGCGACAGTGCCAGTGATGGCACCCAAGATAAAGCCAACGATGATGATGGAGTAACCAAGGCCGCCACGAACGCGCCCAAACAGTTGGCCCATCGAGTCGAGCATTTCTTCTGCGAGGCCGCAGCGCTCTAAAATAGCGCCCATGAAAGTGAAGAAGGGAATGGCTAGCAGTAGATCATTGGCGAGCACGCTACCAAAGATGCGTTGCGGAATAGCTTGCAAAAATGGGAGGCCAAAGAAGCCTTCGCCAATCGCAATGGCTGAGAAAAATAATCCCGCAGCCATTAAAGAGAATGCAACCGGGAAGCCGATTAACATAAAGACAATCAGCCCACCAAACATCAAGGGTGGCATCCACTCTAATGGAATCATTGCATCGGCTTTTCGTAATGGAGATCTTCGGCGGGGAGGGTTGTTTTACCCTGTAACGCGCTGATACGCTTAATGATTTCTGACACACCTTGCAGGCTCAGCATCAAAAACCCAAAAGGTACTACAAACTTAATGGGGTAACGTGCTAAGCCACCAGAGTTCAGTGAATGCTCGGTTACCAGCCATGATGGGTAAAAGAGTGTTGTCCAGGAGAGCCAAGCAAATAAGAGGCAGGCTGGCATTAAAAAGAATGCCAAGCCAAAAAGATCAACCCACAAGCGCCCGCGATCAGAAAGTTGTGAGTAAATTAAATCTACCCTGACATGTTCATTGCGTTTGAGTGTGTAAGACGTGCCGAGCATAACTGCAGCAGCGAAGAGATACCATTGAAGTTCTAATGGCCAGTTGTTGCTGACATCGAATCCATAGCGCAGCAGGGCATTGAGTGCTGACACGACACAAGACAGCAAAATCATGATGCTGGCTGCCTTGCCCAGAAGCTGGTTTACGTAGTCAATCCCCGCAGAGAGTTTGGACCAAAACCCCATGCACTTTAAAGGTCTGCGCGACCCCGTTTAATAGCAGCGAGAACCTGCTCCGGGGCGGTACCACCAGCATGTTGGCGTGATTGCACTGAGCCATCAACGGTGAGTAATGCAAACACATCATCGCTAATCAGTTCAGGGCGGTTATCTAAACCACATGCAAAACGCAACTCAGAAAGACTGAGGTCGGTAAGCATACAGTTTCTGCCAACACAGGCCTTAACGGCATGGGCCACTGCTTCATGGGCATCGCGGAAAGCCAAACCTTTTTTAACCAAATAGTCAGCCAAGTCGGTTGCTGTTGCAAAACCTTCTTCAGCAGCCTTCTTCATTACTTCTGCTTTCACTTCAATATGCGGAACCATGTCAGCAAAAATACGCAAGGTATCTTGCACAGTATCTACTGCATCAAACAGAGGTTCTTTATCTTCTTGGTTATCTTTGTTGTAGGCCAGTGGTTGACCCTTCATAAGGGTCAACAAAGAAATCAGATCGCCATATACACGGCCAGTCTTACCACGGGCTAATTCTGGAACATCCGGATTTTTCTTTTGCGGCATGATCGAGCTGCCAGTGCAGAAGCGATCTGGTAGATCGATGAAACCAAAGCGTGGGCTCAGCCATAAGATCAACTCTTCAGACAGGCGCGATACGTGCATCATCAAAATTGATGAGAAGGCGCAGAACTCAATCGCAAAGTCACGATCAGAGACAGCGTCTAATGAGTTATTGCAGATACCATCAAAGCCTAAGGTCTTAGCCACTTGTTCACGATCGATCGGATAGGTGGTGCCAGCTAATGCTGCTGCACCTAAAGGCAGGCGATTGAAACGAGCACGCAAATCTACTAAGCGACTGGCATCACGACTAAACATTTCATAGTAGGCCATCAAGTGATGACCAAAAGTAATCGGTTGCGCAACTTGCAAATGCGTATGACCTGGCATGATCGTGGAAGCATGCTTTTCAGCTAAATCCAATAGTGCAAGACGGAGAGATTTAAGGGTGATAGCAATATCATCAACATTGCTACGCAACCATAGGCGCAAATCAGTCGCTACTTGGTCATTACGTGAACGACCGGTATGCAAACGCTTGCCAGCATCGCCTACCAATGCTGTTAAGCGCGCTTCGATGTTCAGGTGCACATCTTCTAGTGCTAATTGCCAATTAAACTGCCCTGATTCGATTTCACTCTTAATTTGAGCCATGCCCCTTTGAATATCGGCCAAATCTTGGCTGCTAATAATCTTTTGGGTAGCCAGCATTTCAGCATGGGCTAAGGAGCCGGCAATATCAACCATTGCAAAGCGTTGATCAAAGCCAATAGAGGCGGTATAACGCTGAACGAGTTCGTCGACAGGTTCTGCAAAACGGGCCGACCAAGCTTGGGCTTTGTTGGCTAAGGAATTATTTGATGAGCTCATAAACACAGTATATTGGTGTAGGTCTTTAATTATTTTAAATGTTATGTCCCCAACCCTGAATTCCTCCCCATCTGACGCTCCAAAGCGCCTCGTAATCGCTTCCCGTGAAAGTCGCCTAGCCATGTGGCAGGCTGAGCATGTCCGGGATTGCCTGAAAAAGCTCTATCCAGGCTGCGATGTCCAGATTTTAGGGATGACCACCCGTGGGGATCAGATTTTGGACCGAGCCCTCTCTAAAGTGGGTGGTAAGGGCCTTTTTGTAAAAGAGCTGGAAACAGCACTTGAGGATGGACGAGCCGATTTAGCGGTGCATTCTTTAAAAGATGTCCCAATGGTGATGCCCGAGGGATTCGACCTTTCTTGTGTCATGGCCAGGGAAGATGCGCGCGATGCCTTTGTTTCCAATGACTATGCAATCTTTGAGGATTTACCACACGGTGCGATTGTGGGTACCTCAAGCCTCAGACGTGAATCAGTGCTGCGCGCAAAATTTCCGTATTTAGTCATACAGCCATTACGCGGTAACTTAGATACCCGTATGAGCAAGTTAGATCGCGGTGAATATCAAGCCATTATTTTGGCGGCTGCAGGCTTAAAGCGTTTAGGTTTGGAGTCCCGCATCCGTGCATTTTTGCCATACGATCCTTACACACCTGCTGCAGGTCAGGGCGCCTTAGGTATCGAAACTTTAAGCAAGCATCCCAATATCAAACAGTGGCTTGCTCCACTAAATGATTTACCAACTTTATTGGCTGTTTCTGCTGAACGTATGGTGTCTCGTCAACTCGGCGGCTCATGTGAGGTACCGTTAGCTGCCCATGCCATATGGGATCAGAACCAAATGAATATTCGCTCTTTTGTAGCGAGTGTTGATGGCAAGGCTATTTGCTTAGCCAATGGCAGCGCTCAGGTGACATCAGTTGAAGACGCAGAGGCGCTAGGACTAGCAGTGGCAAAGGACTTGCTGGCGCAGGGCGCAGCCGACTTAATTCCTAAAATTTCTAAGTAATACATAGAAAATAGAGAAAAAGTAGCTATTGAGCATGAGTACTAAAACGATCATTGTCACGAGACCTAGTGGTCAGGCTCGTCAATTGATTGAAGTGCTCACCAAAGCAATCGAGGCAAGTGGAGTAGGAAAGCGTAGTCTTCCAGAAATTCTCTCTTTGCCTTTGCTAACCATTGTTCCCAGGTCGGACGAACATCTAGCTGACCATATTGCTACCACCCTGAGTGACGCGGATTTTGCCATCTTTGTAAGTCCTAATGCCATCGAGAGTGTGATGCGTTTATTGGAGCGAGATTGGCAAGACTTTTCTAAGAAGATTATTCCCATTGGTGTAATGGGTGGCAGCAGTCATTTTGCCCTGAAAAATCATGGTGTCGGATCGGAAGACAAGCCCACTCCCATCATCATTCCAGGAAATAATGAAAACTGGGACTCTGAAGGTTTGTGGAAAGAGCTTCAATCCCTGAAATGGAATTGGCAGGGTAAAAAAGTAGTGATCTTTAAAGGTGAGGGTGGCCGTGATTGGCTGGCAGATACGCTAAAAAAGGCAGGCGCCACTGTAGAGGCTATTTCAACCTACACACGTGTGCCCTTGGGTATTGATAATCCTGCTTGGCAACTGGTGCGAGAAATGGATTTGAGTAAATCACTTTGGTTGCTCACTTCCTCTGAGGCTGTTCGCTATCTTGGCGAAGTCATGAAAGACCAATTTACGCAAAGCCTCAATGTCGCCAGTGCACTATGCCCACATCATAATATTGCGGATGCGGCGGAAATGATTGGGTTTGGTGAAGTCTTTACAAGTGAGCCGGGTGATGAGGCTTTGATCAAGTCAACTTTAGCTTGGCTGACAATCTAAAAGTAAAGGCGAATAATCAACGCTTTGCAGTCGGTAACAAGGCAGGCAAAAAAATCTCATTTACCAAAATAGGATGACCTTTTAAGCGATAGAGGGTACGTCGTGCCCATAATGGCGAGCTCAAGCCGGCAGAGTGCTTAGAGCACTTTTTCCATAATTCACTCCTTTTATCAAGGCGCGCAATATCGCGCGGCGGCTTTGCCTTAGATTGTTTGCGAGTTTTACTAAATAAGACCGCACCCAATGGCTTAGTGCCTAATCGCAAGACCTGATGATTACTGCCGCTGGAGCTGAGTGTTGGAATGACGCTGTGTGCCATAACCAAGGCAATGCCATTTGAGCAGAGTAGTACTTCACGTACTCTGCAGCGTCTGAGCTTGAAATGAAAATAGCGACTTTCGTCGCTATTGAGTGATTGAGGACAATCACGCAAAACCTGAATTTCTAGCTTTTGCCCAATTGCATTCTCAATTTTTTGGGTGAGAGACCCGGTATCGCTTAGCCAAGGTTGCCACTCGCGTGGCGCCCGATGGATTTCACCGGAACCGACTCGATTCCATGCAGAACGGAGACGATTGCGGTGAATCATTTTTAGCTACCGCTAAAGCTGCGACGTTGACCGCCGGCCTTTGGTTTAGCAAAACGTGGTCCGCCTGCTGGACGTGAGTCACCAGAGCGTGCCGGACGTGAGTCAGCAGAACGCGCAGGACGTGAATCAGCAGAGCGTGCTGGGCGTGAATCGTCTGAGCGACCACCAGCATTGCCGCCGCCTGAACCGCCACCACCAAAGCGAGATTCTGAACGAGCGCCTGAGCCGTAACGACCGCCACCACCTCCAGAACGATTGCCACCAAAGCCACCACCAGCGCGACCGCCACCGCCGCCTGAGCGGCCACCACCAGCGCGACCGCCACCACCGCCACCAAAGCTTGGCTTGGCTTGCGGCTCAAGACCAGCGATGACTGAAGCAACGATATCTTGCTGTGTAAAGCGTTCGATATTGCGGATCTTCGCGCGATCACGATGTTCAACCAAAGTGATGGCAACACCATTACGACCTGCACGACCGGTACGACCGATGCGGTGCGTATAGTCTTCTGGCTTCATTGGCAAGCCAAAGTTAATCACGTGACTAATACGTGGTACATCAATACCGCGAGCCGCTACGTCAGTCGCCACCAAAATCTTGGTGTGACCTTTACGTAAAGACTCAAGGCGACGCATACGCACGGCTTGAGGCATTGCACCGTGAAGGGCAGTAGCTTCATAGCCATTAGCGCGCAAGGTGTCAGCAATTTTTTCGCTCTCAACTTGAGTGCTAGCAAACACAACCGCTTGATCCAAATCAGCATCAGCCAAAATGTGCTCGAGCAATTTATGCTTGTGTGACATGCTGTCAGCCCAATGTAATTTCTGTTCAATGTTGGCGTGCTTTTCACCTGCGTGAGCAAGTTCAATACGCTTAGCATCTGTAGTCAACTCGTTTGCTAAAGACATGATCTTTGGCGCAAAAGTTGCAGAGAACATCAAAGTTTGGTTACGGCCTGCGCAACGCTTATCAATTGCCTCGAGGTCGTCAGCAAATCCCATGTCAAGCATGCGGTCTGCTTCATCGATAACGAGTTGCTTAACATCGTCTAAGCGAATTGCTTTGCTATCGCACAAGTCGAGCAAACGACCTGGAGTTGCAACAACTAACAATGCACCTTTTAATGCCTGGATCTGCTTGCCGTATGGCATGCCACCCATCACAGTTGCGATACGGATACCTTTCATGCCACGAACTAAGTTCACTGCATCAGCAGATACCTGTTGAGCCAATTCACGAGTAGGGCAGAGCACTAACACTTTAGGTTGTGCGCGACCTGGTACCGGTGAGTTGTTCGGGTTGTCTTCGATGAGTTGATTAATCAAAGGCAATAAAAAGGCTGCGGTTTTACCGCTACCGGTTTGGCTGCTGACCAATAAGTCACCACCAGCCAAAGCCGCAGGAATAACCTGAGCTTGCACGGAAGTGGCTTGGGTATAACCCAGTTCAGCAACGTTTTTAAGGAGTGAAGCCGCTAGGGCAAAATTCTGGAACTCAGTTCCAGTGCTCTTTGAGTCTTTCGACTCATGATTAGTTTCTTTAGAAAAAGTCATGCTATTACACATCCCCTTTAAGGGATGTCTCCGTATGTTGCACCCATGGTTTTTTATAGGGTGCGATGGTCAAAGGCATCGACCATCAGACAAGCGGCAGCGTTGTTGTGTTTATGACTTCTAAACTAATCGCTGAAATAGAGCTGGGGGGCGATGAATCAAATTGCTTTAAAAAGCCTCTTATTATGGCATTTTCAGCACTCGATTACAAGGGTTTTCCCGACTTAATTAGCAAATGGAGAGATAAAGCCCTCATCTAATGAGCTTAGTCATTCAAGTATTACTTGTTTGATTCTTTATTTGAGGTAACGCAAAAGCCACTCAGTCACTTTTCCATATGGAGGACGCGCTGTTTTAGTTCCCTTGAAAAGGTTTAAACCAAAAAAGCCGCGTACTTCCAGAATCGACTTTTGATGGCTAAAGGCATCAAAGCCTGCTTTGCCGTGGTAACTCCCCATACCACTCGCTCCCACTCCACCAAAAGGAAGGTCTTCAATGGTGATGTGTAGGAGTGTGTCATTAATAGTGACGCCACCAGAACACGTTTCATGTAAAACGCGCTTCATATTCTTTTTGTCTTTGCCAAACCAATATAGAGCCAAGGGATTGGGTTTGTTGTTTACATAAGCAATCGCTGCCGAGGTATCTGCAACAGTCATGATCGGCAGTATGGGCCCAAAGATTTCCTCATGAAGAATGCGGGCCTCTGGCGGAACATTGATCAATGCGATAGGTTCAAACGGTCTTGCACCAGCACCAGGGTTATTGAGTAAAGGAATCACTTTTGCACCACGGTCAAGCGCATCGCTGACTAGGTGTTGCCAGTATTCCAATTGGCGCCCATCAATCGGGCCTGTTAGTTCTTCTGGTTTGCTAAATTGAACTTGAGCTGCAGTTTGTAATTCTTGAATAAATTCTGCTTGAATGCCTTGCTCTAGCAAAACATAGTCTGGGGCAATACAAGTTTGACCGCCGTTCAGTAATTTGCCGTAAGCAATGGATGCAGCAGCATCTTTGAGTTTGGCGCTCTTATCAATGATAACGGGCGTTGTACCGCCAAGCTCCAGAGTGACTGGTGTCAGATTTTCTGCGGCAGCACGCATCACTTTTTTGCCAATAGCTCCCGAGCCAGTGAAGAAAAGATGATTAAAAGGCAGTGCTGCAAATTGCTCAGCTACTTCTGGGCCACCAGTAGTGACGCAGAACTCACTAGGGTGAAAATATTCTTGAATTAAGCTGGCAATAAATCCAGAGGTGCGTGAGCTTCGTTCAGAAGGCTTTAACCAAACACGGTTACCAGCAGCAAAAGCGGCGATTGCTGGAATGAGCGCTAATTGAACCGGATAGTTCCAGGGACTCAGAATGCCAACTATGCCAAGCGATTGACTTTCAACCCAGGCTTGTGAAGCGCCCATATGGGATGGAACTTCTCTTTGCTCTGGCTTCATCCACTCTTTGAGATGCTTGCGGGTGTACTTGCATGCCTGATAGATCATCTGGCATTCAGCAAGCCTTGTCTCCACTGGATGGCGTACTCCGAAGTCAGCCTCGAGCGCTTTACAGATTTTTTCTTCATTTGCCTCAATCATTTTTTCAATGCGGGCAATTCGATCCAGTCTCACTTCGAGAGTAGGGTTTGGTTCTGCAGCATAAGCTGCTTTCATTTCATCGAGCTGGATAGTGAAGCGATTCATAGTCTATTAATAGTTGGCAGGTATTGGAATAAGGCATTAGGATAAAGCCATGGAAACAAATTTAGATAAAAAAGAACCCCTTTTAGAGCGTGCAACCTTGGGTGGGGGCTGTTTTTGGTGTTTGGAAGCGGTTTACCAGCAAATTTCAGGAGTTCGGTCTGTGGTTTCTGGCTACGCCGGTGGCGCTAGACCCAATCCGACTTATGAGGCTGTTTGCACGGGCGTGTCAGGCCATGCCGAGATTGTCGATATCTTGTTTGATCCGCAAATCGTTTCATTTGGGGATTTATTGGAAATCCTTTTCGTGATTCATGACCCAACTACCTTGAACTATCAAGGCAACGATCATGGTACGCAATATCGTTCAGTCATTTTTACTCATAGCGAAGAACAGTCCCAGATTGCGCATGAAGTAGTGAAAGAACTTGAAGATTCAAAAATCTACGTCAACCCAGTGGTCACTCAGATCGATGCTGCGCCAACTATTTATCCTGCAGAAGACTATCACCAGAATTATTTTCAGCAGCATCCTAATCAAGGATATTGCATGGCAGTAGTTGCACCTAAGCTAGCTAAATTTAGAGCGAAATTTAAATCACTCATAGCGCCGCAGTATTCCTGAGGATTAAAGGTCTCTAGGGCGCTAGGCGATTCACTCGCCAGTTGGCACCTGCTAGTTTGTAGTGCATGCGGTCATGCAATCTAGATGGGCGACCTTGCCAGAATTCAATTTCATTGGGGCGCAGGCGGTAACCACCCCAATGTTCTGGACGTGGAGGGGTATTGCCAAACTCTGTCTTAAAACGTTTTTCCGCTTCTTCTAAGAATTCACGGTTTGGGATGGCGGCGCTCTGAGGCGAGGCCCAGGCACCAATTCTGGAAGCGGCTGGGCGAGAATGGAAGTACTCATCACTTTCAGCTGCACTAACTCGCTCAACAACACCCTGAATACGTACCTGGCGCTCTAATTCATGCCAATGGAAGAGGAGGGCTGCTTGAGGGCGGATGGCCAAGTCTTTGCCTTTTTGACTCTCGTAGTTAGTAAAAAAGGTAAAGCCATTTTGGTCTGCGCCTTTTAGTAAGACAATACGGGCTGATGGATTGCCAGCCTGGTTAGCCGTTGCCAAGGTCATTGAGTTGGGTTCAGGACATTCTGCTTTCACCGCTTGATCAAACCAAAGCTTGAAAAGCTGAAGCGGGTCTTGGGGAACCTCGGTCTCTGAGAGCTGACCAAAGGTATAGTTTTTGCGAAGTTGTGCAATGGGGTCCATTTATTCAGTATAAAGAGAAGCTATGGCAGAAGACAAGGTAGAAGGCAGCTTAGAAAATCGTCGTTTTGGCGGGGTCTCACGACTCTATGGGCCAGAACTGCGCGAGCGCTTTCTGAATGCAACGGTTGTTGTGGCTGGTCTAGGTGGAGTTGGGTCCTGGGCAGCAGAGGCCTTAGCCCGAACTGGTATTGGACACCTTGTCATTATTGATTTTGATCATATCTCCGAAAGCAATACCAATCGACAGCTGCACGCCATAGAAGGGCAGTTCGGTAAAGCAAAAGTCGAGGCGATGAAGGAGCGCATTCTGCAAATTAACCCAGAGATCAAGTTGACTGCTTACGATGAATTCTTAGAGCCAGAAAACTTAGATCGACTCATTCCAGCAAATGCATTGGTATTGGATGCGACTGATTCAGTACAAACCAAAATTGCTTTATCAGTGTGGGCCGTGAAAAATAATCGTGCTTTAGTCATGTGTGGCGCCGCTGGTGGCAAGTCAGACCCCACATCAGTACGCTGCGAAGATCTTTCTCGTACCGAACAAGATGCTTTATTGGCTAAGGTTCGCCAAGGGTTAAGACAGGATCATGGTTTCTCTAGAAATCTCAAGAAAAAAATGGGCATTCGCGCGATCTACTCGTATGAACCACGAGCGGGGGCTTCCAGCGGAGGCCTCGCCTGCACGGGTTATGGCTCTACCGTGATGGTAACGGCTGCTTGTGGGCTTGCAGCTGCAGCAGAAATTCTGAATCTCATCTCTGCGCAGTAAATTTTTCTCAAAAATTGCCGTAAATCCTTAAGGGGATTCCCTGTAGGAAATTACTGATTCTTTTGCAATCAGAAATAATTTATTTCAAACTCTGCGTTGATTTCAAAGACATTTCAATATTTTCCTAAATAGATTTATTTAATTTATCACTTTAGTAATTTTCCTCCTCTAGTACTGATCACCAGTCCTCCCTAGACTTTGCTCCGTTGGCAAGTTGCCAATGACAAATCGAAAGGAGGTCTCCCTTGCAGACTGAACAATCTGGCTTAAAACGTCACCTCAAAGTACGGCATATTCGTTTGATGGCCTTAGGCTCAACGATCGGCGTTGGATTATTTCTGGGGTCAGCTAGCGCAATTCAAATAGCAGGTCCGTCTATTCTTCTGGGTTATTTGCTGGCAGGCATTGTTGCCTTCATTGTTCTGCGGACACTTGGTGAAATGGCGGTGCATGAACCTGTAGCCGGTTCTTTCGCAGCCTACGCCAATACGTATGTGGGTCCACTAGCGGGGTATATGGTGGGTTGGGGATATTGGACTTATTGGATTGTGGTTGGAATTGCTGAAGTCACAGCGGTTGGCATCTATATGGGCATTTGGTTTCCTGAAACCCCGCAGTGGATTTGGGCACTTTCTTCTATCGTGATGATGGGTTTAATCAACCTGATTGCAGTAAAGGTATTTGGAGAGTTTGAGTTTTGGTTTGCCCTTATTAAAGTAGTTGCGATTGTCGCGATGATTGCGCTTGGAGGTTCAGTCATCTTGTTTGGCTTTACGAATGATTGGCAGCCCATTGGCCTGAATAATTTATGGCAACACGGCGGCTTCTTTCCAAATGGTATCGGCGGAATGTTGTTGTCATTGCAAATGGTCTTGTTTGCTTATGTTGGTATAGAAATGATTGGTCTTTCTGCGGGCGAGGCAGAGAGCCCACAAAAAACCATTCCGATGGCCATTGATTCTTTAGCTTGGCGTATTCTCATTTTCTATATGGGTGCCATCTTGGTTATTTTGGCTATCTTTCCCTGGAATCAAGTTGGGCAGCAAGGCAGTCCATTTGTAGTAATGTTTGAGAGGCTGGGTTTGCGAGAAGCGGCAGGCTTAATTAACTTTGTCGTGATCACTGCAGCGCTCTCTTCTTGTAATGCCGGCATTTTTAGCGGTGGACGCTTGTTGTACTCCTTATCGTCTAACGGCTACGCTCCCAGATCCTTCTCAAAGCTTTCTAGGTACGGCGTTCCTCATCGTGCGGTGATGACCACAGTCGGAGTCTGCATGTCAGGTGTAGTACTGAACTACTTTGTACCTGACAAAGCCTTTCAATACATGATGGCTGCAGTGACCTTTATTGGCTTAATGGTTTGGATCGCGATCTTGATTACACAGATCAAATTCCGTCGCTCGCTGTCCAAATCCCAAGTGGCAGAATTAGGGTATCGCGCTCCTTGGTGGCCGTATTCCTCATGGTTTGCTCTGGCATTTATCGGATTGGTGGTGGTGTTGATGGGCTTTCATGAGGATGCACGGATCGCACTCATCGTGGGGCCGTGTTTATTGGGCGTGTATCTCGCAATGTTTTATGTCGTGGGCCTACATCGCAAAACAGCAAACCAACGTGACTTTAAATAATAGGAGAAGGCAATGATTATTGGCGTACCTCAAGAGGTTAAAAATAATGAGTTCCGGGTTGGATTAACCCCCGGTAATGTCAGTGGACTTTGTAAACAGGGGCATTCTGTTCTGATTCAGAGAGGTGCTGGCGAGCAAATTGGCTTAACGGATGAGTCTTATCGGCTTGCCGGTGCCGGCCTCGTGAATAGTGCAGCAGAAGTGTTTCAAAGGGCGGAGATGATTGTGAAAGTCAAAGAGCCTCAGGCGCAAGAATGTGCCATGTTGCGCGAGGATCAAATTCTGTTTACCTATTTACACTTAGCACCAGATCCAAGGCAGACAAAAGCTTTGTTGCAATCAGGCGCTACCTGTATTGCCTATGAAACAGTGACTGCTATGAATGGCGCCCTCCCTCTATTGGCGCCCATGAGTGAAGTAGCTGGCCGCATGTCTATTCAGGCAGCTGCATCCCATTTAGAAAAGACCAATGGTGGCTTAGGTGTGTTGATGGCAGGTGTTCCTGGTGTATCGCCAGCAAAGATTGTCATTCTGGGTGGTGGAGTGGTGGGCCGTAATGCTTTGCAAATAGCGGTTGGCATGGGGGCTGATGTTTGCATCTTTGATCGTGATATTGATCGCTTACGCCAGATCGATATGTTCTATGGCAATCGAGTGAGAACTTTTTATTCTGACAGTTTACTGATTGAACAAGAGGTATGTGAAGCTGATGTCGTGATTGGAGCGGTTTTGCTACCTGGTGCAGCAGCTCCCAAGTTGGTTACGCATGACATGATTAAAACAATGAAGCCTGGTTCGGTTGTGGTGGATGTTGCCATTGATCAAGGTGGCTGTTTTGAAACATCCAAGCCTACTACGCATGCGGACCCAACCTTCGTGGTGGACGGTGTAATTCATTATTGCGTTGCCAATATGCCCGGAGCAGTTGCAAGAACATCTACCTTTGCTTTAACCAACGCGACTTATCCGTTTGTTGAGGCTTTGGCAAACCGGGGAGTTATGAAAGCGCTCTCAATTGATCATCACTTGCGCAATGGTTTGAGTGTGCACAAAGGGATGCTGACATCTAAACCTGTTGCGATGGCTCAAGGTTTGGACTATGCAATAGCCGAGGAGCTTTTAGTGGCGTAGCCATACATATCCAAATTGAGTGGGTCTAGTGAGGGCTAGGATTTAAACTAGCCCTAATACGCAAAACCTACTGGACCTAGTCATTTATGGATTTTTCAGCCTTAACCCTCTCTGCTGGGGTGGTTGCCCTAGCGGAGATGGGCGATAAAACCCAATTACTTTCATTGATGCTAGCGGCTCGCTATCCCAAGCAGGCGTTAGCGATCATTGCGGGCATCTTTATTGCCACGATTGCTAATCATGCTTGTGCTGCCTTATTGGGTCATTGGCTTACCACCCTAGTGTCACCGGATGTGATGCGTTGGATTTTGGGTTTGAGCTTTTTAGGAATCGGCTTATGGTTACTAGTACCAGATCATATTGATGATGCGGCTGGTTCTAAGGTAGCCGATAGGGCTCTCCAAGTATTTTTACTCACGGTAGGCTTATTCTTTTTGGCTGAGATGGGTGATAAGACGCAAATTGCGACCATTGCCTTAGGCGCCCGTTATGAGGACGTATTCTCCGTAACGGTTGGCACCACATTGGGGATGATGCTGGCAAATGCCCCTGCCGTCTGGATTGGTCAGAAATTCACGAAACGTATGCCCATTAAGTGGGTTCATGCAGTGGCGGCAGTTACTTTTATTGCTATTGGCTTGGCCACCCTAATATGGGCCTGAGATAACGAGACAACCAGTCTGCCAGCCTAGACTTAAAATAGGTTCATGAAAACTGATCTCCCCCAGAGCTTTCGTAGGCTCGAATACCTCCCGCCTGTATACACCTTCGATCACGTCGAGCTCGATATCGCTCTGGATCCAGCGCGAACTGTTGTGAAAAGTCGTATTGAGGTTTTGCCAGGCAAAAGCTTTAAGCCAGGAGCCCCATTGGTTTTAGTTGGGCAAGAACTCGAGTTTGTCAGTTTGCGCATCAATGGTGAAGCGCATCGCCATTTTGAGTTAACACCAGAAACACTGACGATTCATTCGCTGCCAAATGAAGGTAAAGAAAAGTTTGTCGTAGAAATTATTTGCGTTTGCATCCCAGAAAAAAATACTACTCTGATGGGCTTGTATGTTTCTAATGGGAACTTTTTCACTCAATGTGAGGCAGAGGGTTTCAGGAAGATTACTTACTTCTTGGATCGCCCGGATGTGATGGCGCGTTATCGCGTGACATTGCGTGCACGCGAAGCAGAGTGCCCGGTGCTGTTATCCAACGGCAACTTACTAACTACAGAAAAACTACCTAATGGATGGCATAGCGCTACTTGGGAAGACCCATTTCCTAAGCCCTCCTATTTGTTTGCCTTGGTTGCTGGTAAGTTGGAATGTATTGAAGAGACCATCACCACTAGCAGCGGTGCTAAGAAGTTACTGCAGATCTGGGTTGAGCCGCATGACCTCAAGAAGACTCGACATGCCATGGACTCCCTAATAGCCTCTATTCATTGGGATGAAAAGCGTTTTGGATTGGAGTTGGATTTAGAGCGCTTCATGATTGTGGCGGTAAGTGACTTCAATATGGGGGCAATGGAAAACAAGGGTTTGAATATTTTCAATACCAAGTTTGTTCTTGCCCAGCCAGAGACTGCGACAGATGCAGACTTTGCCAATATTGAGAGTGTCGTTGCCCATGAATACTTCCATAACTGGACCGGTAATCGTGTCACTTGTCAGGATTGGTTTCAGCTATCCCTGAAAGAGGGTTTGACAGTATTTAGAGATCAAGAGTTTTCTGCTGATCAAATGGGTAGTGAATCGGGTAGAGCGGTAAAGCGAATTGAAGATGTTCGGTTACTGCGTCAATTACAATTTCCTGAAGATGCGGGCCCGATGGCACATCCGATTCGGCCGGATGAATATCAAGAAATCAATAACTTCTATACCGTCACTGTCTATGAGAAGGGTTCTGAAGTCGTCAGGATGTATCAAACCCTCTTAGGTAAAGAAGGTTTCCGCAAGGGCATGGATTTGTATTTCAAACGCCACGATGGTCAGGCGGTTACCTGCGATGATTTCTTAGCCGCGATGGCAGATGCCAATGGCAAGGATCTGACGCAGTTTAAGAATTGGTATAGCCAGGCAGGCACCCCAAGGGTTCAGGTGCAAGAGTGCTACGACGCCACCAAAAAACAGTACCAACTGACGCTGACGCAAAGTTGCGCGCCTAGTCCAGGCCAGCCTAAGAAGAAGCCTTTCCATATTCCATTGAAGATGCGCTTAATTACCAAGGTAAATGACCAAGCTGAACAGTTATTGGAATTAACGCAAGAGTGTCAAACTTGGACTTTTGAGCATATTGAAGAGCGACCAGTGCTTTCAATCAATCGCAACTTCTCTGCGCCGATTAATTTAGATTTTGAGCAATCCGAGGCAGATCTTCTGACTTTGTTCTCAAGCGATGATGATGCATTTAATCGTTGGGAAGCTGGTCAGAAGTTAGCGATGCAAATGATTCTGAATCATCGTTTGCCGGATGACAAATTGATTGAGGCGTATCGCAATATTTTGCTAGACCCTAACTTGGATCCCGCCTTTAAGGATCTGGCTTTAACGCTGCCTGCAGAGTCTTATTTGTATGAGCAATGCACGAGCGTTGATCCTCAAGAGATATTTTCTGCGCGACGCGCTTTCCGCAGAGAGATTGCCAAACAGTTGCAGCTCGAGTGGGCTGCGTTGTATCAGCAGATGCAAACACCTGGGCCATTTAAGTCTGATGGGGTGGATGCTGGTAAGCGTGCTCTGAAAAATCTAGCAATGAGCATGTTGCTTGAGGCGGCACCAGCAGTGTGGGGCCCAATGGCAGCTAATCAATATCAGATTGCTGACAATATGACTGACCGCTATGCAGCCTTATCCGCATTGGTGGTGCATGGTGCAAAACAAGCTAAAGATTGCTTAATTGATTTTTACAATCGATTTGCTAACGATGCCTTGGTCATCGACAAGTGGTTTGGCTTGCAATCCAGTCGCCCTCCTGTTGACGGCCTTGACTCCACCCTTACTGAGGTGAAGAAACTTCGTGAGCATCCTGCATTCAAGTTAAATAATCCAAACCGAGTTCGCAGCGTGATTCATTCATTCTGCGCTAACAACCCTGCTAGCTTTCATCAGGTGGATGGCAGTGGTTATGAGTTCTGGGTAGATAGCGTATTAGCTCTTGATCCCATTAATCCTCAGGTGGCGGCTCGCCTCGCCAGAGCCCTGGATCGTTGGCGTTTATTTGCCCAGCCGTACCAAGGTCATATGAAAGCAGCTCTAGAGCGTGTTTCTGCATGCCCAACGCTCTCTCCAGATGTGAGGGAAGTGATTGGAAAAGCGCTGGGTAACTAAGAAGTTAATGGAGCTTATTGCCGTACGAAATACCCAATCGAATTGCAAGCTTTTCTAGGCTCTTATCCAGAGTCCAAAGCTGGACATTTTCTGAAAGCAGAGTTGATGTAAGGAGTGACACATCAATTGCCCCACATCCAGATTCTTGAAGTTGATGCTTTTCAATAAACTCCAATATTTCATAAGGGGTGGCTATAGTTGCTTGTCGTAATTTTTTAATATAGCCCAAGGTTTTAGAGCGTGGCGATGGGGGTGATCCGCAGGCTAATTCTATTTGAATTAGGGGATGACACAGTATTTGGTCATTTAGTAGTAGAGCTTCGAAAGATACATTTGACTTTCTAAAGTGAGCTACCCAGACTGATGTGTCAACTAAAACCATGGTCATGATTACTGGCCATCTTTCGGTTTGCGGCGAGGAATAGCCTTCATCTGAGGTGATTTACCACCCAATGCTACCAACCTCTTAGCAACTTGAACTCTTATGAATACGTTAATGGCCTCCCTGAAGAGATCAGCTTTATCCATATCAGGGTCAGCAAGATCCAAACCTCTTTGATATAGATCGTCGTCAATCGTGACAGTAGTTCTCATATATATTCCTCATCATTATTGATGCATTATAACATCTAAAATAACATCAAAATTAGAGTGGTTTAGTGCCCAAATGATCATTTAGATGGGAAATATCAATATTTTCAGGTTGGCATTTGGAACAAGGCAAAATAGACCTTAATTTCATTAGAGCTTTGGAGTAATACCTTTGTCCTCAAGTACCCATATTAATTTCAAGCAATACTTGACCT
This sequence comes from Polynucleobacter sp. MWH-S4W17, assembly GCF_018687535.1. Lineage (NCBI taxonomy): Bacteria > Pseudomonadati > Pseudomonadota > Betaproteobacteria > Burkholderiales > Burkholderiaceae > Polynucleobacter > Polynucleobacter sp. MWH-S4W17. The sequence goes on along the minus strand of NZ_CP061295.1, from coordinate 1,393,378 downwards.
CCACAAAGCCGGCTGGCGTTGCTATCCCGGCTGGATTGCAAGAGTTGCTGACCGCGGTTGTTAATACCTGCTCAACTCTCAGTCATGAAGTAGCGCAGGGCGCCTTGATTGGCTTGTTGGGTTCCGCAGGCACTGGCAACGTGCAGGGTGAAGTTCAACAAAAGCTCGACATCATTGCTAATGATCTATTAATTGATGGCGTTAAAGGTTGTAAATCGCTCGCAGGTTTAGCTTCAGAAGAAATGGAGCTCCCAGTTCCCGTTCAAGGTACAGGTGATTATCTACTGTTGTTTGATCCACTGGATGGCTCATCTAATATTGATGTGAACGTGTCGATTGGAACTATTTTTTCTGTTCTCAAGAAACAAGACCCGAATGCACCGTTACAGACCTCTGACTTTTTATTGTCAGGACGTCATCAAGTTGCTGCGGGTTATGTAGTGTATGGCCCTCAAACTACGATGGCCTTGACCTTGGGTGATGGTGTGGTGATGTTTACCTTGAATAAGGTGACTGGTGAGTTTTTGCTTATCAAGGATGTGGTCAAGATTTCTCATTCGACTAAAGAGTTTGCAATCAATATGTCCAATATGCGCCACTGGGCTGACCCAGTTCGTCGTTATGTTGAAGAGTGCTTAGCTGGCGTCAGTGGCACCCGTGACAAGGATTTCAATATGCGTTGGATCGCTTCGATGGTGGCGGATGTGCACCGTGTTTTATCTCGTGGCGGGGTGTTTATGTATCCATGGGATCAGCGTGAACCACACAAGCCGGGTAAGTTACGCTTGATGTACGAGGCAAATCCAATGAGTTTTCTAGTAGAGCAAGCGGGTGGTGCCTCTACCAATGGCACGGATCTCATTATGGATTTGCAGCCAATTGACTTGCATGAGCGTGTTTCTGTAATGCTGGGCTCTAAAGAAGAGATTGATCGCATCATGCACTATCACGCATAAGTAATCTCACTTCATAATAAAAAACCCAATCGATTGATTGGGTTTTTTATTGGCAGAAGTAGTTATTAAGGTCTTACCTGCTGCTTAAGATAGGCAAGAGACTCTTCCACTTGATCAATCAGAATTAAGCAGATATCGCCAGCGGCAAGATCGTTAAGTGCGGTATCAATCGCTTTAAATTCACCATGAATCTCTTTGACTTGTTTGGCCTTTGTGGCGCCCACTAAGCCTTCTTGCAATAGCTTTAATACTTCACCATCTTCACGACCACGCTGGCAGGCATCTTGATAAAGAATGACGTTGTCAAATGAGTTGCCCAAGATACGAGTTAGATCACGGATATCTTCGTCACGTCGATCACCGGCACCACTAATGACCACGTGGCTCTTCTTGGGTTTCATGGCCTCAACTGCGCTAGTAAGGGCGCGCATAGCATCGGGGTTGTGACCATAGTCAGCAATGACGGTGGCGCCATTGTGTTGGAATTGATTAAACCGCCCCGGCACGGAATTCGGATCGCTTTCGAAGCTATGTAAACCGCGAGCAATCTTTTCTGCATCAAGACCAAGGGCCCAGGCTGCGCCAATCGCAGCCATGGCATTTTCAATTTGGAAGCCTAGTACGCCATTTTGGGTCAGGGGAATTTCGCTAATGGGGAAGCGATACATCACACGTGATCCCTTGGACGCAACAATATAGGTGCCGTCAAAATAAATAACTTTTTTATTCTTGGCGCGATGAGCGGCAATAACTGGGTGATGTTGATTTTGGGCAAAGAAAATCACTCGACCAGAACACTTGTCACCCATCTTCACAACCATTGGGTCTGCCGCATTGAGCACTGCGGCACCAGTTGGGGCAACGTTTTGCACAATTACGCGCTTGAGAATGGCTAAATCCTCAACGCTGGTAATGTAATTAAGGCCCAAGTGATCACCTTCGCCAATATTGGTTACAACCGCAACTTCGCAGCGATCAAAGCCAAGACCTTCGCGGAGCATTCCACCACGAGCAGTTTCAAGTACAGCCGCATCAACATCTGGATGCATCAGGACATTTCTGGCACTCTTAGGCCCGCTGCAATCGCCGGTATCGATAAGGCGATGATTGATGTAAACACCATCAGTTCCTGTCATACCAACACGTAGGCCAGTTTCATTTAATAAATGAGAAATCAAGCGAACGGTAGTGGTTTTACCGTTTGTACCGGTAACCGCTACCACTGGAATGCGGCCATCTTCACCTAGTGGGAACATCATATTGATGATGTCTTCGCCAACAGGACGTCCTTTGCCATACGAAGGCTTGAGATGCATACGTAAACCAGGCGCAGCATTGACTTCAACAATACCGCCACCTTGTTGTTCCAATGGCTTGTAGATATTTTCGCAAAGGATGTCTACACCAGCAATATCAAGTCCAATCATCTGGGCGGCCGCGACTGCGCTCGCTGCTACATCCGGGTGTACATCATCGGTAACATCAGTAGCGGTTCCGCCTGTACTGAGATTGGCATTATTGCGGAGCAGAACGCGTTCGCCAGTCTTGGGCACGTATTGTGGGGTAAGACCAGAGCTTGCAAGATGCGCCATGGCAATGTCATCAAAGCGAATTTTGGTTAATGCTGTTGCATGACCATCACCACGCAATGGATTTTTATTCTCGATTTCAACAAGTTCGGCAACGGTGTGACTGCCATCACCAACTACTTGTGCTGGCTCACGCCGAGCAGCGGCCGAGAGGCGGTTGCCAACGACGAGTAGGCGATAGTCTGCACCAGGAAGATAGCGCTCAACAATCGTTTCACGGCCAAAGGCTTGAGTGACAACAAAGCCAGCGCGCACTTCTTCTTCAGTTTGAATGTTGGCAACAACGCCTTTGCCTTGATTGCCATCTTTCGGCTTTAAAACAATCGGACCACCAATTTTTTGAGCGGCACGCCAAGCATCATCAGCGGTGGTAACTACTTCGCCAATAGGAACTGACACGCCAGCAGCGGCAAGTAAGTTCTTGGTGAGTTCTTTATCTTGGGCAATCGCTTCAGCAATTGCGCTGGTATCGCTAGTCTCTGCAGCTTGAATACGTTTTTGTTTGCTGCCCCAACCAAATTGCACCATGCTGCCTTCAGTCATGCGGCGGTAGGGGATGTTACGTTGTACTGCGGCATCAACAATGGATCCAGTACTTGGTCCAAGGCGAACGTCTTCGTAAAGAGCTTCTAACTCTGAGAGGGCAGCAGCGAGATCAAATGGCGCATCGTTGAGTGTTGCTTGAATCAAAGCAAAACCAAAGTCGAAAGCCATGCGACCCACGACTTCTTCGGTGTATTCCACTACCACTTGATAAACACCAACATCGACTGTTTGCACTGTGCGACTAAAGGTAACGGGGCAACCCGCTTGAGCTTGAAGACCAAGCGCTGCATGCTCAAGAGCATGGGCTAAAGAAAGCACTTCATTGTGGCCACCGCGACGCATGCTCCCTAGCTGAGGAAAGCGCTCGCGAATCTTGGTTTCAAATTGAGGGATAGAGTCGATTGAGCGTTCAGACTCATCACAAGAAACAATCGCTTCTAAGGCGGTGTGGCGGCTCCATAAATTTGGGCCGCGCAACATGCGAATACGGGTAATTTCCAATTAAGCCCCTGTAGCAGTAGTGGCGTCAGGCACGAATGTTTCTGCGCCTGCTTCGATAACGTTAAATGGAATTTCCAGAGCCCAGGCTGCTGCTATAGCTGCACCTAAATTCATGGTTTTCCAAGGAGTAGAGTGGTTGGCTTCTGAGTGATGCGGCACAGGAATAGATTTCTGATCCAGCATTCCAGACTTCAAGGTAATTTGCTGTTTACCAATGACAACGGCACGACCACCGTTTGTTAAGTGGGCTTTGACAATCTCAGAGTCCGAATTCTCAGTAAAGAAAATCACCTGACCATCACAAAGCTCGGCCATTTGCACGCACATTAGGTCATCGGCATTGAGTACGGCAACGCCTGTTGGAAGAACGACATCAACTTGAGTACGAACGACACTAAAGACTTGATCTTCATCGTAAATAGCGTACTGCGGGAAGTTGGCTGTTGGATCGACATTGAGAACTACGCCAACTTGGCAACGATCGTAAGCTAAGCCTTCAATCAACATTGACAAATGATTGTTCTCAATCACCACCGCTTCTACTGCACGATTCAGAAGAGTGCGTCGGGCATTTTCCCAATTCGATGCATTGGAATTGGGAATGGCGCGGTTGCCGAAAAACAATCCTTTACTGCAAGACAGTCCAACATACACATTAGTTAAGCGTAAGAAATGGGCAATCATTTCGGCGACAGGGGTTTTGCCTCGTTCACCACAGACGCCAACTACTGGAATGCGGAAATCCACTCCAGGCGGGAAGAGGTGATTTGCTATCTCTTTGCCAACGGGTTGTGGTTTGCCGCTGGCAGGCTTTAGATGCATCAGCAGGCCAGGACCAGCATTGACTTCAACAATGGCAGCGTTTTGATCTGCCAATGGTTTGCTAATGTCCTGAGCCACTAAATCAACGCCAGCAATTTCAAGACCAACGACACGAGCAGCTAAGGCTACTTGACTGGCAACATCAGGATGAATTGAATCAGTGACGTCAAATGCCACGTTGCCGTTGCTCTGAATGAGTACTTTGTGATCTATTGCAGGAACACTATCACCCTTTAATTGTTGACGTGCCAGCTCGAGCTCTACTGCAGAATCTATGCGCACAGGATTAAGAGGATGTTCTTCCGCAGTGCCGCGACGGGGATCAGAATTAATCTGTATTTGAATGAGCTCATGAACGGTATGTTTGCCATCACCAGTGACCCATACGGTTTCACCTTTTGCCGCAGCAACTACTTTGTTGCCTACAACTAGTAAGCGATGCTCATCACCAACAATATGACGCTCAACCAATACTTCGCTACCTTCATCAATCGCAACAGCGTAAGCGGCTTCAATTTCTTGTTGGGTATAGAGATTGATAAATACACCGCGGCCATGATTGCCATCGATCGGCTTAACCACTACAGGTAAGCCAATATCTTGCGCCGCTTCCCAGGCATCATCAGGGCTGGTAACAGTTCTGCCCTCAGGCGTTGGAACTCCAGCGCTACGTAGCAAGCTCTTAGTTAAATCTTTATCGCGAGAAATGGTTTCAGCTATTGCGCTTGTTTGATCGGTCTCTGCTGTCCAGATGCGGCGTTGTTTAGCACCGTAACCCAGTTGAACCAGGTTGCCTTCAGATAAACGAATTGATGGAATGCCGCGCTCTTCAGCTGCATTCACAATGCATGCTGTACTTGGACCCAGCAAAAGATCATCGCCAAGATCACGTAAATTTTCGATGATGGTTTGCACCAGAGCAACGCAGTCAGCATTGTCTTGCGCTATGGCCAAATAAAGATCACGCGCATATTTGAGGGCGGTGAGTGTGACCTCCTCATTGATTGCGCTAACCATCACTTTGTAAACACCGCGCCTATCGCCGTCACGTGCTTTACCAAAGCCGCCAGGTATGCCGGCTAAATTTTGTAGTTCAAGCGTGAGGTGCTCCATAATATGTGCAGGCCATGTGCCTTCTTCAACGCGTTTCAGGAAGCCGCCGGTTTCACCATAACTACAGCGATGTTCAACGAGACTTGGAAGGGCTTTTACTAGGCGGTCATAAAAGCCGGGAATCAGGTTAGAGGGGTAGTCCTCTAAATCGCCAATATCGAGCCAAACCTCAATTACGGGATGGTAAGTCCACATATTGGGACCACGGAGATGCTTAACGCTCAGAATCTCGATGGATTTATCTAGTAATTGGGGCATATGCAGTGTTGCGATGGTCGGCGCCAGCTTTTGGCGTTGACGCGTCAGACAGTCTCTCTGTTTCTAATAGTTATTTGAAAAACTCACAAAATTGGCAAAAATTCATAAAAGGGCCTACTTAGACAATTTAACGGCTTTTGACCCTCTAAAGTTGACAGGAGCAATAAATCTAAAAATTTCAGCTCCACTATACTTTTAAGGTCAATGAAGCCACAAATCCTACCTTTTGCCCCTGTGCTACCTAGCTATTGGCTGGCTATTTTGGAGGCTGAAACTTCCCCGATAAAGAGCCCCGAAGCCCTGCTAGCGTGGGTTGAGCTCGATTTAGGCGCCGATTTACGCTTTGAAAAAAGCCTGCTTTTGCTCAACGAACAAGGTCTATTTTGGATGGACGGCAAGGTATTTCACTCCTGGAAGTTGGAGAAAAACACCCATTTAATCCACGGTGATCATGCTGGAGTAGGGCATCTACGCCTAGAAACCCCCGATAAATTGCTGAGTTCCTGGAATTTCACCTTGGCGGTTAATCCCCAAGTGCTTCGCTTCCAGTCCAGTTTTAAGCAATTAACTCGTGGTGAAGAAGTTAGCAATGGTGAGGTCAGCGAGTATGACAAGCAAGTTTGCCCAGTTTGCTTAAGTCCTAAGCCCGCGAATTCGGATTCTTGTCCGACTTGTGATCCTGAGGACGATGCACCGCCATCTACTTGGACGCTATTTAAACTCTGGCGTTTTGCACGGCCCTACAAGAAACAATTGTTGCTGGGATTTGTATTGACCCTGCTATCTACGGGTGCGACTTTAATTCCGCCTTACCTCACTATGCCATTAATGGATCATGTGTTGATTCCATATGAGCGCGGCAATCCTATTGATTTTCATTTGGCCAGCATGTATCTGTTGGCATTGTTTGGCGCTGCAATTGTTGCTTGGGGTCTGGGTTGGTGGAAGACCTATTTACTTGCATTGGTGAGTGAGCGCATTGGTGCTGATTTACGCAATACTACTTTCGAGCACCTACTCAAACTTTCGCTGGAATACTTTGGCGGCAAGAGAACTGGTGACTTGATTGCCCGCATTGGCGCTGAGACCGATCGTATTTGCGTTTTCCTCTCCTTATACGCGCTGGACTTTGCTACCGATGTGTTGATGATCACCATGACCGCGGCCATCCTGGTATCCATTGATCCTTTGCTGGCCTTAGTTACCTTGGCACCATTACCATTCATTGTTTGGATGATTCATATAGTGCGCGATCGTTTGCGTTTTGGTTTTGAAAAGATTGATCGCATCTGGTCTGAAGTAACTAATATTTTGGCGGACACTATTCCAGGCATTCGGGTAGTCAAAGCCTTTGCCCAAGAGGATCGCGAGCTGAAGCGCTTCGTGGATTCTAATAAACATAATCTACAAATCAATGATCGCGTGAATCGCGTATGGGGATTATTTTCTCCTACGGTAACCTTGCTAACTGAAACCGGTCTACTAGTGGTGTGGGGTTTTGGTATCTGGCAAGTTGCGCACCAGAAAATTTCTGTTGGTGTTTTGATTGCTTTCTTGGCCTATATCGGACGTTTTTATATTCGTTTAGATTCTATGAGTCGGATTGTTTCGCATACACAAAAAGCCGCTGCTGGCGCTAAACGTATTTTTGATATTTTGGATCACGTCTCTAGCGTTCCTGAGCCTATCAATCCAGCGCCTTTGGGTGAAGTCAAAGGCCGCATCTCCCTGCGTGGCGTAGGCTTCCGTTACGGTAATCGTGCTGTTTCTAAAGGCGTTGACTTGGATATTGCTCCCGGAGAAATGATTGGCCTAGTAGGTCATAGTGGTTCCGGTAAGAGCACTTTGGTGAACCTGATCTGCCGCTTCTATGACGTGAGCGCAGGATCGATTTCCTTGGATGGTCGTGATATTCGCAGTATCAGAATTGCTGACTATCGCAAGCGTATTGGTTTGGTATTGCAAGAACCATTTTTATTCTTTGGCACGATTGCAGAGAATATTGCTTACGGTAAACCAGATGCAACTCGCGAAGAAATTATTGAGGCAGCACGCGCCGCTCATGCCCATGAATTTATTCTTCGCCTTCCTTTAGGTTATGACTCCTTAGTAGGGGAGCGCGGTCAATCACTTTCTGGTGGCGAACGTCAGCGCATATCCATTGCTCGTGCATTGCTGATTAATCCAAGTATTTTGATCCTAGATGAAGCAACATCCTCGGTTGATACCACTACTGAAAAAGAAATCCAGCGCGCTTTGGATAACTTGGTTAAGGGCCGCACTACTATTGCCATCGCTCACCGTCTCTCTACTTTAAGAAAAGCGGACCGCTTGGTGGTTTTAGATAAAGGCGAGATTGTTGAAATAGGCTCTCACGATCAATTGATGGAATCTCAGGGCGCTTATTACACCTTGTATCAAGCTCAATTACGTCATGCTGCGGAGCTCGTTGAAGGCGGTGCTATTGGTGAAAGCCTGGAAGAAGAGCAAGAAGAAAAGCTAGAAGAGGTTGCTAAGCAAGTTGGGGGTGGGGTATGAGTACGACTCATCAGCTAGAACGTGATGCGCTAGGACGTCTAGTCTTTATCGACAGTGAAGGTGAGCGACACATTGGCGTTCATCCTGTCAGAGCTTTTCCAATTACCGCGCCTGCTGCGGGTATTGGCATCATGAATCAATCTGGAAAAGAGCTTTGTTGGTTCCCGGATGTCACCGCTATTTCTGAAGCAGAACTTGGATTGATCGAGGAAGAACTGGCTGAGCGCGAGTTCATGCCAGTCATTGAGAAGATCGCTAAGGTTTCTACGTTCGCCACTCCTAGTATTTGGGATATCGAAACGGATCGAGGTCCAACACGAATTCGCCTCAAGGGTGAGGAAGATATTCGTCGAATTGCTGGCAATACATTGCTTATTGCCGATTCCAACGGACTGCAATTTCTCATCAAAGACTCTACGCAATTGGATAAAGTTAGTAAAAAGCTGCTAGATCGCTTCCGCTAAAAAGGATTTGCCACGCCAATCCCAGTTCGGCAGGTGTCACTGGGGCATTCCCCCTAAATTGAGATAATTCCCTACAAAAACAGAGACTTACTACACTTTTTCCTGTTTTTTTGGCCTGTTGCACCGCAATAGTATTAGGGTTATAATCTAGGTACTAACCCTTAAGGAGATTCAAATGACTGTTTTATTGAATATGATTAACCAGCTTTTTTCTGAAAGCAAACCAAGCCAAGACAAGCCTGCTCGTCACTATGATTTTGACGGCGCTTACCGCGGCATGTAATTTAAAAAATTACAGCATTTCAAAAGCCACCTTCGGGTGGCTTTTTTGCTTTCTGTCGTCACTCGTCTGTAGATCCGCACATCTATTGATTTGCCCTTGTAAAGCTTATATTTCATAGGTTTAAGGCAAGGGTAATCACTAGTGGGGATTTGAGTGAATCTTGATTAGTGTCAAGTATTCCAATGTGTAAATGCTTAAAAATCACATAACCCAAATTTTTGGGCGTGATGAGTATTTATAAAAAAGTAAAAAATAGGAGATTCAGGATGAGCGGCGAGAAAACTGCAGGACCTTTAGGAGGTCGTTGGTTTCAGCTACTAATCGGCGTTGTTTGTATGTCGATGATTGCAAACTTGCAATACGGTTGGACTTTGTTTGTAAACCCAATCGACGCTAAGTTTGGTTGGGGTCGCGCAGCGATCCAAGTTGCGTTCACTATTTTCGTATTGACTGAAACTTGGTTGGTACCAATCGAAGGTTATCTCGTAGATAAATTTGGCCCTCGCCCAGTGGTTTTTGTTGGCGGTCTTTTGTGCGGTCTTGGCTGGATCATGAATTCCCATGCAGACACACTAACTATGCTCTACGCGGCTGCTGCAGTTAGCGGTGTTGGCGCTGGCGCTGTTTACGGTACTTGCGTAGGTAATGCGCTTAAATGGTTCCCAGATCGTCGTGGTTTGGCTGCAGGTATTACAGCTGCGGGCTTTGGTGCGGGCTCTGCATTAACCGTAATTCCAATTGCAAAAATGATTGCTGAACAAGGCTATCAAGAAACTTTCTGGTTCTTTGGTATTGGTCAAGGCGCAATCGTTGTCTTGTTAAGTCTATTCCTTTCCAAGCCAATTAAGAGTGCTATTACTGCAGTTAAGGCTGCTGTTGCGCAGACTCGTAAAGATTTCCGTCCAATGGAAATGGTTAAGCAACCAGTGTTCTGGATCATGTACCTCATGTTCGTGATGGTTGCTGCGGGTGGCTTGATGGCAACTGCTCAATTGGCTCCAATCGCTAAAGACTTCCAAGTTGCTGGCGTAACGGTGAGCTTGTTAGGTCTAGCATTGCCAGCTCTGACTTTTGCATTAACCATTGATCGTGTTTTGAACGGCTTAACCCGTCCTTTCTTTGGTTGGGTATCAGACAAGATTGGTCGCGAACAAACTATGACCCTTTGCTTCTCTTTTGAGTGCGTAGGTATTCTTGGTTTGTACTACCTCGGTCATGACCCGGTCATGTTTGTGCTGTTAACTGGTTTGGTGTTCTTTGCATGGGGTGAGATTTACAGCTTGTTCCCATCAACCAACGCCGATACATTTGGATCAACTTACGCTGCCGGTAATGCAGGTCTCCTCTACACAGCAAAAGGTACTGCTTCATTGTTAGTGCCACTGTCTAGCGTATTGGTAGCCACTACTGGTGGTTGGGAAGCGGTATTCTGGGTTGCTAGTATCTTGAACGGTACCGCTGCAATCTTGGCTTGGTTTGTATTGCGTCCAATGCGTCGCAAACTCATCGAGCGTTCTGCTGCTATGTAAGTTAGGTTAAAAGCCTAATAAAAAAGGGTCTTCGGACCCTTTTTTATTGCCTGCACCAATACGAGGGCAAATCCAAGATGAGGTTGGGGAAAATCAGATAGAATTCCTCCATCATGAGTTCCTCCAAAAACCGCTTCGTTCACTGGATTGCTGCCTTAGCAATCGCAATGAGCGCGCTGGCGCCAGCCGCATCTCAAGCGGTTTCAGTGGCTAAGCATGGCGAAGGTTTTGCAATGGAGATTTGTTCTGTCGATGGCAGCAAGATGCAAATCGATGTTCAAGATGACGGGAAAGACGTTGCCAATCAAATGAAGCCTTGCCCGTATTGTGTAGCGCAGAGCGTTATCACTCCGGCATTCAACACTAATCTCAGATTTGAAGCTCCGCAGACTTTCGCTTTGCTGCCTCAGCTTTTCTACCAATCACCCAAACCACTTGCTGTTTGGATAACCCCGCCTTCAGCAGCTCCACCAGTACAAGCCTAATCAAATTAGGGCATAGCCTAGCTATGTAGTTGGCAACGATTTAATCAATACGTTGTCGTATTGTTCAGTGGAGCAGTAAATGTTATTTCAGCAAAAGAAAATCAGCGTATGCGTGGGTGTGCTATTTGGGTCTGTACTAATCAACGCGCAAGCACAAATTGCGCAGCCACCCGACTACGGTCAAAAAATAGGTGATGTGGTTGTTAGTGCCACTCGCTCTGGTACCGAGCTAAAGGACATGACTCAAAACACTTCTATTTTGACGAATGAAGATATTCAAAACGCCCCGGAAATGACGGTTGACCAGGTCTTAAAGAATCAAGCAAGTGTATTTTTAAATGATCAACCGTATTATGAAAAGGACCCCACCGGTCAGAGTTTGAATGTCCGTGGTCTTGGTGCTGCGCGGACTCTGGCATTGATCGATGGACTGCCTGCAAACGACGCTATGTATGGAACCATTCAATGGAATCTTGTCCCCCTCTCAGCAGTGCAGGATGTAGAACTGGTTCGCGGTGGCGTCTCCAATCTTTATGGCAACTATGGCATGGGTGGTTTAATCAACATCACTACCAAGCCCATTAACGATAACAAAGGCGAAGTGTCTGCCAGTTATGGTTCATACAATACAAGCAATGTGGCTGCTTCAAAAGAAGTGGCAGTAAATGACGTATTAAAGCTACGAGCATCTGCGGACTACTTTAATACGGATGGTTATATTAACCAGCCTACTATTTCTCCGGCAACAGTCTATCCAGCAAAGAATAGAGCAGGGCAGTCAGCACCTCTATTGCCTGGGATGGGTCCTGAAAGCGCTAACAGTGCAAATTACCGACTTCAAGGAGCCTTGAAATTAAGTTCTGATACGGATGCTTTTTTTAATCTTGGTTCCCACAATATGCAAAATCTACCATCTGGTGGATATAACTTTGCTACCAAGACAACTCAAGAAACTACTTTTTCTGGAGGAGCAACTACGCGTTTGAGCGCAACCCAAAAGGTTCAGGTGAATGCTTTCTACGAAAACACCACTCTCTGGCAGCAAAATGTCAGTAATAGCGGTGCAACACCAGCTTATATTAGTGCCAACTATAACGATCCTTATTCAACGCTAGGGGCATCTGCGCAATATACCCATGACTTAAAGGATCAAACCATTAATCAGGTAGTAGTTAGTGTTGATGGAAGACAGGTAGCTGCACAGAATTTAACGAATTCCTTTAGTTCTGCTGCTGGATATGCAAATGGAGTGGTTACCTCTTCTGATTACGCAAAAGGTCAGCAACAGTTTTATGGTGTGATGGCGCAAATGAAGGCTAAAACAGATGCCATCCCATTGCAAGCTACTCTCTCACTTCGAGAGGATCAATGGCAAAGCCAGACCCCAACCTATTGGATCGCAGGTGCAAATGGTGTTCAAAATTACACCAATGTCCCTAATCAAACTGCATATAAGTTCAGCCCTAATCTGGGCTTGTTATTACAGGCTACTAAGGAGTGGGACTTTAGGGGGGCGGCCTATCAGGGTTTCCATGCGCCTGGTTTGAACAACACGCTTCGTACTTATGGAAATTCAACGAGCGTTAGCCTGGCCAATCCATTGCTGAGCCCCGAGAACATGACTGGCTATGAACTAGGGACTGACTATCGTTGGAATGCGGGCTTTGTGCAGATCACGGGCTTTAATGCGAATGTAAAAAACGCAGTTTATGCACCCAATGTTTCTCAGGCACAAGCTGCTGCTGCAGGTTGTCCAATCTCAGTTTGTACCGGAGCTAATGGCCAAACATTTAGCTTGTACGGCAATAATCAGAATCTTCAAAGTCGTGGGCTTGAGGTACAGGCACATCATGATCTCAATACTCAGTGGGCTGTTGATGGTACATATACCCATACGAACACCATTCTTACTTGGATTGGCTCGGGGGTTAGTGCATCCTTAAATCCAATTGGATCTCAGGTTGGCGGTGTGCCACAAAACATGGGTTATGCAGGAGTGACCTATATGCCGCTTCCAAAGACCAGTCTGACAGCCAATGTTCGTTATATTGGTAATTCTTGGTTGGATGGCGCACACACCTTACCAGTTCCTTCCTATGCAGTTGTTGGTTTAAAGGTGAACCATCAATTAACGCCAGAAGCCTCAGTATTTGCCAGTGTGATCAATATGTTCAATCGAAGCTACATCACTTACGGTACGGGAACTAGTCAAGGAAGTTATATCGCCGGGCAACCACAGAGCATTACTGTAGGTGCACGTATCATCTTCTAATTATGAATTCGACCCCATACTCTTTTAATCGATTCTTATTGCTCGGGGCGCTTCTTTCGGGAGTGCTGAGCTTTGCTGCACAAGCTCAAACGCAAATGGATCATTCATCGCATATGGCCGGTGCAAATCCAGCAAAAGTGAGCAGTGTTTGCCAGGGAATTGGGTTGGAGTGTGCCAATGCTGCAACCCCATTTTTTACGCAGGATGGAAGGCTATTGCTGGTATGGACCGCGAGTGGCGTGGTCTCAGTTGCGCAGTCTTCTGATTTAGGAAAAACATTTTCACCAGCAGTCAAAATTGCTGAGCACGGTAAATCATTAGATGCTGGCGCTGATGCACGTCCACAAATTGTTGCTGATAAACAAGGGAATGTCTTTTTGGCATATGCATTTTTCAAAGATGCAAACTGGAATGCGCAAATCAATACTGCTAGATCGACCGATGGGGCAAACACATTCACCAAAGCAGTGTCCTTAGTAAATGATGGCTCCAGTCAGCGCTTTCCATCGGTTCTGATCAAGCCAAATGGCGATATTTTTATCTCTTGGATCGATAAACGTTTAGTTTCTGCAGCAAAGCAGGGTGGACAAAATCGTCTTGGCGGCTCAATTGCCTATTCTTTTTCTCAGGATGGCGGCAAAAGCTTTCAGGCAGAACACTTTGCTAATGAGAGTAGTTGTGAGTGTTGTCGCATTGGTGGCAGCCTTGATCCAAAAGACAACCCAGTGCTAGCGTATAGAGCAATATTTCCTGGAGGCATTCGGGATCAGGCCAGCCAAGTGATTTCTGCTTCAGGTGCAGGACCAATCCGTAAGGTGGCTGATGACAACTGGAAAACGGATGCCTGCCCGCATCATGGACCATCCATAGCAGTATCAAACACCGGTACATTCCATGTGGCTTGGTATACCCAAGGCAGTAAGCGCTCTGGAGTCTTTTATGCCAATTCCACCAACCAAGGTGCCACCTATTCCAAGCCTACTCGCATAGGCGCTGAAACTGCCAATGTATCCAGGCCATATCTATTGGCATTGGGCCAGCAAGTTTGGTTGGTATGGAAGGAGTTTGATGGCGTGCAATCATCCGTATATTTAAAAGAATCTAGCGATGATGGAAAAACTTGGGCAATTCCTAAAATACTATCTAGTACAGCAGGGTACAGTGACCATCCCTTGTTGCTAGCTCAAGGGAATCAAGTATTTTTATCCTGGCTTACGCGTAATGATGGATACCAACTCATAAATATTGGACAAAAGCAATGAAAAAATATTGGCTTATTTTTATTCTCATTCTCTCAATGACTGGGTTTGCCTTCGCTGATCCAGTTTCTTTGAAGCCTTATCAGGTGGGAGATTGGAAATCCATCATCAAAGCCGCAAATGGTGGACCTCTGGCTATTAATTTTTGGGGGGTGACTTGCCCATCCTGCGTTAAAGAGATGCCGCAGTGGGGTCTTTTTATCAAAAACAATCCAAGCGCTAAAGTAGTTTTTATTCAGGTTGATGATGTATCAATCGAGTCGATGAAAAAAATGTTGAGCAAAGCAAATCTAGAAAAAGCCAATAATTATTATGTAGCAGCGCCTTTTGATGAGCGCCTGCGCTATGAAATCGATCCTAAATGGCATGGCGAAACACCTACAACCATAGTGATCGATAAAAATGGTAAAGCTACCAGAAAAACAGGCTTAGTAGACTTTCAGCAATTACAAAATGCTTTGATGGTTAAACCATAATTAAATGTATCGCTTATCAATTACCGGGAGAATGTAAATGAAGACAAAACTATTAGTAACACTGTGTGCCGTTGCGGGGATGGCTTTCGTAGGGACGACATGGGCGCAAAACGTTTCCAAAACCGTCACTACTAACGCTATCAAAATTGAAGATGCTTATACCCGTGCTACAGTTCCTGGTCAGCAGGTAGCCGGTGGCTTTATGAAGATTGAAAATAAAGGCGCTGCTGATCAATTGATCTCTGCCAGCTCACCTGTTGCAGGTGAAGTGCAGCTCCACGAGATGGCAATGGAGGGCAATGTTATGAAGATGCGTCAGGTAAAAGATATTACTGTGCCAGCAGGTGGCGCTGTTGAATTAAAACCTGGCGGCTTGCACTTAATGTTTATCAACATTAAAGCTCCATTAGCTGCAGGTGAAACCGTTCCCGTGAAGCTGAAGTTTGCTAAGGCAGGTGATGTTGAGGTCAAGATGCCAGTTAATGCAATGGGCGCTGGAGCTATGAAGCACTAAGTCAATTGATTGGGTGGTACACGCAATAAAAAAGCCCCTAGTTTTACCTGGGGGCTTTTTCTTTTAAGGCTTTTACTTGATTAACTTAGTCACCTAAGTTCAAGTCAGTTACCGCACCTTTACTTGCAGTGCTTGCAAGGCGAGCGTATTTTGCTAATAAGCCACGAGTGTAGCGAGGCTTAGGTTGCACCCAAGCTGCGCGACGCTTCGCAATTTCTGCTTCATCAACGTTCAATTGAATCAGTAGTTGATGGGCATCAATCGTTACCGAGTCACCTTCATGAATGAGGGCAATTGTGCCGCCTACGTAGGCTTCAGGAGCTACGTGACCCACAACCATACCCCAGGTGCCACCAGAGAAGCGGCCATCAGTGATGAGGCCTACAGACTCACCTAGACCTTGCCCTACAAGAGCAGAGGTTGGGGCAAGCATCTCACGCATCCCTGGGCCGCCTTTAGGGCCTTCATAACGAATCACAACGATGTCACCATCTTTGATCTTCTGGGCCATGATGGCTGCCATGGCATCATCTTCAGAATCAAACACACGGGCTGGGCCAGTGATCGAAGGATTCTTGAGGCCGGTAATCTTAGCCACGCAACCCTCTGGAGAAATATTGCCCTTCAAGATTGCCAAGTGACCTTGTTTGTACAAAGGATTGTCTAAGGTGCGAATCACTTTTTGATCAGCGCGCGGTACTGACGGAACATCTTTTAGTACTTCAGCAATCGTTTTTCCAGTGATGGTCATGCAGTCACCGTGAAGTAATCCGCCATCAAGCAAAATCTTCATTACTTGTGGAATGCCGCCGGCTTGATGCAAGTCAGTTGCAAGGTAAGTGCCGGATGGCTTCATATCAACGATCACAGGAACGCGTTTACGAATACGCTCAAAGTCATCGATTGTCCAATCGATTTCAGCTGCGCTGGTGATGGCCAAGAAATGCAATACTGCATTTGTGGATCCACCAACTGCCATGATCACACTGACAGCGTTCTCAATGGACTTCTTGGTGATGATGTCACGGGGACGCAAGTTATTTTTCACAGCCTCAACCAGTACGCGCGCTGATTCGGCAGCACTCGCTACTTTTTCAGCATCAACGTTCGCCATCGTAGAGGAGTAGGGCAAGCTCATGCCCAAAGCCTCAAATGAGGAGCTCATGGTGTTTGCGGTGTACATGCCGCCACAAGAGCCGCTCCCTGGACAGGCATGCTGTTCAACACCCTTTAAATCTTCTTCACTCAATCGACCGGAAGTAAATTCACCAACTGCCTCAAATGCAGAAACAATATTGAGTTCCTTGCCCTTGTAATGGCCTGGTTTAATCGTGCCGCCATAGACATAGATGCCGGGCACATTAGTGCGGGCTAAGGCCATCATGCCGCCTGGCATGTTTTTATCGCAACCACCAATGACGACAACACCATCTTGCCAAAGACCATTTACACACACTTCAATGCTATCAGCAATCACTTCACGTGAGACGAGGGAGTACTTCATGCCCTCAGTGCCCATGCCGATGCCATCGGAAACAGTTGGTGTACCGAATACTTGTGCTTTTGCACCGGCCGCTTCTAGAGCTTCAACAGCAGCGTCAGCTAATTTTTGTAAACCACTATTGCAAGGGGTAATAGTGGAGTGGCCGTTCGCAACGCCAACCATCGGCTTTACGAAATCCTTTTCTTCGTAACCCATTGCGTAATACATCGAACGATTAGGTGCGCGAGCGACCCCTTCGGTGACCATGCGCGAGCGTTCATTAAGGCGTTTCATGCTTATTACTCCAGAAAAGGTTTGTGTCGAAAGGCTCTATTGTGCCGTGAGATGGGTTAAGGGTGCTCTAGATCGATGAGCTCATCATAATTACTACAAATGTTGCACTGCAGTATGAAAATGCCAAAGAATTCATAGATTTAGGTCTAAATATTAGCTAAGGAGCTAATAGCTTAGTAAAAGAGGCTGCAGTACATTAAGTCATCAATCACTTTTTCCTTTGAATTCAATGACTAAAGTCGGCCATATATACCTAATTGATGATGACGAATCCATGCGCATTTCGCTCTCGAGAATGCTGCGTGAATTGGGTTATCTGGTTGAGGACTACGCATCTGCCAGTGTTTTCCTGGAGAAATCTGTTCCAGTGTCACCAGCAGTAATTCTGTTGGATATGCAAATGCCAGATATGACCGGGCTAGATTTGCAAGAAAAGCTCCAAAAGTGTGGCCGTAAGACACCTATCGTATTTATTAGCGGCCAAAGTCACCCACACCAAATCGTTCAGGGTCTTAAGCGGGGTGCGGTGGATTTCTTATTCAAGCCCTTTAATTTAGAAGAGCTCTTAAAGGCAGTTGCAGACGCAATTGATTTTGATAGTCGTCAACTCAAGCGAGTTTCCCTGGATGTTGAAGCTAAGAAAGACTACGAAAGCCTCACTCCTAGAGAGCGTGAGGTCTGTGGATGGCTTGTTAAGGGCCTTCTAAACAAGGATATTGCCGTAAAACTAGGAACCACGGATGCCACCATTAAAGTCCATAAGGCTAGGGTGATGGACAAAATGCATGCGGATTCCCTGCAAGTGCTGGTGAAGAAGTATCTTGAATCCAACCTTGAGAACCATCCATTAAACACCTAGCTTTGTGGCTAATTACTCTTGTCCCATTTTGGTATTACTATCAATCTTATTAATTCCATATGAGATGGTTGCTGCGCAGTGAATAAACCAGTCAAACTTCCTGAGATTCGCAAAGAGGCATTTACTAAAGCCAGAGAAAGCCTTGGTCTCAGCACGAAAGATCTTTCGGGAATGGCCTGTCTATCTGCTCGCCAAATTGAGCAGATTGAGAATGGTGAAAGCAGCTCTTTTTACGGTGATCAAGTTAAATTCACAGCAGCAAAAAAGGTAGCTGGATTACTCAGGCTCACACCTGAAGAGGCATTTGATTTTTCTGGTGTCGTGCAGCCTATCAAAGTAGCTGATGTTGAGGAGAAATTGCAGGAGGAGACAAAAGCCTCTGCGGTAGAAAAAAAGGCAAAGACCGAAAAAGTAAAAGAAAAAGAGGCTAGCCCTGTAGCGGTAGAGAAAGTCGCAGAACCAAAACTAAAACCTGAGAAGGTCAGTGCTAGCAAATTCTCACAAAAAGCGATTGATTACAGCCAGAAATCAAAAGCTTCAGTAGGACCTAAAAAGAAACTTTTTTTACTGTTGGCAATTGGTGTGGCAGTGATTTTCTCTGTGGTGAACTTGCGCCCCTTATTTTTTCCTGAGCCAGTTAAAGAAGAGATTGTCATTATTCAAGAGGTGGCACAAGAACCTGTCCCGGTGGATGCTCCAGCAGAAGCCAAGCCAGCTCCAGCGGCAACACCAGAGCCGACCCCAGCGACCGTTTCTAATGAATGCCCGCCTGCAGATGCATCTACACTCAATTACAGGCCCGAAGCCCCTAAAAAAGCGGGTGACATGGTTTATCTGCAATCAAAGACTGCGCAAACAGTATGTGTGGTGGATGCTACAGGTAAGACCCAGAATAAAACTCTAGAACCTGGAGTTGGTACGAGTGTTTATGGCAAGCCGCCATTAAAGGTTTTAACTGGTGGTTTAAATCAGGTGGATTTGTATTACCAAGGTGCAAAGGTGCGCGTGGGAAATACAACTAGTAAGACAATTATTTTGGAGCCGGCTGAAATGATTCAGCCTGCAGCTCCATCAAACTCCACAGACTCTCAGCTACGTTGATGGCCTGAGAGGTTCGCAGGTTTAATTTGTTGAATTAAACCGCAGCGTTATCGGTTTCACCGGTACGGATACGAATCACTTGCTCTACTGCAGTCACGAAAATCTTGCCGTCACCAATCTTGCCGGTGCGTGCAGCTTTAGTGATTGCCTCAATAGCAGCTTCAACACGGTCATCAGAAACCACGGCTTCTACTTTTACTTTAGGTAAAAAGTCGACTACATACTCAGCGCCACGATAGAGTTCAGTATGGCCTTTTTGACGGCCAAAGCCCTTAACTTCAGTAACGGTCAGACCTGTAACACCGACTTCTGCCAATGACTCACGAACTTCATCGAGTTTGAACGGCTTTATGATGGATGTAATTAATTTCATGTGTTCTCCCTAATGCACTAATCATACCTAGATCTGCTCTGAAATACCAAAAATCGACCCGCTGAACGTTCTAGGCTCTAAATTGGGAGGTAATGGGGTAGCGCCAATCGCGGCCAAAGGCACGAGTGGTTACACGGACTCCCGGTGGGGCTTGGCGACGCTTATATTCATTAAGCTTGATTAAGCGGGTTACTTTTTCTACGCTCTCGGCATCAAAGCCTGCGGCAATGATCTGGGCAATCGATTGGTTTTGCTCCATATAGCGCTCAACAATGCCATCCAGCACTTCATAAGAGGGCAGGCTATCTTGATCTTTTTGGTCTGGACGTAACTCTGCCGAAGGTGCGCGGGTCAGAATTCGCTCCGGAATCACTGGCGTAATACTGTTGCGATAGGCGCATAGGCGATACACCAAAGTCTTGGCGATATCTTTAATGACTGCAAAGCCACCCGCCATATCGCCATAGAGTGTGCAGTAGCCGACTGCCATTTCACTCTTGTTGCCGGTAGTCAAAACAAGTCGACCTGTTTTATTAGATAGGGCCATCAGCAGAGTGCCACGAACGCGTGCCTGAATATTCTCTTCGGTGGCGTCTACTGTTAAACCTTTGAATTGCTCCGCTAGAGATGCTTCTAAAGCATCTACCGGCCCGCTAATCGGAATCTCGTCGTACTGCACGCCTAAGTTCTGGGCCATCTCCCTTGCATCGATCCAAGAGATATCGGCGGTATAGCGAGAGGCCATCATGACGGTGCGTACCTTGTCAGCACCCAAGGCATCCACGGCAATTGCCAATACCAAAGCTGAATCTACACCGCCAGATAGGCCAATAATCACGCCAGGGAAGCGATTTTTGGTCACATAGTCACGTACACCCAAAACCAGCGCTTGATAGGCCTGTGCCTCAACGGATTGGGGTGGGGTGATCAGACCTTTTTCTAGCTCGCCAGTTGCTGTCACGGTAACAAGGCCTAGGCCGGTTTCAAACTGAGGCATTGCCATCACGACTTTGCCATCACTATTTAATGCAAATGAGCCGCCATCAAAAACTAATTCATCTTGACCGCCAACGGCATTGACGTAAACCAGTGGCATTTTGGTTTGTGCAATATGCCCGCGGAGCACTTCAATACGCAAGGCTTCTTTTTGCAGGTGGTAAGGAGAGGCGTTGGGGACTAACAATACTTGTGCGCCAGCAGCATGAGATTGTTTAGCGGGACCTGCATGCCAGGCATCTTCACACAAGATCAATCCATAGCGAACACCTTCGCATTCAAAAACACAAGCTTGATTACCAGGTACGAAGTAGCGAACTTCGTCAAATACTTCATGGTTAGGTAATTCTTGTTTTGCGTAGCCCGCAATGACTTTGCCGTTTCGTAAAACAGATGCGTAGTTTTGCAAACCTGCAGATGTTTGTTTGGGGTGACCGACGATGACTGTTAGATCAGAGTACTGAGCTAGCTCTTTCATCAAGAGCTCGAGCTGTGATTGTGCCGCCTCAATAAAAGCAGGGCGGAGGAGTAAGTCTTCTGGGGGATAGCCGGTGAGCGAAAGCTCAGGGGTGACTACGAGTTTGGCGCCTTGTGAGTTGGCATCTAGAGCGGCTTTGTGAATGAGTTGCGCGTTGCCAGCCAAATCACCCAGTAATGGGTTGATTTGGGCTAAGGCAATTTTCTGCGTGCTCACTCCGAATCACAAAGCCTTTTCAATAAAAGAATTACTTGTTCTCTTTGTTGTAGCGCTCGATGCCTTCAAGAATTTCTTTATGAGCATCAGCAACGCCACCCCAGCCTTTAACTTTTACCCATTTACCTTTTTCGAGATCTTTATAGTGCTCGAAGAAGTGTTGAATTTGATTCAAACGCAATGGGTTCATGTCTTCAGGTTTTTGCCAGTGTGTATAGATAGGCAAAATTTTGTCTTCTGGAACAGCCAATAATTTAGCGTCTTGACCAGCCTCATCTTCCATTTGTAGGATGCCAATTGCACGGCAGCTAACAACAACACCTGGAATGAGTGGAAATGGAGTAATTACGAGAACATCAACAGGGTCGCCATCACCGGCAATCGTTTTATTAATGTATCCGTAGTTACATGGGTAGTGCATTGCAGTGCCCATAAAACGGTCAACGAAAATTGCGCCAGACTCTTTATCCACTTCGTACTTCACTGGATCAGCGTTCATTGGGATTTCAATAATGACGTTGAAGCTTTCAGGGATCTTTTTACCTGGCTTGACTTTTTCGAGACTCATAAATACTCCGAATATTGATTAGTAAATACCCTGATCCTATCAAGGGAGAGCAGGGGTGATTCTGTTACATACTGATACAGCTTAAAGACCATAGTTTAAAGCTTTCGGAAACCAGGTCTACCTAAGTGGAGTTATGCAAAAACAATAAAGATTAACAAATGATTAACTTTAGGGAGTTCAAGCATGAGTAATGTCACTTTAGGCTTGTATTTTGCCTTGGCTTGCGGTGTCCTAGCCGTGATTTACGGTTTTGTGATGCGCGGCTGGATTTTGAAGCAAAGTACAGGCAACGCCAAAATGCAAGAAATTGCAGAGGCGATTCAGCAGGGGGCGGCAGCGTATTTGTCACGCCAATATAAAACGATTGCCGTGGTTGGGGTGGTTCTGGCCATTCTCATGGCGCTCTTCCTTGATTTTGCGACCGCGATTGGCTTTGTCATTGGCGCCGTGCTTTCTGGCGCTTGCGGCTTCATTGGTATGAATGTGTCAGTGCGCGCAAACGTGCGGACAGCGGAAGCGGCCACCAAGGGTATGAACGAAGCGCTCAATGTGGCATTCAAAGGCGGCGCAATTACCGGCATGTTGGTAGTTGGACTGGGTCTCTTGGGTGTTGGCCTCTTCTTTATGTTCCTTGTATCGATTGGTGCTGGACAAGATCTCTCTTCTGTATTGCATCCCCTGATTGGTTTGGCGTTCGGCTCTTCCTTGATTTCGATCTTTGCGCGTTTAGGTGGCGGCATCTTTACTAAGGGTGCAGACGTTGGCGCTGACCTGGTCGGTAAGGTTGAGGCTGGGATTCCGGAAGATGATCCACGTAATCCTGCGGTGATTGCTGATAACGTTGGCGACAACGTTGGTGACTGCGCAGGTATGGCGGCGGACTTATTCGAAACTTACGCGGTTACGCTGATTGCAACCATGGTGCTGGGATCCTTAATGGTTTCTAGCGCACCAGTTGCTGCAATTATTTATCCATTAGTGCTGGGTGGCGTTTCTATCATCGCCTCCATCATTGGTTGCTCGTTTGTAAAAGCAACACCTGGCATGAAAAATGTGATGCCTGCTTTGTACAAGGGGTTGATCATTGCTGGTGGTCTGTCGCTGATTGCCTTCTACTTCGTAACCAATTTCATCATGCCGGACGACGCATTAGGTATTCCTGGTAGCCAATGGCGTTTGTTTGGTTCAACTGTAGTGGGCTTGTTGCTTACAGCAGGTTTGGTATGGATTACCGAGTACTACACCGGTACCCAGTTCAAGCCAGTGCAGCATATTGCTGAAGCTTCAACCAAAGGTCACGGTACCAACATTATTGCTGGCTTAGGTATTTCGATGAAGTCAACTGCTTACCCAGTGCTCTTTGTTTGTGCAGCGATTTTTGCAGCGTATTGGTTGGCTGGTTTATATGGCATTGCAATTGCAGCAACAGCCATGTTGTCCATGGCAGGTATTGTGGTTGCGCTTGATGCATATGGCCCAATTACAGATAATGCTGGTGGTATTGCAGAGATGGCAGGCTTGCCACAATCTGTTCGCGATATTACCGATCCATTGGATGCGGTTGGCAACACTACTAAAGCAGTTACTAAAGGCTATGCAATTGGTTCGGCTGGTTTGGCATCGCTCGTGCTCTTTGCTGACTACACCCATGCTTTAGAGGGTATGGGCCAACAGGTGTCTTTTGACTTGTCCAATCACATGGTCATCATTGGCCTCTTTATCGGCGGCATGATTCCTTACTTGTTTGGTGCAATGGCGATGGAAGCAGTAGGTCGTTGTGCTGGTGCGGTGGTAGAAGAGGTGCGCCGTCAGTTCCGTGATATCCCTGGAATCATGGAAGGCACTGCAAAGCCAGAGTACGGCAAAGCTGTCGATATGCTGACTTCTGCAGCTATTAAAGAGATGATCGTTCCTTCCCTCTTGCCAGTAGTAGCCCCAGTTGTAGTTGGTCTCTTGTTAGGACCTGCAGCATTGGGTGGTTTGCTCATGGGAACTATTGTGACTGGCTTATTCGTAGCGATCTCGATGTGTACCGGTGGTGGTGCTTGGGATAACGCCAAGAAATATATCGAAGAAGGTCACTTCGGCGGCAAAGGTTCTGAAGCTCACAAAGCGGCAGTGACTGGCGATACCGTTGGCGACCCTTACAAAGATACTGCGGGCCCTGCCGTTAACCCACTCATTAAGATCATCAATATCGTGGCATTACTTATCGTGCCACTCTTGCCAATGGTCTCTCGTTAAGTAATGAGTAGTCATTAAATGCAGTAGCAATCAGACTGCAGAAAACAAAAACGCCTAGCAATGCTAGGCGTTTTGTTTATGTTGACGCCACTTGACAAAGTGTAGGCCATTGGCCTACTATAGGGTAAATGGATTTTGAATGGGATTTGGCTAAAAGTAACTCATGCCAGATCTCTCGAAATTTTGATTTCGCATATGTGATATCAATTTTTAAAGATCCTACGATAGTTATTGAGCATGACCAAAGATGGGATTACGGGGAAGAGCGGTATCGCGCAATAGGGGCAATTGATAAACGAGTCTTCGTAGTTGTGTTCACCAGAAGAGTTAAGGCCATCAGAATTATTTCAGCAAGGAAAGCTAATAACAGGGAGGTCAAGCGATATGAAAAAAATAGTACGAGTTAGCGTTGATCTAAATAACCCTACAAGTTTCCCCAAGGGGGTTGTAGATAAGAAGCTATTAGATGCAACTTCTGAGCGCCTCATAAAGCTACACCAACGGCAAGACGATGACGAAGCCATGCAAGATGCTGCAAAATATGCAAAGCGAGTTCGTGAACGGATTGGCTTATCTCAACAAGAGTTCTCAAGTCGTATAGAAGTTTCTTTAGAAACTATTCGAAACTGGGAGCAGGGAAAAAGAAGTCCTACAGGCGCAGCAAAGGCGCTGCTAAAGATATTGGATCGTGCCCCTGAGGTGGCTTTACTGGCCTTGAGCGTATAAGAAAGCTCAAACAAAAACGCCTAGCATTGCTAGGCGTTTTTTTATTTCATACTTACTTAAAGTTCTAAGCAAATAAAACTTACTCCAAAGTTTCTAAATAACGTTGCGCATCTAATGCAGCCATACAGCCTGTGCCAGCGCTGGTAATCGCTTGACGGTAAATATGGTCTTGCACATCGCCAGCAGCAAAGACGCCAGGGATATTAGTAGCAGTGGCGTTGCCTTCAAGGCCTGAATGGGTCTTGAGGTAGCCATTGTTCATATCGAGCTGACCAACAAAGAGTTCGGTATTCGGTTTGTGACCAATGGCAATAAAGGCGCCTGTTACAGCAAGGTCTTCAGTGCTGCCATCTTGTTTCTTAATGCGCACACCAGTTACACCTTTTTCATCGCCTAGAACTTCGTCGAGAGTGGAGTTCAGTTTCAGCTCCACTTTGCCTTCAGCAACTTTTGCCATGAGGCGATCATTCAAGATTGGTTCAGCACGGAACTTATCGCGACGATGAATCACGGTTACTTTTTTAGCAATACCAGTAAGGTAGAGCGCTTCTTCAACTGCAGTGTTGCCACCACCGACTACACAAACATCTTGATTACGGTAAAAGAAGCCATCGCAAGTGGCGCAACCAGAAACACCGCGACCCATGAATGCTTCTTCACTTGGTAAGCCAATATATTGAGCAGAAGCGCCAGTAGAAATAATCAAGGCATCGCAGGTATAGGTTCCAGAATCACCAACTAAGCGGATGGGCTTTTCTTTCAGGGCTGCTGTATGAATATGGTCAAAAATGATTTCAGTATTAAAGCGTTCGGCATGCTTTAAGAAACGCTCCATGAGTTCTGGGCCTTGAACGCCATCGGCATCCGCAGGCCAGTTTTCGACGTCAGTAGTGGTCATTAATTGACCGCCCTGAGCTAGGCCAGTGATGAGGGTGGGGTTTAAATTGGCTCGGGCTG
Source organism: Polynucleobacter sp. MWH-S4W17 (assembly GCF_018687535.1). Classification (NCBI taxonomy): domain Bacteria; kingdom Pseudomonadati; phylum Pseudomonadota; class Betaproteobacteria; order Burkholderiales; family Burkholderiaceae; genus Polynucleobacter; species Polynucleobacter sp. MWH-S4W17. The sequence goes on along the minus strand of NZ_CP061295.1, from coordinate 1,367,478 downwards.
CGTAGACGGCTGCTGTATAGCCAGCAGGGCCGGATCCGAGGATCAGAACTTTGGAGTGTTTTGGGGTATTTGTAGTCATATTCAAATTATAGATTTGCTTGATTACAATCGGTAGAACATGGCAAGAACCGCATACCCGAAGTCCAAGGCTCCAATGAGCTCCCAGCCCCCAGAGAATGGCCCGCAGGGCAGGATGCCCCGCCTCTTATTAGAGGCTCGTTGGTTCATCTCTCTAGGCTTGTGCCTGGGTTTATTTGCCATTTTGCTGACCTATTCCAAGGCTGATCCAGCCTGGTCCCACGCCAGTTTTGAGGCTCCCAAGAACCTGGGGGGTCGTTTTGGGGCCTATTTAGCCGATTTAATGCTGTATATCTTTGGTATTTCTGCCTTTTGGTGGGTTGCTCTCTTTGGGCGCCGCGTCTTAAATGGCTGGCGTGAGCTTTGGAGCATACCTTTGCCACCAGATCCAGATGCTAAGCCAGACTCTCTACTAATGCGTTGGTTAGGCTTTGGACTGACTCTTGTCTGCAGTATGGGTTTGGAGTCCATCCGCATGCATTCGCTGTCCTGGGAGCTCCCTAGACCTCCTGGCGGTATTTTGGGTGAGCTGATTGGTGACCCATTGCAAATGTCTCTTGGATTTACCGGCTCCACTCTGGTTCTCCTATTTGGTCTTTGTGCTGGCCTCTCTTTGTTCTTGCATTTCTCCTGGCTGGATGTTGCTGAAAAAGTAGGGCGTTTCTTGGAGGTGACATATCACCGCATTCGTGAACGCCGCGATAGCGAAGAAGACCGCAAGTTAGGTGAAGTTGCTGCTGAAGAGCGTGAAGAGTTTGTAGAAGAGTTCCGCGGTCGCGTTGAAGTTGCAGCACCAGTGCAAATCGTACGTGCTCCAATTGAGATTCCGAAGAGTGCCCGTGTAGAGCGCGAGAAACAGCAGCCATTGTTTGTGGATATTCCAGATTCAGAATTACCGCCACTCGCATTACTTGATCCAGTGCCTGAAGCAAAAGAAACCATCTCTGCTGACGTGCTGGAATTTACTTCACGCTTAATCGAACGCAAGTTAGCCGAGTTTAATGTTCAAGTAAAAGTGATTGCCGCCTATCCTGGCCCAGTAGTGACTCGCTACGAAATTGATCCAGCGATTGGTGTAAAGGGCAGTCAGATCGTGAATCTCTCACGTGACTTAGCGCGCTCACTAGGCGTTGTCAGTATGCGTGTTGTAGAAACTATTCCTGGCAAGACTTGCATGGCTTTGGAGTTACCAAATCCAACGCGCCAGTCAGTCTACCTATCAGAGATTTTGACTTCGCAGGTTTACAACGACAATCATTCATTGCTGACTCTAGCCTTAGGTAAAGATATCTCTGGTAGCCCAATGGTGGCTGACTTAGCAAAGATGCCTCACTGTTTAGTTGCGGGTACTACTGGAGCGGGTAAATCGGTGGGTATCAATGCCATGATCCTGTCGCTACTCTTTAAGGCTAAGCCTGATGAAGTGCGTTTGATCATGATTGATCCGAAGATGCTCGAGATGGCCATCTACGACAAGATCCCGCATTTGTTGTGCCCAGTTGTAACGGATATGAAGCAGGCATACAACGCACTTAACTGGGCGGTAAATGAGATGGAGCGCCGTTACAAACTGATGAGTAAGTTTGGCGTTCGTAACCTAGCTGGCTTTAATAAAAAGATTCTAGAAGCCGAAGAGAAAGGTGAGAAGCTCACCAATCCATTTAGCTTAACTCCAGATGATCCAGAGCCAATCTATAAAGCACCAGTCATTGTCATCGTGATTGATGAGTTGGCTGACTTGATGATGGTATCGGGCAAGAAGATTGAAGAGTTGATTGCCCGTATTGCGCAAAAGGCTCGTGCTGCAGGTATTCATTTGGTATTAGCAACACAACGCCCAAGCGTTGACGTCATTACTGGTTTAATTAAAGCCAACGTACCAACCCGTATCTCATTCCAAGTCAGCAGCAAGATTGATAGTCGTACGATTTTGGATCAGCAGGGCGCGGAAGCATTGTTGGGTATGGGTGACATGCTCTATATGGCGCCAGGTACCGGTTTGCCAGTTCGTGTTCATGGCGCATTCGTATCGGATGATGAAGTCCATCGTGTTGTGGAATGGCTCAAAGAGAAGGGCGAAGCCAACTACATTGATGGTGTCCTTGAAGGTGCTGACGAATCCAATGTGGATGCATTGACTGGTGAGGGTGGTGGTGAAGCAGATCCTCTTTATGACCAAGCCGTCGCTATTGTTCTAGAAAATAAACGCCCATCGATCTCACTAGTGCAGCGTCATTTGCGTATTGGTTACAACCGCGCTGCACGTTTGCTAGAAGATATGGAAAAAGCAGGTCTTGTATCCAAAATGGGTAACGGCGGCAATCGCGAGATTCTCCATCGCCCCTCCGAATAAGAATCCATGCCAAGATTTCTGACTGCAGCAATTCTGACAATTGCAAGTATCCTTTTTTCAGGTGCATCGCTTGCTCAAAGCGAGAGTGGCGCAGAGCAGTTGCGTCAATTTGTACGCAACTCTAAAACTGCTGAAGGTGACTTTGTGCAACAACAGTTGCGCGCACCCAAAGCCAATGAGTCGCAAGACAAGGGCTTGAAAGTCCTCCGTCAAACCCAAGGTCATTTTGTGTTTCAGCGTCCAGGAAGATTTATCTGGGATACCCAAAAGCCTTACGAGCAAAAGTTAATTGCTGATGGCAAGCAACTAATCTTATGGGATAAAGATTTAAACCAGGCGACTTTTCGTCCAGCGGGGCAGGCCTTAGCTTCTACACCAGCAGCTATTCTGTTTGGTGAGACTTCACTAGAACAGCATTTTGACTTGGTTGAAGGCGAAGAGCGTTTAGGAATGAAGTGGGTAGCTTTGATTCCTAAAAAAGATCCCAATGCCAAGAATAAAAATGACCTGCCTTATACAAAGATCTCGATTGGCATGGCTAATGGCTTACCGAAAGCTTTGGAGTTAACCGATGGGCTTGGAAGCGTGGTCCTGGTGACTTTGGATAAGATCCAACTCAATGTTAATTTGCCCGCCAATCGCTTTACTTTCACCCCGCCAGCCGGAGCCGAAGTCTTGCGCTTAAACTAGAGCCCGTATAAAACTAAAACCTAGAACCCCTAATCTACAGAGCATCACATGATTGATCCGCAATTACTCCGTAAAGATATCGCCGCAGTTGCTGCACGTTTAGCGACTCGCAAATTCCAACTCGATGTTGAGAAATTCAATGCCTTGGAATCTGAGCGAAAATCTTTGCAAACCCGTACTGAAGAATTGCAAGCTAAACGCAACCAATTATCCAAAGCTATTGGTATGAAAAAAGGCAAGGGCGAGGATGCTTCTGCCGAGATGGCTGAAGTTGCGCAAGTCAATACTGATATGGAATCTGGTGCAACCAGATTAAGTACGCTGCAAGCAGAGATTTCTGATTTCTTAATGGGGATTCCGAATCTGCCAGATGAATCTGTACCAACCGGTAAAGACGAAACAGAAAACAAAGAAGTAAAGCGTTGGGGTGAAGAGCCGATTTTTGATTTTGAGATTAAAGATCACGTTGATTTGGGTGGCCCCCTGGGCCTGGACTTTGAAGTAGCAGCCAAAATTAGCGGCTCACGCTTTGTGGTTCTCAAGGGACCAATCGCAAGACTGCATCGCGCTTTGGCGCAGCTCATGATTGATACTCATGCTACAGATCACAATTATCAAGAGGTGTATGCACCTTACATGGTGAATGCTGCCTCTATGCGCGGTACTGGTCAGTTGCCGAAGTTTGAAGAGGATTTATTTAAGGTTCCGCGCCAAATGGGCGGTGAAGATGAGGGCGGTGAAGCGAAGACTGAAAACTTCTACTTGATTCCTACTGCAGAAGTGCCGGTAACGAATTTAGTCCGCGATGAAATCGTTAACGCCGATAACTTACCAATAAAGTTTGTAGCTCATACACCCTGTTTCCGTTCAGAAGCTGGTAGCTATGGTCGTGATGTCCGAGGCATGATACGTCAGCATCAGTTTGACAAAGTTGAGTTAGTGCAAATTACTAAGCCAGAAGATTCCATGCAAGCCTTGGAAGAGCTCACGGGCCACGCTGAGCGTATTCTGGAATTGCTCGAGTTACCTTACAGAAAAGTATTGCTTTGCACGGGCGATATGGGTTTTGGTAGTACCAAGACTTATGACTTAGAGGTTTGGGTGCCTTCACAAAAAGCCTATAGAGAAATTAGCTCATGCTCCAGCATGGGCGATTTCCAGGCAAGACGGATGCAGGCTAGATTTAAAGCCGGTCAAGGAAAGCCAGAATTAGTGCACACCTTAAATGGTTCAGGCCTTGCAGTAGGCAGAGCATTGGTTGCATTGCTTGAGAATAAGCAGCAAGTAGATGGCAGTATTGCTATCCCTAAGGCATTGCAATCCTACTTGGGTGGCCTAGCGGTATTAAAGCCAATCTGAGCAAAAACCATAAAACCACCCCAAAGCTATAATTGGCTTTGGTTCGGAGAGGTGGCAGAGTGGTCGAATGTACTTGACTCGAAATCAAGCGTAGGGTCAAACCTACCGTGGGTTCGAATCCCACCCTCTCCGCCATTCAGACTCTATATTTGTTTGCATAGAGAAAATATCGAAAGAGCCCCGCATGACGTGGGGCTTTTTATTTATATATAGTTTGCAATCCGCAGTTATTGAATAAGACAGGGGAGTATTACTTTTGCAGTCGAGCCACCAAGTTCTTCATGATGTTTTCGGCTTTGATCAATTCCGTGGGGCTCAAGAGTCTATTGTTAGACATGTAGTGGCAGGCGGCGATGCTTTGGTTCTGATGCCCACTGGCGCCGGTAAGTCGCTGTGCTATCAAATTCCCTCACTTGTTCGACGTGGTGTTGGCGTAGTAGTTTCACCCCTGATTGCACTAATGCAGGATCAGGTTGATGCATTAACCCAGTTAGGCGTTAAAGCCTCTTTTCTAAACTCCAGTTTGGATGCGGCTACATCTCAAAAGGTGACCAGTCAGTTGCTGGCTGGGGATCTTGACTTAATCTATGTGGCGCCTGAGCGTCTCATGAACCCTGGTTTTCTATCGATACTCGATAGACTTAATTCAGGCCCTGGAATTGCCTTATTCGCGATTGATGAGGCGCATTGCGTTTCTCAATGGGGTCATGATTTCCGTCCAGAGTATCGCCAACTCACTGTATTGCATGAGCGATTTCCTAAGGTACCTCGTATCGCCTTAACAGCAACCGCAGATGCGCCAACTCGAGCCGAAATCGTAGAGCGCCTTTCGCTCGAATCTGCCGAGCAGTTTGTCTCCAGCTTTGATCGTCCCAATATTAAATATCGTGTTCTGCAAAAGCAGAGTGCCAAACAACAGTTAGAGCATCTTTTAGATGTTGAGCATGCCGATGACTCGGGAATTATCTATTGCCTATCGCGTCGCAGTGTAGAAGAGACTGCGCAATGGTTGGTAGACCGCGGCTGGGATGCTATGCCTTATCACGCAGGCTTAAGCGTTGAAACACGTAGCGCCAATCAAAAACGTTTCCTACGTGAAGAGGGCGTCATCATGGTCGCAACCGTAGCGTTCGGCATGGGTATTGATAAGCCCAACGTTCGCTTTGTAGCTCATCTTGATCTTCCAAAAAGTATGGAGGGGTATTACCAGGAAACAGGGCGCGCAGGACGTGATGGCTTACCCGCAAATGCCTGGATGGCCTATGGATTCGGGGATGTTGTGAGCTTGCGGCAAATGGTCGATTCTGGCGAAGCTTCTGAGGATCGTAAGCGGGTAGAGCGGCAAAAACTCAACGCACTACTGGGTTATTGTGAATCCACATCATGCCGCCATCAAACAATCTTGCGATACTTTGGAGAGACGCATCCTGGCGGCTGTGGGAACTGTGATAACTGTCTAGAGCCAGTGGCAACTTGGAATGCCACGCAGGAGGTGCAAAAGGCGTTGTCATGCGTTTATCGGACAGGCCAGCGTTTTGGTGTGACCCATTTAATTGATGTTCTCCTTGGCAAGGTTACTCCCAGAGTCAAGCAGTACTTTCATGAGCAGGTCAGCACTTTTGGCATCGGTGCAGAACTCAACCAGGCTCAATGGAATAGCATTTATCGTCAACTAGTAGCAGGCGGTTATCTAGATGTAGACATTGCCCTGCATGGGGGCTTAAAGTTGGTCGATGAGATCGCATTGCCGGTCCTGCGTGGCGAGCAAGAGGTTTGGTTGCGAAAAGAAACGGGCTACTCCAAAGCAAAGGCTACAAAATCAGGAGCAAAGAAAAGTTCTACGCATCCCTTTAGTAATGTTGCAGATGAAAAATTGTGGGAGGCACTCAAAGCTAAGCGTACTGAGCTGGCACGCGAGCAAGGGGTTCCACCCTATGTAATTTTTCATGACAGCACTTTGCAGGAGATGGTGAGGTCTACACCAACTACCTTAGATCAATTTAGCGGTATTGGCGGGGTGGGGCAGGCCAAGCTAGATCGATATGGCGAACACTTTATAGAAGTTATCCAGGAAAACCTAGAGCGCCTCAGTTAAATCAAAATAGGGATTAGAACCATCGTCAATTATTTTTTGGTATCTATTTTGAATCGAGCTTTAAGAGTCTTTTTAATCTTTTTTTGAGCTAGGCGTTGCCAAATTAATCTTTTCTTTAAAAAAGAATGGGATTCCTCGCTGACTTCAGGCTTCTTCTCAAGGCTCGCACCTTCGCTTTGATGTCGTTTGCCACTCATGATGCCCTCGTGAAACTAAAGAATTTGGTTACCTATGGGCTGTTAGTACAAACTATTTACAACCAGTAAAAAGAGAATTGCACTTCATCTCCCATAAGTAGGGCTCCACTTTACTAATGGAATGTGACATGTTGATGCGATTTTGATGACATTTCATAGTCTGAGATTTAGAGCGTGGAATACCTTGGTTAGGTTTTAGGGTCTTGGAGTAGACATATTTTCTCTGAGCATAATTGGTGTAAAGCTAAATGGTTGCTCAGACTTTGGATTTACCCCAATCGTTACGGCTTGGACTTGTTCTGCGCCCATCACCTCTAGTCGTAATACGTTCTCCAGAGTATGTTTTTGATCTGCCGTTTTCAGTGGCTGATCAACGATGAGTCGATGGCTATCACCGTGAATTAATAGCACAGGCTTCTTGAATGATTGAGCATTTTTGCTGAATACCTGCAATGTATCTCGATAGCCGCTGTCTGGGTTCACTGCCTGTGTGGGTGTGTAGAACATATCGGCTTGGTAGCAGAAGATGATGCCTAAATAATTCATCTTTTGAGCCAGCGCAAAGCTGTTTTGGATCCAATCTATATTAGCTTGGTTACGTTCGTAATATTCCGCTTTTGCTTGTTCATCTCGTTCAAAATTATTGTTAGAGCCGGGAATGTGTATGCTGACAAATAGAAAATGGATTTTTACCCAGTAAGCATTTTCAACAAACTTTTGATGTTTAGGGTCAACATCAGATTGTCTGGTGAGCTCTAATTGTTGCTTACCCAAACTCTTACGAGTATTAAAGAAAGTACTTCTGAGTTTGTCTAATCGTTCAATGGGATCATAAGATCCAGCCATCGGTCGATGGCAATCAGTCCACTCATTATCCCCAACGCTATAAATTAAGGGGGATGTGAATTGATTGAAATAGCCCTTAACCTTTTGGTTGTATTCATCGCTACAAGGTGTTGAGCCTGATTTAGTGTCGCCAATAAATAGGCTAAAACTCGGATTAGTTTGGTTGATTGCGGCGATTAATCTCTCGTAGCGGGGGTAGTCTTCAGGGATGGAGTAAGGCATATCTCCTAAGGCTACAAATTTAAATGACTCTAATGATTGAGCGGTTGCACCCAAAGAACAAGCGAAGAGTAGTCCAGCAAGTATTGATTTAAGTAATTTCATGCTTATTTGTAAGAGGTGAGTGCATCATCTAGTTCCTTTATTTCAAGCTCGCCAAAAATATAGGAATCTGAGCTTACTTGCTTCCAGCCTAGGTCATGGAAAACATCTTCATAACTCTTAGAATATTTTTTATTACTCTGATAAAAGATCTCCGTTAATTCATCTTGCTCATCTTCCTCGATGGTATCGGAAAAATAAATCACTTTTTCCCCACCATAAGTCTTGCTAATGGCGCCACCAGGGATATCTTCAATACAGATGCCAATATTTGGGTCGTATGCCTTAATAAAGGTGGGTTTACTTTCGGTTATAACGGAGCCCAATTTCCAGACCATGCCGCACTTAATTTCTTTATTGGATTTCTGAAATAGGTTGCGCTCTACTAAGGAGCCCATTTCTAAAGGAATAATCTGATAGTACATTTAGTTGCTCCAATTTAAATGTAATGGGGTTCCTTTGAGTTTGCTACGAAATTGTGACAATTTCATATCCGCCATCTAATCAAATTTCAAAATCTCCAAGTAATCCCAACTTCGCTTCGTGTTGCCCCGGCCGATTGCGCTGCAAAAGTTTCACCATAGTTTGCTCCGGTCCGCATATAGGAAATACCAAGATCTATAGTCTTAGTAAGGGAGTAAATCCCCGCTATCAAGGCGTAATGACTTAAGTATTGTTCGGTTGATGGTGGGTTAGTTGCTGCCCCAAGGTCTAAAGCGATTTTTAAATTCTTAGAAATAGACCAAACAGGAGCAATAGACACTAAAAAGATATTTGTCCGATTAGGATCAGAAGCAGTCCCGACACTGTAATTCGTGTTGTATGGCGAGCGCATATAAACAGCGTTCACGTGCAGCTCGATGTCCTCCCAGTATTTAGAGGTGATGAAGTTCACGCCATAATTCAAGGCAGCTAAGCCTAAGCCTGCAACTTGCTGCTGTTTACCGGCAGGCAATACAACCGTTGGCTTAATGGCGAGGGCATACCCTAGATCGTTATCCTCATGAAAGCGCCACTTGCTTGCTAGTACATAATTTGAGAACTTGGAGAAAGTACCGCTTGGCTCGTTATAGTAGGTTGCAGAGAGCGATGCCTCTAATTGGTCGCTTAGTCCACGCGTGTACGTAAATGGAAATGCTTTTGCATCGGTTCGGCCGGTGTACTCTTCGCCTGGGGTCATTACGTCTGCTTGCTGGGATCCACCATTTCGGTTGATGGAGAAAAAATATTGCTCAATTTGATTCCCTCCAGCTTTTACAGTACCTGCATCATCGGTATTCAGGGGCTCAAAAGCATAGGCAAATGCTGGTAAAAGCAGAAACGCAAGGAATAACGCTTTCATTGGAATCTACAAAGACCTGCTTATTGTTCAAACAATCTGTTTAGACTAATTTCATGTCATTTTGATGTCAGGTGTACTTAGTGTCACTTGTTGTGTGCCATACAATTTAGTGATGACTTTAGAAATCATTGCAAAACCTTTTCCAGTTGCAGGTGTTGTATTCGCTTGGGCTATGCCCATTTCAGGTAATGGGTATGAAATTCCATTGTTTGAAATTTCTGAGGCACTTGAAAATCCTGATATCTCTATCTGGCTGCATTTAAATCTATCTAATTCCCAAATTCAGCGGTGGCTCGAAAATACCCCATTGATTCCAGAGCGTGTGGTAGAGATGATTCAAGAAGGTGTCAACCTCAGTCGTTTGGAACGCATTGAAAAGTTAGATGATTGTCTTTTAATGGTCATGAACGACTTTCAGCAAGAGTTTGGGGAGGAGGGCGGTGACTCCGGCTTGGGAACCCTTTGGGCGATTGTCCGGCCAAAGCTGATGGTTTCTTTGCGCAACAACCCCCTGAGAACTACCGATAAATTGCGGTATGACTTAAGAAATGGTCAACTCAACCCAGCCTCTGTCATTGAATTATTTCATGAGCTACTGGACTTGCGTGCCGAGCAATTGCGAACGCTGTTGGTACATCTTTCTGAGAATATGGATGATTTGGAGGAAAAACTTCTCAAAGGAAGGGAATTTCCAGAGCATGAAAATCTTGGCAGGATACGCATTCAATGTAGTCGGCTTCGAAGACACTTTTCACCAGAATTAATCGCTTTACATCGCCTATTAAAGCGTCTCCCATACTGGTTTAGCGAGGAAGATAAGCATCGCTTAAATGATGATTTGGACTTGCTTTCCTACTTGGTGCAGGAGATTTCTAGTCTTTACGACCGCGCAAAGGTACTGCAAGACGAGCAGGCAGCCCACGTAGCAGAATTTAATGCCAAGAACTTGCAAGTGTTGTCCGTAATGACGGTAATCTTTTTACCAATGACCTTAATTACCGGCGTGATGGGTATGAATATGGAGGACCTACCGGGATTAAGAGGCTCTTTTTATGAAGTCATGGTTCTGATGTCTGTTACTGGTGCGGCAGTTTTTGCTGCATTAAAACTAAAAAGGATCATTTAATCTCCTGATTAAGTCCTCCCCAGTTGTTCGAATGGCATCATAGCGGGCTGGAAAATATTGTATAAACCATTGATTTATAATGAATTTTTCCTTAATGACACTTTGTCATTAAATCGTCACAGTGAAAACGTATTGTCTCGTTATCGCAATGTTGCGTTATTTCAATACCAGGACTAATCACATGAAATCTTTTTTGAAAAAAGCACTAGTCATCGGTGCTATTGCTTTGGCCCCTACAGCTTACGCTGTTGAAATGACTGGAGCTGGCTCTTCATTCATCTATCCAGTGCTCAGCAAATGGGCTGAGTCTTATAAGGCTAAAAGTGGTGATGGCCTTAACTACCAGTCTATCGGTTCAGGTGGTGGTATTAAACAAATTAAAGCTAAGACAGTAGATTTTGGTGCTACCGACGCCCCAATGGCATTTGATGATCTCCAAAGTCATGGCATGGTTCAGTTCCCTGCAATTATTGGTGGTGTTGTAGTTGTTGTGAACATTGAAGGTGTTGGTCCAAATCAGCTCAAGCTCTCAGGCGACTTGTTGTCAGATATTTTCCAGGGTAGCGTAACTGATTGGAGCGATAAGCGCGTTGCTCTGTTGAACCCAGGTATGAAGATTCCTTCAGGCCCAATCACTGTTGTTACTCGTGCTGATGGTTCTGGTACTACTGCAATTTTTACTAGTTTCCTTTCTAAGACAAGCAGCAACTTTAAAGAAGCGGTTGGTTTTGGTGCCCAAGTCAAGTGGCCTGCAGCCTCTACAGTTAGCGGCAAAGGTAATGAAGGCGTTGCTGCAAACGTAGCCCGCATTAAGAATTCCATTGGTTATGTTGAGTATGCATATGCCAAAAAGAATAATTTGAGCTACACACAAGTTCGCAATGCTGATGGCGTAATGGTTTCTCCAACTGCTGAAGCATTTGCAGCCGCTTCCGCTGGTACAGATTGGTCTAAGTTTCCTGGCATGAATACATTCATCACATATGCTGCTGGTGCAAAATCCTGGCCTATTACCGGCGCTACTTTTGTGGTGCTTTACAAAAAGCCAGAAAACAAATCTCAAGCTGCTGCAGTATTGAAATTCTTTGAGTACTCTTTCAAAGATGGCAAAAAAGCAGCTTCAGAATTGGATTACGTTCCAATGCCTGATGCAACTGTAGATTACATTCGCAAACAAGTTTGGTCACAGGTTGACACTAAGTAATTCTTCTTTGTATTTTTGATCATTACGACCCTGGCTTCCAGGGTCGTTTTTTAACTTTAGCTTAAGTCTAATGATGAATACTTTGGAATCAGCGGGCGCGCCGACGCTAGTGGCCGCAAGAATTGCGCGTCTTCAGCGCATTCAAGATTTTCTTTTCCACCGCGTAACTCAATTTTTCTCTCTTTCTGTGCTTTTTGCGCTCTTGGGGATTATTGGCTCCTTATTTGTGAATGCATGGCCTGCATTGAAAGAGTTTGGACCGCAATTTTTCATTACACCAGCCTGGGATATTGTTAATGGTGATTTTGGTGGATTAATTGCTATTTATGGCACCTTGGTCTCCTCGGTGATTGCGCTATTGATTGCAGTACCACTTAGTTTTGGCATTGCTTTTTTCTTGACTGAAATTTGCCCTCCACCCTTAAGGCGTCCACTTGGGACTGCGGTGGAGTTGTTGGCAGCAGTACCATCTATTATTTATGGCATGTTTGGTTTATTTGTTTTTGCACCAATCTTTGGTGACTATATTGAGCCGGCACTTCAGGCCACTCTTGGTCAAATTCCTTTTATCGGAATTTTATTTTCTGGCCCACCAAACGGAATTGGAATGTTATGTGCGGGATTAATTCTTGCCTTGATGATTCTTCCTTTTATTGCATCGGTCATGCGCGATGTCTTTGAAATCGTGCCTCCTGTTCTAAAAGAGTCGGCTTATGGTATTGGTTGCACTACTTGGGAAGTAGTAAGAAACATTGTTTTGCCATACACCAAAGCGGGAGTAATTGGCGGTGTGATGTTGGGTCTTGGCAGAGCGCTTGGAGAGACGATGGCTGTTACTTTCGTTATTGGTAATGCGCAGCGTATTTCAGCTTCTCTTTTTGCGCCAGGAAGCTCAATAGCATCAACATTAGCCAACCAGTTTGGCGAGGCAGAGGCTGGTTTGCATTACTCATCTCTTTTCGCGCTCGGACTTGCTCTATTTTTTATTACGTTTGTTGTATTGGCTTTTGCTAAATGGATGTTGATCAGCATGGAAAAGAAGCAAGGACTTAAATCATGAGTTCAAACGTTAACTTTGATATGACCGTGTTTGCCCGTCGAAAAAGGACCAATAAAATTGGCCTAACTTTATCCATGATTGCAATGGCAATTGGAATGGCAAGTTTGATCTGGATTTTAAGCATCCTTTTTATTAAAGGGTTTTCTGCAATCAATCTAAATATGTTTACAGCAAGCACACCAGCTCCAGGCACTGAGGGTGGTGGATTGGCTAATGCAATTGTTGGTAGCCTTTTATTGGTTGGGTCATGTACATTTATCAGCACGCCTGTAGGTGTGCTGGCGGGTCTCTATCTTTCTGAATATGGTGATCGAAGTCGAGTGGCCTCTTTGACTCGTTTCGTTACCGATATCATGCTGTCCGCACCATCAATCGTAATTGGGCTATTTGTCTATGCCTTATATGTTGCTAAGGTACAGCATTTCTCAGGATGGGCGGGCACTATTGCATTAGCTCTGATTGCAATTCCAGTGGTTGTGCGCACCACAGAAAATATGCTGCGCTTAGTACCTGGAAGTTTGCGTGAGGCGGCTTATGCGTTGGGAACGCCTAAGTGGAAAGTGGCATTTATGGTTACCTTGCGCGCTGCACAAAGCGGCATTATGACCGGCATTCTTCTAGCTCTTGCTCGAGTTAGTGGCGAAACAGCGCCTTTATTATTTACTGCGTTGAGCAATCAATTTTTCTCCACAGATATGAATAAGCCTATGGCTAATTTACCGGTGGTTATTTTTCAATTTGCGATGAGCCCTTATGACAATTGGGTAAGTCTTGCTTGGGGCGGATCTCTTTTGATTACGTTTACCGTTCTCGGTTTAAATATTTTGGCACGAGTGGTATTTCGTGAGAAGGTCCAGGGATGATGAGTAATATGAAAACTATGTTTGACTTAAATAAGATTGATGGTCAAGGGGGTAAAGTGGAAACAACAAATCAACATTCAGAACAGGCAGCAATTAATGCCCTTGAAGTCAGAAATCTGAATTTCTTTTACGGTGCTTTCCAGGGCCTCAAGAATATTAATCTGGATATTGAGCAGGGTAAAGTGACAGCATTCATTGGCCCTTCAGGCTGCGGCAAATCCACATTACTACGTACCTTGAATCGTATGTACGACCTCTATCCAGGGCAACGTGCTGAAGGTGAAATCAATTTCTATGGCCAGAATATTTTGGAGCCAGGGCAGGACTTGAACCTGCTTCGTTCACGTATTGGTATGGTTTTCCAAAAACCAACCCCATTTCCAATGTCGATCTATGAAAACATTGCTTTTGGTGTGCGCCTCTATGAAAAACTCTCTCGTTCTGAAATGGATGAACGTGTTGAGTGGGCTTTGAATAAAGCTGCTCTATGGACTGAAGCAAAAGACAAGTTAAACCAAAGTGGTTTATCTCTCTCTGGCGGTCAACAACAACGTTTGTGTATCGCTCGTGGTGTTGCAGTCAAGCCATCAGTCATTTTGCTCGATGAGCCAACTTCTGCTTTGGATCCAATTTCGACTGGAAAAATCGAAGAGCTGATCAATGAGCTAAAGCATGAGTACACCATTGCTATCGTTACTCACAATATGCAACAGGCAGCCCGCGTATCCGACTACACTGCTTATATGTACCTTGGTAGTTTGGTCGAGTATGGTAAAACAGACGAAATCTTTATCAAGCCTAAGCGTAAAGAAACAGAAGACTACATCACCGGCCGCTTCGGTTAATTGGAGATACAAAATGCCAGATAAACACCTATCCTCACAATTTGATGCCGATCTTAATTCGCTTTCAAGCCGATTGCTTGAAATGGGTGGATTGGTTGAGTCTCAAATTTCCACAGCTATGCGTGCATTCACGCAAATGGATCTTGATACTTGCAACATCGTGATTGAAAACGAAAAACTTGTAAATGATCTTGAGATCCAAATTGATTTAGCTTGCACTGAAGTAATTGCGCGTCGTCAACCAACTGCGCGAGATCTTCGTTTGGTAATGGCGGTATCTAAAGCGATTACGAATTTGGAGCGAGCGGGCGATGAGGCGGAGCGCGTTGCCAAGCGCACTAAGCGTTTAATTGAGTCTGGTACCCCACACAATATTAACGTTGCCGAAATTCGTCTATCAGGGCAAATGGCCATTAATCTATTGCGTCGTAGCTTAGATGCATTTGCAAGGCTAGACACTGTAGCCGCTGCAGAGGTGGTTGCGGAAGATCGTCAAATTGATGAGGAATTCAGAGGCTTTGTTCGTAAGTTAATTACTTATATGTCTGAAGATCCGCACATTATCAGCACTGGATTAGATATGTTAACGATTGCTAAGGCTATCGAACGTATTGGCGATCACGCTAAGAATATTGCAGAATTCGTGATTTACATCGCAAAAGGGTCCGATGTGCGTCATATTCCGCATGAAGACTTGGTGCGCGAAGCCAATAAGCAGTAAACCAGCGCCTGAACATGACTCACCGCATACTAATAGTTGAAGATGAGCCATCAATTGCAGAGTTAATTGCAATTAATCTAACTCATGCTGGTTACGAAGTTGAAAAGGCCATGCAGGCTGATATAGCCTTGGGCATGATGAAAGAGCGCTTGCCGAACTTGGTTATTTTGGACTGGATGCTTCCTGGAAAGTCCGGCGTACAGTTTGCCAAAGAATTAAGAGCAAATGATCGTACAAGGGGACTACCAATCCTGATGTTGACTGCTAAAAGTGAAGAGGTAGATAAAGTCTTGGGTTTAGATTCCGGGGCCGATGATTATGTCACCAAGCCATTCTCGCCCAAGGAGCTGATTGCTAGGGTTAGAGCGCTACTGCGAAGACAGACCGCCGTTGACGATACTGGTCCCCTCACGGTTGGCCCACTAAAGTTAGATCCCAGCTCCCACAGAGTCTTAGCAGTTTGGCCTAATTCTGAGCCAAAGCCAATATCCCTTGGCCCTACTGAATATAGACTTCTTCAGTACTTCATGGCTAACCCAGAACGAGTGCATTCACGTACAAATTTGCTCGATAAAGTATGGGGCAATGAGGTCTATATCGAAGAGCGCACTGTGGACGTTCACATCAAACGCTTAAGGGCTGCATTAAGCCCTTTTGACTGCGATCGATTTATTGAGACAGTTCGAGGTAGCGGCTACCGCATCACCAAGATACCAACTGAATCCTAGGGCCTATTTTTAAGGCTTTTAAGGCTATTTCAGGGCTCTCCTTAAGATAGTCTAAGATTGCACCATGATTTCTGCCATCTCGCGCTACATTGTCTTTGCATGCTTTGTTTTGATAGCTTCATTTACCGCCTTCTATACATGGGGCGCTCAATGGGCTATTTTTATAAGTATTGCCCTAATGTCCATTCCTTTGATTTACTCTTACATCAATCTAGCGCGCCTATTAAAGAATATTCAGTCAGATACCGTTGAGAGCATGCCTTTGCCTAGTGGTTTTTGGGAAGAGATTTTTTTTAAGCTGCAGCGTTTGGTAAAAAGCTTAAAGCAGAGAATGCGCATTATTGAGCAGCAGCATGAGCACTTTATAGAGGCCTTCCAAGCATCTCCTAATGGCATCGTGATGCTTGATGAAAGCGATCATATTGAGTGGTGCAATTCAATTGCAGAAAGTTTCTTTGGCCTGAACTATAAGCGTGATGTCATGCAACGGATTAATTTTCTTATTCGTCGCCCAGAATTTATCCAATATTTAAGCAGACGTCATTTTGAAGAGCCATTACTTTTAGAGCGAATGGGGCCAGACAATAGCCTTAGCTTAATGGTGCAAGCATTTCCATTTGGAAATCAACGTAATTTGTTGTTGGTGCAAAACGTGACCGATCTGCAAAAAGCAGATTCTATGAGGCGCGATTTCGTTGCTAACGTATCCCATGAGATGAGAACCCCTATTACCGTCTTAATGGGATTTCTAGAGACCGTTCAAACCCTGGATCTCGAGAAGAGTCAACGCGATCAATATTTTGACATGATGATGTCCCAGGCGCACCGTATGAAAAGTTTGGTTGAGGACCTGTTGACGCTAGCAAATTTGGAGGCAAATTCATTGCCAGCTGCAATGAACAAGATCAATACTGAAACTTTGATGGCATTGCTGAGAAATGATGCTGAGGCTTTATCCCAAGGAAAGCATAGCTTTAGTTTTGAGGTTGCTGATAAGCAATGCTTGTTGGGTGAGGAAAGAGAAATACTCTCAGCATTTAGTAATTTAGTTTCAAATGCAATTCGCTACACGCCAGATGCAGGTTCAATTCATGTAAGGTGGTGCGCTAATGCACAAGGGCAGGGTGAATTTTCTGTTACAGATACCGGCCCCGGGATTGCCTCAGAGCACCTTGCAAGGCTGACGGAGCGTTTTTATCGAGTGGACAGAAGTCGTTCTCGTGATACGGGTGGTACCGGCCTAGGCTTGGCAATCGTCAAGCATATTGCAAGTCGTCATCAAGCTCAGTTATTAATAGAAAGCATGCCCGGCAAAGGCAGCACTTTTACGCTGCGCTTTCCTAAAGAGCGTTTAACCCTTTAAATCTAGTCTTTCTTCTTTTTCTTCTTCTTCTTGGATTCTTTGGTCAGCTTTTCCGCCTTTCCGCTTGCGTATAGGCACCAAACCTTAATCTCTTCAAGCAACTCAACTAGATCTTCATGTGGAAGGCTTTTAAGGTCAACCAGCCCAATAGCACCAGTTTCTTGCAGCTGTTTCACTGCGTCTTCATATCGATAATCACTCATGGCATATGCTTGTCATTGTTGGGATGTGCAATCCTAGCAAAGTAATATGACAAAAATCTATTTTTTGACTGTTTTAATGGATTTCAGTCAGGTTCGTTCGAGATTTCAGAGCTACGCCTAACCCCATTTAGCCTGGCAAACAACCGCTCCATAGGACCGCCAATCAGTAAGGTGAGCAATATCGCTCCCAAGGAGAGTCCCCCAAGCGCAAATTGCCCAGCCCCAAATGCCGCCCCAATCAGGGCGCAAGCCCAAAGGCTTGCTGCTGTAGTTAGCCCGTGGACTCGCTGTGAGCGCTGCTCCCGAATAATGACACCGGCACCCAGGAAGCCAAGGCCGGTAATAAGCCCTTGAAGAACACGGCTAACAGACTGCGCATCATCCTTCACAAAGTCGCTGATAAGCATAACAGCCGTGGCTGAGCCAATGGCTACCAAAGAGTGGGTCCGAATTCCGGCAGATTTATGGTGCAGCCAGCGGTTTAGGCCGAGCACAGATCCAACAAAGAGGGCCAGGGCTAATCTGAGGGCAATAGTGCTGTAGAGATCCCAATCAAACATCTGAATTTCCTTGTTGGATAAGTGTTTATATAAGTCGGAGTGTATCGCAGCTGTGTCAATCGGTCACAAAAGCGCCTTCACCTTGTCACTTCGACGGTAAATAATTCAATTGTTAAACCAATGGCATTTTTACAAAATAAAAATGTCCCAATTAATCTTTCATCATAGAGATTTATATGAAAAAAACTTTATTAGCAATTTGGCAAGTCTGGTACGAAGCACGCTTAGCTTATGCAAGTCGTTACGCTTCCCATCGTCTTGGTAGTTAATTTTATTTTCATAATCTGGTCATTTCTTTGTAACAAAGCACTGATATCTTTAATGGGTCAGAAAGTTTCTGACCAAGACAAATCTGTACCGCTCTTCCTTTACACCCAGCCTATGCTGGGTTTTTCCTTTTTTAAACGCTTTAATAGAATTGAAATATATAAGCCATAGGATAGCGATATCGATGATTTACTAGAAAGCGAAAACCCTATGAATGCAGATTTAACAAAATACCTATCTGATGTATTTCGGAATGAAGTTCAGGGAAATGCGAATTTCAAATCCGTCAATAATGAAATGCAAGCCAGTAGAGATTTGGTAGACCCAAAGATCGATCAATTTGTACTCGATAAAAGATTCTCACTACGCTTAGATGAAATTATTTAATTAGTGTTCTTTAATGGCTATTGATTGATGACTCATTCTTACAATATTTTATTTCTGTGTACCGGTAATTCAGCTCGATCCATTCTTGCTGAAGCACTTGCAACCACTCTTAGTCATGGTCGCTTTATAGGGTACTCAGCGGGCTCGAATCCAAAGAAATTTGTACATCCGATTGCTTTGAAACTCGCTAGAGAGATGGGATACCCTCTCGAATTGCTTAGAAGTAAGTCTTGGGATGAGTTTGGTAGGCATGATGCGCCACATATGGATTTCATTATTACCGTTTGTGATTCTGCTGCAGGTGAAGAGTGCCCTTATTGGCCCGGCCATCCTACAACTGCACATTGGGGCTTTATGGACCCAGGTGCTGTTACTGGTACCGATCAAGAAATGTGGGGTGCGTTTAGAAAAGTTGAGATGGGTTTGAGAAATCGCATCGAGTTATTGCTTGATCTTCCAATTGATAAATTGGATCATTTGCAAATTAAAGATGAGCTTCATTCTATTCATCAACACTGTGACTAAAGCATTCACAGGTATACCTCACTATGGCTACATATAGCATCAATTACGCCGGAATCTCGCTCACAACTCATCAAAAATTTACTATTGCTAAAGCAATTACTAAAATTCATGCTGATGTCACTGGTGCTGAGGCTTATTTTGCCCAAGTCATTTTTAAGCAATTGGATCCGCATGATTGTTTTATTGGTGGCGTTCTTCTTGATGAACCCCACCTCTTTTTAAGCGGGCAAATCCGCAGCGGTAGAGGTGAGCAAATGAAAAAACAACTTCTCGTTGAGCTTGAGGTTGCCATTCAGAGCGTCTCTGGATTGGCGGGTCATCAGATTTGGGCATATATTGATGAAATTATTCCCTGCCAAATGATCGAATATGGCCAAATATTACCTGCGGTCGGGGACGATAGTGTTTGGTTCTCGACTCTGCCGGTAGGTATTCAGAAGAAGCTAAATTTCCTGAATTCATAGTTAGACCTGTTTTTGAAATAGCTTTAATATGGGTGGGTATATTCATTACCCAGGTAGCCCATGCACCCACAGAAGAAGCCTAAATTTGCTGTACTTAGGTCGGTAGAGTCCTTTAGCAATCCAAGACCTAGCATCAAAAAGCGTATGGCAGATGGCAAGGCCTTGCGTAAGGTGGTGAGCTTTGCTCAGCAGGGTATCTATACGCCACCACCACATCGGATTCATCCCATCACAATTCTTGAGAATCAAGCCAAGACTCGCATTGAGTCCTTGATTCCAATTCGTTACGAACGAATGTTGCAGTCACCTTTTGCTTTTTACCGTGGTGGTGCTGCGATCATGGCTCAAGACTTAGCTAATCAGCCAAATACCAACATTACAGTTCAGCTGTGTGGAGATATGCATGTTTCTAATTTTGGCCTGTTTGGAACTGCAGAACATCGTCTGGTATTTGGCATCAATGACTTTGACGAAACTCTGCCCGGTAGTTGGGAGTGGGATCTGAAGCGTCTTGTTGCTAGTGCAGTGATTGCATGTGAAAGCAATGGTGGCGATAAAGCATTAAGCAAAAAAATAGTGTTACGCATTTGCGCTGAATATCAAAAGCGGATGCTTCAATATGCAAAGATGCCCTATTTAGATTTGGCACAAGAATTCATTAGCGATACAAATATTCGCAAGCATTTTAATAAAGATCACCAAAAGCAAATCGACGCTTACTTAAGGCAGACTAAAGGGCAGGGAAATGTGCAGGTCTTACAAAAACTCACCACTCTTGTTGGCAAAGATAGAAAGATTATCAATAAGGCCCCCTTAATTGAGCATTTCAAAAAGAATGCTTTTGGTCATCCTTTGAGTACACTCATTGATAAGGCTTTACTGAATTATTCAAGCACCTTGCTGGCTGATCGCAAGATTCTGTTTGAGCGCTATGTTTTGAAGGATTTTGCACGCAAGATAGTTGGGGTTGGAAGTGTGGGGACTAATTGCATGGTTCTTTATTTTGAGGGTGATAGTGAAAGCGATCCCTTATTCTTGCAATACAAGGAAGCCCAAAAATCTGTCTTGAGTCCGTATTTGGGTGAATCAATCTATCGTGATATGGGCCAGCGCGTCGTGGCTGGTCAGAGATTGCTCCAAGGTGCCCCAGATATCTTTTTGAATTACGGCTCTATGCAATTTGATATTGATAAAAGCCAGGGGTTTTATCTACGTCAATTACGTGATATGAAAGGCGGTATACCGATTGGCCCAGGCGGGGTTTCTTTAAAGAATTTTGCAGACTATTCCAAATTGTATGGCTGGGCACTAGCACTTGGGCATGCCCGTTCTGGCGATGCGGCTGAGATTGCTGGGTATTGTGGTGAGGAAAAAGAGTTTGGTGCGGCCATGTATTTATTTGCCAGGTCTTATGCAAAGCAAAATGAGCATGACTTTGAGCTGTTCCGTAAGGCCGTTAAGAGTGGAAGACTTAAGGCAGCCAAGGCATGAATGCTCTGAATTAGAGTACTGTGGGGCGGTCATCAAATTGTCATTTGATTGGGAGATAGTCTAATTTGACCTATCTTGTTCACTATTTATCCCATGAATACATTACCATTTCTGAGAACTACATTTCTTATCTTCTTGGGTAGCTTTGCTGGACTAGCGCAAGCTGCAGCAATTTATCCAATCGATCAAGCCTCTATATTGGCGGGTTCTAAGTTCGATATCAAGGTTGAATTCAATGCCGTTACCACTCCTGAAGAGGTTCTTATCGAACTTAACGGCTCACCAATCAATAAAACCATTGGCGCCAAACCAGAGTTCATTTCAAATGAAAATGGTAGAGGTAGCTCCTTTCTATTTAGGGATGTTGAGCTATCAAAAGCTGGTAAATATCAAATCATCGCTCGAGCACCCCAAGAGAAATTACAGGTAACCTGGGATGTTTACGCAACGGGTCCTCGCCGTGTTAAGAATGTGATTCTATTTATTGGTGATGGGATGACGATTGCTAATCGAACAACTGCTAGAGTTTTATCCAAAGGTATTCAGGAGGGCAAGTATCAAGGTCGATTAGCCTTTGACGATATGCCAAATACTGCCATGATTGGGACATCGGGGTCTGATTCCCTTATTACAGACTCTGCCAACTCTATGAGTGCATATACGACGGGGCATAAGACAGCAGTAAATGCCATGGGAGTCTATGTATCCCGGGCCAGTGATAATCTCGCACATCCCAATGTGGAAACGATTGCAGAGCTCATCAAGCGCAATACCAAGATGGCGATAGGTATCGTTTCTGATGCTGAACTAGAAGATGCAACGCCAGGCGCTATGGTTTCTCATACAAGACGCAGGGCAGACAAACAATATATCGCTGATCAACTACTATCTAGCGGTGCAGAAGTCATTCTCGGTGGAGGGTCAGCCTATTTTTATCCGCAATCCACCAAGGGTTCAAAACGTAAAGATGAAAAGAATTTGGTAGACAGTTTTAAGTCTGATGGTTATCAGTTGGCCTTTACCAAGCAGGAGTTGATTTCTGCGTCTGAAAATAAGACGACTAAAAAGTTATTTGGCGTCTTTCATCCGGACAATATGGATGGATCACTGGATCGCCTGTATTTGAAAAAGAATACGGTTGAGCAATACCCTAATCAGCCAGATTTGACGGAGATGACGCAGTCTGCCATTGATGTGCTATCTAGAAATCCTAATGGATTTTTCTTGATGGTTGAGGCAGCATTAATTGATAAGTTCAACCATCCTCTCGATTGGGAGCGGGCGGCATTCGACACCATCATGTTGAGTAACGCCGTGCAGATTGCTAAAGATTTTGCTAAAACGCATCCGGATACTTTGATCATCGTAACGCCCGATCACACCCATAGCGGATCCATTAGCGGGGTGGTGCACGACGATAAGCCGGGCCCATTGCGTGAAAAGGTGGGCACCTATGCTGAGGCAGGCTACCCAAACTACCCAAAAGCGGATATCCAGGGTTATCCAAATAAGATCGATGTATCTAAACGCATCGCATTTTTCTATGGCAACTACCCAGATCATTATGAGACCTTACATCCAAAACTGGGTGGCACTTTTGTTCCTGCCGTTAAAGATGATTCCGGTAAATATGTAGCCAATCCAAAATATCTCCAACTTCAGGAGGATGCGATTCATGTGGGCGGAAATCTGCCCTCGCACCAAGAGTCTGGGGTGCACACAGCAGATGATGCCGTTCTGAATGCTATGGGTCCGGGGGCAGATAAATTCAAGGGTTTCATGGATAACACCGAGGTATTCAAAGTAATGGTAGAGTCATTAGGTCTCGGCTCTAAATAAATACTAGTCCTATGGAGTTTGTTAGCAACATTAATTACGCGTCGTTAACTGATACCACAATCAGTCTGACTGCGGCTTTTTTCTTTGGCGGTTTAATTGGTCTAGAGCGTCAGTATCGCCAACGAACTGCAGGCTTAAGAACTAATATTCTGGTAGCTATTGGCGCTGCGATTTTTGTTGATGCTGGAAATCGTCTGACGGGTCATGATGGGGCTGTGCATGTAATGGCTTATGTTGTCTCTGGCATTGGCTTTTTAGGTGCTGGCGTCATCATGCGCGAGGAAGGTAATGTTCGTGGGATTAATACGGCGGCCACCTTATGGGCCTCAGGAGCGGTGGGTGCCTGTGCTGGTGCAGATCTAATTTTGGAGTCCGGATTGGCGACTTTATTTATTTTGGCTGCTAATACTCTTTTGCGACCTGTGGTGACTTTTATCAATCGTCAGCCACTAGATACCATCTCGGTTGAGGTGACCAATTCGGTATATATCATCACCCCTAAGCATGCTCAAAAGCATGCCTTAAAGCAATTTATTAAGACGCTAGAAGGAGCAGGGTATCAAACCCAAGACGTTGAGGTGCATCAATTTGGAAGTGATGATGTGGAAATACAGGCTGTTTTAACTGCATCGGCTGTTGATGGAGATGAAATGGATCAGTTGATTGCTAAGATTGCTGATCAAGAGTTCGTGACTCAGGCATTCTGGAGCCCTAGTACAACGGATTAAGCTATTTATATGTATTGACACAATATTGAAATATTTTTGGTTCAGTATTGCGTTGTGAATACAAACGCTGCATTTTTAGAATCTATCGTTACCTGCCCTTATTGCCAAGCTTCAGAGGCTATTCAGATTGAGCAGGGCTCTTCTCAGCACTTATATCGTTGCCGCACCTGTAGTGCTATTTTGAAGCCAAAGTCTGGTGATTGCTGCATCTTATGTAGCTTTGGCAATCGTGATTGTTCCAGTTCAGAGCAAAACTTAGCAGCCTAATCAGAGCTCTTATTCCCGGCCACAAAGGCTTGCTAGCATTTTCATCAATGTGTCACGGTTTTTACATAAAATAGACACAATTGATACAGCATTCCATTTTTGGGGAATATTTTGGCCAGCAATCCCGTAGATCCTTTAGTTCATTCAGAAGACCTTGTTGCTGCGGTCGATTTGGGATCGAATAGTTTTCGCATGCTGGTGGCCCAAGCGGTAAATACCCCCTCTGGCACTCAGTTACGCCCTATTGATACCTTACGTGAGACAGTCCGCCTGGCTGCTGGTCTGACTGAAAATAAATTGCTTGGTAATGATGCCTATCAACGGGGTTTGATTGCTATTCGGCGCTTTGGAGAGCGCATTCGCGGCTTTGATCCTGCCAATGTTCGAGCGGTCGCAACGAATACTTTGCGCGTTGCCAAAAATTCCCAACAATTTATAGAAGATGCGCAAGTAGCTCTAGGGTTCCCGATTGAAGTCATTGCTGGGGTTGAGGAGGCACGGCTGATTTATATCGGAGCGGCGCATGAGGTTCAGGCTGTACAGGGTAATAGATTGGTGATTGATATTGGCGGTGGTTCTACTGAATTTATTATCGGCAAAGGCTATGAGCCTAAGTTGATGGAAAGCCTTTATATCGGCTGCGTATCTCACAGT
The DNA here is from genome assembly GCF_018687535.1 of Polynucleobacter sp. MWH-S4W17. Lineage (NCBI taxonomy): Bacteria > Pseudomonadati > Pseudomonadota > Betaproteobacteria > Burkholderiales > Burkholderiaceae > Polynucleobacter > Polynucleobacter sp. MWH-S4W17. Next base: position 1,342,902 of record NZ_CP061295.1, on the reverse strand, counting down.
ATGCGATTTTTCCCTAAGGGAAATATTGATGCTCATGCCTTTAAGGAGGCTGAGTTGGCAGCTCGCCGTGAAATACAGGTTATTTCTGGCGCGTATTTAAGAAGCGGCTGGAAGCAGGTTATCGGCTCTTCCGGTACCGCTAGAGCTTTAGCTGATCTCATTGGAAATAATCATTTCAATGGCAGTGGCGACGGCTTAACAATGGGCCGCGTCAATAGCTCAAGCGGAATGATTACCCGTGAAGGCCTTAAGAATCTCAAAAAACACCTTCTCAAGTATGAACATGTAAATCAAGTGGAGCTAGAGGGTCTGAAGGATGATAGAAGATCTGTGTGGCCAGGCGGTTTAGCAATTATGTTGGCAGCATTCGATGAATTGGGCATTGAAGAGATGGAAGTAACGGACGCTGCATTGCGTAGCGGTGTCTTATATGACTTACTTGGTCGATCGCAACATCACGATATGCGATATGTGACTGTAGAGCAATTTATGCAACGCTATATCGTTGATCGAGAGCAGGCAGATCGGGTTGGTAAATTAGCTGCTGATTTTTTGCAGCAATTACCAAAGCCAGAATCAGAGAGTAGAGCTGATAATATTGCCCTATTGCAGTGGGCTGCCAACCTACATGAAATCGGCTTATCAATCTCTCACAATGGCTATCACAAGCATTCTGCTTATATAGCGGGCAATGCAGATATGCCTGGGTTCTCTAAGAATGATCAGGCTAGGCTTGCCGCCTTGCTGATTGGACATACTGGCAAACTAGGCAAGCTAGCGAATAATGTTAGCTTTGAAGACTGGCGCATGCTTTTTTGTTTGCGACTTGCTCAAGTGCTGTGTCGCGGCCGCAATGACACCAACTTTCCGAAGGTAAAAGTTTCTGAACATGCTGGCTCGTATTTAGTTAGCCTTTCTAAGGAATGGGTTGCTGAGCATCCCCTGACTGAATTTAGCCTCCTGAAAGAGGCGGCAGAATGGGAAAGGGTAGGGCGCTCCTACCAAGTTAGCTTTAAATAGATGTGCATTTCAGAATAAAAAAGCCACTTCAATACGAAGTGGCTTTTGTCTTGCAATTAATGCTCTTGACTTACAAACCCAAAAAATGCTTTGCGTAACGCGGGTTGATTTCTGAGAGACGGAGCATTGTCAATAAGTCGGCTGTATTGAAATCTGGATCCCAAGCTGGGGCGCTACAAATTTTGGCGCCAAGCTTCAAGTAGCCCTTGATTAACGGTGGAGGCTGTACATCTAAGCCGCCATTTAATTTATCTAAAGGCAAAGGTAAACGCGGGAAGGCATGGAACTCCGTTGGCGCCATTTGATCATTGCCTAGGGAGTTGTAGAGGCTCGCTGCAAAGTGACCTCCATCAGCCATGGGGATGCTAGCGCAGCCAAGCATAATTTCATAGCCATTCTTTTGCATATACTGAGCCAAGCCACTCCATAGCGCCATGATGACGGCTCCTGAGCGATAGTCTTGGTGAACACAAGACCTACCGAGCTCAACCAATTTAGGGCGCAGGTGATCAATACGGGATAGATCGAATTCGGAATCAGAATAGAGGCGACCGATTTCTTGTGCCTTATGTGGAGGCAGTACGCGATAGGTGCCAACTACTTTCAGGGTATCTTGATCGCGAATCAATAAATGATCGCAATAAGAGTCAAACTCATCTACATCTAAGCCTTCGACGTTCTTTGGGAGATTGGCGCCCATTTCTTCAGCGAATACTTTATAGCGTAATCTTTGTGCCTCTTTAACCTCGCCCGGTGTGCTTGCCCAAACAATTTGAAATGCCGGTTTTTTAGGCTTATCAACCTGAATCGCAGGAACAGGAGCTACTTCCCTAAGCTCGGCTCTTGTTGTAGTTACAAACTTCTTACCAAATAGCTTCTTAGCCAACTTTTTGGTGAGTTTTTTAAGGGGATTTGGCTTGATTCTTTTTAAGGCTTTGACCTTCTTAGGGCTAAAGATCTCAAATGAACCAATTGGATTAGGGATGTCAGACATGGCTGGCCTTAGTGGGTGATTAAAGTGTTAGGAGCAAGGGGATGCAAACTGCAGCCCAGAGTAGAGTCGCAACAAATAGCGCAAGCATGACAGCGGCGCTACCAAAATCTTTTGCTCTTTTGGAGAGGTCATGATGTTCGAATGAAATTCGATCGATCGCCGCTTCCACACTGGAATTTAATAGTTCAATAACAAGCACCATCATCAACGAGGAAACTAGTAATGACTTTTCTAGCAGGGTGATCGGCAACAAGAGGGCGACTGGTGTTAGCAAGGCAAATAAAGTCAGCTCTTGTCTAAACGCACTTTCTTCCATAAATGCATAAACCAAACCACACCAAGAGTTCTTGGCTGCATGCCATGCTCTGGCAAGGCCTCGATTGCCCTTATGGGGGTTCTGATCTATGTGATATGGAGAGTTCAAGATACGTTTTTCTTTAGGCTAGTGCTGTTACATGAACTTCTGTTGTTGGTACGGGCTTAAGGTGATTGGCAAATTGCTCTGAGGCCGCTCTCCAGGAGAATTTCTCAGCATGTGCACGTGCTACTTCACGAGGAATTTTCAGGGCCTGCATACAAGCCTCACGCAAGTCTTCGTTCATGGCGCCTGAATTGGAGTTACCCAGCACATCAATCGGGCCGGTCACTGGGTAGGCTGCCACTGGAGTACCACATGCCATAGCCTCGAGTAAAACCAGGCCAAAAGTATCGGTTTTGCTAGGAAATACAAATACATCTGCTGCTGCATACACTTTTGCTAACTCATGCTGCTGAAGAACTCCCAGATAGTTCACTTCTGGATATTTTTCTTTGATTCCAGCCATCGCTGGACCATCTCCTACCACCCACTTTGAACCTGGTAAATCAATTTCTAAAAATGCATTGATGTTTTTCTCAACAGCAACTCTGCCCACGTATAAAAAAATGGGATGCGCAGTATTCAATGCCTTTGAATCTTGCATCTTAAAGATATCCAGATCAACGCCTCTTGACCACAAGACCACATTCTTGAGGCCGTATTTTTCAAGATCATCTTTAACCACAATGGTTGGCGCCATCACAGCCATTGATGGGCCATGGAACCACCGAATAAATGCATAAGTAATTGCTAAAGGGATGCCGGTACGCGCTTTGACGTATTCAGGGAAGCGTGTGTGATAAGCGGTAGAGAATGGCAGGCGATTCTTTACTGCATAGGCGCGAGCTGATAAACCTAGTGGGCCTTCAGTGGCAATATGCATTGCATCCGGTGCAAATTCTTTAATGCGACGAGCGACTTCTTTTCCTGGAAAGAGTGAGAGAGCAATATCCGGGTAGGTTGGGCAGGGGATGGATTTAAAACCTGTTGGTGTAATCATCTCTACTTGATGCCCCATTGCGGTTAATTCAGCGCGGGTTTGTTTTAGGGTGCGGACAACACCGTTTACTTGTGGATCCCATGCATCCGTAATGATCATAATTTTCATAGCGCAGCCTCTTTGATGAGTGATTCGATAGCGGGTTGAAGGGTGATTTGAGGTGACTCAACTGGCTCACCCTTGATCTGTGTCCAGTGAATAATTTTGAGTTCACCTGTTTGTGTTTCAACTAGTGCGGTAAGGCTCTCGACCCAATCACCATCATTGCAATACAACAAGCCATCAATCTCGCGAATTTCTGCTTTGTGAATATGTCCGCATACAACCCCATCACAACCACGTAGACGTGCTTCTCTGGCCATAATGTGCTCAAAGTCTGCGATATAACTGACGGCATTCTTTACTTGGTGTTTAAGGTATTGCGATAGCGACCAATACTGCAGACCCATCTTGGCGCGGACCATATTAAAGTAACGGTTTATATAAAGAATAAGCGAATAGAGGTTATCACCAACGTATGCAAGCCACTTGGCGTATTGCATCACGCCATCAAACTGATCACCATGGGTGACCCATAGTTTTCTGCCATCTACTGTTGTATGAATTACCTCTTCAACTACCTTGACATCACCAAAAGACATTCCAAAGAATTGTCTGGCGCTTTCATCATGATTTCCGGGAACATAGATGACTTCGGTTCCCTTGCGTGCCTTACGCAAGAGTTTTTGTACTACATCATTATGCGATTGAGGCCAGTAGAAAGATTTTTTCAGTCTCCAGCCATCAATAATGTCACCAACTAGGTAAAATTTATCTGCTTCGTTGTGTTTTAAGAAATCCAGAAGGTAGTCTGCCTGACACCCTGATGTTCCTAGGTGTACGTCTGAAATCCAGATGGCTTTGTAATGCATCATGAAACAGTATTAAGCCTACTGAGTATGAAACTAGAATGACAGTTCCAAGTCAGTTTTATGACGATGTAGCATTTTCCGAATGTGTTTTATATTCCTATAACGTATGAGTCTAAATAAATACCTCAAACAGCCCCCGTTTCAATATTGGGCTTCTGCATTCTCGTGGGTTTTAGTGTGGGGTCATGTGATTGGCGGATTAGCTACTTTGTCTTTTCAGTTCCCATTTGCCACTCAGGAGGCCAAAAATAGGCATATTCAAAAGTGGTCAAAAAGGTTGCTATCTATTTTTGGTGTTGAATTAAGACTCAAAAATGCAGAAATTCTTCCTGCCACCCCCTATCTGCTGGCATCAAACCATATCTCTTGGATGGATATTCACGCTATTAATGCGTTTAAGCCTATTCGATTTGTTGCAAAATCTGATGTAGAGGGCTGGCCTATATTTGGATGGATGGCGAAACAATTGGGTACGGTATTTATCAGGCGTGATAGCGCTCGTCATGGAAGGCATGTTGCTAACGAAGTGAGTGATGTGCTTAAAGCTGAGTCTGTCTGCATTTTTCCGGAGGGTACATCCACAATAGGTGAGGGCGTCCTGCCATTCAAGCCTAATTTATTTGAATCGGCTGTTATTGCTCAGGCGCCAGTCTATTCCTTGGCAATTACCTATAGATCTTTGTTATCTGGTGACAGAAGTGAGGCGCCGGCATTTGTGGGTGATATGGGCTTGCTCGAATCCATGAATAGGATCCTGAAAGATCGAAAGCTGATAGTAGAACTGGTCTTTTTACCACCCTCAGGGGCCAGTCCAGATGCATCGAGTGACCGAAAGTGGCTGGCATTGCACAGCCAGGAGGCTATCTCTGCTCATATAAAAGGCAATCCTCGGCTGATGTAATAAATGTGTCATCATTTCTAGCTATAAATCTAGTCTAGGAGCGTAAACCAATGACATCGAAGCATAACGAAATGGCCGACTGGTATCGCCGTGCCCAAGAAGAGATTCTGGATAGCATGGACGAAGAGCTTGAAATGGAGCTCGATGATGATCGTCTATCGCACGATGGAAGTGAGAGCTCTCAAATTCCACGTAATGTCTACTTTCGTGAGCTTTTTAGACTTCAGGGTGAATTAGTTAAGCTCCAAGACTGGGTTGTAGCCAATAAACTCAAAGTTGCAGTCTTATTTGAAGGTCGTGATTCTGCAGGTAAGGGCGGCGCGATCAAGCGAATCACTCAGAGACTTAACCCGCGTGTATGCAAAGTGGTTGCCCTACCTGCGCCGAACGAGCGCGAGAAAACACAGTGGTACTTTCAAAGATATATATCCCAGTTGCCTGCTGGCGGCGAGATCGTTTTATTTGATAGAAGTTGGTACAACCGTGCTGGCGTTGAGAGGGTAATGGGTTTTTGTACTGATAATGAGTACGAAGAATTTCTAAGAACAGTTCCTGACCTTGAGCGCATGATGATTAGTTCAGGCGTTATCTTGATCAAGTACTGGTTCTCTATCTCAGATGACGAGCAATATAACCGCTTCATGATGCGTATTCATGATCCGTTAAAGCAGTGGAAGTTAAGCCCAATGGACCTGGAAGCAAGAAGGCTTTGGGAGGCTTATACAAAGGCCAAAGAAACCATGCTTGAACGTACGCACATTCCTGAGGCTCCTTGGTGGGTGGTCGCCGCCAATGATAAGAAAAAAGCACGTCTCAACTGCATTACGCATTTATTGAATCAAATTCCCTATCAAGAGATTGATCACCCAGAGATTACTTTGCCAAAGCGCGTGCACAATCCAGACTATCTACGTGGGCCAGTACCGCCTGAAATGTATGTTCCAGAGGTTTTCTGAAGGCTTATTTTTCGAGCTTAGATAGATTGCCGTCCCACGTGAAGACAATATCTTTGCTAGCCTTCAGCAAGTTTTTATCTTTGCCAGGATACGTGACTCTTGATAGCAGATCTTGAATCATGTTGAGATGAGCAACTTTTTTATCGTTCGCTTTCACGATGATCCAGGGTGCATCCTTAGGGCTAGTTTTTTCTAGCATGTCATTTCTACACTTGCTATAGGCATTCCAATATTTCTGCGCTTGCTGATCAATCGGGCTAATCTTCCATTGCTTGAGTGGATCCTTAGCTCTATCTGCAAGACGAGCAGCCTGTTCCTTTTTAGAGATATCTAAATAATATTTAAGAATAGTCATGCCTGAGCTGGCCAAGATGGACTCAAACTCATTTACGGTTCCCATAAAGTTGGCATATTGCGGCTTGGTACAGAAATTCATGACCTTCTCAACGCCGGCACGGTTGTACCAACTGCGATTGAATAGAACAAAGTCACCTTTCTTGGGTAGTTCTGCTACATATCTTTGAAAGTACCATTCAGCAGATTCGCTATCAGATGGTTTGCCAAGTGCAACCACGCGAGTTTCTCTAGGGCTTAAGTGTTGAGTGATGACTTTAATAGTGCCATCCTTGCCTGCCGTATCACGGCCCTCAAGAATGACCAATATTTGATCACCTTTGCTTATTAAACTATTTTGTAGCTTAACCAACTCAATTTGCAATAAACGAAGTTGATCATCATAGCTAGATCGCTCTAGTTTATCTTTGCCTTTTTGGCCCATTAGCTTGCTTCATTTGTATTTGATGGCTGTGGAGGAGCAGACTTTTTGGAGGCAGCTTTTTTAGCAGGCGCTTTCTTCGTGGGCGTCTTTTTGGCGGCGACTTTCTTTGCGGGAGCCTTCTTCGCAGGAACCTTTTTTGTCACAGCTTTCTTGGCCGGAGCTTTTTTGGTGGCTACTTTTTTATCTAACTTATCTAGTGCTTTTCCAAGCTTGTCTATGAGCTTTTCTCTATCGGACTCTAATTTATCAAGCTTTTTTAATAGCTGCTTTACTAATTTCTTCTGGCTCATGCTGATTCCTAGGTGGATTGGTATATCTAATTACCCGATCCTACGTTTTATTTCTCCTATTTTCAAGCATATGTGACACATATATGTCAGTTTTGTGACATCGCTTGTAAGAAAGAAATATATATTTCGATATAATTGGAAATATGAAAAATACTGATGCTATCAAGGTGTTCCTGGCGCTGGGCCAAGAGACCCGCTTAAATATCTTTCGTTTGGTGGTGCAGCGTGGAGATACTGGATTAACGCCTAGTGAGATTATTGAAAAATTAGGTATTGCCAATGCCACACTCAGCTTCCACCTTAAAGAACTGGTTGGCGCTGATCTATTCTCAGTAGAGCGTCAAAGTCGCAATCTCATCTATCGACCCAATGCAAACTTAGTTCAAGAGTTAAGCGGGTTCTTACTTGAAAACTGCTGCGGTGGAAATTCTTGTGAGTCAGTAAAGAAAAAGAAAGTGATTTGCAAATGAAAAGACTTCATGTTCACGTGGCGGTGACTGACATTCCATCCTCTATTCCTTTTTACGCGAAGATGTTTGGGTGTGGGCCAACTATTCTTAAGGGCGATTACGCAAAATGGCAGCTAGAGGATCCTAAAGTTAATTTTGCTATTTCAGCTCGTGGAGCCCCCATGGGTATTAATCATTTAGGTATTCAGGTAGAAAACAATATTGAGCTTGAAGAGATGAAGATGCGCCTCGATACGATTGACGAGGGGGTAATCGAGGAGATGGGTACCGCATGTTGTTATGCAAAATCAGATAAGTATTGGGTCAATGATCCTGCAGGTATTCCATGGGAAACATTTCATACCCTAGACATAATCCCTGTTTTTAATACTGCTCAAAGCGGGGACGATGCATGTTGTGTGCCGCCAACCTTGACAGCAATATCGGTAGCATCTATTACAAAAAAATCTTGCTGTTAATTAACTAAGGATCAGTAATGAAGCAATACAACATCTTATTTCTATGCACTCATAATTCCGCCCGATCTATTCTGGGTGAGGCATTAGCGTCTACCCATCCTAGTGGTAAGTTTGTCGGCTACTCTGCTGGCTCAACTCCGGGCACCAGTGTTAACCCCATTGCTAGAGAAATTGCCGTGGAGATGGGTATGGACCCTGCAAAATTAAAGTCCAAGAGTTGGGACGTATTTGGAGTGCCTGACGCTCCTAAGATGGATTTTATTATTACCGTTTGTGACAATGCAGCTGGTGAGCAGTGCCCATTTTGGCCGGGTAGTCCAGCAACTGCCCATTGGGGCTTTCCTGATCCATCAAAAGTAGAGGGTTCCGATATGGAGAAAAAGACGGCTTTTGTTGAGGTCATGAATGGACTTAAGAAGCGCATTGATATTCTTGCATCAATGCCGTTGGAGAAATTAGATTCGATGAGTCTCAAAGAAATTCACGCCAAATCATGAGTACAGTTACTAGCAAACTTTCCTTTTTAGATCGATATCTCACTGTTTGGATCTTTGCTGCCATGGCGGCAGGTATTGGCTTGGGATATTTTGTCCCTGGAGTAGAGGGATTCATTAATTCTTTTCAATCTGGTACTACCAATATCCCAATAGCCATCGGATTAATATTGATGATGTATCCACCTTTTGCGAAGGTGAAGTACGAAGACTTGCCTGACGTCTTTAGAGACAGGCGGATCTTTGGATTGGCATTCTTACTCAATTGGATTGTTGCACCTACGTTGATGTTTTTCTTGGCCATCATTTTTGTGCCCAATCAGCCGGAGTATATGGCCGGCTTAATACTCATTGGGATAGCGCCTTGTATTGCAATGGTGATTGTCTGGAACGATATTGCTAAAGGCTCAACAGAATATGCTGCTGGTTTGGTTGCCTTTAATGCTGTCTTCCAAGTGCTGTTCTTTAGTCTGTATGCCTATTTCTTCTTGACAGTTCTACCGCCATATTTTGGTTTTGCAGGCTCTGTTGTCAATATTACTATTGGCGAGATTGCTAAGACAGTTGCTATCTATCTAGGCGTTCCTTGTGTGGCTGGCTTCTTAACGAGATATATTTCACTCAAATTTGTGTCGAGAGAGTCGTATCAAGATGCATTTGTTCCAAGAATTGGAAAGCTCACATTAATTGCCTTGCTCTTTACTATAGTGGTGATGTTTAGTTTGAAGGGTAAGTTAATTCTTCAGTTACCAATTGATGTCATTACTATCGCAATTCCATTGTTAATCTTCTTTGTAGTGATGTTCTTACTGACATTCTTTATCACCATAAAAATGGGTATTGAATATAAGCGCTGCTGCACTTTATCGTTTACGGCATCTAGTAATAACTTCGAGTTAGCCATTGCCGTTGCAATAGCTGTGTTTGGCATTAACTCGGGAGCTGCATTCGCTGCGGTGATTGGACCTTTGGTAGAAGTGCCCATTATGGTGGGCTTAGTCTCGGTTGCACTCATGCTTAAAGAGAAGTTCTTCCAGGCCGCCTAATTTGGCTGTAAATTCTTGCTTTCCATAACTGGAGATAAGATAGAATTCATCTATCTCTTATCTGTTAGGCAGCATTCAAAATGTTAAGTCGCTTTCTATTTCTACTGATGTGTTTGTTGTTAGCAGCTTGCTCTACACCGCAAAGTGAATTTGGCGTCTATCAACAATCTGATGGCACGATTGGTGTACATGCGCCTAAGACTGCAAAAGAGAGCGAGGCTCAGGAAGCTGCTCTTGCAGAATGCAAGAAGCAGGGCAAAAGAACTGTGACGATTCTAGAAAGCAGAAAAACGGTCAATGACCGTTTTCCCTTAACTTATATCTATCTTTGTAGATAGTGGCGATTAGTTAGCCCGCCATTGATTGGATCTTAGCTAAGCAACCACTTCTTAATCGACTTGTTGACGCACATTGCATCTAAAGCAAGACCAAAGAACTCAGAGCCATTGGTAACCATGCTTTCGATTGCCTCCACTTTGCCAGACTTGATGCCACGCAAATAGGTTGCAGTACGGTAACGCAAGAAGTGCTCAGTTTCGCCACTTTCATTCTCGGTTGGGCAGATTTCTAGACTGCCATAGCGAGTTTCTGGGTTAATGTTGAGAACGGCTAGGCTCAAAGCCCCAACCAATTTCTCAGGCACTGGGATAGGTACATAGGAGTAGAGGGAGATCATCATTTCCTCTTCGTCTACTTCAATGATGTGATCAATATCCAGCACATCTTTTTCAGTTAACTCAGTCTCGCCAGAATCGCCACCACCAAATGTGGATTCAAACTGCAACATAGCAGTATTGCTTCCTTTGGATATCTCGATCATGTCAGGGTAGCCAAGCAAACCTTTCCACCAATACATCAGTGAGAAAGTGCAGGGCTTTACTTCAACCAATCCCTTGTTGGTAGACTTTGCAAAATACAGACCGTAAAACTCATCATCTTGCTCAAGACCATATTGGTCTACTTTAGGTGATTTAGATGAAGCGGGTTTTGCAGTCTTCTTGGCAACTTTCTTCGCTACAGGCTTTTTGGCCGCAGGTTTCTTTGCCACTGATTTTTTAACTGCTACTTTTTTGGCAGCAGGATTCTTTGCGGCCACTTTCTTGGCTGCTGGTTTTTTCACTACCTTTTTGACTGTCTTTTTGCTTACCACTTTCTTAGCGGCAACTTTCTTGACAGCTTTTTTAACAGGGGCTTTTTTTACCACCTTGGTAGCTACTTTCTTTTTTGCTGGTGACTTCTTTGTAGCCATGGTTTATTACCCTTCTTTCGGTAGTTATTGTGCTTGATGCACTATCTGATATTACTGCAAATTCCCTGGGGAATTCGCCTTTCCTATATGGGGTTTTTCCTGCGGATTACAAGGGTAGGGGTGAAATAAATAGATGGACGTAGCCATTGTTCTTGCAATGCAGGGTTGCTACACTAAAAGCGTGAAGTTTTGTCTAACCTAAATATGAAGAGGGTCTATGTTTCCTGAATATCGCGAACTCATCACCAAGCTGAAAACGACAGATCGTCATTTCTCACATTTATTTGATAAGCATAACAATTTAGATCAAAAGATCCAAAGAATGGAATCCCATTCAGAGCCGAGTACCCCAGAAGAAATCGAGACCTTAAAAAAAGAAAAGCTCCTTTTAAAAGATCAGATTTATGCCGTCTTAAAGAAGGCAAGCAACTAGCTAATTAACTAAGCAAGCAATAAGTTGGAAAAGCCTAGGTTTTGTAGATCTAGGCTTTTTTCAGGAAACAGGCTTTGAGTAGCATATTGCCCGCTTCTGTTTTGCAGTCGACTTCGTGATCACCTGATACCAGACGAATCCCTTTAATCTTGGTGCCAACCTTCAGGGTGGTGGAAGAGCCTTTGACCTTGAGGTCCTTAATGAGGGTGACTGTATCGCCATCTGCCAATAAATTTCCATTGGCATCTTTCACAATGAGCCCAGCCTCAGCCTCTTCTGCAACAGCAGCCATAGGCCATTCATGACCGCACTGGGCACAAACGTAATTTTCCCCATCGGGGTAGGTCATATCTTCCTGGCAGGCAGGACACTTTGGTAGATTATCTGTGCTCATTGACTCATTTTAGTCTACGGGTGATCAGTCTTGTCCCGCATTTAGCACTCGATTTAGAATGGTTAGGTGAATAAAACCCTGAAGATTTCTCTTATTGCTCTGATAGGCTGTCTTGCCATAATAGGTTTGGGTGCATGGTATGCATCATCTTTTGTAAATCCTGCCCAGGTAACCAAGCTCCTGAGTGCTTCGGTCAAAGAGGCTACTGGGCGTGAGTTGAAAATCGCCGGTCCAGTAAGTCTGAGTCTTTTCCCATCAATTAGCGTAAAAGCCGAACAGGTATCTTTGAGCAATGCCTCATGGGCAAGCAACCCTGATTTGTTTGTATTCAAGCATATTGAATTAGATATTAGGATACTTCCGCTTCTGAAAGGTAGCGTTGAAATCAGCAGAATCGGTATAAGAGGGCTAGAGTCGAACTTACAAACCAATAAAGCTGGGGAGGGTAATTGGAACCTCACTCCACCTACGATAGTTGCCAGTGGTTCAGTAACGCAGTCTGCAAATAGCGACTCCTCTAATAACGCCCTTGTCTCCATTAACACTCTTGATGTCGTAGATGCCCATATCAATTATCAAGACGGAGAAAAAGCAGCCAGCCCGATTAGCATTCCCAAAATTTCTTTAGACGCTAGCGATGGAAGGTCTACGATTCTGGTAGATGTTCAGCGCGCTAACTACACCCTAAATCTAAAGGGTAAAACAACTTCACTGCGTAATGCTTACTTCGCCTGGAATCAATCTCCAGTAAACCTAGATCTCGATTTAGTTTTGACCTTAAACGGTAAGTCGCTTGCGATTACGGGCGATATTGATAAAAAGCCAGATCTATTGCCAAAATTTAATATCAATCTCAATTCAAAATCCTTTGATTTAGGACCTTTAGCGGGTTCTGTTGCTATTGCTGGATCAGCTGGAAAAACTCCTCAAGCATCTACACACAAGACCCAAGGAAAGTATTTATTCTCCGATGACGCTCTGCCTTTTGATCTTTTGCCTTTGGCTGACGGCTCGATCAACATTAATATTACTGAGCTTGGGATTCCGCATCAGGCGCCGTTTACTAACTTCAAAACGACACTCCGATTTCAGAAGGATAGGATTGATGCGAGCGATTTCAGCTTTAATGTAGGCAAGGGAAGTGCCCAAGCACAACTTTCCATTGCTCAGTTCACCAGCCCTACGCCTAAGATTTCTGTGAAGGGTATTGCTAAAGACTTTACCTTAGAGCAAATTATTGCCGTCACTGATTCAAGCTCTAGAGTATCTGGTGGTGATGCAAAAGTCGCTTGGAGCTTGCAGGGGAGCGGGATGAGCCCACATCAAATAGCTAGTCGAGCTAATGGCGCTATTCAGGTTTCACTAGGGCAAAGTAAATTAGATTCAAAGTTCATCAATAAAGGCGGGGACTTTGTTATCACTGTAATAGATGCTATCAATCCAATGTACAAGAAATCCAATCAAACTATCTTAAATTGTGCAGTTGCTTACCTACCCATCAATAGTGGAATGGTAAATATTCAGAATTCAGTTGGCATTGAGACGGACCGTCTTGATATCACCTTGGCGGGCACGATCAATCTTGCCGACGAGGCTCTCAATATCAATATTAATCCAAGAGAAAAATCAGGCCTTACAACGGGCTTGAATCTGGCCGGACTTGTAAAAATTGAGGGAACCTTACAAAACCCGCAAACTGGAGTGAATAAGGCAGGGGTGGTGAATAGCGCCGTCTCCATTGGGCTAGGTTTCTTAACCGGCGGTATTAGTATTGCGGCGGAGAATGCTAAATCATTAGCGACCAAGTCGCAGCCATGTAAAACAGCGCTGCACTCTTGGTCTGATATCTATCCTGCTAGCAAGTAAGACTAGCTAAGCTCGTAAACCAGCCTTTTAAAAAACTAAGCCGCTAACAAAGAGACTGAATAAAGAAATAAAGATGCTGGCAAAAAAAGCGGTCCAGAAGCTAGAGATCGTAAAACCACTTACTACTGCAGAAACCAGCATCAACACCAAAGCATTAATCACGAGCAAGAAGAGGCCCATAGTTACTACCGTTAACGGTAGCGTGAAAAGAATGAGCAAAGGCTTAACGATCGCATTGGCAAATCCTAAGAGGAGGGCGGCAATTAATAATGAGCCGCCATCTGCAAAGCGCAAGCCACTAAAAATATAACTGGCAACCCAAAGGGATAAAGAAGTTAAGCCCCACTGGACTAGAAATAGAGTTAAGTTGCTCATGGATGATTCCTTTGCTGGTGTTGTAAGGATTTTATGCCTAATGGCTATATTAGCAGTTGATTAATAGTGCGGGGGGATTTCATCTTGAGGGCCTCCGCCTCCGCCTCCGCTACCGCTGGCTTGTTCTTTAATTGCCTTTAATTCGCGATACAGAAATTCGATTTGCTGCTGTTGCTTGTAGACGGTCTCATTGAGCTTTTCAATTAAGTCTTCTGTGAAGCTTAATTTGATTTCTAGATTAGTGATGCGTTCTTCAGACATAACTTACTTTCTATTCTGAGATAAGCTCAAAGCGCCCATCTTCCATTTCTGCTTTTGGCCTAATCCAAAAATCATGAGATTGCATGGATTCATAAACGTAGGCTGGCTCAAGATTTGCCTCTACGTTAGCCAAGAAGACCACTTTATAAAATCCACCAGTCTTAATGTGGCGCAATCTACTGCCTGGCTTAAAGAGGCCATCGTCAGGATCGGCCATTTTGGGTTTACTCATGTCAACAATGCACTTTCTCGGTATGATCTAGCGATGGCAAATTCCATCCCATACTCCATTCTAGATATATCTCCGATTCCCCAGGGTTTTACTGCTGCCGATGCACTGCGCAACTCCTTGGATGTGGCAAGGCATGCTGAAAAATGGGGCTATACCCGCTATTGGGTGGCAGAACATCACAATATGACGGGCAATGCGAGCTCTGCAACTGCAGTCTTGATTGGCTACATCGCTGCTGGCACCTCCCATATCCGGGTGGGCTCAGGTGGCGTTATGTTGCCAAATCATGCTCCCTTAGTGATTGCTGAGCAATTTGGCACCCTAGAAGCTTTATACCCGGGAAGAATTGAGCTTGGCTTGGGTCGTGCACCCGGCACCGACCAAATGACTGCCAGGGCATTGCGTAGGGATTTATTGGGTAGTGATGATCGTTTTCCACAGGATGTCCGTGAGTTACAGCATTATTTTGGCCCGCTACAAGAAGGACAATCTGTAAAAGCAATACCGGGAGTGGATAGCAATGTTCCCATCTGGATTTTGGGTTCTAGTTTGTATGGGGCTCAATTAGCCGCTCACTTTGGCTTACCTTATGCCTTCGCCTCTCACTTTGCGCCAGAGCAACTTTTAGAGGCAATGAAGATTTATCGTGAGCTCTTTAAGCCATCGGCACAACAAGATAAACCCTATTCAGCATTTGTGATGAATGTAGTTGCAGCAGATACCGATGAAGAAGCTCAATATCTGTTTACTACTTTGCAACAAAATGTTGTCAGAATGCGGCGCAATACTCGCGGGCAATTACCACCCCCAATTGCTGACATGAATGAATTTTGTGCGCCTCATGAGCAAGCGGCGGCAGATCATACCTTGCAGGTTTCAGTGGTTGGTTCGCTAGAGACGGTAAAGCGGGGGATGCGTCGTTGGTTGGATCTGACTGGCGCAAACGAAATCATCATGACTGGGCAAATTTTCGATCATCAAGCTCGTCTCAGATCATTTGAGATCGCCGCACAGGCCGCGCAAAGCCTATAAGATCGCTACGTTGTAATCTGCGGTAATGAATACTTGTTCTTTTGCAGCCTGATTCGCAAATCGCAGCACTGCATTGTCTTTGCTGATTAAGAAGCAGGGCTTTGCGGTGTAAGCCAGGTCTAAAAAGACTTGGTCATCCGGGTCTTGGCATAGCCAGGGTGCTTTGGCTAAGTTTTTATCATCCATCATGCCTGCTAAACCATGCCATTTCTGGCGAATTTGCTCTTGTTGTACTTCATCGAGCGAAAACAGGGGGCGAGCAATCACATCAGCAAATTCTTCTAAAGTGTTTGGAGTTGCGAGCGCATTTATTTTGCCTTCGATCAGCGCTTGCTTTAAATGAAGCGCTCTAAAGTCATTAAAGACAAAAAGATCTAGCAGGACATTGGTATCGAAAACTACTGCCTTCATTTCTAACGCCTATTGATTGTTGCGCCAAATCTCTGGGGTAATAGTGACCTGCCCTTTATCAGAGGAGACGTAAGCCTCACCATCTTGAACATTGACATGAATCACCATGCTGCGCTCAACCAACTTGTTCAGCTCTTCCGCTTGTTCTGCTGGTATAGAGATTATTTGTAAATTGCGAGCACGAGTTAGTTTGTTGGCAATGCCATCCCACCAGATTTTGCTGGTATGTCCGCCGTAGCAATAGACAATCACTTGATCAGAACGACCACAGGCTTTCAGAATACGACGCTCGTCTGGTTGACCGATTTCAATCCACAACTTGATTGCATCGGTAAGATCTTTAATCCACAGATCGGGTTCGTCGGTATCACTCAAACCCTTTGTAAACGCTAGATCCTCATTTGCCTGCAATGCAAAGGCGATGATGCGGATCATCATCCGCTGCTCAGTCTCAGAAGGGTGCTTAGCAATAGTTAATGAATGGCTGCCATAGTAGTGGCGGTCAGAATCTGCGACATGAAGGTCGACTTTGTGGATAGTTGCGCGTAGAGCCATGACGTATTATCGCCTTTATGAACCAACTCCTAGCCTGAGCTAACCTATAACCAGTATTATTTGGCTTGTGGCTCCTGATGAGCCTGGAAATACCTCAAAGTACTGTGTACCGTAAAAACCCATGATCCGTATTACTGAATTACGTCTGCCAATTGACCATGCTCCAGAAGCTCTGGAGAAGGCGATATTGAAGCGCCTCAATTTAGACGCTAAAGACTTAATACGATTTGAGGTCTTTAAGCGTAGTTACGATGCGCGAAAGAACGTCGCTCTCTCTTTTATCTATACAGTAGACTTATCTGCAAAGCATGAAGATGTTCTTCTGAACCAATTTTCTGGAGATCTTCATGTAAGACCATCCCCGGATACGAACTATCACTTTGTAGCAAAAGCCCCTGAAGCTATAGATTCTGGAAAAGCACTGCGCCCAGTAGTCGTTGGATTTGGCCCATGCGGTATTTTTGCCGCTCTAGTATTGGCGCAAATGGGTTTTAAGCCTATCGTTCTTGAGCGCGGCAAGAAAGTTCGCGAACGCACGCAAGATACCTGGGGCTTATGGCGTAAGAATGTTTTAAATCCAGAATCCAATGTGCAATTTGGAGAGGGCGGTGCTGGTACGTTTTCAGATGGTAAGTTGTACAGTCAGATTAAAGATCCTAAGTTTTATGGGCGCAAGGTCATTCATGAGTTTGTGAAAGCTGGCGCTCCCGCAGAAATTACCTATGTAGCTAAGCCGCATATCGGCACCTTCCGCCTAGTTGGCGTAGTCGAGAAAATGCGTCAGGAAATTATTGACTTAGGTGGTGAGATTCGGTTCTCGCAAAAGGTGATTGGCTTTGATATTGAGAATGAGCAAATTACAGGGGTCAAGATTGAAGGGCAAGAAGATCTACCTGCCAACCATGTCATCTTGGCTCTGGGGCACAGTGCACGGGATACCTTTGAAGCCTTGCATCATGCCGGTGTCTTCATGGAATCTAAGTCCTTTTCTGTTGGCTTTCGGATTGAGCATCCCCAATCACTGATCGATAAAGCACGCCTGGGTCCTCATGCTGGCAATGAGTTAATTGGCGCGGCAGATTACAAATTGGTTCATCACGCCAAAAATGGTCGTTCCGTCTATAGTTTTTGCATGTGCCCTGGTGGGACAGTGGTCGCTGCCACCTCCGAGCCGAATCGAGTTGTAACCAATGGCATGAGCCAATATTCTCGTAACGAACGAAATGCCAATGCGGGAATCGTTGTTGGCATTACTCCAGAAGATTACCCGGGTGGCCCATTGGCGGGAATTGAGTTTCAGCGTGCTATTGAATCAAAGGCTTTTGAATTAGGTGGTAGAACTTATGAAGCGCCGGGTCAACTGATTGGCGACTTTTTAGAAGGCAAGCCTTCAACTCAGTTCGGTAGCGTCATGCCGTCATATAAGCCCGGCGTTCATTTAACGGATCTGGCAGATAGCTTGCCCGCTTATGCCATTGAGGCCATTCGTGAGGCGATTCCCGCTTTTGAAAAGCAAATCAAAGGCTTCTCTATGAAAGATGCTGTTTTAACTGGTGTGGAGACACGCACTTCTTCCCCTTTGCGAATTACTCGAGGCGCCAACTATCAGAGTCTGAATATCAAAGGCCTTTATCCAGCGGGAGAGGGTGCTGGCTATGCCGGTGGAATCTTGTCGGCAGGTGTTGATGGGATTAAAGTAGCAGAAGCAGTCGCGCTAGACTATCTGTCAAAGTAAATATCACATAAGAACCCCATGAATTCTGCAGTAACTCATTCATCGACCGAAGAAAAAGAAGTTCTTTTTCATCCGGAGTTATTGAAGAGGTTTGATATTAATGGACCGCGCTATACCTCTTATCCAAGTGCAGATCGATTTCATGGGGATTTTTCTGAGGCTGATTATCTAGGGGCATTAGAGCGGGTGGCTAAAGCGAATGAGTCGCTGTCTTTATATTTTCATTTGCCGTTTTGCCCCAATATTTGCTATTACTGTGGTTGCAACAAGATCATCACCAAGGATCATGGGCGTAGCGCTAAATATATCAAGTATCTTGCCAAAGAAATGGCCATGGTTACTAAAGCCATGGATGCTCAGAAAAAGATTCCCGTTACGCAATTGCATTGGGGTGGAGGCACGCCTACTTTTTTATCTCATGAAGAGATGACCGAGTTGATGCAGCACACTCGCGAGCATTTTGAACTGCTGCCTGACGGTGAGTATTCAATTGAGATTGATCCACGCCGTGTTACTGAGCAAGATATTGCACTCTTGGCTGATCTGGGCTTTAACCGCATTAGCTTGGGTGTTCAGGATTTCAACTTGGCAGTTCAAGAGGCTGTTCATCGCGTGCAAACGATTGAAGAAACTCAAGCGGTGATGGATTGGTCCCGAAAGTATGGATTTAAATCACGCAGCGTCGATTTAATCTACGGTCTACCAAAGCAAACACCAGAAACGTTTAAAGAAACGGTAGATGCAGTGCTGGCTATGAATCCAGATCGCTTGTCTGTTTACAACTATGCGCATTTGCCGCATATCTTTAAGCCGCAACGCCGCATTGCTGAATCTGATTTGCCTGCTGCTGCTGATAAGTTGGATATTTTGTCTAATACCATCGCACGGTTAGGCGAGGCTGGCTACGTCTTTATTGGCATGGATCATTTTGCTAAGCCTGATGATGAATTGGCTATAGCCCAAAAAGAAGGAAGGTTGCATCGCAACTTCCAGGGTTACTCCACCCAGGCGGAGTGCGATCTTCTGGCATTTGGAATCTCTTCTATTGGTAAAGTGGATGATTGCTACTCTCAGAATGTCCGTACTTTGGATGAATATTACGAAGCATTAGATGCGGGTCGCTTACCGGTACTCCGAGGTTTGCGTCTTGATAAAGATGATCTTCTGCGCCGTGAGTTAATTGGTGAGTTGATGTGCCAATTCGCCTTAGACACCAAAGCGTTTTCAATATCGCATCAAATTGAATTCTCAAATTACTTTAAGACGGAAATGGAAGAACTCAAGAGTCTAGAGGAGGCCGGTCTCCTCAGCTGGGAGGGTGAAAGTATTCTGGTTCCCACGAAGGGTCGCCTCCTGGCTAGACGAGTGGCCATGACTTTTGATCGGCACCTCCGGGAATCCCAGGCTAAAGGGACTTATTCCAAGGTTTTGTAGTGTCAAACCTTAAGCAATTTGATTTAGATCAAATGCACTCAAAAATACTGTTGCTTTTTAGCAAAGAAAAAAATCCCAGGGGCTGTTGATTTGATTTGTATCAAATCGCCCACTCTGTATCAATTCGAAAATGATTTCATCGAAATTGATAACAAAAAGGGAAACCATCATGCGTATTAAATCACTCGTAGGGGCAATGGCTGTAGTTGTATCTTTAGCCCCAATCGCGGCTCAAGCCCAGGCACAAGAAAATCCTTGGATGGTGCGTGTACGCGCGGTGGATCTGCTTTGGCAAAATGGACAGTCTGGCCTGGTTCAAGCCGCAAACGTAAAAGCTAAAAATCAAGTTATTCCTGAGTTTGATGTTTCTTACTTTTTCACAAAAAATATTGCAGCTGAATTGGTGTTGACATGGCCGCAACAGGTGAATATTACTTATGGCCCAGGTAATGCCAACGCCGGTAAGATTACAGCTTTACCGCCATCACTTTTAGCCCAGTACCACTTTACTGACTTAGGTGCTTTTAAACCTTATGTTGGCGCTGGCATCAATTACACCATCTTTGGAAATCGTCAAAATTTCCCTGCGCTCGGAAATCAGGTACAAGTTGATCAGTCAAGCGTTGGTTTTGTTGGTCAAGTTGGCATGGATTACATGTTGGATAGAAATTGGGGTTTAAACGTTGATGTGAAATATGCAACTATGAGTACCAATGTAACTGGTAGCGGAGCGCTTGCCGGTGCATCTGGCAAGTTGACATTGAACCCGTGGATGCCAGCAGTTGGCGTAACTTACAAGTTCTAAGAATTCAGTTCTTGGGTATTGAGATAGGGCTCCTTAGGGGCTCTATTTTTTTGTCTCAAAATTACCGGGATAAGTCATCGACGAGTTTTTCAAACACCCCTTCATTAAAGGTGAAATTATTAAACCGATGCAATTTAGCGTGGTCTGGCGGCTCTATTCTCCGCTTAGCATATTGATCCCAGTGAGCAAGCTTCCATTCGTCTCTTGGGTCAGCTCGTTTCTCCATCCGCTTTTTGGCTTCAGACTCCTCTAGGTCAATCCAAGCAATCTGAATAGAGGTCTGTGGGGGCACCCCCAATTTCTGCGCATCAAACATCTTGCCACTCTGAATCTCCTTCGAGAATGGGCCGATCAGAATGACATTTACCCCTAAAAGCAAATTCTCCCTGGCGATATTAATGAGACCTTGGTACTCCCAATCGCGCAGATTCTCAAGGTAGAAGGGGCTGTCACGGTCATTTGGGTTCTGAGTAGTGAGGCCCATGACATGGGCGCTGAAGTCGCCATACACGGTGTCTTTATCTAAAAAGAAAAAATCTTCTCCAGTTTTCTCAATAATCAGAGGCAGAGCCTTTTTGGCTAAAGTCGACTTTCCAGTGCCGGCATGTCCCGCAAAGAGGATCAGGCGGGGCGCATAAGGAGTTAATTTACAGACCATAAGTAGCTAGTCTCGCAGAAATAAGTGGAAATATCTCCTCTTTTGGGGAAGTGACGATAATGTCGCCATGGCTTTAATCGTACTCACTGATGCAAAACTGGCTTTTGGCCACGTTGACCTCCTCGCAAACACTGCTTTTTCACTGGAATCCGGTGAACGTGTTGGCTTAATTGGCCGCAATGGCACTGGTAAATCTTCCTTGTTGAAGATATTGGCTGGTATAGAAAAGCTGGACGATGGTCTCTTGCAGTATCAGCAAGGCCTCAGAATCGCATATGTTCCCCAAGAGCCTATATTTGAGGCGGAAGAGACTATCTTCGAGGCAGTTTCCAAAGGTGTTGCTCAAGCAAAAGCCTTGCGCGAGGAATACGAGGCCCTCAGCGTTGGCGAGTGGGATGATGCCTCCCATGATCGCCTTGACGAAGTGCAATCGCAATTAGAGGCCTTGAGCGGCTGGAATTGGGAGCAACGTGTTTATGAAACATTAGATCGTTTGCACTTGGAGTCTGATCTCAAAATCAATACACTTTCTGGCGGTACTAAGAAACGGGTTGCCTTAGCGCGTGCTTTAGTTGAGATGCCTGACGTGCTACTACTTGATGAGCCAACCAACCATTTGGATTTGGATTCGATTGCGTGGTTGGAAGAACTTCTTAAGGAGTATCAGGGTTCAGTAATTTTGATTACCCATGATCGCGCCTTCTTGGATAACGTCTGCACCCAGATTGTTGAGCTCGATCGCGGCATTCTGCGTAGTTACCCAGGTAACTTTACTCAATATGAAGTATTAAAAGAGCAAGAGCTCAACTCTGAATCCTTAGCTAATGCTCGTGCCGATAAATTATTGGCGCAAGAAGAGGTCTGGATTCGTAAAGGGGTTGAGGCTCGCCGTACTCGAAGCGTTGCCCGAATTGCACGCTTAGAAAAGTTACGTAGCAGTCGTGCCGAACGCAGGGATGCCATGGGGCAGGTGAAGTTGGCGGTTTCTGCTGGTGATCGTAGCGGTAAGATTGTGGCTGATTTACAGAATGTCAGCAAAACCTATGATCGTCCGATCGTGAAAGACTTCACGGCAACGATATTGCGTGGCGATAAAGTGGGATTACTAGGCCCTAATGGCGCAGGTAAAACAACTTTGCTCAAATTAATTTTGGGAACTATTACACCCGACTCGGGTACTGCCACTATGGGAACACGCATTGAGGTGGCTTATTTCGATCAAATGCGCGAAGGCTTGGATCTCAATGCTTCACTAGAAGATTACATTAGCCCTGGTAGCGAGTGGATTGAAATCAATGGCAATAAGAAGCACGTTAAAAGTTATCTGAGTGATTTCTTATTTGCACCCGAGAGAACCAATTCTCCGGTGAGCACCTTATCTGGTGGCGAGCGCAATCGCTTGTTACTAGCGCGTTTATTTGCCAGACCAGCTAACGTATTGGTTTTAGATGAGCCAACCAATGACTTAGATATTGATACTTTAGATTTGCTAGAGCAACTCTTGCAAGACTATAAAGGCACTGTTTTCTTGGTAAGTCATGATCGTTACTTCTTGGATAACGTTGTTACCAGCATCATTGCGAATGAGGGTGATGGTTTTTGGCGAGAGTATGAAGGTGGTTACGAGGATTGGAAGATTCAGAAAGCGCGTTCAGATAAGATTCGCGCTGCCAATGGAAATTCAAAATCAGTGGAAAAGCTGGAAGCTAAAGCAGAGGTGAAGACCGAGGCTAAAGTAGAAGCAAAGCCAGCTGCTAAAAGCGGAGTCCAGAAGCTCAACGGCAAAGAGCGTCAAGAGCTAGAAGCCTTACCATTGCAAATCGAGACATTAGAAACTGAGCAGGCTGATATTGGGATTGCTATGAGTAACCCAGATCTCTATAAAAATGAACCTGAGTTGGCGGCTAGTATGCAAGCCCGCCTTAGTGAAATCACTGCCGACTTAGATCAAAAGCTGCAACGCTGGGAGCAGCTTTTGAGTCGTTCAGAGTCCTAACGCTACAGCCTAGCCGCGTGGCAATCGGGCGCGTAGCTGGGCAATCTCATCAAGTAAGTCGAGTGCGAGGGCAACGCCTGGTACATTTAACTCTAAATCGTGTGTGAGATGCGCAGCAGTTTTTGCTCTTCTCAAAGAGTCACCAGTAAAGCGCCAATCTTGAGGTGATGATCCTGTCGGGCTTAAAACCCCTTCTGTAACCCAAGTCATGATGAGATCTTCTGCAGTGCGTGATGCATGGGAGAGTTCAACAATAGTCATGTGAACGTCATTCTCAACAACTTCACCTTCAATCCAAGTGATATTAGTCTGTGTCATCTCGATCATCCCTTCAAGTGAGTTCTAGGGTTGAAATCAAAAGCTTTTTCAAATGATTGATAGGCTTCTTTGCGTGCATCTGTATCTGCTGGTGGCAGTGCGATAGAAGGTACAACATAGAGATCGCCAGCATCTGCGCTTGGAATACCTTTGCCTTTGAGTCGCATCTTGCGACCTGCTACCGTTCCAGCCGGAATCTTTAATTCCAAAGTGCTGCCTGCTGGTGTAGGTACATTAACAGTTGTTCCTAAAGCCGCTTCCCATGGTGCCAAAGGAATATCGATGAAGACATCTTTGCCCTCTACGCGGTAGATTGGGTTTGGATGGAAATCAATTTCTAAATAAAGGTCACCGGCAGGGCCTTCGCCAACACCAGGACCGCCTTGTCCAGATAGACGCAGGTTTTGTCCAGCCTTAATACCTTTGGGAATGCTGACATCTAACTTGCGCTCTTGGGTGCTGACATGACCGTTCGCATCTTGCACGGGCATGTGTAGCGCAATCGTACGTTTGGCACCGTTGTACGCGTCTGCAAGATCAATCAAAATTTTGGCGTGATGATCTTGGCCTTTGAAGTTCATGCCCTGACGGGGGTTGCCACCGCGACCACCTTGGCGATGTTTGCCTCTACCAAAGAGCGACTCAAAGAATTCGCTTTGATCACCTTCAAAGCCACCGCCATAACCAGGATGACCGCCACCATAGCCGCCATCAGAATATTCAAAGCCTTCATTCCAGTTTGGGGGAGGGGTAAAGTCTTGACCGTTTTTCCAGTTCTCACCAAAGCGATCGTAGGCGGCGCGCTTTTCAGTGTCTTTTAAAACAGCATAAGCTTCGCCGATTTGCTTAAACTGCTCTTCAGCACCAGCTTCTTTGTTTACATCCGGATGGTATTTGCGAGCAAGCTTGCGATAGGCTGATTTAATCTCAGCTTCAGTGGCGCCACGAGCAACGCCGAGTGTTTCGTAGTAATCCCTAAATTTCATAAGCCTGTTTCAGTTTGGTTTCTATCTGGGTTGAGCTAATAGGATTAATTCTACAGTTCTATTAGCTCATTACCCCAATTTGCCAGGGTACAAATTCATAGTCACCCAACCCCAATAATTCGCTTTTGGAGGGCTCTCCAGAGGCAGTGCGGAGAAATAAATCAAAGATCCGTTGCCCCATCTCCTGGACTGAGACAGTGCCATCCAAAATCTCGCCACAGTTAATGTCCATATCCTCGGTAAGACGCTCATACATTGGGGTGTTAGTGGCCAACTTGATGCAGGGTGCTGGCTTAGAGCCGAACATCGAACCGCGACCGGTGGTGAAGGCAACAAGATTGGCCCCACCTGCGATTTGGCCAGTAGCGGATACCGGATCAAATCCAGGCGTATCCATGAATACAAAGCCCTTGGTATTTACCGGTTCTGCATATTTATAGACTTCCATTAGTGGACCAGTACCACCTTTCATCGAAGATCCGAGGGATTTTTCAAATATATTGGCCAAGCCACCGATCTGATTTCCTGGGCTCACTTGCCCATTGATTTGCACATCTCTACCGACGGAGTATTCATCTTTCCACCAGCGAATTCGTTTAATGAGCTTTTCACCCACTTCTTTGCTAACAGCGCGGCGGGTAAGGGTATGCTCTACACCATAAATCTCTGGAGTTTCCGAAAGAATTCCAGTGCCACCATGGCGGGACAAAATATCAATCGCGGCACCTAGTGCGGGATTGGCTGTAATTGAAGAGAAGCCATCGGAACCGCCACACTGTAAGCCAACCGTCAGGTGACTTGCCGACACTGTTTGCCGTTTTGCTTGATTGGCTGCAGGCAAAAGTGCTTTGACAGCTTCGATACCTGCCTCAATGGTTTTGCGCGTGCCGCCCGATTCTTGCATGATAAAGGTATGCAGAGTATTTCCTTCGGCCAGGTCTTCTTGCTCCATCAAGCCTTTTAGTTGATTACGCTCACAACCGAGACCCACAATTAGAGCGGCTGCTAGGTTGGGGTGACGAGCATACCCAGCCATAGTACGGCGAAGTAATTGCATTGGCTCACCACTCATTTCCATACCGCAGCCGATGTCATGACTAAACGCCACGACTCCATCTACATTGGGAAAATCTTTCAATCTTTCGGGGGTAAACCAGTCTGCAATTTTGTTCACAACAGTTGCTGAACAGTTTACTGTCGACAAGATGCCGATGTAATTACGTGTTCCTACTTTTCCATTGGGTCTGACATAGCCCTGGAAGGTAGCTCGTTGAGCTTCGGGCAACAATTGGGTCGGCTTATATTCGCTTGCATAAGCGTAGTCACGATCAAACTCGCGAAACTCAGTATTGTGACTATGCACCATCGTGCCGGGTTCGATGTCGGTATTAGCAAAACCTACCGTCACGTTGTATTTCAGAATTGGCTCGCCCTTGAGGATCTTTTTGGTGGCAATCTTGTAGCCAGCAGGCACTTGGCTGCGACTTGTAAAATGCTCAATAGGAACTTCAGCGCCAATTCCAACATCAACCCGGGCGACCACAATATTGTCATTAGGATGCAGGCGAATAATAGGACCAGCTAGTTTTTTTCCAGAGATTTCGATCATGAATTTCTTTCGATTTAATAGTTTAAATATTCAGCAGTTGCGCCAGATTTTTTAACAATAGGGGCCCACTTAGTAGCTTCGGACTTAATATATTCGCCCTGGTATTTTGGGGTGATGGCGCTCATGGTTTCTCAATCATTCAATATTAAGAACGTCAAAAGCAGCTTTCAGTCTACGGGAGTATGAGTCGGAAACGGTTTTGATTTCTTCTGGGGTCCACTTCCTAAATCCTTCCCCAGCTTTCATGCCTGTTTTTCCATCAGCCATGAGCTGAACTACTTTTGGAGGTAGTGTAGTGATATTGGAAAGCGATGGATAAATTTCCTTAGCAGCATTTGCCATCCCATCCCAGCCTGAAATTTCCTTCTGTGTCATTGGGCCTACAGCGGCGTAACGGAAGCCAAAGCTATACCTCACGGCATCATCAATATCAGCTGGCGTAGCAATTCCTTCTTGTACGAGCGAGAGCGCTTCTCTCATCAAGGCGTGTTGAATACGGTTTGCTAAAAATCCGGGAATATCCTTCTTTACCAGGACAGGCTTCTTTTCGATGGCCCTATAAAGCTCGCAAGCTTGCTCCGCATATTTAAGTTCTGTTTTTTGTCCCATAACAATCTCAACTAGGGGGACAACTTCTGCTGGCATGAAATAGTGCGCACCCATCATGCGGTTTGCTGTTTTGAGGCCTTCTGCAATTTTACTGATGGGGAAGCCTGAGCTATTGCTGCCAATAGGAATGTCTGCTGGCACTACTTGATCAAGGTGTTGGAAAACTTTTTGTTTTAGTTCTAAGTTCTCGGCAACAGTCTCAATGATCCAGGAGAATTGGTCCCAGTCTTGCCAATCCTCCAAGATCCCAATGAATTGCTGCTTCTTAATGTCAGCTTCATCCTTGGTTGCACTGTCTCCAGCCATACCAATTTTCTTTGCAAGACTGATTGCTTTATCCAAACACGCATCAGCCTTATCTTTTGTTCTGCCCAATATGACTACGGGTATGTTTTGGGCAATAAATCCAGCTGCAATGCCAGCACCCATGATTCCGGTTCCAATAACAGCTACAGATTTCATATTTTTCAACTTATTCGGTTAAGTTATAAACGGCTTAAATTAATTTTGATCAACAAGGACTTAAGGTTATCATTATTTATGGTTTAATTGTTTAATAACAAAAATTACTTATCCGTACAACTTACCACAGGTGACTCTTTATGACGATGCACAACCCTTTCCAGCCCGTTGAGAAAATTAAAACGGAAGTGTTTTCAACCATGCCAGAGAAGTTTCGCAAAAAATCCCGTACAGGATGGTCCGATCCTAATCGCCAAGGCGCAGAAGTAGAGTGCTTTTTAGAGGGGCCTTCATTCGATCGTGAGGGCAATTTGTGGTTCGTCGACATTCCCTTTGGCCGTATTTTCCGCATCGACACCAAGGGCGAGTGGGAGCTGATTACTCAATATGATGGTTGGCCAAACGGCATGAAGTTTCATAAAGATGGGCGCGCTTTTATTTGTGATTACAAAGCAGGTTTGTTAGCGCTAGATCCAAAAACTGGAAAAATTGAAACTATCTTAGGATCGATGTATAGCGAAAACTTTAAAGGCTTGAACGATCTTCACTTTGCCTCGAATGGCGATTTGTATTTCACAGATCAAGGTCAGACCGGCATTGCTGACCCAACTGGTCGCGTGTTTAGATTGCGTGCCAATGGGCAACTGGATCGTTTGGCGCTAAATGTGCCAAGCCCAAACGGCATTACTTTGAATACTCAAGAAAAGCATGTATTCGTAGCGGCCACTAGATCTCAGCAAATTTGGAGATTGCCTTTGATGGCTGACGGCTCTGTTTCCAAGACAGGTGTAGCGATACAGTTAACAGGTGGCGTTGCAGGTCCAGATGGTATTGAAATGGATTCAGAAAACGGCTTGTTGGTATGTCACCTAGGTATTGGAATCTGGAGATTTGATAACAATATGCTGCCAACCCACTTGATCTACTCTGAGAACCCACATCACCATCATTTGGCTAATATGTGTTTTGGTGGGGCGGATGGAAAAGATCTCTACATTACCGAGTCTTTATCTGGCGATATTCTGAAAGCACGTTTGCCAGTTGCTGGTAAAAAAATGTTTGGACTTTCTTAAATTGAGTGAACGATCACCGTTATATAAGTCTTTAGCCAAAACGCTAGAGCAGCGTATTTATAACGGTGATTGGCCAGTGGGATCCGTCTTGCCTGCCGAGGCGGATCTTTGTAGGGATTTTCAGTCTAGTCGGCATACATTGCGGCATGCACTACAAATTCTGGAATCTAATGGCCTGATTTATCGCCATCAAGGCGCGCCTACAAAGGTGGTGTCTAGACAGCGCTTACGCCGTTTCACCCAAAGCTATAACTCTCCAATTGATATTCTGAGTTATTCACGTGATACCTATCGTCAGAACATAGTCGAAGAATTTATTGAGCTAGATAAGTCCCTAAGCCAGATTGTTGGTGCACCGGTTGGATCATCTTGGTACCACATTGGCGGAATTCGAAAGCGTCAGCAGGCGGAGGAGGTCATAGCCTGGACGGATATTTATATATTGCCCCAGTTTGCTTCGTTGACAAAAGATCCAGAACACACCCAGGTAATGGTGTATGAGCAGATTGAGGAAAAATATGGCGCTCGTATCGAGAGGGCGGAGGTAGATGTATATGCTTCTCAAGTGTCGCCAGAAATTGCGGAAAAACTTCACATCAAGCCTGACACTGCATGTCTGGTCATTATTCGCCGCTATTTTGATGATCAGGATAAATTATTTGAAGTGACAGTAACGCATCATCCGGAGAATAAATATGTTTACAGCATGGAATTTAAAGCGAGCTCAGAGGCTTAAATCAGAATGAACTATTTATCTATAACTGATACAGAGCGTTTTATCTCGAGCGCACTGCAAGCAGAGAAAGTTCCTGCAAGTGATGCAGACATCATTGCCAATCTGATGGTGCAGTCTGATCTCGTAGGCGCTGATGGTCATGGCATTTTCCGTTTGCCCGCCTATTTAAAAAGAATTCGTGCTGGCGGTGTTAATTTGCATCCCAATATTCATATTGAGCGCGAGCAGGGTGCAACTGCGTTGATTAATGGTGACAATGCCTTAGGGCACTTAGTCATGAATAGAGCCGTAGACCTCGCTATCGAAAAAGTGAAGCAGCACAGCGTATGTTGGATTGGTAGTCACTACGGCAATCATTCAGGCGCCGCTTCGGTATATGTTCGTAAGTTAGCGGAGCAGGGCTATATCGGTATTTATATGGCTGTTGGTAATGCAAATCATATGGCGCCATGGGGCGGCATTGATTTATTGTTATCAACCAATCCAATTGCGATTGCGGTGCCAGCAGGCGATGGGCCAACAGTGCTTTTGGATATTGCAACTACTGTTGCAGCCTACGGCAAAGTAAAAGTAGCTGCGCAAAAGGGGGAGTCCATTCCAGATGATTGGATGATTGATCGCCAGGGCAAGCCAATAACGGACCCTAAAAAATCTGCCGAAGGATCTTTATTGCCCATTGGTGGATATAAGGGTTATGGCTTAGCAGTCATGATTGGCTTGCTTGCAGGCGCACTTAATAATGCAGCAGTTGGCAAGGGAACAATTGATTTCAATGCTCACCACGACTTGGTTACAAACACGGGGCAAACGATTATTGCAGTCGATCCAAGTGCGTTTGGTAACACGGAAGAGTTTATAAACAGAGTAATTGCTTTAGTGAATGATTTGAAAAATTCATCAACATTGCCTGGCGTTAAAGAGATTCGTGTGCCAGGTGAGGGCGCAGCAAAAACAATGGCTGAGAGAAGTGAAAGGGGTATCCCTGTTTCGCCCGAGCTACTAGAGGCATTGAATGCTTGCGCTCAGGAATGCGGCATCCCCGCTTTAAGGTTTTAAAAAAATACTAAATTACTGGAGGAGACATATGTTTAAAAAACTAATAAAAAACATAGTAATAAGTGCGGTAGTTGTTCCGGCGGTTGTTCCAGTATTTGTGGGGGCAGCATTGGCTGCCTACCCTGATAAACCCATCAAGATGATGATTGGTTATGCGCCGGGAAGCTCTACTGATATTGTCGGCAGGATGATTGCCAATGATCTCAGTATTGCTTTAAAGCAGCCCATTATTGTTGAGAATCGTGGCGGCGCAGCAGGAAGCCTGGCAGCGGATGCGGTAGCAAAAAGCGCCCCTGATGGCTACACCATCTTGTTCGCACAAAATGGCCTGGCTATTAATGTGGCAGCCAATCCAAAACTGCCGTTCAATGGCCAAAAAGATTTATTGCCGGTCGTTGGGGTCGCGGCAACTCCTCATATTCTGATTGTCAATAACAACTCACCAGCCAAGAGTGTTGCAGATTTAATGGCAATGCTTAAAGCCGAGCCAGGTAAATTGAGTTTTGGCTCTTCAGGAATTGGTAACTCCGATCATATGGCTGGCGAATTATTTTTAGCCACTACTGGATTACAGGCGATTCATATTCCGTATAAAGGGGGGTCACCCGCTGCTACAGACCTAATGGGCGGGCAGATTGACTTTTATTTTGCAGGGATGCCAGTAGGCCTCCCTTTATATAAAGGCGACAAGGTAAGGGCACTGGCTGTTACTAGTAAAAATCGTTTTAGTGGCGCTCCAGAATTGGTAACGATTCAAGAGATGGGCGTTAAGGGTTACGAGATGGCTTTGTGGCAGGGAGTATTTGTTCCTGCCAAAACCCCTCAAGGAATCATCAAGGAGTTAAATAACTCTATTTTGAAGATCCTAGAAACCCCTGAGATGAAGGACCGCTTTCAAAAGGCTGGAGTACAAATTGCCCCAATGAATACGCAACAATTCTCGGACCTGTATTTTTCAGATATTGCTCGATGGAAGGTGGTGATTGAGAAGGCAAAGATCAAGCTAGATTAATCACCTGATCCTTAAAATAGAGGTTAAGCGCTGAGGTCAAAAACCAAGACCTCAGCGCTTTTTCCATTAGAAATTGCCAATCGATCTTCTGCTTGAAATAAGAGGGCATCCCCACCATCCAATGCTTGACCGTTCACATCAAGTGAGCCACGAATAAGGTGAACGTAGAATTTTCTATTGGGATCTAATGCTAGCTCGAATGATTGGCCCTTATCAAAGAATCCAGCATATACCTTGGCATCTGCATAAATTTTTACAGCACCATCATTTCCGGTAGGGGATGCGATGATGCGCAACTTCCCGGATTTTTCAATGGCGGGAATGGTTTTTTGCTCGTAGCTAGGCTCAATTTCTAAGACATTGGGCTCTATCCAGATCTGTAAAAAATGTGTGGTTTGATCTTTGGCGTGATTGAATTCGCTATGAGTGACTCCACTACCAGCGCTCATACGCTGGACATCCCCAGGGGGAATGCCTTCGACGTTTCCCATGCTGTCTTGATGGGCGAGCTCCCCTGATAAAACATAGCTAATAATTTCCATATTGCGATGACCGTGCTTTCCAAAGCCCATGCCAGCAGCTACGCGATCTTCATTAATGACGCGCAGATTCCCCCAGCCCATAAAGCGGGGGTCATGGTAGCCCGCAAATGAGAAGGAGTGAAAGCTTTTAAGCCAGCCATGGTCGGCATAGCCACGATCCTGGGATTTTCTAAGATTTATCATATTTTTAGGGGTGTTAAAAGACCAATTGAAAGAATCAGAATAAGCCTATTATCATTATCTTTAATGATATTTGCCGATTGGTAGCGCATGGGAAGCTTTAAACAAGACATTCATGAAACATTCTTGGGATTTTCTGAGAGCGCTCAGGAGAAGTGGGATGACTTTACGCAATTTCTGAGGGAGACCTGGCCGCTTCTAACCCTTCTTTTGTTAATCCTTATTGGCATCTGGTTGTATGCAGATCCACCCCCACCAAGACACGTTATGTTGGCGACCGGATCGCCTGGTGGCTCCTATGAAGTGCTTGGGAAAAAATATGTGGAATTTTTCAAGAAAAAAGGCGTCACTCTAGAGCTTGTTCGCACTATGGGGGCGCAAGAAAATTTAGATCGGCTATCGGATCGTAATGACCCTTTGCAAGCGGCATTCGTTCAAGCCGGTATTGATTCCGCTAATGAAGCCAAGGGGATTAAATCCTTGGGTGCAATTGCCTATGATCCTATTTGGTTTTTTTATCGTGGTCCGGAGCTGAAGTCTGCCGAGTCGGATTCTATTGGCGTTGTAATGCGACATTTTGTTAGTAAAAAGATTTCCGTAGGAATTGAGGGTAGCGGTACCTATGCTCAGTCAACCAAAATACTGAAAGCCGCCGGCTACGAAAAAGGAGTGCAAGTTCTCAATCTTTCTGGAAGTGACGCGGTTAAAGCGCTTCAGGCAGGTGAAATCGATGGAATTTTTATCGTGGATGCTTATGAGGCCCCAAATGTCCAGGTCTTGTTGCAGGATCCGAGTGTGCATCTAGTGACCTTTAAACGGGCAGAGGCTTTTGCTAAGTTAATTTCCTATCTACATATCCTTAACGTACCCCAGGGAGCCTTTAGTTTGCCGCGTAACTTTCCGCCAACTGATATGAAGTTGCTCGCCACAACTACCAATTTATTGATTGATGATCGTATGCATCCGGCTATTCAATTTCTGTTTCTTGAGGCTGCCAGAGAAATTAATGGCAAGGCGTCCTTCTTTGCCGAACGAGGGGAGTTTCCATCCTTCAAGGACTCCGGAGTAACTGAAAGCCCAGTTGCAGTTCATTACGAGAAAAATAATTATCCTTTATTGGCGGCTTATTTCCCCTTTTGGATTGCAGAGCTAATTAGCCGTCTGGTATTCGTGTTTCTCCCATTCTGTATTTTAGGCTATCCAATTTTGCAGTCTTTGCCAAGTTATCGCACTAAGCGCATGCAAAATAAGATTAATCGTTTATACAGCTCTTTGAAATCTTTGGAGCAAGAATTGCTCAATGGGTTTGACGATCAACAGCGGGATGAGTATCTAAAGAGGCTCAATTTACTTGAGTACCAGGCTTTAAATATTAAAGTTTCTAAGCGCCTGTCTGGCGACTACTATGCCTTACGAGCTAGCATTGATTACGTGCGTAATTGCTTGAATAGGGGCGTACACCCCTATCAATTTGATGAAGTTGTTGACCTAGGCTCTGGCAATATGCGCTATTAGATTTATGGCGCCTTATTAGCTTATAAATCTGGGTATATGATCGTAATAACTTAGAAATTTATACCCTTTTATGAGACCTTACGACCATCCCTCTAGAGCAGTCTTGCATGAAGAGGTTCATGCACGTCCTCCAATCCCACTGTGGCCAAATGAAAGGGTGATATCCCAATCCTTTTTATTGGATGCCGCCTCTCGTCAGCAACAAATCCAGTGGGTGCAAAAATTAGGCAATGCCTTAGGACGTCCTCCAAATACAGATGACCACTCTTTTATGATCTTGCGGTTAGCGCCAGAGCCCGAAAGAGTGCTGGTGAAGTGGGAGTTGCACGGAGAATTCGCAACCATTGCGGTAATTTTTCACAACAAGTCGAAGGTGAAAGAACCTTTGCTCAAGTCTAGATTGGAAAATGAGCGCGAGTTAGATTTACTTTTTAAGGATCTAGGTTGCCCGATCATCTCTGAGGCTGGCGGCCAAAGAATTTCTGCTTTAGATTTAGTTTTTGAGCATCGTCCACTATTTATAGAGGCGCAAGAAGTGTCCGAAATTTTTAGCGGCAATACCGTTTTAGGTAGCCACATCTTTTCTAGTAAAAAGGCTCAGTTATGGACCGACTTACAACTTGATCAGGATGGATTCATTTCTTTTTTCATCCCGCATGAGGGGATGGGCTCAAGACAGCTAGGGCGAATCGCTAGGGCGTTAGCAGAAGCAGAAACATACCGTATGGTTGCCATGATTTCTTTTCCGGTAGCTAAAAGCCTTTCTTTGCCATTAAGAGAGGCAGAGTCTGAGTTAGCCGCCTTGTCTGAAAAGATATCGCAGTTACAAGGTGAGGCCGGTGTGAATACGGAAAAAGATGGGATTTTTCTAGAAGAGCTTTCTCGCTTAGCTTCTCGTATTGAGCAATGGATCTCTGGGTATGGACTTCGATTTACTGCTTCTGAAGCCTATAGTCAGCTTCTATCAAAGAATTTAATAGGCTTAAATGAGTCATCTATCCCAGGGGTGCAAACATTGTCCGAGTTTATGGATCGGCGTTTTCAGCCAGCTATGGGAACATGCATTTGGACTCAGCGACGTTTACGAGAATTATCTGATCGTATCTCCAGAACAACGCAAACCCTAAGAACTCGAATTGAGTTTGTAAACGAGGAGCAAACGCAAAAATTACTAGCTAGTATGGATCAACGGGCCAGATTACAGTTAAGACTTCAAGAAACGGTCGAGAGTTTATCGGTGCTGGTGCTAACTTATTATGCTGTGAGTTTATTGGCATACATTGTCAAAGGCGGGAAAGAGGCAGGTCTCGATATTCACCCTGAGATTATTGCTGCTATAGCGGCGCCAGTGATTGCCATTATTTTCATAATTATTAGTCGGCGTAGACGGCATCGGCTATCGTCTTGATGTCCTGATCAATAAAAAAGAGACTCGAAGGTCTCTTTTTTATTAAGGGTAAAGGCTCTAGCCCAAGCTATCAGCCCAGATGTTATGAGCCCAGCCCCAGGCGTATACCCCTTCAAGAGTTGAGGGTGCTGGAGATAGCCCTCCTGCACCATGAACAGGTTCAAAAGTTTTCTTAGTAGCACTGTATTGATGAACGCTTGCCACATGAATCACTTCTCGTTCGTTCACAAAACTGTAGCAAGTATTGTTTACTACTGGCGCTGGATTAACTTCCCAATTACTGAGTTCGGCCACAATCGCCGCAGCCGCCACTTTGGCGTGTTGATTGGCCATGTGCCCTGACTTAGGCATTGCTGGCGCTACTTGAATCGAGTCACCCAAGACATGAATGTCTTTTTGTGCAGTAGATTCAAAGTTGAGGTAATTTACATTAACCCAGCGGCCATTGGAATTTGCTAACCCAGTTTTGACGGCAATCTCACCTGCGCTCATCGCCGGTAGGATATTTAAAACATCCGCCTTAATATCGTCCTGGACTTCAAATTTCAAAGTTTTTGTTTTTGCATCCACGGCGGTGACATTGTATTTGGGTAAATACTCAATCAATCCTGAGTACTGTTCTGCCCACACCTTCTTAAAGAGCGCACCTTTTGAAGTGACATCTTGGTTGGCATCCAAAATGAGAACTTTAGACTTAGGCTTGTGGTGCTTAAGATAGTTTGCTACCTGGCAGGCTCGCTCATAAGGACCGGGAGGGCAGCGATACGGTGCTTCCGGAATACTAATGGCAAAAGTGCCACCATCACGCATAGAGGCGAGTTGTTTATGTAAGGCGGTAGTTTCAGGACCCGCTTTCCAGGCCTGGAGGGTAACGCCTGCTTTATTGGCTTGAGCCAGTCCTTCAATACTATTCATGATTAAGGTAACGCCAGGTGAGACGATCGCTTTGTCATAACGCAAGGTTTTCCCAGAGGCAAGCTTAACTGTTTTTTTATCGGGGTCGATGCTGGAGACGCTGTCTTGAATGATCTTCACGCCATGACGCTTGCTCAGATTGTCATAAGGGGTCGTGATTTCAGATATTGTGCGTGAGCCACCTACAACTAAATTAGATAGTGGGCAGGAAACAAAAGCAGCATTAGGCTCAATCAACGTCACCTTGGCGGTATTGTTGGAAAACAGGCGTAAATATTTAGCAGCAGTAGCGCCACCATACCCTCCGCCAATCACGATGATTTCTGCCTTTTGTAAATTTGCGTGGGCTTGACCAGAAAAGCCTGCCATCAAACCAAGTGCGGCGGTGCTCTGACCAATAAAGTGTCGACGATCCATGATGGGCTTCCTTATTAGTTCTTGCCAAGTTGATTGGCAATGGTATTGAGCTGTTCTTCGGTATAGCCCTTGGTCAGCTGCGGCATGATAGTACCCTCTAATGAGCCAGATTTATAAGCCATCAATTTTTCTAATATTTGTGTGTGAGTGAGATTGTTGATGAGTGGGATGTTGCTATCAATAACACCGTTTCCTTCAGTGCCATGACAATTGGCGCAGGTTGCTGCAAGGCTGCGTTTATATAAATTGCTTGCATCTGGATTTTGCGCTAAAGAAAGACTGCTCCATAGACACAATCCAATGTATGTCGATACTACGATTGCGGGTCTTGAAAACAGTGCTCGCATGCGGTTTTTCTCCATTCAAATTATTTTTTTTGACTCATAGGTTTATTGCTTTATGAGTATCTTAATCAAGAAATCCTTAAAAAGTAGCGCTTACCTCAGATTCATTTTTCATAAGTTCATTCGAAAATACGGGCCTGATGTGTTTTGTTGGAATTTTCTATAAGCCCTATAAACTACGGGTATGAGAATTTCATTTTCTTACCGTTCCGCCTTATTGATACTCCTTTTAGGTGTATTTACCTACCTTTATGGTTTGGATAGCCGATTTGCACCAAAAAACGGTGATGAGTACCCCTATATGCATATTGTGCGTATGACGGCGGAGTCGAGCCAATGGCTGCCGTTGCGGTCTGAAATGGATGGCATCAAAAATACCAAGCCACCACTGATATTTTGGCAAGGTATTGCTAGTACGAATTGGGCAAGTGAATGGAGTTTGGCAAATTTGCGTTGGCCCAGTGTTCTATATACCGGACTCACAGCATTTTTCTTATTTTTAGCAGTCCAACGTTTCAGTGGAAAAACGCAAACTGGAATATTGGCAGCATTAGTTTGGCTCTCCTTTTTTGCAACCTATCGCTATGGTCGACCATTCTTAGCAGATCCTCCGGAAGTATTTTGGATATCGCTACCATTTATGGCGATTTTGTATTGGGGTAAAAGTGCATTTGAATCTAAATTCTTTTTCCCATTGATGGCGGGGGTTTGTTTTGGTCTTGCACTATTTGCAAAATCTTTTGCCTACATCGTTCCTGCTACTTTTGCTTTGGGGCTGTATTACTGGCGCTGGCGGCAGTGGAGTATTCCTCAGGTACTTATCCGCGACCTATATAAGTTAATCCTGATCGCTGTACTTGCCCTGGGCGTATTTGCCTTGTGGTTTGCCATGGACCCTTATCCAGAAGCTGTTTGGAAAGAGTTTGTACTGGGCGAGAATGCCGGTAAGTTTGCTGCACGCCGGTCTAGTTATTTCATGGATTTGCTGCGCGGTGGCGACAGTATTTGGCTTTTAATTTTGACGACGATTACTAATGCTGGCTTATTTAGCTTTGTGTTGATATCGAGCTTGATGCAATGCTGGCGTGCACGTCGCTTTCTGAATTTAGAAGAGGTTCTATTGCTGCTGTTGATAGCAGCGTTCTTCATTGTATTCAGTCTACCTAGTCAGCGTTCAGGTCGCTACCTTTTACCAGTGATGCCAGCCTTTGCGGTGCTGATTGCCTTATATTGGGACAAGTTGCCTTTATGGGGCTTTCGCATTGCTTTGCTTTTGCAATTACTGGTGTTATCGCTCTTGCTATGGATTGGTATCAACCTTCAGTTCTCACAATTTATGGGTGATGCTGGCGCATGGACATACTCCTATTGTCATTGGATCCTCATGGCAGCAGGAATACTGCTGGTCTTGCTGGGTTTACTGAATCAACGTTTTACCAAAACTATTTCTTTGGCAGCCTGCTTTTTGGTTTATTGCGGGCTGACTAGTAGTCTTGCTCCATTAGAAGGGCGCTTAGGGCGCTACTCGGCAGAAACGATTACTCAGTTGCAAGGCAAGGATGTTTGGATTCCTTGTGACTATCGAGCCAAGGATGAGGAGTATCGATTATTGCTACCGGGTGCAAAGCTGCATGGTTATTTGGCTAAGGATGCTGCTGAAGTCGCAACCCTTACCTCTACCTATCCCCTGGTAGCAGTGCATACCCCGTTAGGTTCTCTGCCAGCAATCTGTGAGTCTTGTCAGATTGTTGGGCAAAGAATGGAGATGAGGGCACGTCACTCAAACGAAGAAATTCAGGAGATGATGATGGGGAAAATTGGCAAGCATTTATTCGTTAATGAATACCTGATCTCTACACCGGTAGCAAACCCAGATTTATCGAACTTAAAGGATGTTTGTAGATGAGTCGTGTCATTGCCCTTTGTTTTTTGTTGCTTGCTGCAGTGATTGGCTTTCTGCACATTGATAGTCGCCCAGTATGGGCGCCATTTGCGACTCCTTCTTTCCGGGTAGATGAAGTTCTGGATGAGACTGCAGTAACGAAGACAAAAAGTCCCATCAAGATCAACATCCCCGCGCCTCAATCAC
Organism: Polynucleobacter sp. MWH-S4W17; assembly: GCF_018687535.1. Taxonomy (NCBI): domain Bacteria; kingdom Pseudomonadati; phylum Pseudomonadota; class Betaproteobacteria; order Burkholderiales; family Burkholderiaceae; genus Polynucleobacter; species Polynucleobacter sp. MWH-S4W17. The sequence goes on along the minus strand of NZ_CP061295.1, from coordinate 1,304,519 downwards.
ATTGGCTTCCTGATACTGGTGCTGCCTCAGTCCATGCAGCTTCAATGATTGCCCTCAAGGATGGTGAAGTGAGAGCGTTTTGGTTTGCCGGTAGTCGCGAAGGTGCTGCTGATGTATCGATCTATAGCTCCGTATATGACCCGAAGTCTTCTAGCTGGAGTGCGCCCACTGTTATGATAGATCGCATTAGCGCAGAGAAGGGGCTTTCACGTTATATCGCTAAGTTAGGCAATCCTGTACCAGCCAGATTAGCTGATGGTCGTCTGCAATTGTTCTTCGTCACCGTCTCTATTGGCGGTTGGGCGGGCAGTTCAATTTCTGCCATAACTTCGGGTGATGAAGGTTTGACCTGGAGCAATCCGCAACGTCTCATTAGCTCCCCATTACTAAATTTAAGCACCCTTGTGAAGTCTCCTAATGTGATGTTCGCCGATGGCTTGCTGGGATTGCCTGCCTATCATGAATGGATAGGGCGTTTTGGCGAGTTTCTAAGAATAGAGGCAGGTCAAGTAATCGATAAACGTCGTATGAGCTCTGGGCGCGGTGCGATTCAGCCACTTGTATTTGTCAATGACACGCAAGATGCTAGCGCTTATTTTCGACAAACGCGCAGCTCAAGCCTACCAAAGCAAATTCCGGTCGCCCATACCCAAGATGCGGGTCAAACATGGCAACATTCAGAAGATTTGGCAATAGCAAATCCGAATTCTGCGGTTGCAGGACTCATGTTAAAAAATGGCGCTCGTATTTTGGTTTTAAATAATATTGAAAATGGGCGCTATCGCCTGGTCTTATTGATGAGCGATGTCAAATCTGGGCAGTGGCAAACCGTTGAAGTATTAGAGGATGATGAGACTTTACCTGAGGCTCAACGTAAAGAATTCTCATACCCTTACTTAATCACCGTAGACGGTGACGATGCGCATTTGGTTTACACCTGGGATCGTAAGAAAATTCGGCATCGTTATTTTTCTGGTGCTTGGCTAAGACAGGCCCATCAACAAATAAACAGCGCTGAAGCAGATCCAGCTCATCAGGAGGTGCAGCAATGAATCAGCTCATGCAAATCATAGCTTTGATTGAATTGTCTATTTCTTGTGCGGTAGTGGGTATTTGGATCTTGCAAAAGTTTTCTTCAAATCCTTTTCCATTTGCTATAAAAGTATTTTTAGTCCTTCTGATGGGAAATATTCTGTTTTGGCCATTTGGTATGAATTTACCCTTGGTGGCTTATGTACGCGGCTTGACTGGTGATCTGAGCATCGTGCTGACTTTATTGTTGTGGAGCTCATTGCTACCAGCCAATAAGCCTACGCCAATTGCTTTCAAATTTTCCGTGGCAATCATCTCCCTATGTTTTTATCCATTTGCCTTGGGCTTGGGAATGATCGACCCTTATGCATGGGGCTATGGATCCATAGCATTCTTAATTGGGGTCCTATTTTTTGCCCTAGTGTGTGGCTTGGCAGGCTGGACGAAGGGTATATGGATTATTGCTATCGCCATTCTGGCTTGGACAGTCCACTGGCATGAGTCGGCCAACCTTTGGGATTACTTGCTTGACCCATTCTTGGCTATTTGGGCTCTGTTTGCTCTTATAGGGGCCATCTATAGAAGGCGTAGAGATAAAGCTCGCTCTGGATACTTATTTAGACCGGGCTAATGCCCAAAGCATTGCAAAGTAGTAGAGTGGGTTAAATCTAGTGAGCTATTTATTTAGAACAATATTGAGGCGGATATGAAGCGGACAAGTCAAAAAACTATTCCTGCGCAGAATGCAAAAGTTGGATTGCTAACGCTGGCATCGATCGCTTTAGGATCTCTTCTGAATGGATGCGTTATGAATCCTGGACCGTATCAATCAAGTGGCTACTATTATCCTCAGGGTTATATGCAAAGTGGCGGATCTGGTAGTCCTGGCTATACCCAGGATTCAAGCTATAACGCAGGCCCACAAACTATTTCTTCAGAGCAATTGCAGTCCTTAGTTTCGCCAATAGCGCTATATCCCGACTCCTTGCTCTCGCTGATGCTTCTAGCCTCAACGTACCCCTTAGAAGTTGCTGAGGCCTATAACTGGCGCACTAGCAATGCTTCATTGAAGGGCGACGATCTACAAAATGCGCTCAAGGCACAAAGTTGGAACGACAGCGTGAAATCCTTAATATCGTTCCCAGAAGCATTCAATATGATGGGCAGCAAATTACAGTGGACCCAGAATCTTGGCAATGCTTATAAGCTCCAGGCTGCTGACACAATGCAAGCGGTTCAAATCCTTAGAAAAATGGCTATCAAAGCTGGTAACCTTAAGTCTAATAGGCAAATTACTGTCACTACCGATGCGGGTGGTAACGTCTTGATTAGCCCGGCTAATACAAAAGTGGTTTACGTTCCAAGTTATAGTCCAACAGTTGTTTATGGATCATGGCCCTATCCAGAGTACCCACCATATCCTGTCTATGACCCTGCTTGGGGTCTGATGACTTTTGGCCTAGGCTTTGCGATCGGAGATGCTTTCTGGTCATCCCCCAATTGGAACAATGGCACGATTAATTCCACAACAATTAATGCCTCAGGGCGTGTACCTTCTCGGGCAATTATCGGACCAGCAAACATTGCTAACCAACAGCGCTTACTAAACGATTGGAAAAATAACGCCACTCCAGGCGAGAGGCAGGCGGCCAGAATGGATGGTCAACGCGCTAACAATGCTTTTCAGAAAGATGCAACTCCTGAAGAAAGAAATCAAGCAGCACGTTTAAATCAAGAAGCACGCAATGATGCCCAGATGGATAGATCTAATCCCAATATCTATCGCGAGGCCGCTCAAGAAAACGCTTTGCGAGATCAAGCCCGCTTTGATGGCAATCAAGATCGCTCACGTAGCTTTGATAACGGTGGGCGAGATGGTGGATTTGGCGGTGGCCATATGGGTGGGTTTGGTGGTGGCGGTGGTGGCGGCCACATGAGTGGATTTGGCGGTGGCCACATGAGCGGTTTTAGGCGTTAACCTTTATTGAGAGAAAGAATCATGAAAACATTCATAGCAACATTCGTAGTTATTGCATCCATCCTGTCCCTTGCCCCAACTGCATTTGCGCAGAAGGATCTCCCAGCAGATGATGCTAGTACTGCTGCATTTGTTGAGCTCTGTAAAAATCCTGATGATGAGCAAGGCCGCAGTTTTTGTTTTGGCTTTGGCGAAGGAGTGTATCAGGGATACTTAGCGAATCGTCGTCCAGACGCCAAGCCAGCCATTTGCTTTGCAAATAAGAGCGAGACTCGTAATGAGGTCTTGCAAAAGTTCCTGGCGTGGTCCAAGACAAACCCTCAGTTTAATAAAGAGAAAGCAGCTAAAACTTTAATGCGTTTCTTTACTGATAATTACCCCTGTAAATAAGAACTCAGCACAATAAAAAAGCCAGCGAGATGCTGGCTTTTTTATTTCTAAGGTAAGCCCTTAATCCGCATAGGCTCCAGCCTTGCGAATTACAGGACCCCATTTATTAATCTCAGCCTCAAGATGTTCTTGCAAGCCTTTTGGAGTTCTCTTGGCTGGTGAAACAATTTCAATATTGGACTCTGCTAAACGAGCCTTTACTTCAGGGTCATTCAAAGCAACGTTAAGCGCCTTATTGATTTTAGCGACGACTGCAGGAGGCGTGCCTTTAGAGACATACATACCATGCCAAACTTTGACATCAAAGCCTTTAAGGCCTTGCTCATCCAAGGTAGGGATATTTGGTAAGGCTGGCAGGCGTTTTGGTGTGGTAACACCATAGGCTTTTACTAAACCATCTTTAATATAGGGAACAGTCTGTGTGGTCTGATCGCAGAGTAGGTCAACCTGGCCGCCAAGCAAATCGGTTAATGCAGGGCCAGTTCCTTTGTAGGGAACGGTTGTTAATTCCACGCCTTCGCGCGACATAAATAAAAGGCCACATAACTGAGATACCGCACCAGGACCAGCGTTTGCCAGCGTCACTTTATCCTTATTGGCCTTGATGTAAGCCTCTAATTCTTTAAAGTTGTTTGGTGGGAAGTTCTTGCGACCCAAAAGTACCATTGGTACATCCACGACTTGGCCGATGTATTCAAAGTCCTTCATTGGATCAAAGTTCAATTTTTTATACAAAGCCGGTGCGGTAGCCATACCCATGTGATGAATGAAAATCATATAGCCATCTGGAGCGGAGCGCGCAACACGGGTGGCTGCAATGGTGCCACCAGCACCAACAGTATTTTCAACAATAACGGTTTGGCCCAATTCTTTACCCATCGGCACGGCAATTAGACGAGCAACAGCGTCTGTAGGTCCGCCAGCAGCAAAGGGCACAACCAATGTGACGGGCTTATTTGGATAGGGATCTGCAGCTAACGCATTACCTGCAATAAATCCTAGGGTAGCGATTGCACAGAAACCGGCAAATAGTGATTTACGTAATTTCATTTTTGTCTCTAGTAGTAGTTATAAAAATTATATGAGTGCAAAACAACTCAGAGTTATTTTGCCAGTTTTGCAACTCTTTAGACAGAGGAAACTCTTAGTGTTTACCAGCAATAGCCAGGGTTCTTTTAGCCAGCAACACAACTGGGCGATCTATCATGCGGCCATCGAGCTTTACTGCACTGCCCTTGGAGGTCATATCTGCCTCAATAACCCGTTGGGCCCAGGCCAGATCTTCTTCAGTTGGGATAAATGCCTTGATGACGATAGCCACTTGTTTTGGGTGAATACAGAGTTTTCCACCAAAACCCATACGTTTTGCACGCTCTGCGTCATCGGTAATGCGCTCAATGTCGTCAGTGGATGGTGTAACTCCATCAATAGGAGGGGCAATCTGTGCAAGTCGTGATGCTAAAACGATCTGGAAACGTGCTGTTTGCAATTCCGTTTCTTGAAGATCACAGACCATGCCTAGATCCGCTTGTAGATCTAAATTACCCAAAGCAAGGCGAATCACTTGATTGGAGTTTGCAATTTCTTTTAGTTTATCCAGCCCAATTGCCGTTTCAATCATGGGAATAATTGCGGTATTAGGAAGTATGAGGGCGGCGCCATTAATTTGGTCGAGCGATTCACTCTTGGGAATTAATAGGCAGGCAACTTCAAGTTGTTGCGCAAGAATTAGGTCAGCCGAATAAAATTTACTACCAGGTGAATTTGTGCGAATGACTAGTCGCTTCTTTTGCTCAGGGCTAAAGCTAGGCCATGCTGTACGAATGGCGTCACGTGCATTCTCTTTATCTTCCTCTGCAACGGCATCTTCTAGATCCAAGACAACGCCGCTAGCGCCACTATCGAGGGCTTTCATAAAACGTTCAGGACAAGTGCCCGGTACAAATAGAAAGTTAGTGCTAAAGCCTAGCGGTGTATCAAGTGGGTTCATATCAACCTAAAAAAATAAGGGGGCGAATAGTAGATTTGCTTATGTGGACGGCAGTAGAAAGCTTATCTTGGCTTGTTTGCGGATATTCCACAAGAGATCAATTGCTTTGCTCATCTCTGTTGGGCTAGCACCCCCGCTAAATGCTGCTAAGCGCATTGCTTTATCGGTAATCTCTGCGCGAGATAGGGTATTACCAGGGTCGCCTTTAGGTTCATCCACCCGACCCTCCAGAATTTGCCCATTGTTCAAGTGAACTTTGACTTTGCCAATCCAACGTTGCGGATAGGCGCCATCTACCTCAGGATCTAGCGTCATCGAGACGCGCTCACGGAAGGCGCAGATTGCATCATCATGAAAGTGCCGATCAAATTCTTGTAAGCCAGCAAATTGGTAGTGTGCAACTAAAGCGAGCACCGTTCCCATAGAGAACTTGGACTGATGAATGGTAGTAGGGTCAGTTACTGGGCCCAAGACATCAATAGCGCCTTGGTGAACCAAGGTTTCTACTTTCGCAATATCGCTAGGAGATAGTTTGTTTGCCAGCATGACTTGCAGTAGAGCGTCAGCAGCAGGGTGAGTGTGACGGCAGGAGGCGTAATACTTAAAGCTGGTTTCTGCTAAAGCCCAGCGGGTACCTAAACGATCAACCAATTTACTGGGGCGACTATCGCTTGACATGCCTGCCGCTAATCCCTGCTTGCCTTCCAGGATATGTTCAGCGCCTGTAAAGCCAGCTTGTGCAATATAGGCGGACATTAAGCCAGTGGAGGCCGCATGGGCCGTATGCAATTGTTTGGAATCTGCGGCATCACGCAGAAACTCCCAGAGGCCGGCTGACTGCGTGCCCGCTGAACCAAAGGCATGGAGCATTTGTTCTGAATTGAGTTTCAGTAGGCGACCAACTGCCGCAGCTGCAGCTAATGTGCCGGCCGTTCCAGTGGTATGAAACACTTTGTAATGAGAGCGACCTAAAAATTCACCAACCCGAATGCCTACCTCGTAGCCTGCTACTACAGCAACTAATAAATCTTCACCAGATGCACCAATGGCTTGCGCACAAGCAAGTGCAGGTGGAAATACTACGGTGGCCGGATGAAAGACTGAGCCATTGTGGACGTCGTCTTGTTCTGCAACATGTGATGCTGCAGCATTAGCCATAGCCGCTAAAATGGGGCTAGAAGTTTTGCGAGAAATTAAAACTTCAGAGGGGCCAGCGTGTGTTGCATTAAACCCACCCATATTTTGTGCAAACTGAGTAATGAGCTCCACTGGGCGCGAGCCTCTGCCAGCAATAGCGGAACCAAACCAATCGACTAATAGGTCTTCAGCACGGTTCATGACATTACTTGGAATGTCTGCAGCTTGTAAATTGGCCGCAAAGCTAGCTAGCTCACGAGAAAGGTGTTGAGTGGTCATCAGTAAACCTTCTTGTGATTAGGCTAGAACAGCAGTGGCTTGCATAGTGAGCCAACCTTCATGATCCTCTGCCCAAATGGAAATAGTTTTTCCACTCGGATCATTTTCTAGATCCGGCTTGGCATTGACTTTAAAGATATTGATATCAAAAGTAGGGCGTATCGCGCGGAACTCAAAACTCTTAAGCTTGCATCCTGGAATACTTTGACGCACTAGATCAACTAATAGAGTCGCAATCAAGGGGCCGTGAACAATGAGGCCTGGATAGCCCTCAACTTCAGTAACATATTTGCGATCATAGTGAATTCGATGGCCATTAAAAGTTAATGCTGAATAACGAAATAGAAGTACGTCATCAGGCGTAATTGCTTTACTCCATTTGGCATCCGTCGGTGCGGCAGTAGGGGCAACAGGTTTATCGTCTGGCCCTGGCGCATCGCGATACACAATGTCATGCTCTTCAATAATCGCTAGACCGTTCTGGTTAGAGATTTTGTGATTGACCAATACGAAAATTAAGTCGCCTGTGCGACCTGCTTTATGGCTTACGGACTCAATCGTGGAAACGCGTTCAATCTCGTCGCCAACAGCAAGTGGTTTTAGCCATTCAAGGCGGCTACCTGCCCACATACGACGAGGTAGTGGCACCGGCGGAAGAAAGCCACCACGTTTTGGATGACCATCAGGTCCGATTTCGGATTCGCGGGCGTGGGGCAGAAAATACAACCAGTGCCATAGCTCAGGTAAAAAAGTCCCCTTACTTGGTGCAGCATCATTGCGATCCAAAGTTGCGGATAGTGCTCGCACAGGGGCTGCTGTGACGGTGTCTTGTAGAGACTCGGTTTTACCAAGCCATTCTTGCAGGTGGGTGATAGTTTGAGATTCGATTCGCATAAGTTCCATTATGCCAATCTTGTGAAAAAACTCACCCTATCAAAATAGAGATGTAATAGAAGAGCAATCCAGCCAAGGCTGAACCGCCCAATACTGAAAGAACACCCTTTTGAAACTTAAATAAAGCCAAACCAGCTAAACCGCAGATCAAAATCGAGATCCAAGAGATAGATCCGCCAAAGCCTCTTGGTAAAAAGACGTGATAAGCAAAGAAGAGGCCTAGATTAGCGATGACGCCAACCACTGCTGCTGTGATTGCGGTTAGCGGTGCTGTAAATCCTGGCTTGCCATGGGTTGACTCAATTAACGGACCGCCCACCAAGATAAAAAAGAAGGAGGGTAAAAAAGTAAACCAAGTAGCAACGCAAGCGCCTAGCACTCCAAACCAAAATGGGTTGCTGTTGCCAATCAGATATTGAATATGTCCTGCAAGGTAGCCAACAAAGGCTACCACCATGATCAGCGGGCCTGGCGTTGCTTCACCCAGCGCCAAACCATCAATCATTTGATTGGCGCTGAGCCAATGAAAGTGCTCGACTGCTCCTTGATATACATATGGAAGCACAGCATAAGCGCCACCAAAAGTCAGAAGGGCGGCTTTGGTAAAGAACCATGCGATATTTGGGTATAAGGTTTTCCAGCCAAAGATTGCTACTAGCGTACCAATAGGGGCTAGCCAGCAAGCAAGCGCAACACCACTATAGCGTATCGTTTTTGAATAAGTAAATTTGGCGTGCTCGGGAGTAGGGGTGTCGTCATCAATGATGGCGTTATCAAATTGTTTTGCTTCTTTCGTACTATGCCCACCAGCTTGTTGGAAATATTCTGGATAGCGTTTGCCTCCCCAGTAACCGATTGCTGCCGCAATGAGCACGATGATGGGAAAAGCGAGATTCAGAATAAAGATGGCTAAAAAAGATCCAAGGGCGATCCATTGAAGTGCTTGGTTATGAATTGTGCGTTTACCAATTCGCACTGCAGCGTGCAATACGATCGCAGTCACTGCAGGCTTGATACCAAAAAAGATGGCTGCAATCCAAGGAACTTGTCCGAAGGTGAGGTATACCCATGACAAGCCAATCAAAATGAATAAGGAGGGCAACACAAAGAGCGTACCCGCTAGGATGCCGCCCCAGCTGCGGTGCATGAGCCAACCAATATAGGTTACTAGCTGTTGGGCCTCGGGCCCTGGTAATAGCATGCAGTAGTTCAGAGCATGTAAAAAGCGCCGCTCAGAAATCCAGCGACGCTTTTCAACTAACTCTTGGTGAAGAACGGCAATCTGTCCTGCGGGCCCACCAAAACTGATAAAGCCTAGCTTAGCCCAAAACTTCAGGGCCTCGCGCAGCGAAATACTCAAACTTCATCCATTCCGCCAACTACTTGACTAAAGCCGTTGTCAACGTAAATGATTTCAGCGGTGATGCCATTGGCTAAGTCAGACAATAAGAATGCAGCAGTATTGCCCACATCATCAATGGTCACATTACGACGCAGTGGGGCAGTTTCCTCAACCGCTTGCAAAATCTTGCCAAAACCTTTAATGCCAGAAGCCGCTAGAGTTTTAATTGGGCCAGCAGAGATGCCGTTAGCGCGAATGCCTTTAGGGCCAACTGAGCCAGCGAGGTAGCGAACGGATGCTTCAAGCGATGCTTTTGCTAAACCCATAGTGTTGTAGTTAGGAACATTCTTCATGGATCCTAAATAAGTTAATGTGAGCAATGAAGATTTATCACGCAACATTGGGAGTGCTTCTTTTGCCATTGCTGGAAAGCTGTATGCAGAAATATCATGAGCAATCTTGAAGCCTTCACGAGAAAGACCTTCCAAAAAATCGCCAGCAATTGCTTCGCGTGGGGCAAAGCCAATCGCGTGTACAAAACCATCAAATTGGGGCCAGGATTTAGCTAAATCCTTAAAAAGGGCGCTGATTTGTTCGTCGCTGCCCACATCGCAGTCAAAAATCAGTTCGGTATTGAATTCTTTTGCAAAATCAACGATACGGTCCTTAAAGCGCTCACCTACATAGGTAAAGGCTAGTTCGGCACCTTCGCGGTGGCAGGCCTTGGCTATGCCATAGGCAATAGAGCGATTAGAGAGGAGGCCGGTAATGAGGATTTTTTTGCCGGTGAGAAAGCCCATGTTGTGTCCTTTACTTCAAATATGATTAGCTATCTACAATTGTTGCATATATGTCCACCTTAAAGCCCATTCGACAAATTGCCTATTTTTTGCTGCTAGCCCTGCTAGCGGGGCTAGGGGCCAATATCGCTCTGGCAGGACAGGGGATTGCGCAATACGGCAAGCCTAAATATCCTGATGGATTTGCCCATTTTGATTACGTTAATCCCAATGCTCCCCGGGGTGGAACCCTGGTCTTGCCAAACCCGGGGCAAAGAACGAGCTTTGATAAATTTAATCCATTTACCCTGAGAGGTATCACTGCTCCCGGTATTGAATTGATGTTTGAGTCCTTGGCCGAAGGAAGTGCGGATGAGGTCTCTAGTATTTACGGTTTATTGGCAGACGATATTCAGGTGGCCAAAGATCACAAGTCGGTTACCTTCCATCTTCGATCAGAGGCAAAATTTTCAGATGGCAGTCCAGTCTTGGCTGCTGACGTTAAATATAGTTTTGATACCTTGATGAGTGGTAAAGCGCATCCGCGTTATAAAACTACTTTTGCGGATATTAAAGAAGCGGTTGTTTTGTCTGAACGATCCATCCGCTTCGACTTTAAGAATGACAATACTGAACTACCTATTTTGGCGGGGACATTTCCAGTGTTCTCACGGAACTGGGGTAAGCAAGCTGATGGAACGGTGATTCCATTTGAGAGTCTTGCCTTTGAAATGCCAGTCGGTAGTGGGCCTTACTTGATTGAATCTTTTAAAGCAGGTAAATCGATTGTTTATAAAAAGAACCCAAACTATTGGGCTGATCAACTCGGTAAACCATTAAATGTCCGCGTTGGCTTTTATAACTTTGATCGTGTTCTATATAAGCTCTATAGCGATGATGCTGTTAGGTTAGAAGCCTTTAAAGCAGGGGAGTTTGATGCTCTGGTTGAGTATCGCGCCAAGATATGGGCTAAAGGGTATGTTGGCTCTAAGTTTGAGCAAGGTGTTCTCTTAAAGAAAGCATTCCTAAATCACAATGGCGCTGGCATGCAAGGTTTTGCCATGAATGTGCGACGTCCTATTTTTAAAGATGCGCGTGTGCGCGAAGCCTTAGGTTATGCGCTTGACTTTGAATGGCTTAATCGCCAAATATTTTTTGATCAGTACAGCCGTATCAATAGTTATTTCACCAACAGTGATTTGAGTGCCAACTTTGACGGCCCTCGCAAACCTACAGAGTTAGAGCTAAAGCTACTTAAGCCCTTAAAAGCAAAATACCCACAGTGGGTTCCAGATGCCGTCTTTGAGCCAATGCCTGCGGCGCCATCAACTAAGCCGCCCGGCAGCCTACGCCAGAACTTAAAGAAAGCCCGTGAGCTCCTTCTTCATGCCGGCTGGCAATATCGTGACGGTGCATTACGCAATGAAAAGGGTGAGCCATTTCGTTTTGAGATTGTGGAAGATGGCGGGTTCTTCTTGAGAGTGATTTCTGCTTATGTACGCAACTTAGAGAAGCTGGGAGTGGAGGTAGATATTAGGACTAGCGACTTTGCTTTGCATCAAAAGCGTATGAATGAATACGACTTTGATATGACCACCGTCAGATTTCAGGACTCCCAAAATCCAGGCAATGAACTCTGGGATCGCTTTGGCAGTCAGGCTGCTAAAGAAAAAGGCTCTGATAATGTGATTGGTGTGCAGTCTCCTGTGGTGGATGCTTTGATTGATGAAATTACCAGAGCACAAAATCGGGAACAGTTAAGAACCGCAACGAGAGCCCTAGACAGAGTTCTGTGGAATAGTTATTACGTTGTGCCGCAGTGGTACAACCCAACGCATCGTGTTGCCTTCCGCCACGAGATGCGTTATCCAGAACCTCCTTTGTATTACTCGGCCGAGACATGGATCATGCAAAATTGGTGGAAAGAAGAGGTCAAATAATGCAAGGTCAAATGCGCGCTTATATTTTTAAACGTTTGCTCTTGATGATTCCTACCATCTTGGGAGTATTAACGCTTACCTTCGCAGTAGTGCAATTTGTTCCTGGTGGTCCAGTAGAGCAAATGGTATTGGAACTAAAAGGGAAGGGTGGCGCTGCAACAGGCGGCTCCGAGTCCTCTGGGTCCGGATCAACCTATCGCGGCCGTCAAGGTGTGGATGCACAGCGCCTAGAGGAGGTGAAAGCGTTATATGGTTTCGATAAGCCACCACTTGAACGCTATTTCATGATGTTAGGCCGCTTTGCCAGATTCGACTTGGGTCAAAGCTATTACCAGCACGAAAGCGTTTGGACTTTAGTGGTCTCTAAGTTGCCGGTCTCGATCAGCATTGGACTATGGACCTTCTTCATCACGTATTTAGTTTCCATACCCTTGGGAATAGCTAAAGCAGTGCGCGATGGTTCACGTTTTGATGCCGTAACCAGCAGCATGATCTTGGTGGGTTATGCGATTCCTGGTTTTGTATTGGGTGTCTTATTGCTGGTGCTTTTTGGCGGAGGCAGTTTCTTGCAGTTATTCCCGCTACGAGGCCTCACTTCAGATAATTGGAGTGATCTGAGTTTGGTTGGCAAAGTCATGGATTACTTGTGGCATTTAGTGTTGCCGATTACCGCCTCTGTTTTGGGTAGTTTCGCCGTAGTCACGATGTTGACTAAGAACTCTTTTTTGGAAGAGATTCGTAAGCAGTATGTTTTGACTGCGCGCGCAAAGGGCCTTACTGAAAAGCAAGTGCTATGGAAGCATGTATTCCGTAACGCACTCTTGCCCTTAGTAACGGGTTTTCCGGCCGCATTTATCGGCGCATTCTTTACTGGCTCACTATTGATCGAAACACTATTCTCATTAGACGGACTCGGTTTGCTTTCGTACGAGTCTGTAATGCGTCGTGACTACCCAGTAGTTTTCGGCACTCTGTATTTATTCACTCTGATTGGCCTATTCACCAAGTTAATCTCTGATCTTTGCTATGTTTATGTAGACCCACGCATTCAGTTTGGTGCAGGAGGCGGCTCATGAGTCGTTGGCAGCGCTTCAAAAATAGTCGTATAGGGTATGTAAGCTTATGGATCTTCATGATCCTCTTTGGCTTATCGATGTGCGCTGAATTGATTGCGAATGATAAGCCTTTGGTGGTGCGCTATGAAGGCCATTTCTATTTTCCGATTGTGAAGAGTCAGCCAGAAACTGTTTTTGGTGGTGACTTTGCGACTCCAACTGATTTCTTAGATCCCGATATTCGTCAGAACATTACTAGTAATGGAAACTGGGCAATCTACCCGCCGATTCACTATAGCTATGAGACGCTCAATTATTTTTCACAAGTGCCTAATCCAGCACCACCATCATGGGAGAACTGGTTAGGGACCGATGATCGTGGGCGCGATGTTTTGGCTCGCCTGATCTATGGTTTTCGCTTATCGATTCTTTTTGGTCTTGCACTAACGATCGTTGGCGTGAGTGTGGGCATCATCACTGGATCCTTAATGGGCTTCTTTGGAGGAAAGTTTGACCTAGTCTCGCAGCGCCTGATAGAAATCTGGTCAGCTATGCCAGAGCTGTACTTGCTCATCATTTTTGCCTCAATCTTTAATCCCAGTGTTTCCCTACTGATTATTTTGTTAGCCGCTTTTGGTTGGATGGGCCTATCAGATTACGTCCGTGCAGAATTTTTCCGCAATCGCGCCCTGGAATATGTGCGTGCAGCAAGAGCATTGGGTTTAACCAATTTGCAAATCATGTGGCGTCACATTCTGCCTAATAGCTTGACACCAGTGATTACCTTTTTGCCATTTCGCATGAGTGCCGCCATTTTGTCGTTAACCAGCTTGGACTTTTTAGGCTTGGGTGTACCCCCAGGTACTCCAAGCTTGGGTGAACTACTCTCTCAAGGCAAAAGCAATCTTGATGCCTGGTGGATCTCTCTATCAACCTTTGTTGTCTTGGTCGCAACTCTGTTGCTATTAACTTTTATGGGTGAAGCATTGCGTAATGCTTTTGATTCTCGCAAGGCTGGCGTAATGAGCGGAGGTCGTTCATGAGTTTGCTTCGTTATGAAGATCTGTGTATTTCATTTGGAACGGGTCGTCGTGAAAAGTTTGCAGTCAATCATCTGGATTTAGAAATCGGCATTGGCGAGCGTGTGGCATTAGTTGGGGAATCTGGCTCAGGTAAGACGCTGACTGCATTGGCGCCATTACGTTTAGAGCCCGAGGGCGCCAAAGTCTCTGGAAAGATTTTGTGGAATAAAAAAGATGGGGAGGGTACGGTGGACTTGCTCTCGATGTCTATCCAAGATATTCGGGAGATTCGTGGTCGTGAGATTGCGATGGTGTTTCAGGAGCCGATGACGGCTCTGAACCCACTCTTTACTGTTGGTAATCAAATCATCGAGGCAGTACAAATCTATCAACCTTTGATTTCTAAGGCGGATTCGATTGATGCTGCAATTGATCTACTCAGAAAGACGGGCATTCCAGAGCCTGAACGCCGCTTTCATTCATATCCACATCAACTTTCGGGTGGCCAAAGGCAGCGCGCCATGATTGCGATGGCTTTGGCATGTAAGCCACGGCTACTGATTGCCGATGAGCCTACGACAGCTTTAGACGTGAGCTTGCGTTTGCAAATCTTGGATTTACTCAAAGAGCTCCAAGAAGAATCCAAAGATCATGGTGGCATGGGCATTCTGTTGATTACCCACGATCTCAATTTGGTGAAGCATTTTGCGCAACGTGTAGCTGTCCTAAATCAAGGTAACTTGATGGAGGCTGGGCCAACCAAACAAGTGTTTGAGCGCCCAGAGGATCCTTATACGCGTGCCTTGGTCAATAGTGAGCCGGTACGCGATCTGGCACCTCTGATGCCATTAGCTCCGGTATTGTTGAAAACAGAGGACCTCTCGGTTGCTTACCCGAGCGAAGAATCAGTCTCCTGGTTTAAAAAAGCGCCATCACATAAAGTATTGAAAAAAGTGAGCTTTGAACTAAAGCAAGGTCAGACCATTGGTGTGATTGGAGAGTCTGGCTCTGGCAAAACCACCCTAGGTATGGCTGTACTCGGCTTGCTAGGTGATTCAATGGCAGAAGTGAATGGCAATGTTGATGTGCTTGGTAGCGATTGGCAAAAACTCAAGCCTATTGAGCGACGTGCGATGCGTTCTAGCTTGCAGGTGATCTTTCAGGATCCCTTTGGCTCGCTGTCACCGCGCATGAACGTATTGCAGATTATTTCTGAGGGATTGGATGTGCATTTTCCGAAACTGTCTACTGCAGAACGTGAGACACGTGTAGTGGATATGCTCAAAGAGGTGGGCTTAGATCGTTCTGCGCTTCTGCGCTACCCACATGAATTTTCTGGAGGGCAGCGCCAGAGAATTGCGATTGCGCGTGCCTTAATTTTGCGCCCACAAATTTTGGTATTAGATGAGCCCACCTCGGCATTGGATGTCTCTATTCAAAAACAGGTACTTGCCTTATTAACCGAGCTGCAAAAAAAGTACAACTTGGCGTATCTCATGATTAGTCACGATCTAGCAGTTATTAGAGCAATGTCTCACGAGGTGATGGTTCTCAAAGGGGGCAAGGTGGTGGAATTTGGTGATACCGAAACCCTGATTAAGTACCCTCGTCAGACCTATACGAAAGAGCTATTTGCTGCTGCAGAGCTGACTTAGATAGCAGATCAAAACCCCCCTGAATGGGCTAATTTGGTGCATTTGCCCCGATATAAAGCAAATTTATCATTATAAACAAAGACTTAAGCATAGAGTGAAGACTTGGTTAATTGAGGGTTCTTTGTTAAACTGAACCGATGTCATTGAAAAAAGCACTTCTTTTGAAACTACTGGGCCTAGGTTTAGGCGCCATCATCTCTGTATCTGCCTATGCGGTTGATACGGCGGTAGAGGCATCTGCGGATGCTGTAGTTCCCAAAGAAAGTATGTTCCAAGCAGGGCGCTCCTACATTGCCCGAGTATCAGACCGCTTGGCCGATACCGTGACTGGCAAGTCAGACGAATTAATTAACCGCGCTATGGAAGTTATTGGCGTGCGCTATCGCTGGGACACAGAATTACCGCAGTCTGGATTAGATGGCAGTAGCTTCGTTGGCTATGTCTTCAAAGATAAGTTGGGATTCTTATTGCCGCGTAAGTCAACGCAAATGAGCCGTGTTGGTAAACCGATTACCCGTGAAGAATTGCAACCAGGCGATCTCGTATTTTTTAATACGATGCGCCTTACTTTTTCTCATGTTGGAATTTATGTGGGTGATAACAAATTCATTCACTCACCTTCCAGAGGTACCAATGTTCGAGTGGATGATCTCGGCAGCCTCTATTGGGATAAACGTTTTGACGGAGCACGTCGTTTAGATGGTAGCGACAATCTCGATGACTCTGAGCGTCAAGAGCTTCTCAACGAAGTCAAAAATCTTAAGCGTAATTCACGCAGCCTTTAAGTAAGAGACTCTCAGCCTGATTGCTATTAGCCTTTCAGCTTCTCTTTAATCAAACCCATTTGCTCTTGTGCTGCAGCTTCACCAGCGAGTATGGCGGCATTTCTGGATTTGAAATCACCACTACCCATTTGTTTTAACTGCGGCTGAATCACGATGTCAGCGCTTTTGAGTTCGTACTGATTAATACTTCTCTGCATGATGGAGATGGTTTGCTGCAAGACACCTAAGGTTCCACTGGCATCTTGATGAACTGGCTCAGAAGAAATATTTACTGCAATGACTAGGGTTGCCCCCATCTGTCTTGCATAGCTGACTGGCACTGGTGCTACTAAACCACCGTCCACATATTCTTTGCCGCTGATTACTGCCGGCTGAAATACTCCGGGTACGCTGCAAGATGCGCGAACGGCTAGACCGGTATTACCTGTCCTAAATAAAACCCCTTTGCCGGACTGCAATTCAGTGGCAACAATACCTAAGGGGATGCGCATTTGCTCAATCGATTTATTTTGCACTTCTCGGTTAACCATATTTTGTAGTGCATCACCTTTAATGAGCCCGCCAAAACGGCCGGCAAACGGGAGACCCCAGTCAGCAATCGTGGCCTCATCCAGATTGAGGGCCAAGCGATTCAGATCATTCCCGGTGGCGCCTGATGCGAGGAGGGAGGCAATGACACTGCCAGCGCTACTGCCGACAACAATATCGGGTCTAATGCCCTGGGCTTCCAATACCTTAATGACGCCTATGTGGGCAAAACCTCGAGCTGCTCCAGCACCCAGAACTAGGCCAACGACAGGTTTTTTACTCCCCACCAGGCTACAAGAGCTCAAACCTGCGCCTCCAAGTAGGGTCCCCATACCAATTCCGAGGCCCAGGAGTCGACGGCGCTCTATGGAATAGATCGCCTTAGGCATAAATAAAGGGGGTTTGGTGGAATTCTTGTGCATGTGGCTATTGTATTGAGCCTACCTTATAATAAGAGCATGGTGAACGAAAAGTACTTCGTTTCAGCGCGGGCATATCCCAAGAAGAATTGATGAGATGGATTGTCCGTAGTAGCTTGAGAACACCAAAACCCATTACTAAATACCTTTTAAAGCCTAGCCAGGATTACTCCTGGTAGCCCGAATTTTATGGACGATCAAAATAAGCGCGTCATTGAAACAGCCCTCCTGTGCGCACAGGAACCACTCACCGTTGCTGATTTGTCTCGCTTATTTGTAGAGGACATCACTACGGCAGATATCGATGAAGCATTAGTCGAGCTGCAACGTGTTTGGGATGACAAGGGTATGGAGTTGGTACATATCGCAACTGGCTGGCGTTTTCAAAGCCGTATCTCAATGCGCGAGTACCTTGATCGCTTGACTCCAGAAAAGCCACCAAAATATTCACGTGCCGTGATGGAAACTTTGGCCATCATTGCTTACCATCAACCTGTCACCCGTGGTGAGATCGAAGAAATTCGCGGTGTTGCTGTGAGTAGTAATGTAATGAAGCAGTTGGAAGATCGTGGTTGGGTTGAGGTGATTGGGCATAAAGAAACCGTTGGACGCCCAGGCTTGTATGCCACTACTAAGCAATTTTTAGACGATCTCAGTTTGACCAATTTACAAAGCTTGCCGATGCTGGAAGATGCGGCGCCAATGGCTGCTGCAGCGCAATTAGGTCAAGCGGTAATGGAGTTTGATCCATCTGCTACGGTAGAGACAGTAGTAATTGATACTGATGCTCAAGAGGTGATCGAAATAGAAGAAGAGACAACTGAAATCACTGCAGAGGAAATCATCATTGATATTTCTGAGCTAGATTCTGAGGAAGTTACCCCTGAGTCTGAAGACAATCCAGACGAAACAAAATAATAATTAATGACAAGCTCTAACGAAAACGATTCATCCCCGGTAGTAAATCCATCGGCAACCCCTTCTAATGCAGACGTTGCGCCATCGAACTCAGATGGCCAAAAGTCTGAAGGTGGAGAGCGCGGTGAACGCCGCCCACGTCGCCAGGGTGCTGGAGGCGGTAAACACCCGTTTAATAAGAAACGCCCATTTAACAAAGATCGGCCACGCCGCGAAGGTGGCGATGCCAATGGTCCGCGCGAAGGCGGTAACAATCAAGGCAATAACCAATCTTCTAAATTAGCTCCCAATCTAGCTGAGAGTGAGGCTTTGTTTGCTTCAGTTGTCTCTGGTGAATTTGACGCCGCTTTAGATGCTCCTGAAGTTGAGGAATTAAAAAATCCCGATGGTGTGAATGAGAACGAGGTATCTCATCAAACTGGTGCAGAGCGTCGCGCACAACGTGCACAACGTTCACGCGAGGATGAAGATTCAGATGCGCCAACGGATGAGGAAATGAGTAGTCTGCAGTTTGCCAACGTTGATGATCTCCCACTCAGTTTGCGTGATGAAGTTTGGTCTGACCTCGATGGTTTGGATGATGATGCTGATGATGAAGATACCGTTAAGTTGCACAAGGTATTAGCTGATGTTGGTATGGGATCCCGTCGCGATATGGAAGACTTGATTATTCAAGGGCGCGTATCGGTGAATGGATTACCAGCACATATTGGTCAGCGCATTGGACCAACCGATCAAGTGCGCATCAATGGCAAGCCAGTACATCGCAAGATTCAGACTAAGCCACCGCGCGTGATCATGTACCACAAGCCTGCAGGTGAGATCGTTAGCCAGTCAGATCCAGAGGGTCGTCCAACCGTATTTGATCGTTTGCCAAAGCCGCGTCAAGGACGCTGGATCGCGGTAGGTCGATTAGACTTTAATACCGAAGGTCTTTTATTGTTTACCACTTCTGGTGAGTTAGCAAATCGCTTAATGCATCCCCGTTATGGTGTTGAGCGTGAATACGCCGTGCGCATCTTAGGTGACTTGAGCCAAGAAAATACTTCACTATTAAAGAGTGGCATTACGCTCGATGATGGCCAAGCTAAATTCTTACGTCTAGCAATGGGCGGTGGTGAAGGCGCTAATCGTTGGTATCACGTTGCATTAAGTGAGGGTCGTAATCGCGAAGTGCGTCGTATGTTTGAGGCGGTTGGTCATGTAGTATCTCGCTTGATCCGAACTCGTTATGGTATTTTCTTATTGCCTCCACGTTTAAGACGTGGCAAATGGGAAGAGATTGAGGCGGGCGGTATTTATAACTTGATGAAGTCTGCTGGCTTAAAAATGCCACAGCCACAAGACAAGGGCCGCAACCCGAATCCCAATAATCGTGATCGTCGCCCGATGGGTGAAGATTTCCAACCGGATCCAATGCAAACCTCAGTTTCTTATTGGGGTTCCCGTGATGCTTTAACCCTTGCTAGTGGCCATAACGGCCTAACGCATCAAGGTAGGGGTGGCAAACCGGCTGGCGGCGGCGGTTCTAGCGAGGGGCGCGGGCCATTCCGTGGGCGCACTCAAGGCGGCAGACCTGGTCAGGGCGGTCAAGGTGGTCGCAGTGGACAAGGCGGACAGGGTGGTCAAGGCGGTCAGGGCCAAAACCGCAGTAAAGGCAGCAAAGTTCACCACGGGCAGTCCGCTTTTGTGACAGGCAATCCTCAGAGTCCTGGAAATGGACCTAAGCGTAGCGCACCAAAAGGGCGCAAACCCTTCAATAAGGGACCTAGAAAACCCCGTAATCCGGGCGAAAGCTTCTGATTTGTATCAGTTTTCTGCCAAATAGGCTATAATTTTGGTCTTACAGCAGTATTCTGCTGTTTTTAGTGGTTACCGACTGATGTTGCGATCAACGTAAGTCGGCCTGTTCTGAATTTCGAGAATATGGGCTTTGAAGCCCATTTTTTTTTGCCATTTTGGTATGAAGGGGCGTCGTGAAAGATCAGCAGGTTATTTCTGCAGAGCTGGAAAACTTGGGTTACACGCTAGTTGAGATAGAGCGTGAAGCCGGTGGATTGCTGCGCGTCACGATTGAAAACCCAGATTACGAACGCTTGATTTCTGTTTTGGATTGCGAAAAGGTGAGCCATCAGTTGAGTTACACCTTGCCAGTTGAAAACATTCCTTATGAGCGTTTAGAGATTTCATCTCCAGGACTGGATCGTCCAGTGAAAAGTGCCGCTGATTATGAGCGCTTTGCTGGAATGCAAGTGGATTTGAAATTGCGCGTTGCAGCTGGCGGTCGCAAGAATTTTCGTGGTGAGTTGCAAGGTTTGCTGAGTGGTGAATTGAATTCACCAGATGCAAAGTTTGGTTTGGTATTTGAGGGTGCTGATGGTCAGCCCTCTCAATTGGAGTTCTCTTTAGCCGAGGTCGATAAGACTCGGTTGGTCCCTGTTATTGATTTCAAAGGAAGAAAGTCATGAGCCGAGAAGTTCTCATGTTGGCAGACGCGTTAGCGCGTGAAAAGAACGTTGATCAAGCGATCGTATTCGAAGCGTTGGAGATGGCTTTAGCCTCTGCGACTAAGAAGCGCTACGCTACAGAAGATGTGGATATCCGTGTTGCGATTGATCGTGAAACTGGTGAATACGAAACCTTCCGTCGCTGGTTGGTTGTGCCCAATGAAGCTGGTTTGCAAGAGCCGGACAAAGAGATTCTGCAATTTGAAGCCCAAGAGCAACTCGCCGACATGGAAGTTGGTGACTACATCGAAGAGCAAATCGAATCTTTAGCCTTCGGTCGTATCGGCGCACAAGCTGCTAAGCAAGTGATCTTGCAGCGCATTCGTGATGCTGAGCGTGAACAGATTTTGAACGACTACCTTGAGCGTGGCGAAAAAGTCATGACTGGTACCGTGAAGCGTGCTGACAAGAATGGCCTGATTATTGAATCTGGTCGTGTTGAAGCATTGCTCCGCCGCGATCAAATGATTCCAAAAGAGAACTTACGTTCTGGCGACCGTGTGCGGGCATACATCCTTAAGGTGGATCGTGAAGCACGTGGCCCACAAATCGAACTCTCCCGTACTTGCCCAGACTTCTTAATTAAGTTGTTTGAGAACGAAGTTCCTGAGATGGAGCAGGGTTTATTAGAGATCAAAGGCGCTGCCCGTGATCCTGGTATCCGCGCAAAAATTGCGGTTATTACTTATGACAAGCGCATCGATCCAATTGGCACTTGCGTTGGCGTACGTGGCACCCGTGTGACTGCGGTTCGTAATGAAGTTGCTGGCGAAGCAGTGGATATCGTATTGTGGTCTGAAGATCCAGCCCAATTTGTAATTGGTGCTTTGGCTCCAGCTCAAGTTTCATCAATCGTGGTTGATGAAGAGCGTCATGCGATGGATGTAGTGGTTGATGAAGAGAATTTGGCAATCGCTATTGGCCGCAGTGGACAAAACGTTCGTTTGGCAAGTGATTTGACTGGTTGGCAGATCAACATCATGACCCCTGAAGAGTCTGCTGAGAAAACTGAAAAAGAAGCTTCTTCTGTACGTCAATTGTTTATGGACAAGTTGGACGTCGACCAAGAAGTGGCTGATATTTTGATTGAAGAAGGTTTCAATACATTAGAAGAGGTGGCCTACGTACCATTGTCTGAAATGTTAGAGATTGATTCATTCGATGAAGATACTGTGAATGAGTTGCGTACCCGCGCCCGTGATTCTTTGTTAACTATGGAGTTGGCAAAAGAAGAGCGTATCGGCGAAGTGTCACAAGACTTGCGTTCCCTGGAAGGAATGACCACAGAACTGATTGCTAAGCTTGCTGACAATCAGGTACATACCCGTGACGACCTTGCGGAACTAGCTGTTGATGAGCTGGTTGAGGCGACACAAATTGACGAAGAAACTGCGAAAACGCTCATCATGAAAGCGCGCGAACATTGGTTTACTTCATGAGAGGAAGTAGTGCATGGCAACAACAGTAAAAGTACTCGCTAAAGAATTAAAACGTACCGCGCCAGACCTCTTGGAGCAGTTGAAGGCGGCTGGTATCGAAAAAGGTTCTGAGGACGATAGCATTACCGAAAAGGACAAAACTGTCCTGCTTGAGCATTTGCAAAAAGAGCATGGCAGTGCAGATACTGGCGCGCGTAAAAAGATTACTTTAATCAAGCGTGAGAGCTCAGAAATTCGTCAAGCAGACTCTGCTGGACGTACTCGCACTGTGCAGGTTGAAGTTCGTAAAAAGCGTGTGCTCGTTAAGGCCGGTGATAAGGCGCCTGAAGAGATTCCAGTTCCAGCGGCTAAAGAAGTTGCTCCAGCAGCACCAGCTAAACCCGTTATTTCCGAAGAGGAGTTGGAAAAACGCGCGGCAGAGGCAACACGCCAAGCTGAGTTGTTGGCTCGCCAAGAAGCGGAAATGAGAGCTGCCGAAGAAGCACGTCAAAAAGAAGTTGCAGCTCCAGTAATTGCTAAAGAAGAGGCGCCTGTAGGTACAGCGCCGGATGCTGCCGCAGCGGCAGCAGAGAAAAAGGCGGCAGCAGATAAAGCAGCTAAAGATTTGGCTGCTAGCAAAGAAAAAGAATTGGCAGATATTCGCGTTCGTCGTGCTGCGGCTGAAGCTGAGGCTTTAGCAATCCGCGACATGATGAGCGCTCCTGCACGTGTTCTCAAAGCACCTAGTGAAATTGCTGCTGAAGAAGCGAAAAAAGGCACTTTGCATAAACCTGCAAAAGTTGAAGGTGCTGATGATAAGAAGAAGGCTGTTGCCAAAGTTGGTGGCAAGACTATTAAATCTTCTGAGACATCATCCACTTGGCAAGAAGAGGGCGCTAAGAAACCTGGCGGCCTAAAGACTCGCGGCGATTCTTCTGGTGGTGTTGGTGGTTGGCGTTCAGGCGGTGGTCGTAAGAAGCAACGTCAAATTGCTGAGGCGAACGTAGATACCAACTTCCAAGTACCAACAGAAGCCATAGTGCGTGATGTTCACGTACCAGAAACCATTACTGTTGCTGAGTTAGCTCATGCAATGGCAGTGAAGAGTGCGGAAGTGATTAAGTTGCTGATGGGTATGGGTCAAATGGTCACCATTAATCAAGTGCTTGATCAAGATACCGCAATGATTCTTGTTGAAGAAATGGGCCATAAGGCTTTTGCTGCGAAATTAGATGATCCAGATTTAGATCTTGGTACCGATGGTCACGATGCAGAGTTGTTGCCACGTCCACCAGTAGTTACAGTGATGGGTCACGTTGATCACGGTAAAACTTCTTTGCTCGATAAGATTCGTGCGGCCAAAGTGGCTACCGGTGAGGCTGGCGGCATTACTCAGCACATTGGTGCATACCATGTGGAAACTCCACGCGGCATGATTACCTTCTTAGATACTCCGGGTCACGAAGCCTTTACGGCAATGCGTGCTCGCGGTGCCAAGGCAACGGACATTGTGATCTTGGTTGTTGCGGCAGATGACGGCGTGATGCCGCAAACAAAAGAAGCAATTCACCATGCGCTTGCAGGTGGCGTTCCAATTGTTGTGGCAATTAACAAGATTGATAAGCCAGAAGCCAATTCCGAGCGCGTCAAAACTGAGTTGGTGGCAGAGCAAGTGGTTCCTGAAGAATACGGTGGCGATGTGCCATTTATTCCGGTATCCGCAAAAACTGGTGAGGGCATTGATGCCCTGCTTGAGAACGTACTCTTGCAAGCTGAAATCTTGGAATTGAAAGCGCCCAAAGATGCACCGGCCCAAGGTTTAGTCATTGAAGCGCGTTTGGACAAAGGTAAGGGCCCTGTAGCAACCATATTGGTTCAATCAGGCACGCTCAAACGTGGAGATATGTTGTTGGCGGGTTCAACCTATGGTCGCGTCCGCGCCATGCTGGATGAAAACGGTAAGCCATGTAATGAAGCAGGCCCATCTATCCCTGTTGAAATCCAAGGCTTAGGGGATGTTCCTGCAGCTGGAGAGTCAGTACAGGTGGTTCCGGATGAGCGTAAGGCTCGCGAGATTGCATTGTTCCGTCAAGGTAAGTTCCGTGATGTGAAGTTGGCTAAACAGCAAGCATTCAAGCTTGAAACCATGATGGAAAACATGGAAGAAGGCGCTATTGAGGCTAAGTTATTGCCATTGATCATTAAAGCTGATGTACAGGGCTCTCAAGAAGCTTTGGCACAGTCATTAATGAAGCTTTCTACACCGGAGGTGAAGGTGCAAATTGTTCACGCAGGTGTTGGTGGCATTACTGAAACTGACGTGAACTTAGCAGTGGCTTCTAAAGCGGTTATTTTTGGCTTCAATTCCCGTGCAGATGCGGCAGCTCGCAAGTTAGCTGAAAACAATGGTGTGGATATTCGTTATCACAACATCATCTATGACGCAGTGGATGAAGTAAAGTTGGCTCTGAGCGGCATGTTGACTCCAGATAAAAAAGAAGAAATCACTGGTCTCGTTGAGATTCGTCAAGTCTTCTTGGTATCTAAGGTTGGCGCAATTGCAGGTTGCTTGGTAGTTGATGGAATTATCAAGCGCACATCTAGTGTTCGTCTCTTGCGTGACAACGTCGTTGTTTGGACTGGTGAACTGGACTCTCTCAAGCGCTTCAAAGATGATGCTAAGGAAGTTCGTGCCGGTGTCGAGTGCGGCCTGTCATTAAAGGGCTATAACGACATTAAAGAAGGTGACCAGCTTGAAGTATTTGAAGTTACTGAAGTTGCACGTTCACTCTAAGCAATATGCATAAAACTAGCCCGCATCGTAACCAGCGTCTCGCCGATCAAATTCAGCGAGACCTGGCCGAGCTTATTCCCCGCGAATTGCGTAGTCCGAGTTTGGGCTTGATTACCTTACAAAGTATTGAGCTCACACCGGATCTGGCCCATGCCAAAGTGTTCTTTACAGTTTTGGGTGCTGAGCCTGAGCATGCGTTAAGGGCGCTTCAAGAAAAAGCCGGATACTTGCACTCACTCTTGTTTAAGCGTTTGCATATTCATACCGTTCCTACTTTACATTTTCACTATGACAGCTCAGTAGAGCATGGCATAGAAATGTCTCGATTGATCGATCAAGCAGTTGAGAGCGATCACAAAGACGAGACTAAGTAATTCATGTCTATACGGATCGACGGCGTAGTGCTACTAGATAAACCCGCTGGAATGAGTTCTCAGGGTGCGGTTACTGCCGTCAAGCGTGCCTTTAATGCTGACAAGGCTGGCCATACCGGTACATTAGATCCAATGGCGACTGGCTTATTGCCTATCTGCTTAGGCGAAGCAACTAAGTATTCACAAGACCTGCTTGAAGCTGATAAGTCTTATATCGCTCGAGTAAAGTTCGGCTCACGCACTGATACCGGCGATGCTGAGGGTCTCACTATTGAAGAATTACCTTTGCCGGTATTTGCCAATGAAGTTGAGCTCAAATCTGCATTAGATGCCTTGCTCCCAAAATTTACAGGGCCTATTTCTCAAGTGCCGCCAATGTATTCTGCACTCAAGCGTGATGGCAAACCTTTATATGAATATGCTCGTGCAGGTGTTGAGTTGGAGCGCACTCCGCGAGATATCACTATTCACTCCATTCGTTGGACTGACATCGCTTGGCCAGAAGCTACGTTAAAAGTCAGCTGTAGCAAAGGAACCTATATTCGCGTTCTAGCAGAAGATATTGGTAATGCCCTAGGATGTGGCGCCCATTTGGTGGGATTACGCCGAACCGAAGTGGGGCATCTCAATCTTGAGCAGTCCTTTACGATTGAGGCGATACAAAGCAGCCTTCAGAATAGCGCCGACTACATATTGCCTGTTGATGCCTTGCTGCAAACATTGCCACACTTAACGGTGGATGAGCAACAAGCTAAACGTCTTGAAATGGGACAGCGTGTTCCTCTGAACTTACCTTCCATTGAAGCATTGGTACGCATTTATCGAGCGACCGCTGCTCCTCATAACTTTATTGGTACTGCTGATTGGCGTTCTGGTGTTTTGCATCCAAAGCGCTTGATTTCGCAGGCTCATTAATTAATCATTATTTATAACCCTTTTACTTATCTTTAACTCAAGAAGCTTCACATGACTAAACGCGCACTTCGTAACATCGCTATCATCGCCCACGTTGACCACGGAAAAACTACCTTGGTTGACCAACTCTTGCGCCAATCAGGCACATTCCGCTCAAATGAAAAAATGACCGAACGCGTCATGGACTCAAACGACTTGGAAAAAGAGCGTGGCATTACTATTTTGTCCAAGAACTGCGCAGTGGAATATGACGGTACACATATTAATATCGTTGATACCCCAGGACACGCGGACTTCGGTGGTGAAGTAGAGCGCGTTCTCTCGATGGTTGACGGTGTATTGCTTTTGGTTGATGCGGTTGAAGGTCCAATGCCGCAGACCCGCTTCGTTACCAAGAAAGCTTTGGCATTGGGTTTGAAGCCAATCGTTGTGATTAACAAGGTTGACCGTCCAGGCGCACGTTGCGACTACGTGATTAACGCAACTTTTGAATTATTTGACAAACTAGGCGCAACTGAAGAGCAGTTAGATTTCCCAGTGATCTATGCATCAGGCTTGAATGGTTATGCAGGAGAGTCAGAAGATGTGCGTGAAGGT
Organism: Polynucleobacter sp. MWH-S4W17; assembly: GCF_018687535.1. Classification (NCBI taxonomy): domain Bacteria; kingdom Pseudomonadati; phylum Pseudomonadota; class Betaproteobacteria; order Burkholderiales; family Burkholderiaceae; genus Polynucleobacter; species Polynucleobacter sp. MWH-S4W17. Next base: position 1,277,771 of record NZ_CP061295.1, on the reverse strand, counting down.
ACTATGCGCCCCTTGTTTGATGCTGTTCTGAAGCACGTTCCTGTGCGTGATGACGACGCAGAAGGCCCCTTGCAATTCCAGATTTCTTCAATTGACTACAACAGCTATGTTGGCAAGATCGGAGTTGGCCGTATTAGCCGGGGCCGTGTGAAGTCAGGTATGGAAGTGCTCTGCATGAATGGTCCTGATGGCACGCCATTCAAAGGCCGTATCAACCAAGTATTGAAATTTAAAGGCCTGGAGCGAGAAATCGTTGACGAGGCTGTTGCTGGCGATATCGCCCTCATCAATGGTATTGAAGATTTGGCCATTGGCACAACAGTATGTGCGGTTGACAAGCCAGATCCATTGCCAATGCTCAAGATTGATGAGCCGACCTTGACTATGAATTTTATGGTAAACACTAGTCCATTAGCTGGTCGTGAAGGTAAGTTTGTAACTAGCCGTCAAATTCGTGAACGTTTAGACCGCGAATTAAAAGCCAACATGGCTTTGCGCGTAAAAGAAACTGATGATGACACCGTATTTGAAGTATCAGGTCGTGGCGAGTTGCATCTCACCATCTTGGTAGAGACCATGCGTCGTGAAGGTTATGAGATGGCAGTTTCCCGTCCACGCGTTGTCTTTCATGAGGAGAATGGCGTCAAAATGGAGCCGTATGAGAACTTAACGGTTGACGTAGAAGATGCCACTCAAGGTTCTGTGATGGAAGACTTGGGTAAGCGTAAGGGTGAGTTGCAAGATATGGTGAGTGATGGCAAAGGCCGCACCCGTCTTGAGTACCGCATTCCTGCACGTGGTCTGATCGGCTTCCAAGGCGACTTCATGACCATGACTCGCGGTAATGGTTTGATGAGTCATACATTTGATTCTTATGCTCCAGCGAAAGATGGCATCTTGGGTGAACGTCATAATGGCGTATTGATTAGTCAAGATGATGGCGAAGCAGTTGCCTACGCTATTTGGAAGTTACAAGATCGTGGTCGTATGTTTGTTAGCCATGGTGATCCTGTATACGAGGGAATGGTGATTGGTATCCATAGTCGAGACAATGACTTGGTCGTTAACCCAATTAAAGGTAAGCAATTAACCAACGTTCGCTCTTCAGGCACTGACGAAGCAGTTCGCTTAGTAACGCCAATTGATTTGACCTTGGAATATGCGGTTGAATTCATTAGTGATGATGAGTTGGTTGAAGTAACGCCGAAAAGTGTACGTATCCGTAAGCGCCACCTGAAAGAGCATGATCGTAAGAAAGCATCCCGCGAGTAAGCTCTTTTTCAGCTACACAACAAAAGTCACCTCCGGGTGGCTTTTGTTCTTCATTGAAATCAAAACTATAAATTAATCATTTATAAGTTAAATAAATAAAACTAGATATACATGCTGCCATCAATTGAACAACGTCTTGCCCAAGAACTTGCTGCTAAGCCTGCTCAAGTAGCCGCTGCTATAGCTCTGATGGATGAGGGCGCTACCGTACCATTTATCGCTCGTTATCGTAAAGAAGCTACCGGGGGGTTGGATGATACGCAGTTACGTTTATTGGAAGAGCGTCTTAGCTATCTTCGTGAACTAGAGGATCGCCGCAAGACAATCGTTGCTTCTATTGAGGAGCAGGGCAAGATGACGCCAGAGTTGCTGAAGGCCATTATGTTGGCAGAGGATAAGACTCGCTTAGAGGATCTTTATTTACCGTATAAACCCAAGAGAAGGACTAAGGCGCAAATTGCCTTAGAGGCTGGCTTAGAGCCATTGGCAAATGATCTGCTGAATAACCCCAAGCTCGATCCTGAAACAGAGGCTGCAAAGTATCTGAAGGAAGCGTTTCAGGTCGATGGGACAGATAATCCTGGTGTTGCGGATACCAAGGCTGCGCTTGAAGGTGCACGTCAAATTTTGATGGAACGCTTTGCAGAAGATGCAGCATTGGTACAATCTCTTAGAGAGTACTTACAAGATCACGGTGTAGTCGAATCTAAAGTGATTGCTGGTAAAGAGCAAGAGGGTGAGAAGTTCGCTGATTACTTTGATTACTCTGAGCCGATTAAAGCTATTCCATCGCATCGTGCCTTAGCTTTATTTAGGGGTCGTCGGGAACAGATGTTAATGGTTAATTTACGTTTAGATAGCGAAGAAGAAAAGCCAAAATGGGATTCTCCTCACAATCCTTGTGAAAATCGGATTGCCAATCATTTCAAGATCAAAAATGAAGGGCGACCTGCCGATGCGTGGTTAGCAGATACCGTTCGCTGGACTTGGCGCATCAAGTGTTCACTCCATTTGGAGTCTGAGTTGATGACAGCGTTACGTGAGCGTTCAGAAACTGAAGCGATTAATGTATTTGCCCGCAACCTTAAAGCCCTCTTGCTGGCGGCACCCGCTGGCCCAAGAGTAACCATTGGTCTTGATCCCGGAATGCGAACGGGAGTGAAGGTGGCAGTGGTGGATGCTACTGGAAAAGTAGTGGATACCGAGGTCATTTACCCGCATCAACCAAAAAATGATTGGGCTGGTTCATTGCATGCCTTGGCTAAATTAGCTGAGAAGCACAATGCCACCTTAATCTCGATTGGTAACGGTACTGCATCTCGCGAGACTGATAAATTAGCCCAGGAGCTAATTAAAGCTAAGCCAGAACTCAAGCTTACCAAGATTGTTGTTTCTGAAGCGGGCGCTTCTGTTTACTCTGCGTCTGAATATGCCTCAAAAGAATTACCGGGTATGGATGTTTCATTGCGCGGTGCCGTTTCAATTGCCCGAAGATTACAAGATCCATTAGCCGAACTGGTCAAGATTGATCCTAAATCGATTGGCGTAGGCCAGTATCAGCATGATGTGATGCAAACCCAGTTGGCTAAATCATTAGTTGCGGTTGTAGAAGATTGCGTAAATGCTGTCGGTGTTGATGTGAACACGGCTTCAGCCCCCTTGCTAGCAAGAGTTTCTGGTTTAAGCTCTACAGTGGCTGAAGGGATAGTGGCCTATCGCGATAGCAAGGGTGCATTTAAATCGAGGGCCGATCTCAAGAGCGTTCCGCGACTTGGCGATAAAACGTACGAGCAAGCTGCTGGATTCTTGCGCATCATGAATGGCGATGATCCATTAGATGCCTCTGCAGTTCATCCTGAATCTTATCCTTTGGTAGAAAAGATTCTGAAGGATATTAAGAAAGGCGTAAAAGAAGTGATTGGCGATGCCAGCTTGCTGAAGTCACTTTCACCAGAAAAGTATGCTGATGGTCAATTTGGTCTACCTACTGTTACTGACATCATTAAAGAATTAGAAAAGCCTGGTCGAGATCCGCGCCCTGAATTCACTACTGCAACTTTTAAAGATGGTGTCGAGAAAATTGGCGACCTCAAGACGGATATGATTTTAGAAGGCGTAGTGACTAACGTTGCCGCCTTTGGGGCCTTTGTCGATATTGGTGTACATCAAGATGGCTTGGTGCATATCTCTGCTTTATCTAATACCTTCGTAAAAGATCCCCATAGCGTGGTTAAGGCTGGACAGGTAGTGAAGGTTAAAGTGCTGGAAGTGGATGAAAAGCGTAAGCGCATCGCGCTAACAATGCGTTTGACAGATGAAGCTCCAAGAGAGGGCTCCAAGCCTGATCAAAGGGCTCTTAATCGTCCTAGAGAGCCTGAAAACAGAAAGCCGCATGAAGATAGAAGGCAAGCGCCCCCAATGAATAATGCAATGGCAGCCGCCTTTGGCAAGCTGAAGAAATAATCATTTTTTAGAGAATTTTCCCCTGCTGGGGTGGCAAATTCTCTAAACTATTGCTTTGTATGTTTAACCAAGAATGACAAGGATTACCGTGAAAATGTCCCAATCAATTTTCCGCATTGCAGCGATTTCGCTGTGTGCATTAGGCGTCAGTATTTCTGCTGCAAAGGCGGCTGATTTCCCTGGCGATCGCCCTATTACTTTAGTGGTGCCATTCTCGGCTGGCGGTCCAACCGATAAAGTAGCTCGTGAGCTGGCTTTAGCAATGGGTAAGCAGCTCAAAGGCCAAGTCATTGTGGATAACAGTCCTGGTGCTGGTGGCACGATTGCGGCTAAACGTGTCATTAATTCTAAGAATGATGGTTACACATTACTGATTCACCATATTGGCATGTCTACAGCCCCAGCTTTGTATAAGAACTTGGGCTTTGATCCAATGACCGATTACGAATACGTTGGCCAGGTTGCCGATGTACCAATGATTTTGGTTGGCAATAAAGATTTGCCTCCTAAGAACTATCAAGAACTTCTGCCTTATATGAAGGCAAACATAGGTAAGATTGCGTACGCTAATGCGGGCGTAGGTTCCGCTAGCCACTTGTGCGGCTTGCTCTTTATGAGCCGTATTCAGCTGGATTTGACGACTGTTCCATACAAAGGCACTGCGCCTGCCTTGACCGATTTGATCGGTGGTCAGGTGCAATTGATGTGTGATCAAACAACCAATCTTTCAGGTCAGTTGGCAACTAATGCGGTGAAGCCTTATGGCACAACCACCATGCAGCGCATTAAGGCCTTTGAAAAGATTCCCACTCTCAATGAGCAGGGCTTAAAAAACTTTGAAGTGAAAGTGTGGCATGGTGTTTATGCTCCTAAGGGCACACCAAAAGCAGAGATGGATAAGTTGGCCAAGGCACTGCAAGGGGCTATTCAGGATCCACTTTACAAACAACACATGGCGGAGTTGGGTGTTGAGATTCCATCTCAAGCAAGCGCTACTCCAGAAGGCTTGAAAAAGCATCTGAAGGCGCAGATTGATTTATGGACACCAATCATTAAGGCTGCAGGTATTTACGCAGACTAAGTCGAAAGTAATGCACGCTTCAAATAATAAAACCGCCTTCGGGCGGTTTTATTATTGGGGAGAAAGAAGGGTGCCTTAAGAGTTAATGGGCATCACCGTTACCGCTACCTCTAGCGTATGATCTGCTCCGCCATGGATCACCCCGCGAATAGGGGAGACATCTGAGTAATCTCTTCCTTGAGCCAAGTGAACATAATCTTCCCCAGGAGTTCCGTAGCCCCAGCGATTATTGGTTGGATCTAGATCACACCAAATGCCCTTACCTAAAATACTGCTTTCATCCATGCTAGGAACATAAACCGATACCCAAGCATGCGAAGCATCTCCGCCAATCAGTCTTGCTTGACCGGGTGCAGGATTGGTCAGAATATAGCCGCTCATATATTTTGCGGGGATGCCGATACTGCGGAGCGCTGAAATCAAAATATGTGCAAAGTCCTGACATACCCCCTCTCGCTTATTCAGCGCCTCTAGTGCTGGGGTGTTGATATCGGTACTTTTGCTAACGTAATGAAATTCACTATAGATGCGTTTCATCAAATCAATTGCAGCATCTAATATAGGTCTACCAGCTGTGAAATTGGCCCTCGCAAATTCTGCGAATTCTGGTCTTAAAGTAATGAATGGAGATGTAAATAAAAATTCTGAGGCGGCATCCCATTGGGTATTGGAGTGATAGCGGAAGTATTCGCGTACCAGCTCCCAGGGTGCAGTTTCCTGGGGCTTAGGGCCATATTCAGTAGCTGTAGTCTCGATCAGTGATTTGGCTGTAATGAGTAATTCACTGTGCCTATTCTGCAAAGAAAAGAAGGTGCAAACATTTCCATGACTATCTCGATTTTCTTCGCTCCAAGAAGGCCTGGGGCTCACCTGAACTTCGGACTTTAATACTCGTTGTGTTTCTAGATCTGCTGGTTTGAGGTGAGCAAAATGCTGCGCAATCTCTACATCAGGATCGTAAGAGTAATGGGTATCGTGGGTAATTTCTAGCAACATAAATGGCGCATTACATTTGGATACTGTATTCATTAGAGTGAATCAGATTGAAATAGCGTGCGCTAATTGCATCTGAAACATTCCAGGCGGATTGCGAGCAATTACTCAAACAATTTCTTAGGTTAGGGAGATTGCCAAACCCATCGGCAGTCGATAGGATATATAAGTCGTAATCTAGTAGATTAATGACGCTACGAGTTAACTCATCCGGGTTATTTCGCTCGGTGCCCGCAAGTTTAGAGAGTCTGGCGCGGAGCGCTTTGCTAACCCAGGCCAGGGAACGTGGGTTTTCATCATCCATCACCAGTAAGCTAATTAAAGGAGCTATCTCGCGACTTTGTTGATGCTGCGCATGAAAGGTGATCGTGCTGTCAAATAAATTGAGTAGGGCGGTATAACCTGAGCTATCTGTATTTGGATTGTTAAGTAAGCCAGAAACGATAGCTGAGTCTAATGCGTTTGTTAGAAAGGCGAGCCTCTCGATATGCCTTCCAATTGAAAGTAGTTGCCAGCCGTCATCACGTGTCATACGGTCAGTTTGGGCGCCGGTTATCGCCGCCAAGCAGCTACTCGCGCCATTTAAAGCATCGATAGCGAGCGAAGCGGAAAAATCATTAAAGGTATTGGCTTTATGGCAATCAGACTGAAATTGCTCAATGCAATGATTGATAGTGCTCCATTGTTCCGGGGAGAGTCGTTCTCTCACATTAGAGGCAGTGCGTTTCATGGCGTTCAGGTTGTAGCCCACGCTGGTGACGCTGTCGCTGGCATTGAGAGAGTTAATTAAAGTACGCTCAAAAATTCGGTGACGCATATCACTCTGGTCAAAATTACTTGGTACCCCTTCAGGCACAAGCCCGTAGTGGTGACATAGGTTTTCTAACCAAGACCATAATGACCGGGAAGGGGTGTATTCACTATTAATATTTTCAAGATAAAGCTTGGCTAAGCGCAGAATATTTTCACTGCGCTCGGTATAGCGCCCAAACCAATAGAGATTCTCAGCTGCGCGGCTGGTAACCAAGCGCTTGCGCATCACTTTTTCAGGGGCTTGAATCGGGTGCTGAGTTTGTTGTCCTTGCTCTTGGGAGGGCTGCGGGCTTTGAACCCATACATCCGCACTACTACCGCCCCGTTGCATCGAGGCAATACCTGAATCAGTGCTTGCGATACGGGCAAGTCCACCAGGTAATACTTGCCAGCCATTAGGACCATCACTCAAGGCAAAGACTCGCAACATATAAGAGTGGGGCTCAATCAAAGACGCATCATTGAGGTTAAAAGCATTTAACCAGGTTGGCATTTGTGCCAACGGGATGTAGGTTTGTACTGTGTGTTCATCTGGCTGGCGCGTAATGCGACCCACCCATTCATCTAATTGGGCCTGATTCAGATCGCAACCTAGGGCGGATTCATAATTTTGATGACCCGTGCCATTAGGGTAGGTTGGCTTAATAGCACTATGCCCTAAATTTGGAATAGCAGCCTCTAATGCAGCGCGTTCACCACACCACCAGGTATCCATTGCTGGAAGCTGAACTTTTTCATTGAGAAGTCGTTCGCTAATCGCCGGTAAGAATCCCAATAGGGCTGGAGATTCTAGGAAGGCGGAGCCAGGAGCATTTGCCAACACAACATTACCGGCACGTATAACTTGTAATAGACCAGGGACGCCTAGGGTGGAGTCAGAACGCAGTTCTAAGGGATCTAAAAACTCATCGTCCAAACGTTTGAGCAAAATATGAACAGGCTCTAAACCGCGTACTGTTTTCAAAAACAAATGTTGATCGCGTACTGTTAAGTCACCGCCCTCAACCAAAGTTAGGCCGAGATAACGAGCGAGATAGGCATGCTCAAAGTAGGTCTCGTTATAAGGTCCTGGAGTAAGAAGGGCAATATGGGCATTAGCACCTGCTGGACTTTCAAGCTTCAATGCATCGATTAAGTCCCTATAGGCATTGGCTAGCGGGGCAATCTGCATGAGCTCATATGCTTTGGGAAATTGCCTTGTAATCAGGTTGCGATTTTCCAAAAGATAGCCAAGACCAGAAGGTGCTTGGGTGCGTTGAGACAGTACTGACCATGATCCATCAGGCGCTCTGGCTAAATCAAAAGCCATGATGTGAAGATATTTTCTGTTTTTCAGCTCGACGCCATGCATGGAGCGCAAGTAACCAGGGTGTCCATGAATTAATGCCGGAGGAATCCATCCTTCCTTCAACAAATTTTGCGGCCCATACACATCCGCCATAATCGCTTCGAGCAAACGCGCTCGTTGTAAAACCCCCGACTGAATTTTTTGCCAAGAATCAAGGCTAATGAGGAGCGGAAATAAATCTACTGACCAAGGGCGCTGCGGACCAAACTCGTCGGCATAGACGTTATACGTAATGCCGTTATCCCGAATCTGCCTGTTAAGTTCTTGGGTGCGTTGATCAAGATCGCTTAACCCGGATGAACCAAGAGATTCAAAAAAAGTTTGCCATTGGGGCAGTAGCGACCCTGATTCCCCTCGCAACTCATCAAAGTGCCCCTCTTTGGGTGCGGGTGATAGACGGTTGATATCCTCCACCAGCGAAGGGTTGCTCGCATATTTCAAGGAATGGGTCTGAGAGTTGTCCACAAACTATTGTCTCACCGACGCATATCCAGCGTAAATGGAAATTCCTTACTGGCCGGGAGGTCAATGTTCGCCAGAGCCCCTTCAGCAGTTCCCGGGGTGTGGCCCATCCTAAAGAAGCGAGAAAGACGGCGACTCTCTGCCTCATAGGCATTGATGGGGAAGTTGTCGTAGTTTCGGCCACCAGGGTGGGCAACGTGATATTGGCAACCTCCCACAGAGCGTTTATTCCAGGTATCAATCACATCAAAAATCAATGGAACATGAATACCAATACTGGGGTGCAGACTAGACGGAGGATTCCAGGCCTTATAACGAACACCTGCTACATACTCTCCTGCAACTCCTGTTGGTTGGAGTGGCAAAGGCTCGCCATTGCAGGTGATGGTGTAGCGACTTTGGTTTAGGCCTGTAACACGCAATTCAATTCTCTCTAACGAGGAGTCAACATAGCGTGCAGTTCCGCCTGCTGAATTTTCTTCACCCATAACATGCCATGGTTCAAGCGCATTGCGCAAGGTAATTTCTGTGCCCATCGTTTGCACTTGTCCAATGAGCGGGAAGCGGAACTCAAGGTGAGGTGCAAACCACTCCGGCTTAAAGTCATAGCCATACTTTTGCATCTCTTGAATGACATCATCAAAGTCCATTTTGATAAATGTTGGTAAGAGACAGCGGTCATGGAGTTCAGTTCCCCAGCGCGTCATTGGCGCCTCATAAGGCTTATCCCAGAAGCGAGCTATCAAGGCGCGAATGAGTAATTGCTGAACAATGCTCATATGTGCATGTGGGGGCATTTCAAAAGCACGTAACTCTAGTAGGCCTAAGCGACCCGTTTGACTATCTGGTGAATACATCTTATCAATACAGAACTCGCTGCGATGCGTATTGCCAGTGACGTCAATCAGGATATTACGTAGTGTTCTATCAACTAGCCATGGTGGCATGCTTTGGCCAAACTTCTTGCGATTCTCATGAATTTCTTTCAGCGCGATTTCTAACTCGTAGATTTGGTCATTGCGCGCTTCATCTACTCGAGGCGCTTGACTGGTTGGTCCAATAAACATGCCACTAAAGAGATAGCTCAAGCTTGGATGGTTGTGCCAATACAAAATTAGGCTAGCCAAGAGCTCGGGTTTGCGTAAGAACGGGCTATCAATCGGTGTTGCACCACCCATTACAAAGTGATTGCCACCACCTGTGCCGGTATGGCGGCCATCTGCCATAAATTTCTCAGCAGAAAGGCGAGATTCAAAAGCAGCTTGATATAAGAATTCCGTATGCTCAACTAGCTCGCCCCAGTTATGAGCTGGATGAATATTGACTTCAATAACGCCTGGATCTGGTGTCACCTGTAACAACTTCAAGCGTGGGTCGCGTGGTGGGGTATATCCCTCCAGCACAATTTGAAACTGAAGTTCTTCCGCCGTAGTTTCTACCGCCTCCAATAAATTGAGATAGTCTTCAAGACGAGCGAGTGGGGGCATAAAGACATACAGCACGCCTGACTTACCACCATGCTCATTCTCTGCCTTGGGTCCATTGGAGCGCATTGGATCACGTGCTTCTACGCACATCGCTGTTCTGGTAACCCATGCGGCTGATTCTTGACGTTTTGGACGCCTTACTTCTTGTGACTGACTCCAAATCGTTTTTCCAGACGCTGTAAATTCTTTACGAGTTGGTTGTTGTTGGTGAACAATTGACGCTTGACTGTTTAATGGCGATCTGGGAGCAAATGGATCTTGCTCAATGAGATAAGGATAGTCTGCTTTGCTAACCCAGGGTAGGGACTCTAGGGGAAGTCGATAGCCCATTGGTGAATCGCCTGGTAACAGATAGAGGCGATCATCACGATATTCCCAAGGTCCCGTCTTCCAGGCGGTATCTAAGTAATTCTTTCCTTCATTCGCTTCAATAGGGAGGACGTAGCCCACCACGGAATCTAATTTCTGAGTGAAGACCCGCTTTAACCGAGTGCGCTCCATCTCATCATCTAGGTTTGATTTGAAGGGATCAACGTTGACTGGTAGCTTGGATTCTCGCCAGAGGTAATAAAAAACATCCTCATAGGCAGGTTCAATAAATTTGTCCGCCAAGCCTAATTTTTTGGAAAGTGTGTAGACAAATTTTTCAGCATCTTTGCTGGTGTAGTTTGTGGGGTGGCGTTCATCGGCGAAGAGTTTGGGATTTTTCCAAATAGGCTGTCCATCAGCCCTCCAGTAGATTGACAAAGCCCAACGAGGGAGTTGCTCTCCTGGATACCATTTGCCTTGACCGAAATGAAGGAAACCACCATCGCCGTATTCCTTGCGAAGTTTTTCTACTAAATCGGTTGCGTAACCCCGCTTAGTTGGCCCTAATGCATCTACATTCCATTCACGTTCATCACGTCCATTAACGGATACAAAAGTAGGCTCACCACCCATGGTCAAGCGAACGTCGCCCGCAACCAATTGCTTATCAACTTGATGGCCCAGATCGACAATCGCTTGCCACTGTTCTTCGGTATATGGTTTGGTTACTCGGGGCGCTTCATAAATGCGAGTGACTTCCATGGAGTGAGCAAATTGCACTTCACATTCGTCAACACCACCTTCAATCGGGGCTGCACCTGAAGGTTCAGGTGTGCAGGCAACAGGGATATGCCCCTCACCAGCAAATAGGCCGGAAGTCGGGTCTAAGCCAATCCATCCTGCACCTGGCAAATAGACCTCACACCAGGCGTGCAAGTCAGTGAAATCTACCTCTGTTCCACTTGGTCCATCTAGCGCTTTGACATCTGGTTTAAGCTGAATAAGATAGCCTGAAACAAAGCGCGATGCGAGTCCGCAAAGACGCAAGAGATTCACCATTAACCAAGCCGAATCACGACAAGAACCACTGCGAAGTTTTAAAGTCTCATCTGGGGTCTGTACTCCAGGCTCCATTCGAATGGTATAGCTAATATCCTTGTGAACTTTTTGATTGAGCGAAACTAAAAAATCGATCGTGCGCATCTTGCTGCGATCAACCGTTTTGAAGTATTTGTTGATGCCGTCATTGCGCTTTTTACCTAGGTAAGGGCGCAACTCTTTCTTCAGATCTTGGCTGTAGGTAAAGGGGTAGTCTTCAGCATCTGGCTCTAAAAAGAAATCAAATGGGTTGTATACGGCCATTTCCGTAACAAGATCGACCGTTACTTTAAAGTGCGTCGTAGGTTCAGGAAAAACCAAACGAGCTTGATAGTTTGAAAATGGATCCTGTTGCCAGTTAATGAAATGACCTTCAGGCTCAATTTTGAGAGAGTAAGAAAGAATATGGCTGCGGCAGTGAGGTGCCGGTCGCAAACGAATTACCTGTGGCCCCAGTTTGACTGGGCGGTCATATATGTATTCGGTGACGTGGTGTAGGGCGGCGTGTATAGACATGACTCAAAGTCTATAAGTTCACCACAAGGGTGCATTATTACGGCGCACAAGATGGGTGCGTAAAGGTGAGGTATGCCCAGATTTGGGTAGAACATGTCAAAAATAGGGCATTTGGCTACCAATCCTTATTTCAGGGGGAATAAGTTGTAGTTGTACCTCATTTGAAAGTTCTTATGCCTAAGCAAACTACCTTGACGATTAGTAGCAAAAATTATTCTTCATGGTCATTACGCGGTTGGCTGATGCTCAAGCTTTCTGGCTTACCTTTTCAGGAAGTGCAGGTTCATCCGGATGATGTGGATAACCGAGCAGAACTCTTGCTCTTGTCACCCTCCATTCTGGTTCCGCGATTAGATCATGATGGTTGCAGGGTTTGGGACACCATGGCTATTGGTGAGTATCTGAATGAATTAAATCCCAAAGCGCATCTGCTACCAAAAGATCCAGCAGCAAGAGCCCATTGCCGCTCCATCTGTGGCGAGATGCATTCCGGCTTCTCTGCCTTGCGCGCTTCTTTGCCTATGAATGTCAAAGCGAATTTTGAGTCATTTAAGGTGTGGTCAAAAGCACAAATCGATATTAATCGTGTCTTGGTCATATGGCAGGACTGCTTAACAACATACGGTGGGCCTTTCTTATTTGGCAAGGAACCCACTTTAGCTGACGCCATGTTTGCGCCAGTAGTCACAAGATTCCTAACGTATCAGGTAGAGCTGGACAAGGCGAGCAGGGATTACTGCACGCACATCATGGCGATGCCTGAGATGAAGGAATGGGTGATGGGCGCCCTCGAAGAACCCGATGACATTGAAGAACTTGAAGTGGAGTTTTAAAAATGAACGCACCCGTAAAATTTAAAAGTGATACCGAGTTTTCTCATGTAAAACCTGCCGATACTCAGTTTTTACCAGGCGGCCTTAGGGATTTTTTTCTCTATAAAGATTTGGGTGTCGCTAAGGCAACCAAAGGTAAGGTCATTGCCCATCTCGTGAAGGCCAATAAACCCCCAGAGAATGGTACCGGCTGGCACTATCACGTAGCAGAGTTCCAAATTGTCATTATGACTAAAGGTTGGGCCAAGTTTATGTATGAAGATAAGGTCACCTTAGTTGAGGCGGGTGATGTTGTTCATCAAATGCCGGGCATCACCCATTTCCTCTTCGACTATTCACCCGACATGGAATATCTCGAGATAGTGGGCCCTGCGGACTTTGAAACTATCCCAGTTTCTGTTGCTCCAGCCGAGGTCCCAGGGGTAACTCCATGGAAGTAGTCAAAAACAATGCTCTGGCATCAGACTTTGCGGTCTTATTTCAGCGGATTATGACAATTGCTGAGGAGCTCGATGGTATGAGGAGTTACTACCGCGATCTTTATCAAAAGATAGAGGCTGGCGAAGTTGCTTCAGACGATCAAGAGTTGCCCGACCTTCTCAAAACTTTTAATGTTGCTGGTTTCGTGAATTTATCCATCGTTGCAGCACGTGCAGCACAAACCGCAGCCATTATTGCCAATGATGTGTCTTTGAGTAGGGTGTTTGACCCAGCACTCAAAACTACAGAACGAGCATTGCGTCATATAGAAAGCGGTGCCCATAGATGATGTACAAAGCTTATCAAACCTTTGCTAATTTGCATAACCCCGTTCGGATGTTTGCAAAAGCATCAGAGCGCGTCTCTACTAATTGGTTTGGAAACTTTTCCCTAAATCCTATGCAGAGATTAGCCGCACACTATGAGCAAATTTCTTTGCTTGGATTTACGCATACAAGACCTGATTTTAAAATTCAATCTGTCATGGATTCATTTGGGGTGGAGCAGCCTGTTACAGAGGAATTAATTTACTCAACGCATTTTTGTAACTTGATTCGATTTTCAAAGCCCAATATTTCTGGTCAACCTAAGATTCTCTTAGTTGCTCCAATGTCAGGACACTTTGCTACTTTGTTAGCGGGAACCATTAAGACGCTTCTAACTGATCATGAAGTTTATGTAACTGATTGGTTGAACATTCGTGACATTCCATTGAGTTGTGGCGACTTTGACTTTGATACTTATGTCGAGCACATCATTAACTTCTTGCAGGTGATCGGACCTCAAACCCACCTGATGGCGGTATGTCAGCCAACAGTAGCCTGCTTAGCAGCCACAGCCATCATGTCTGAAGACAAGAGTCCCTATGTCCCGGCAAGCTTGACCTTGATGGCTGGGCCGATTGATGTCAGTCAAAGCCCAACAAAGGTCAATGAATTAGCTACCAGCAAACCCATGTCTTGGTTTGAAGAAAAGCTCATCGGGGTTATTCCAAATCAATTCAATGGTACTGGGCGCAAAGTCTATCCTGGCTTCTTACAGCTCATGGCATTTATGAGTATGAATCCTGACCGTCATGCAGAGTCTTTCAGAAAGCTATATGAGTATCGCGTTAATGGTGATGATGCGAAGGCGGATGTCATTCATGATTTTTATGAAGAATATTTTGCAATCATGGATTTATCGGCCCCTTTCTATTTAGAAACCATTAAAAAAGTATTTATGGATCGCGATCTAGCTAATGGAACTTTGACATACCAAGGTAGGTTAGTGAATCCAAAGCTGATTAAGAAGACATTTCTACTCACCGTTGAAGGTGAGCGAGATGATATCTGTGGCATTGGACAAACTTTAGCAGCGCAAGATCTCTGTTCTGGCCTACCTGGATACAGGAAGTCACATCACTTACAAGCGGGTGTCGGCCATTACGGGGTATTTAATGGTAAGCGCTGGGAAAGCCAGATTTATCCAGTAGTTCGCAACCACATTCAGTCAGCACTTTAACCAGGAGGAAATATGGTCGTCTATATCACTCGAAACATCATTGCCAGAATGCGTCGTAATGACGGTACGGATAATGGCTGCAGACCTCTAAATCCTGGAAAATATGAGGCTAACAAGACCAATGATGGTGCGCTGGAAATTCTTCAGGATGCTGGGGAGCCGGTCTATCTTTTACCCTTTATCTGGTGGGAGAAGATGGAGCTAGGTGATATTTTGATTGCGGCTTAATACGCAGACAACCAAAAATAATAAATAAAGAGACAGCGCATTGAACTATCAATACATCAAAACCGAACAGGCAGATTTAATTGCCACAATTCGCTTTAATCATTATGAAAAGCGTAATGCATTAAGTGAGTGCTTAATCGAAGAAATGCATCACGCCTTGGAAGAGTTCGGTAAACAGGATGTGCGCGTATTGGTTTTGCGTGCCGATAAGAAAAATAAAGTTTGGTCTGCAGGTCATGATGTGATGGAATTACCTAGATCAGAGCGGGATCCCTTGCCCGCTGATGACCCTGTTATGGTTTTGCTTCAATCTATCAGGGCGTTTAGAGCGCCAGTGATAGCCATGGTAGATGGTTCGGTATGGGGCGCTTCGACTGATTTAATTATGAGTTGCGATATTGCCATTGGTGATCACGACTCGACCTTTGCGATTACACCGGCCAAGTTGGGACTCCCTTATACCGCGAGCGGAATTTTGCATTTCATGTCACGCATGCCCTTGAACGTTGTTAAAGAGATGTTCCTGACTGCCGATCCTATAGGCGCTGATCGTGCCTTGCAGATTGGTATCCTGAATCATCTCTACGTCTCTGGTGAATTAGAGTTAAAAACTTACCAAATGGCTCGAACTATTGCTTCGCGTTCACCTCAGGCTAACTCTGTGCTCAAAGCCCAGGCACAAATGCTCTCTGATGCCGCAGTCATGAATCCCGCCGTTTTTGAACACTTGCAATCCTTGCGTAAGAATGTGTATATGGGAAGTGACTACCGAGAGGGGATTACCGCCTTCCTAGAAAAGCGCGACCCAGTATTTGGTCAGGCCAAATAAAGCGACGCCAATTACGCTCTGGCAAAAGCATAAAATAGAGCTCCAAACTATGGGGCACTATGAGCACACAAGTTAATTCAGAAGGAGTCTCAGCATCGCGGGTGTATTTGCCTGCAAATCAAACCCATCTGAATTTGCTGGCCTTTTTCATAGCGCAATTTCCCCATATAAAAGCTACTGAGTGGGAGCTTCGTTTTAATGAGGGCCTTATTCTAAATATGGAAGGACAGCCTCTTAATGTGGCTGATCCATATCAACCGAATACTCATCTGATGTACTTCAGGAGACTGACTCGCGAGCCAGAGATTCCATTTGAAGAGCAGATTCTCTATCAAGATGAGCATATTCTGGTTGCAGATAAACCGCATTTCTTGCCAGTAACGCCAAGCGGACTTTACCTGCATCAAACCTTATTAAATCGACTCAAGAAAAAAACAGGCATACAAACGCTCAGCCCCATTCATCGAATTGATCGTGATACAGCAGGGCTAGTTATCTTTTCAGTTAATCTAAATGAGCGAGCTCAATACCAAAATTTATTCAGGGATAGAGCGGTCAAAAAAGTCTATGAGGCGATAGCACCATACTCTGAAGAATTGGAGAAACAACTTCCAATGACTTATCAAAGTCGAATTCAGGAATCAGAACATTTTCTGCAGATGCAAGAAGTTGAGGGTGAGCCAAACTCGGATACCTTGATTGAAATTATAAAATCAAATAAGCCATGGGCTAAATATCGGCTGACTCCTGGTAGCGGAAAAAAGCATCAACTACGTTGCCATCTCAATGCCCTCAATATACCCATGAAGCATGATCAGATCTATCCCATTCTTACGCCTTATCAAGAATATGACTTGGATTTTTCAAGGTCACTACAGTTACTGGCATATGGGATTGAATTCCTAGACCCAATAACTGGGGAGTTAAGATCATTTAAAAGCCTTCAACAATTAAATTTTTAATGCAGCAAAGCTTTCGGCTTGGGAGCGATTCCAATACAGCTCAAATACTCTTGGCAAATTCAGGCTCGGATCTATATGTTCTGCCTTTAGTAACAGTCCAGCGGGCATTTCAGGGAGTAAGAAGGATAAAAGACGTACTTCATGCTTATTAATGCGTCGGATGATGTGAGGGGCATCAATTTCACCGGGGTGATGTAATCCAGCGGCCTCTACCAGCTCTTTTAAGGTCTTCAGGGTTTCATTGTGGAAGTTGTACACGCGCTCAGCTTTATTCGGCACTACCAATGCTTTCTGGCGCAATGGATTCTGTGTAGTTACGCCAGTAGGGCAGTTGCCCGTATTGCAAACCTGCGCCTGAATACAGCCAATGGAGAACATAAAGCCACGCGCACTATTACACCAATCGGCACCTAAAGCAAAAGCTACAGCCATATCAAAGGCGCTAATGATCTTTCCGGCACAACCAATTTTGATTTGATTTCTTAGGTTTACACCCACAAGGGTGTTATGAACCAGGCGCAGGCCTTCTTGTAGTGGTGTGCCCACGTGATTAGTAAATTCCACTGGCGATGCACCTGTCCCGCCTTCAGAGCCATCCACTACGATGAAGTCCGGATGAATGCCAGTCTCTAGCATGGCTTTGACAATGCCAAACCATTCCCATGGATGGCCAACGCAGAACTTAAAGCCAACCGGCTTACCGCCAGATAGATCACGCAACTTCTTCACAAAATGAATCAGCTCAAGCGGTGTCGAGAAAGCGCTATGCGAAGCAGGGGAGATGCAGGCTTCCCCTTCCTTGACGCCACGTGCTGCAGCTATTTCAGCCGTCACCTTAGAGCCCGGCAAGATGCCGCCATGACCAGGCTTGGCGCCTTGGCTCAATTTAATCTCGATCATCTTGACCTGAGGATCTAAAGCATTCTCCTCATATTTTTTCTCATTAAAACTACCGTCGGTATTGCGGCAGCCAAAGTAACCAGAGCCAATTTCCCAAATGAGATCGCCACCATGTATGCGGTGGTATTGAGAGATCGAGCCTTCGCCAGTGTCATGAGCAAAGCCACCCTTTTTGGCACCAAGATTTAAAGCCAAAATAGCGTTAGCACTAAGGGACCCAAAGCTCATGGCTGAGATATTAAAGATGCTGGCTGAATATTTTTGTTTGCAATCTTTGCCGCCAATCTCGACTCGGAAATCATGGCTGGGCAGGCGGGTAGGGGCTAATGATTGATTAATCCATTGGTAGCCAGGGGCCATGACATCCAGAGTGGTGCCAAAAGGAATTTGATCCGGTACAGCTTTAGCGCGTGAATAGACTAATGTGCGCTGTTCTTTTGAAAAAGGGGTTTCATCATTGTCGCCCTCGATAAAGTACTGGCGAATTTCTGGGCGGATAAATTCAAGCATGAAACGCAAATGTCCAATAACGGGGTAGTTTCGAAGAATGGCTATTTTGGTTTGCGTGATGTCATACATGCCTACAAATGACAAAAAGCCAAATAGTAGGAAGAAATTCCAAGCCTGTGGATGCAGCTGTAAAGAGGTAAAACTGGCAATGGCCCCCAGGATGCATAGAGAAAATGGAATATATCGTATGGGTAGGTATTTATTGGGGGACATGGCCGTAACGAGCTTAAATGTGGATGGTCTGAGTATACGAATTTAATACTAATACAAACAATTTGACATAAATCAAACCTAATAGCGCTTCCACAGTGATTTTTCAGTAATCCTTAAGCATTGCTGGAGTATTCTGAAGGGGTAGTTAATACTAATCATAGGAAGAATATGTCATTAAATCACGCAGTAATTTGGATCGACCATAAAGAAGCTCACGTAATGTTCTTGAGCGAAGAGGCTAGCGAAGCCGAAGTGATTCGCAGTAAAAGTACCCACACTCATCTGCATCACAAAGCCAATGAAGTCGGTAGCGGTAAAGTCGCTTTAGATTCAAAATATTTACACTCAGTTATCAATGCCGTGAATGAGTCCAAAGAAATCTTGATTCTTGGGCCTGGATCTGCAAAATTAGAGCTCATCAAACACGCGCACAAACATGATGCCAATATTGCAGAAAAGATTGTTGGCGTAGAAACGGTTGATCATCCTACTGATAAAGAAATTCTTGCCTATGCACGCAAGTTTTTCTATAAAGTAGATCAAATGATTTAAAAAACGAATCAAGGAAATTGAAAATGAAAGAAACTCAAGAACCTTTAGGTCCAGATGGCCTCCCTGGACATGATTATTTTCTAGATGCAGTAAATCATATTGATGAAGCTGTAGCAAACAATACGATTGCTGCTGGCGCTGCCAAAGGCTTGGTATTCAGTTTGGTTGAAACCTTAGGTGCAATGGTAGGTGATCCGGATTTACCGAATCATCTGAAGTCCGGCTATATGGGCGCTTTGGATCTGGCGGTTGAGTTAGAGGCGAAGCTTTCTAAATAAACTATCAAGAGCGTCTAGAGTAAAGGGCAACTTCGGTTGCCCTGTTGCATTTAAAATGGCGATCAATCGCAATTTAATCGAAGTTCATGATCAACACTCCAAAGAAACGCTTAGCAGTCGCCCCCATGGTGGATGGGGGCGATATAGCCATCTAAGCTATATAGATTAAGGCTCTAGATTTTCAAAAACCACTTTAGGGCAAATTTAGGACAAGAATTTAATGCCATATTTTGGTGTAAAAATTCCTTATATCTAGACATCCTAGGAGTTTTTATCAAATGACCCAAGGTCTGCTATTGGCCTTGTGCAGTCATATCCCAGAAGGCACCTAAAAGCATTATTTGCAGGATTTTTATACAAATCCACTCAAATCTTTATAACTTTTTTACACACTTCTTTATAAGATCAAACCATCTAATTGGATAGAGGTGGATATGAGCTTACTGTTTCTCGGCTGCATTTTTATATTTCTTGCGCTGACCATTGGTCTGGCTAAGGGTTGTGCACGATTGAGGGGTGAAAAATGAACTTTATTCAGATCATTAGTGGCTTAGCCGCTGTATTACTTTTAATTTATTTAGTTGCTGCACTATTAAATCCAGAGGACTTCTCATGAGCACCCATGCTATTTTGACAATTGTTCTTTATGTTGGGGTCTTATTGCTTTTAGCGTATCCCCTTGGAGGCTTCATTAATAATGTGATGAGCGGACAAGCAATTGCCTCTAAGAAACCCTTTAGATCAATTGAAGGTTTCATATACAAGGTATGTGGCATTGATCCAGATGTTGAAATGAGCTGGTTAAGCTATGCAATTGGTTTAATTGTCTTCAATATCCTGGGTGTTCTATTTGTCTTTGGATTGCAGTTATTTCAGAGCGTCCTTCCTCTGAATCCCCAGGGCTTAGCGAGCATTTCCCCTGACTCATCCTTTAATACCGCCATTAGTTTTGCCACGAATACCAACTGGCAAGCCTATGTTGGGGAGGGAACAATGAGTTATCTCACCCAAATGCTGGGTCTCACAACACAAAACTTCCTATCTGCTGCAAGCGGCATTGTTGTCGTGATTGCACTTATTCGTGGCTTTGCTAGAAATAGCATTAAGACAATTGGCAATCTTTGGGTGGATTTAACCCGCATTACCTTATACGTGTTGGTACCCATGGCAGTTGTATATGCAATCTTTCTGGTTGGTCAAGGTTCCATTCAGAACTTTGATGCATACAAGGATGTCAAAACAGTTGAGGTAACTAAGTTTGATGCGCCTAGGCTTGATGCCGATGGTCAACCACTCAAAGATGAAAAGGGCGTAGTTTTAACAGAGCCAGCTTCGACAGATCAGCAAACTTTGCCTATGGGCCCAGTGGCCTCTCAAGAAGCAATCAAGATGTTAGGCACCAATGGCGGGGGTTTCTTTAATGCAAACTCTGCACATCCATACGAAAACCCAACACCTTTATCTAATTTCATTCAGATTCTGTCTATCTTTTTGATTCCAGCTGCATTGTGTTTTACCTTTGGTCGAATGGTTGGAGATAAACGACAAGGATGGGTAGTTTTAGTAACAATGCTGCTCATTTTCTTAACAGTGACTTTTACCGCCGTTCATTTCGAGTCTCAGGCCAATCCAGTTATCGCTAGCCTAGGTGTAGATGGCTCTATGGGAAATATGGAGGGCAAAGAAACTCGCTTTGGAATCGATGATTCCAGTATTTTTGCAAGCATAACAACGCTTGCTTCATGCGGTGCAGTCAATTCAATGCATGATTCTTTTATGCCAATGGGCGGCTTTGTTCCTCTTTGGAACATGATGCTTGGTGAGGTTGTATTTGGTGGCGTAGGGACAGGCCTGTACGGAATGCTGGTCTTTGCGATCCTAGCAGTATTTATTGCCGGGTTAATGATTGGTCGCACCCCTGAATATCTTGGCAAAAAGATTGAGTCCTACGAAATGAAGATGGTCGCAATTGCAATCTTAGTTACTCCTATCTTGGTATTGGTAGGCACAGCAATTGCGGTGATGAGTGCCGATGGGGTTGCGGGAATTGCTAATCCTGGCGCTCATGGTTTTTCTGAGATTTTGTATGCGTTTACCTCGGCCGCCAATAACAACGGTAGTGCCTTTGCGGGCCTCTCAGCAAATACGCCTTTCTACAACAGCTTGTTAGCGATTGCAATGTGGTTTGGTCGTTTCGGAGTCATCGTGCCAGTGCTTGCGTTAGCTGGTGCATTTGCAGCCAAAAAGAAAATAGCGGTGAATGAGGGGACTATGCCTACGCACGGACCACTCTTTATTGTCCTCTTGGCTGGTACCGTGATCTTGGTTGGAGCATTGAACTATGTGCCAGCCCTTGCTCTTGGCCCCATTGTTGAGCAGTTAATGCTCCCAGTGATTCATTAATTAATCTCGGAGATAAAAATGACTAAAAGAAAATTAGGCATGTTTGATGCCGAGTTAGTTAAACCAGCCATTGTGGATAGCTTTAGAAAGTTAAGCCCGTCAATTCAATGGCGAAACCCAGTGATGTTTGTTGTCTATATCGGCAGCATCCTGACTACCTTATTGTGGATACAGTCTTTATATGGAGAAGGTGAGGCTTCCTCGAGTTTTATCCTAGGGGTCATGCTTTGGCTTTGGTTTACAGTGCTCTTTGCGAATTTTGCCGAAGCATTAGCAGAAGGTCGCAGCAAAGCTCAAGCAGCATCGCTGAGGGGCTTAAAGAAAGAGACATGGGCTAAGAAGGTAAAAGCGGCCAATATTCCTGAGAATTGGGATAACCGTCCAGCATCAGAGCTTGTCTCCGCAACACAGTTGCGTAAAGGCGATATTTTTATTGCTGAGGCAAATGATGTGATTGCTGCGGATGGTGAGGTTATTGCAGGTGTTGCTTCTGTTGATGAGTCTGCTATTACAGGAGAATCAGCCCCAGTCATTCGAGAGTCTGGTGGAGATTTTTCTTCAGTCACTGGAGGCACTCGTGTTTTATCTGACTGGATTGTGGTTCGTGTAACCGTTAATCCAGGTGAGACCTTCATTGATCGAATGATCTCTATGGTCGAGAATGCAAAACGTCAAAAGACTCCCAATGAAATCGCTTTAACAATTTTATTGGTGGCGCTAACAATTGTTTTCTTGGTGGTGGTTGCAACTTTACTGCCATTTTCTATGTTTAGTGTTGCTGCAAGTGGCAGCGGATCACCAATTCAGATAACAGTACTCATCGCGCTATTAGTTTGCTTAATTCCTACAACTATCGCGGGTTTGTTATCTGCAATTGGAGTTGCTGGTATGAGCCGTATGATGGCCGCCAATGTCATTGCAACCTCTGGCCGCGCTGTGGAAGCTGCAGGTGACGTCGATGTGCTCTTGCTAGATAAAACAGGCACTATCACCTTGGGAAATCGTCAGGCATCAAATTTTGTAGCTGCAGCTGGAGTAACCGAGGCAGAACTTGCTGATATTGCTCAATTGGCATCATTGGCAGATGAAACTCCCGAGGGCAGAAGCATCGTTATCCTCGCTAAGCAAAAATTTAATATCAGGGAGCGGGAGATCAACTCCATTGGCGCTCAGTTTGTACCATTTACTGCTCAAACTCGTATGAGTGGCGTAGACATGAATGGAGAGCAAATCCGTAAAGGCGCTGCTAGTGCGATTCAAAAACATATTGAATCCTTGGGTGGCCAATTTCCTCAGGAAGTTCTGAAAGCGGTTGAAGACGTATCTCGACGTGGCAGCACACCTTTAGTTGTATCGCAAGGTACACGTGTTATGGGCGTAGTTGAGCTCAAAGACATTGTTAAAGGCGGCATCAAGGAGCGCTTTAACGAACTGCGTCAGATGGGTATTCGTACCATCATGATTACTGGTGACAATAAATTGACTGCCGCTGCTATTGCTGCTGAAGCGGGGGTGGATGATTTCCTAGCCGAGGCAACACCAGAAGACAAGCTTGCTTTGATTCGCAAACATCAATCAGAAGGCCGTTTAGTGGCGATGACTGGAGATGGAACAAATGATGCTCCAGCGCTGGCGCAAGCAGACGTCGCTGTGGCCATGAACTCTGGTACTCAAGCCGCTAAAGAAGCGGGCAACATGGTCGATTTAGATTCCAACCCCACCAAGTTGATTGAGGTTGTGGAGACGGGTAAGCAGATGCTCATGACTCGTGGATCATTAACGACATTTAGTATCGCTAACGACGTAGCGAAATACTTTGCCATTATTCCAGCAGCTTTTGTGGCGACATATCCACAGCTTGAGGCATTAAATGTGATGCATCTCTCTAGTCCGTCATCAGCTATTTTGTCAGCGGTGATTTTTAACGCCTTAATCATTATTTTCTTGATTCCATTGGCGCTAAAAGGAGTTACGTATAAGCCCTTGGGCGCAGCTGCACTCTTGCGCAGAAATATGACGATTTATGGCTTAGGCGGTCTTATCGCTCCATTTATCGGCATCAAGATCATTGATTTGATTATTTCAGTCATTTGATCGCTAGACGATATATTAAGGATAGAAAATGAAATCCATCATGAGAAGTTGTTTAGGGTTATTTGTTTTGTTAACTGTAATTACTGGTGTTATCTATCCAGTATTTGTCACGGGATTAGCGAAGACGCTTTTTCCAAGTAAGGCGGCAGGAAGCATTGTTTATCAAGGCGACCAAGCTATTGGTTCAGAGCTCATCGGGCAAAATTTTACTGATGCTAAGTACTTTTGGGGTAGGCCATCAGCAACTGGGCCGCAGCCATACAATGGCAACGCATCTAGTGGATCGAATCAAGGCCCATTAAATCCGGCCTTAGCAGATGCTGTTAAAGGAAGAATTGAAGCATTGCAGAGCGCTGATCCAGGCAATACATTGCCAATACCTATGGACTTAGTAACCGCATCCGCAAGTGGCTTGGACCCTGAAATTAGTCCCCAGGCTGCGCAATACCAAGCATCACGTGTAGCGAAGGTGCGCAAAATGAGTATTGATCATGTCAATCAACTCATAGCAGCAAATACACAAGACCGCCAATGGGGAATTTTCGGAGAGCCTCGTGTTAATGTATTAAAGCTTAATCTTGCTTTAGATGGAAATTAAACTGAATGCCTGAGTCACGACCAGACCCCGATCAATTACTTGCTCGTATACAGAGCCAAGAAGTTCAGTCTGGTCGAGGTAAATTAAAGATCTTCTTTGGGGCGAATGCTGGGGTAGGTAAAACCTATGCAATGCTTTCTGCTGCTCATGAGCAAAGCAAAAATAAGCGGGTTATTGCTGGGGTCGTAGAGACACACGGTCGAAAAGACACTATAGCAATGCTTGATGGCATAGAAGTTCTACCCTTAAAGGAAATTGACTATAGGGGCAAGAAGCTCAAGGAATTTGATCTTGACCAAGCCCTGATTGAAAAGCCTGATTTAATCCTCATGGATGAGCTTGCTCATTCAAATGCAGCAGGCTCAAGGCATCCGAAGCGCTGGCAAGATGTTGAAGAGCTCTTGGCGGCAGGTATCGACGTCTACTCCACAATCAATGTGCAACATATTGAAACTCTGAACGATATTGTTGGCGGAATTACGGGTGTTAGGGTATGGGAAACGGTACCAGACCATATATTTGACTCTGCAGACGAAGTTGTTTTAGTTGATCTACCTCCCGACGAGCTGCTGCAAAGGCTTAAAGATGGGAAAGTGTACCTTCCCCAGCAAGCCGAAAGAGCTACGCAAAACTTTTTCCGCAAAGGAAATCTAATTGCGCTACGAGAATTAGCGCTACGTCGCTCGGCAGATCGTCTGGATGGCGAAATTATTAAATACCGTAAAGATAATTCGGTATCCAATGTTTGGAAAACGCGTGAGTCTATTTTGGCTTGTATCGGCCCTGGAGATGAGGCAGTGAACGTTATTAGAAGTGCTGCAAGAGTTGCTGCACAGCTTCAAATTCCATGGCATGCCATTTATGTTGAAACTCCTAAATTACAAAACCTCTCTCAAAAGTCTAGGGAGCGAATTCTAAAAACCATCTCTATGGCAGAGGAGATGGGGGCAAAAGCAGTAACAGTTGGCGGAACGGATGCAGTTGAGTCCATTATTAATTACGCTAGAGAGCATAACCTTTCAAGGGTCATCGTGGGTACTGGCGCTCTTAGTAGATGGCAAATTTGGAGAAGGGCGTTTTCAGAATCAATCTCTAGAAATGCCCCTGATTTAGATGTGCTCAAAATTGCTCAGGGTACAAACTCGACAAGCATTACGCGTGATGGCTTTGATATTGAATCCTTAGTTTGGCAATTAAAAGCTCCTTGGCAATCTTATGCATTGAGCTTGCTAATCTGCGGTATTGCTGGAGTTGTCGCAACACCTCTGAATACCATAGTGGAACTACCAAATATTGCCATGCTGTTTTTGCTGGCAGTCGTTTTGGTATCCGTTAAATTTGGCTTAGGACCATCTTTAATGGCCTCAGTTGTTAATGTACTTGTATTTGACTTCTTCTTCGTGCCGCCACGTTTTTCATTTGCAGTCACAGATGTCCAGTATTTATTTACTTTTGCGGTAATGTTAGTTGTTGGTTTGATTACAGCAAAACTGACTACTGGATTGACTTATCAAGCTAAAGTTGCCAATCGACGCGAGCAAAGGGTGAAATCTCTTTATGAGATGTCTAGAGATTTATCAGGCGCCTTGATGCCAGAGCAAGTGGCTGAGATTAGCCAGCATTTTGTTGAAATTGAATTCAAAGCTAGATCTACCTTGTTATTGGCCGACGATGATAATCAGTTGTTAGAGATTGTTATCGATAAGAAAGCCAATATTCAGGCAGATTTATCCATTGCTCAATGGGCTTTTGATAATTCTAAAGAGGCTGGCAATGGCACTGATTCTTTGCCAGGTGCGCCTTTGCTGTACATTCCTTTGCGAGCACCAATGCGTACTCGTGGAATCTTGGTGATTGATGCTCCAAGTTCTACCCGCTTAAAGTCCCCTGAGCAGCGTAGATTACTCGATACATTTGCTCGTTTGCTGGCAATCTCGTTAGAGCGAATTCATTATGTTTCAGTCGCCCAAAGCTCGACAGTGCAAATTGAATCAGAACGCTTAAGAAACTCTCTGTTATCGGCTATTTCACATGATTTACGAACTCCACTCACTGCATTGGTTGGATTGACTGATGCGTTGGAGATGTTAGATGCACCACTGACTTCCGAGCAAAAAGAGATTGCAGTGCTTTTGCGTGAAAAAGCTTTAAAAATGAGTTCACAAGTAAGTAATCTATTAGATATGGCCCGACTTCAGTCTGGTACGGTCCAATTAAATAAACAATGGTTTCTGATTGAAGAGGCAATTGGTGCCGCCATCAAGGCTGTTGAGTCGGCGAGTGAAGGTAGGCATGTCACAGTGACGTTACCTCCTGATTTGCCCCTATTAAATTTTGATGCGGTTCTGATAGAGCGTGTCTTTATTAATCTTCTAGAAAATGCTTATAAATACACCCCTAAAAACAGCAGCGTATCTATAGGTGCTTCAGTCGCTTCTCCACACTCTGTCGAGATTTGGGTGCAGGATAATGGACCTGGTCTTCCCAGGGGGAAAGAGGAAGACATTTTTAGGAAATTTGAGCGAGGCAATAAAGAAGGTGCAATTTCTGGTGTTGGCCTGGGGCTCACTATTTGCAGGGCCATCATTGAAGCGCATGGCGGCAAGATCACTGGAAAGACAATGGAAGGTGGCGGTGCGCGGTTTACCTTTAGCTTGCCACGGGGCAATCCCCCTAAAATTGATGTTGAAGATCAGTAGAAGTTGATAAGGTAGCTAGATGTCACAACCAATTCCCGTCGCAATCGTTATTGAGGATGAGCCAAATATTCGTAGGCTTATCAAGATGGCGTTAGAGGCGGAGCAATTTCAGGTATTTGAGGCAGCCACAGTTTCTCGTGGGCTAATAGAGGCGGGCTCACGTCAACCAGATATAGTGTTGGTTGACTTAGGTCTGCCTGATGGCACGGGCATTGACTTCATTCGAGATATTAGAACTTGGTCGGACGTACCAATTATTGTGGTTTCTGCAAGAACCCATGAGGATGACAAAATCGAGGCCCTAAATATTGGCGCCGACGATTACCTATCAAAACCCTTTAGTCCTGGGGAGCTAGTGGCAAGGGTCCGAGCGCAGCTACGTAGGCGTTCGATGGCATCCGATAAGGGTGAGACGGTTTTCAAATTTGGAAATATCAGTGTTGATTTGACGTCAAGAATCGTAAAGCGGGAAGAGGAAGTTCTTCACTTAACGCCCATCGAATATCGTTTACTAGCATTTTTGGTTACACACCCTAACATCGTATTAACTCATAGACAGCTATTGCTCGGAGTCTGGGGGCCTAACGATGTTGAGAATCATCACTACGTTAGGATTTACATGGGGGCGGTTCGTAAAAAAATTGAAGATGATCCCGCACAGCCAAAACATGTTGTTACTGAAACTGGTGTTGGATATAGGTTTCTCTTCTAGGCTGGCTTACCATGACAGTCCGCCATGGGTCTAGCAGCCGCTTTAATGATCACAAGTATGATGAATTTAGGGCAAATTTAGGACAAATTGCTCTGATAGTTTTTAGAAATATGTAAATAAGTAGTGCGACTTGAGTTTTTCTTGATACATTTTTATTTCTACAATCATCTCTCTTGAAGACTCCAGAGATCAGGTTTTATTTGGCTTCCAGCCAAAACACACTAAAATAATCAGTAATAAATTATTGATAAAAAGTGTCTGTGGAAAATCAAACAAAGAAAAGGCTTGCCGTAGCTCCCATGATGGAGTGGACGGACCGCCATTGCCGTTCGTTTCATCGCACGCTCACTAAAGAGGCTGTTCTTTATACAGAGATGGTCACTTCTGGTGCGCTCATGCATGGGGATGCGCCACGTCATTTAGATTATTCACAAGAGCAACATCCTGTTGTTTTGCAATTAGGCGGCTCAGAGCCCGGCGACTTAGCAAGGTCTGCCGAACTAGCTCAACAGTGGGGTTACGATGAAATCGATCTCAATTGCGGTTGCCCCTCAGAGCGCGTGCAACGTGGTGCCTTTGGCGCCTGCTTAATGGCTGAGCCTAATTTAGTTGCAGACTGTGTGCGCTCTATGAGGGGAGCGGTTGATATTCCGATCTCCGTAAAGCATCGTCTGGGCTTGGACTCGATGGATGCCGCAAATTCTGAAGCTGATTACCAATTTGCGCTGAACTTTATTCTTGCTGTTGCCGATGCTGGTGCCAGTCAGGTAACCATTCATGCACGTAATGCAGTGCTTAAAGGTTTATCGCCAAAAGAGAATCGCAGCAAACCACCGTTGCGTTATGAAGTAGCTGCAAAGCTCAGAGTAGATGCGCAGAAGCAATTTCCGAATCTCAAAGTATTGCTTAATGGTGGTTTGGAAACTAATGAACAAATTGCTGGCCACTGGGATGACTTTGATGGTTTCATGGTGGGAAGGGCTGCATATCATTTTCCTGCGTTGCTCTTAGGTTGGGATGACATGATCAACACGGATGGCGATGCTGCTGGATATCTTTTTAGTGAAACCGAGTGGCACCGCATTCAGATTGCCTTGGTTAAACAAGTGCAAGCTTGGTTTGATGAATGCCAAGCCAAAGGCAAGCCTTTTTATATTGGGGCTTTTACAAGACATATCCTCGGCTTGGCTCATGGCCGGGCGGGATCACGGTATTGGCGTCAACGTCTCTCAGATCATCACGCCTTGGCCAAAGTTCAGAGCAAGGCCGCCATCTTGGATTTCTTTATCGATGCGAGCTTATGTCTTGGGGATTGGGCGGCCTTTGAGTTCGAAAGCGCCTAATAGCGGGCCTTAAAAGGGTGTTTTTGACAGTATTTTGAGCAAAAAGCTATAATCTAGGTCTTCAGTGGCGGACGTAGCTCAGTTGGTAGAGTCCCAGATTGTGATTCTGGTTGTCGCGGGTTCGAGCCCCGTCGTTCGCCCCACAGTATTAAAGTAAAAAAGCTCCTCAATGGGAGCTTTTTTACTTTTCGCCACCCATATCTCTTTTGCTCTTATCTCTTACTTCTGGCCGATCTAGCCGGTTCAGAGGCAAGGTTAGATCTTTTTAGGTTTTTCAACCCCCTGCCTATTTATTAGCATTTGAAAGATTTTTAGGGCGATTTAGAGCCATAATAAAAACATGAAAACAAAGCCTATAAATCAGCATAACTTATCTTCTGATTTAGCCATTCGTGACGAGTTAGAAAAGCGAGGCTGGGCTTTGTCTGCACTTTCGGAAGCAGCTGCTGCGCTAGCACGTGCTAATTCAACTGAGTTATTGATTCAAGAAGTTTGTCAGGCGATTGCTGCACAAGGTCCATACATTCTGGCTTGGGTAGGGCAAGCTCAGGGCGATGCCTTCAAGACCGTCAAAGTAGTTGGAGTTGCTGGGGTTGCCTCTGGCTATATTAAAGATATTGTGGTGAGCTGGTCCAATGCTGAAGTAACTGGACGCGGACCTGCAGGTAGTTGCATTCGGAGTAATAAAACGAGCGTAGTTATCGATGATGAAATCGATCCTGGATTTGTTGCTTGGCGCGAGCGTGCCAAAGAGTTTGGCATTCGTTCGGCAATCGGCTGTCCAATTCCTGATGGTATTACTGGGATGCCCTTTGGTGTTCTGATGGTGTATTCGAAAGTTCCGAATACATTTGGATCTTCTGAAGTTCAGTTATTTGAAAGTCTTGCCAAAGAAATTGGATTTGGACTGCGCTCCATTGAACGTCAACATAAGTTGGATGACCAAATTCATGAAAAAGAACTAACGCAAGAACGCCTGGCAACTGCATTACGCGCAACTATTGAGGCTATGTCCAAAACCATGGAGTGGCGCGATCCCTATACTGCCGGTCATCAAAAGAGGGTAGCCAGTATTGCGATGGCTATTGGCCGTCAATTAGGTTGGGACAATGAGCGTATTCAGGCTATCTATATGGCAGCAATGGTGCATGACATTGGCAAGATGGCAGTACCATCAGAAATTTTGACCAAGCCCTCACGATTGACTGACCTGGAAATGCAAATGGTGCAAGGGCACGTAGAGGCTGGCTATCAAATTCTGAAAGATATTCCATTTCCCTGGCCAATCGCAGATATGGTTCGTCAACATCATGAGCGTTTAGATGGCAGTGGTTATCCAATGGGCTTGAAAGACAAGCAGATCAGCCAGGAGGGACGGGTGTTGGCCGTAGCCGATACGATCGAGGCAATGGCAACCCATAGGCCCTATCGACCTGCTAAGGGATTAAATTCGGCAATGGATGAAATTCAAGCTGAGGCAGGCATCAAGCTAGATACGAAAGTTGTCGAGGCTGCATTCAAGTTGCTTGAAAACGGAAATGAACTGCAAAAGATATTAGATACGCATTAACGATGATGATTAAAGTGATTGCACTCGGCGCATATTATTTGGCATTACTTGCGCAAGTTTTTGCAACGATTTTTGCGCTCAAGATATTTTTGAAATCAAAGGCGTATCGTCTTGCTAGCGGCTCCTTAGCCCTCGGTTTTGGTTTGATGGTAGGAAGGCGAATTACTCCTCTTCTGCATTTTTATTTAGATGGCTACTACAATCTCCTGGATGCAGGCTTGGCCTTTTCTATTTCAGTACTGCTTTTTCTGGGGCTGATGCAAATCAAAAAAATTATTTTAGAGTTAGAGGAAAATAACTTCCTGCTCGATCACATATCAAAGACAGATTCATTAACTCAAGCGTTAAGTCGATTAGAAACTTTCCATCAAGCAGAATTGGAGATTGAGAGATCTTTACGTAATGGGGAGCCCGTAGCTTTCCTTATGCTCGATATTGATCACTTTAAAAATATTAATGATGAGTTTGGCCATCCGCTAGGTGACATCGTTCTGACAAATCTTGTGAAGCACTGCCAAAAAGAGCTTCGTGTTGTTGATATCTTCGGGCGTGTAGGGGGCGAGGAATTCTTCGTTGTTTTGCCAGGGGATGATATTGGGAGTGCTTTTGAGGTCGCTGAGCGCTTGCGTAAAAGGGTGTTCTCTACCCCTTCAGCCCTTGTGGGTGGTAAAGAGGTCTTTATATCAATCAGTATCGGCGCCGCTAGTTTCAGCCCCAAAATGGATGGAGAGACCAAGTCCAGTCTGGTTTTAAGGGCTTTTTATGCCAAGGCTGACCAAGCCATGTATGCGGCTAAGTCTAAAGGCCGTAACCGAACGGAGATTTGGACTCAATAGGCTAATAGAATTGCTTATATTCCTAATAAAATTGATAGTAATGCAAAAAAAGCGAAATATTATTCATGCAACTATTAATGCAATTGATGGTGCCAAAGAGCTCATCCTTCAAAAAGCGGCCCGTAGAGAGTTAATTCTTGCGGTGATTGCTATCGGATTTTTTTGTTATCGCCCAAATGTATATACCGTATTAATAGCTGTTCTATCCCTGGTTTTGCTGGCGGTTGAAGCTCTTAATACAGCTATTGAAAAGATCTGTGATCTCATTACCTTGGAAGAGCACCCTGAGATTAAAAAGATCAAAGATCTTGGAGCGGCAGCAGTGATGATTATCGTGCTGGCTATTGTTCTCATCTTTATTCGCTACTTATCTCCATTCTTCTGATGAGTAACTTTTTAAGTGCCTTTCATATACAAATCATTCCTAGGAGTGATATTGAGTCAACGGATGAATCATCTCTTCAAGCCATTCGCGAGAAGCTACTTCTTTTGATTTCAAGAATTTGTAAAGATTTTCGTGGCACACTATTTGAAGAGTCTCGCGGAAAAATCATTTATTCATTTGAGCAAATCAGTTTCGCAGCTCAAGCGGCTATGGCTATTCAAATAGAGGCGGATGCATTGAATGCAAAAAATCATTCAGACCCTATATGTTTAGCTTCGATTGGGGTTGTTACTCTGATTAATCCATTTACTGGGCTCAGGGAAGAGGAGCGCTCGATCCAACTAGCCTCGTTCATGGCTGAGGCTGCTGGCCCTGGAGAGCTTTACCTATCTGAGGGTGCGCATGATTCATTGAAAAACCCAGACTTACTTCTATGTCGCTTTACAAGGCAGTTACTGAGAACGGGTGAGGATAGAGCCCTTAATGCCTATGAAGTCTTTTGGAATCCAACAGAAGTTGATCCAGGAAGGCTCCATAAGGATCCTAATGGCATTGATTTGGAGCTTCAGCCAATTCGCTCCTTTGGTTTGAAATTGGCTGCCGGAGTTTTGCTAATGTTCTTTGGAGTTCTTTTACTTACTGTAGGCTGGGAAGCACTTTGGGTCTGGTTTATTGCAGTGGTAAATCGCTAATGTTTATGCGCGATCGTCATTTTAGAATCACTGCAAGCTTATGCATGTTTGCCTTTGGTGTTGGTCTCATGATTTACTTCGCCGAGGAATTACTCAATCTTGGCGGCCAGCTCTATTTAGGTTGGGGCTCTTTTTTCATCATCTTCCTAATGTCGAAGGTGAGGTATTTCCGTAATCAACCTTGGCGTTCTGTATTCATTGTTCTAGCGCTCTTTGTTAGTTGCCGTTATATGGCATGGCGTATTTTTGACACCTTAATTTATAACGGTTTCTTTGACTTTATCGGCACCGCCCTGTTATTCCTGGCAGAGCTGTATGGCTTCACCTTATTTCTGCTAGACATGTTTGTGAACTTCTCGCCAATGTCTAGTGAAATTATTCCCTTATCTCAAGACGAGTCCTCTTATCCCTCCGTCGACATCTTTATTCCTACTTATGATGAGTCTGAAACTATCGTTCGTATGACGGTGACGGCAGCAACTCAGATTCAATACCCTAAAGAAAAGCTCAATATTTACATCCTTGATGACGGAGGGACTCATGCCAAGCGTCGCAGTAAGGAGGCGGGTCATCAGGCATGGAGGCGCCATTACAACTTAAGAAGGCTTGCTAAAGAGTTAGGTGTGCATTACATCACACGGGACACTAATCAGAAGGCTAAAGCAGGAAATATCAATCACGCTTTGCAGCATAGCAATGGCGACCTGATTTTAATTTTGGATTGCGATCAAATACCGACAAAAGATATTTTGCACAATACAGTAGGGCAGTTTTTAAGTGATCCCAAAATGTTCTTGGTGCAAACCCCGCATTTCTTCATTAATGAAACTCCAGTCAATAACGTGATTACTGGTATTTCTAACCGCCCGGATGAGAGTGAGATGTTTTATCGCAAGATTCAACCCGCGATGAATTTTTGGAATTCGGCCTTTTTCTGTGGCTCCGCAGCAGTTCTGCGCCGTCAGTACCTGATGGAAGTGGGTGGTATTGCTATTAAGACGATTACGGAAGATTGTGAGACTTCACTTATTCTCCATGCGCATGGCTATAACAGTAGCTATATCAATAAGCCTATGGTCTGCGGCCTTTCTCCGGAGACTCCATCTGACTATCTCACCCAGCATTCTCGCTGGGCTAAGGGGATGCTCCAGATCTTGATGCATTACAACCCCTTGTTTATGCGCGGACTTAGTCTGCCGCAACGTTTGGCTTATTTTTCTTCGTCATACTCTTGGCTTTTTGGATTTGCACGCTACATCTTTTTCTTGGCGCCATCAGCCTTCTTGATTTTGGGTCTTAATGTTTATTCGGCCAATTGGCATGAGATGGTAGATTTCACGGTTCCTTATGCGTTGAGTATTTTGGTAGTCATCTCATACTTCTTTGCTGGTTCACGTCAACTCTTCTTCTCGGAAATTTATGAAACTGTAAAAGGTTTCAGGATGATTCGAGAACTCATGCCGGTCCTCTTAAATCCCTGGAAGCAAAAGTTTCTGGTAACGCCAAAAGGCCTTACTTTAGAAAAAGAGCAGCTGAGCTGGGACGCTTTCCCGTTATTTATCCTAGTTACCATTAATGCTGTTTCTATTTTTATTGCGGCCCTTCGCTGGCATTACGAGCCGATTTGGCATGACAACATCGTCATTACTGCAATATGGTGTTGTATCAATATTTGGCTGGGCTTAATGTCTCTGGGCGCATTTTGGGAAAAGCGTCAAGTCAGAGCCTATTACCGAATTGGCGGTGGTGGAACGGTCACAGTACTTCGTGGCAATGGCCTACCTTGCATTGAGGCAAATTTGGAGGATGTTTCGGTAAGCGGCATTGGGTTCGTTCTCCCATTCAATACGGACCTGAAAGTTGGCGAATCTATTCAATTGGCCGTGAATGATAGTTATGGAAATCACTATACATTTAGGGCAAAAGTAGTTCGTATGCAAAAAGAGGCCGACCATTATTTTTGTGGCACACAGTTTGTAGAAGAGCAAATTGGAAGTCCTGGCGCTATTGCTTTTGTATATGGTGATAGTGGTCGTTGGCAGCATATATGGGATGCTAGTGCGGAACTCAAGCATGCAAAACTTCAGCTGTATTTGTTAACGAAGTTGGGGCTTAAGGCCGTACGCGAAAACTCTGCGGGCTATTTTGCATACATCACAAAAAGTCTAGGTACTTTTATCGTCATGCTATTTAATCCCTATGTTTGGTTTTACGCGGTCACTGGCTTAACCAATTGGATTATTTATCTATTCTATTTATTTGTGGTCTACACCATTGGCTTGATCGATCATGAGCAAGCAAGAGCCTTCCCTCGTTTACAGGCCGGGGAAAAGATGACAGTGTATTTTCCTAAGTTGGATGCCACGTTAGAGGGATGGGCCTTTGATATATCCCTTACCGGTATCGGTATCAAGGTGAATCTACCGTTCTTAATTGACGATAACGAATTAATAGAGGTTTCTGTATCTGGCGTAATAAAAGCCCAGCAACGCATGGATTGCATGATTCGCCGAGTGATTAAACAAGGCGATGAAGTTATCCTGGGCGCTGAATTTATTGTCGATAACAGCAATTTCTTCAAAATCGTCAGCTTCGTTTATGGCCAAGGATCCAAAATGGTATTTTCTTTGGCGATTCAGAATTTAAGAAGAATTTTGTCTTATCTCTTTTTCACCGGCGAGCTATCTGATGAACGCAAGAGTGTCACTTCCTTTAAGCCTTTGGGTAAATGACTCTTTGAAAATAAAAGCCCTTCATCTCTGCTTCAGTATTGCAATGCTCGCTTCAGCTGGGATGGTGGAGCTTGTCTACGCTTCAGAAGCAACCCTCAGCAGAAAAGAGATTGCAGAGGCCAGAAGGGCGCTAACTCAGGCCACCATTCTTCAAAAAAGTGGCAAGCCAGCCGAGGCCAATACCCTTCTAAAAGAGAGGTTCCCGAATGGGCCACCTGCGGGTGATCTAGCGGTTGGCTATTACAAAATTATCGCTAGCTTGCCAGGTGGATGGAATGAGGCACGTTCGGGGTTAGAGGGTTTGGTTCAATCTGACCCAAAAAACTTGCAGTACAGCTTAGCTTTAGATGTCTTATTAGGTTCAAAGCGAGAGACTCGTGATCTTGCGTTTCAGAATTTAGCTGCAACATACAAAGTCCGCAAAGTAGATAAGCAGCGAGTGCTTCAAGTATGGCGAGAGGTTCTCAATGCTCAAGAGATTGGCCCCGAACTCATTCCACTTTATGAGCAGTATCTAAAGTTAGACCCCCATAACCAAGAAATAACCGGTCGTTGGATTATGGAGAGGGATGCGCTTGAAGAGCGTAAACGCATTGCAAGCGATCCTTTACTTAGACGTCGTCAGGTTGGTTTAGACCTACTGGATAAGGGAGATATTGTAGGTGCAGAAGCGCCACTCATGGATACCCTGAAGGCTAGGCCAAAAGATTATTTGGCATTAGGTGGCATGGGCTTAATTCGGATGAGGCAAGGCAATTATCAAGAAGCTGTTGCTTACTATCAGAAAGCCTTAGCCCTCAATCCTGAAAACAGTGGCAAGTGGAAGAGCCTGATATCCACCAGTCAGTACTGGGGTCAAATTCATCAGGCTGAAGATGCCCGGGATAAGAAGAACTACCCGTTAGCGATGGAGAAAATCCGTGCAGCCATTCAGTTGGAGCCGCAGGGTGCAGAGGGGTTTGCTGTATTTGGCACTATTGAAGCTGAACGAGGAAATAACAAAGAAGCAGAGAAGGAATTTCGTGAGGCTTTGGCGATCGAATCCGATAACGGCATTGCTTTAAGGGGATTGGTTCAGCTATTAATTAATAACGGCAGACGCGATGAGGCGCTGGCATTAATTAATGCGCAGGCACCTGCAAGCACCTCTGCTGGTAAGGGATACGATTATTTGCGTGTCAAGATTTTGAGTTCACAGGCAGATGATTTAGTAAATAAGGGGCAGAGTGAGGCAGCTATTCCCTATCTCCAGAGCGCGCTAAAGCTTGATCCACTCAATCCTTGGTTACGATTTCAGCTGGCTGGAGTTTATGAGGGCCTGGGCTCAGTCGACAAAGGTTTGGCTGTAATGAAAGAGGGCTTACGACTTGCTCCCAATGATCCCGAGATGACCAATGCGAATGTCCTATTCTTATTAGGTGCGGATAAAACTGAGGAAGCTTTAAGCCTGATGCGCAGCGCACTGGCTAAACCCTCTTCTGATGCAATATCTCTTCGCTTAACGTATGCCAATGTTCTTAATCGCTTACAGCGTGATGATGAGCTAGATCCAGTATTACAGCAGCTTGCCAAAGCCCAGCTATCACCAAGCGATAAGTTGAAATTGACTCAGATAAGACTCGATTTTGATATTCGCCAAGCGCTAGCGGCGGGCGAGATCCAAAAAGCCATTGTGCTTTTGAAGCAGGCAGTAGCGCTTGACAAGGATGAGATTTGGCTGCGCCTAGATTTAGCGCGTTTATATGCAAAGCTGCACCGTCCTAAAGAAGGTATTGCAATATTTGATGCCTTTCTAAAAACGCATCCTAATAGTATTGAAGGTTTGTATGCTTATGCTTTGTACTTATCTGGCCTAGATCAAAATCAACCAGCCCTCAAAGTCTTGGAAAGTATTCCAGCGTCTGAACGTACCCCTAAAATTACACGCTTCCAAAGAGGCGTTTGGGTTGATTTACAGCTAACTCAGATAAATAGACTCAATGCCCAGGAAAATCATGATAAGGCTATCGCCCAACTAAGCGTGCTTGAGGATGAAGTATCCAACGATCCCGATCTTTCTTCCTTGGTTGCGTTGATGTGGGGCAAAATCGGAAAAGTGGAGCAAGCCAACGCTCTTTTTCAGAAGATAGAGCAGGGAACCCCCAATCTTTCAGTTGAATGGCATTTGCGTTATGCCAACTTTCTCCTTAATAACGACCAGCTAGAAGCATTCCAACAGGAGATGGCGCTGGTCTCAAATCAAAAGTTAAGCCCAGGGCAAAAACAAGATTATGCCGATCTTCAAGAGGCGGCAGAGCTTAGGGCGATTGGTCAATACATTCGCTCCGGTGATATTCAAGTTGCCAAACAAAAGCTACAACCGCTGATTTCTGTGGCGCCTAATAACTACAAGATGATGTATTTGGATAGTCAGATCCAAAGAAGAGAGGGGTATTTGGATAAGGCGATCGATATTGAACAACGCGCCCTTGTTCAATCTCCAGTGCCACTCTCTAGTTACCACAGTCTGTCTACACTCAAGCCAGTAACAAGCTCGTCCCGAGTTTCTGTATTCCAGATTGAACCACCCATTCTGGAGCCATCGGCCGTTCCATCAGGAAGTGCATATCAATATAAACAGATGGCCGACATGATAGAGATGCGCACTAATTGGCTTGATTCAGCTGTCGACTATTTATCTCTCAATGGCACCCCAGGACAGTCTTATTACCGTGCTACGGAGATTCCACTGGAGTGGAAGATGCCAATGCGCGCAGACGAAAGGATGACATTCCGCGCAGACCAGGTCAATATTAATGCAGGCACCATTGATGCTGGTAACGCATATCAAGTAAGTACTTTTGGCACTATGGCTACCGTTTGTGGTGGTGGAACTGGCCCCGGAAAATGCCCAACTGGTTACTCAAATCAATCAGCATCAGGCACTGCTCTCAACATTGGCTATGAGAAGCAAAACTTTAAGGCGGATATTGGTACAACCCCATTAGGCTTCCTGACCCAAAATTGGATTGGTGGAGTGAAGCAGAAGCTGGATGCGGGTCCTGTTGGCATCTCTTTGGAATTGGCGCGCCGCCCCATGACCAGTACTTTGCTTTCATATGCCGGTACTCGTGATCCTGTGACCGGTTCCGTCTGGGGCGGTATGGTTGCGACTGGTGGAACGGTTGGCTTGAGCCTGGATCAGGGTGGCACCTTGGGCGGATGGACTTACTATCGCGCGCGCAGCCTGACGGGTACCAATGTGCAGAGCAATAGTGACAATCAATTTATGGCCGGTCTGAACTGGCGTATCGTCAATGAAACTGATCGTCAGCTCTCTAGCGGTCTCACGGGCATGCTCTGGGGCTTTAAAAGAAATGCCGGAGAGTTTACCTATGGTCAGGGTGGCTATTACAGCCCGCAAAGCTATCGCTCTGTAACACTCCCTTTAAATTACTCGCAGCGTTTTGCGCGTTTCTCCTATGTTGTTGGTGGTTCGGTTTCAACCAACTGGTCACGTACCGATGCAGCACCATACTTTCCTACCAATTCAGAATATCAAGCTGCCTCCAATAACGCCACGTATTCAGGAAGCTCTGGACCTGGTAGCGCCTATTCTTTCTTAGCAGCTTGGGAATATCAAGTCACACCATCAGTCTTTGTTGGCAATCGCTTAAAGTTAGAGCGTTCGCCTTACTATGCTCCAAATAGTTTTGTGCTGTACGTCCGGATTGCGCTGGATGGTACTGCGCCAAACCCTGTACCTTTGCAGACGCAGCCGGTAATCCCGACGTCCCGCTTTTAATGAATTTTAGATAATGAACAAATCTATCTCATCCTCTATTTTGCTTATGGTGATAGGTATGGTCGCATCCTCAATGCTGAGTGCTCAGCCCTTGAGTGGTGCCCCTGAGTTTGATCCCTATCTTCCCGGAGAACTCAATGAACGTGCACTTTATGCGTTGAAGGAGCAAGATATCTCTACTGCAGTCATCCTGCTGGAGAGAGCATATCGCTTAAATCCGCATAGCCCTGACATTAAGGCTAACTTAGAAGCAGTTCGAAAGATTGCTCAAGAAAAGATTCCCATTGAAATCAATGGCGAGGTTGTTTACTTGGATGTACTTGGTAATTCAGTCGGCACTGATAAAGTGGTAGATATTCCTGCGCTATGGCCGGAGTCTACAGCCAAGTCGAAGCCTTAGTTATTGGTTTCGAATAGATTCCAATTGATATCGTTGGAGCGGAAATAGTACGAGGCTCCAAACTTCATAATCACTGAATCTTCATTCTCAGCCACAAAACGTGTGCTCGGCAGGTTTTTTAGATAAATCTCTGCACTTGGACTATTGGCGCCAAAAGGTGCTTTGCCTACAAACTTGGAGATTAAGTCGGAAGCAGCCAGGTAGCTAGCCGGCTGTTCGATGATATTTGTCTTGACCGGCGCATCTGCTTTACCAGTAAACATGACTCCCACAGGAATATTTGTCACGTTAGGGCTTGGGATTTCACGCATACCCACGATCTCATTTTTGTTTCTACGAATCGCTGCACCATGCTCAGGGATGAACACAATCACCACTTGTCGGCCAGAGCTATTGACCTTGGCATAAAAGCGATCAATATCACTCAATAATTTACGTGCTCTGCGAGAGTAGGTCTCGACACTGTTTTCTTGTTTGCCACCATCCAGCGCACGATTGCCATCATGCAATGAGATCGTATTGTAGAAAAGGGCGACCCGTTCATTAGGGGACTTCATACGGGCATCCCACCAATTGGATAGCACGGAGTAGTCATCATAAATTTGCGAGCCATCAAAACCTCTTAAATAAGGGGTAGCTTGCGTGTTATCGAACAGCGGGGCAGACATACCGCCTTCATTTCGGATCTCTTTCAGGAGGTCGCCGTACTTACCATCATGATTTAAGGCCAATTGAACTTGGAAGCCTGTTTTATTGAGATTGTTAAATAACAGGGAATCTTCAACGGCAGGCTTGTATAAATCGCGTTGGTCCTGTTGTCCACGACTACCGCGCAATAAGCGAATAATCGATGGCCCGCTATAAGAAGAGGCCGAATTAAAGCTAGTAAACAAATAGTGGAAGCGTTGGAACAGCGGATTGTTCTCTTCTTTGATGTATTTAAGGTCGTCCCAAGCCAGGGAGCAGACATTAATGACCAAGACATCAAACGGAGCACCGCTGGCTTTTTGTGAGCGGTTGAAGGCGGTGCGAGATGCTTCTTCAATAAAGAAGCCATCAAGCGATTCAGTGAGTGCTGTATCGCTGGGCAGGCCAATGACTTGGCCATCAGCATCGTATGCTAAGGAAGGCATAGTAGCCCCCAATGGAAGCAGGGTGCTCATGATTGCTAATGACGCAATGGTGGTCATTCTGATCTTCTTCGAAAGAAGGAAGTAAACAATATAGAGACCCAACAAGATGGCAATTACTCGCCAATCAAAAATTCGGGTTAAGAGTTCAAGGTAGTACTGATAACTAAAATCGAGTAACTGGCTTATTTTAGGAATGATATTTCGCAGGGGTGGCAGCGGGCTATCAAAATACAGAATAACAATAGCAATAGGCAGTGCTACCCATTTGCGAATTCGTAGCAAGGTCGGATTAGCATGGGAAAAAATCAGAAATAACGCAAAAGCAGCATTAACAAAAACATGGAAATGAATATAGCCTGTATAGAACAGGATTATTTTGATAATGAAATAGAAATTCCAAATTCCCATATTACTTTTTGAGATCCTCTAAAGCCATGTTGGTAAATAAAGAAAGCATAGAAGAGTAATAGCCTTGGGACGGTTTATAGCTGGGCAATGGGGTTGAATCTACAATGGGGTAAGCAAGCGTTATGGCTGCAATACTATAAAAGCCTGCCGATGCATTGTACGTTGCCATTTCACCGGTATTCACGTTTACCCAAGCTGGTAAGAGCGGTTTTCCAGCAAAGGGACCCCAGAAGTTTTGGAAGGGCTTAATCGAGGCGGGATTGGCTTGCTGTCCCCAGATCAGATAAAGAGGTATACGAACAGCGTTGTATCCAAATTGATCGCCATCCACAGGGCTGATATTCTCGCCCTCCAATTGCAACCAGTCGGGTGGTAGTTGCCATTTACCAAAGCGGGCTTCTTGAATGAGTTGTAAGCCTGTTTCCCTTAATTCTTCCCATTCCGGCGCGGGGTCAAGCAAAGCGAGATCGGCAATAGCGGGGAAGACCCAGTAGGAGAGGTTAAGTTTCAGGCCTTCAGGCTTTTCAAAGCCCATTGCTCCAGGAAGTAAAACTGTTCCTTTGCTAGTTTTACGTAAAAGCTTAGCTCTAATAGATTGACTGACTTGAATGGCTGCAAACAGATAACTGGGCTCATTCCATTTTTTATATGCTCGCGATAAAGCCCAGGCAATAAACAAGTCACCATCGCTGGCATTGTTGAGATCATTAATGCCCACCATTGGAGACCAGCTCCAAGCAAACAATTTATCGTCACGTACTTGAAGATTGTGTTGTGTCCAAGTCCAGATTTGAGCAAAGGAGCTTGGGTCATTATTCTGTACTGCAAGCAGCAATGCCATCCCTTGACCCTCGGTATGGCTAATACCATTCTGGCCGACATCGATCACTCGGCCATTTTCAATAAATGCAGATTTAAATTGAGCCCAGTCTTCACTAGCAACAGCATGCGCTGGAGAGTGCAATACAAGAGCAATACTCAAAAGCCAAAACCGGAGAAGGGTGCGCCAGGTCATTGAGGGATTGAATTTAGGTGAACGATAGACTGGCAATTGATTATGATTAGTAATACTGACTAATAGGGTACATTATGTATTACCGGCATTTAATTGGCCTAATTTATTTAGATATTTCATGCAGTTAGCAA
Source organism: Polynucleobacter sp. MWH-S4W17 (assembly GCF_018687535.1). Taxonomy (NCBI): domain Bacteria; kingdom Pseudomonadati; phylum Pseudomonadota; class Betaproteobacteria; order Burkholderiales; family Burkholderiaceae; genus Polynucleobacter; species Polynucleobacter sp. MWH-S4W17. The sequence continues at coordinate 1,235,706 of NZ_CP061295.1, read as the reverse complement.
ATCAAACTTTTTACTTTGCCATATTTATCGTCCTAGTCGGCTTGATGGGCCGTTTCTTGGCAAACCGGGATGACGATCGTGCTCAATTTAGGGCTATCTATTGGCCAATAGGTCTGAGCTTTTTAGCGGCCTCCATGTTGGGTTATGCAATCGCTCCATGGGCTGGCAAGATGGTGTTGGCCTTGGCCAATATCTTCCTCATTGCAGGCGTCGCCAACATTTCATTATTGTTCAGCGTTTGGAATGGCGCATTAATGAAGTCGAGCAGAATGGTTGCTCTCGCTATATTTGTAAGCGCCTCCTTAATATACGTTTATTTGCACTTTTTTGGAGAAACACAAGACCGTATTCATTTGATGAATTTTGCGCTCAGTATCTTTTGTGTTTGGCAAATTACATCTTTAAGTCAGCTATTAAAAAAAGATAACGCTTATCAAATTAAATTATTGCTTGGGGTTGAGTTTTTCCAGCTTGGTGCCCGCATCATTCGATCGCTTTTAGCACTAGATGAAGCGACTCACCCCGGCACGCTTTATCAAGAAGGCGGCTTAGCCTTTGTAATGCGGATAACGGCAATACTCTGTATTGTCACGATTTGCATATTAATTACCAATTATTACCTCGAAAAGCTCTGGCATGAATATCGCAGGAGCTCGCATGCCATTGAGGATGGGATGCTCAATAGCCTAAATGCACTATCCATGGTGAGGGATAACGAAACCGGTAATCATATTCTGCGCACTAAAAACTATGTGCGTGCTTTAGCTGAAAGATTGAGGTCAAGTGGGGCCTATGCAGATGAGCTAACTCTAAAAGCAATAGAGAATATCGTGAAGGCTGCACCACTACACGATATTGGGAAAGTCGGAATCCCCGATGAAATCTTAAAAAAGGCGGGATCCCTGACCGACGATGAGTGGCAAACCATGAGAACCCATGCCAATTTGGGCAAAGATGTTCTCAGCGCTGCCAAACTCAAAGATGCAAAGAACACCCATGTCTTGGATGCTGCCATTAAGATTGCTGGGGGGCACCATGAGAATTGGGATGGTTCAGGTTATCCACTGGGGCTAAAGGGCGAGGAAATTCCTTTACCAGCCAGACTGATGTCCTTGGCCGATACCTATGATGCTTTGGTTAATGAACGGGTGTATAAAAAGAAGTGGTCTCACGAAGAAGCTTGCTTGGAAATTATTAGATTAAAAGGAGGGCGCTTTGACCCGAGTATTGTCGAAGCATTCATCCAGGAAAAAGACAATTTTTTGAGAATCTCTGAGTTATACGGAGACCTTAAATGACGATTAGTTTTGAGCCGAGCTCCAATGTTCGCCGCAACTCTCGCCTTATTTTGGGCGCCTCTATTATTTTGGCAATCATCTTCATTATCAATGCGGTAATTTCAGGGTATTTGCTACGCCGCAATACAACCGAAGATCGCGCGGATCAACTTGCCACCTTGACATTAATATTGGCCGAGCACACTTCGCAGATTATTTTTTCTGCTAATACTGTTTTAAATAGTATTGATGATGTGGTTTATGCAGCAAAAATTAAAGATGAGAAAAGCTATCGCAAGTTCACTTCCAATAAAAATCAGTTTGAGCTGCTAGACGAAAAGACAAAATCGAATTCCATTTTAGATGTCACTACCTTTGTGGCTAATGACGGTAAAGTGCTTAATTTTTCTCGCTCTTACCCTGCGCCTGAAATTAATCTGGCGGATCGAGACTATTTTGTCTACTTAAAGAGCCACAATGATCTTGAGACCTTCTATAGCGCTCCCGTCCAGAATAAGGGGAACGGTAAATGGGTTTTTTACTTAGCTAGGCGCGTCAATGGTGCGCACGATGAGTTTCTAGGCATCATCTTGGTAGGCGTCTCTGTTGAGGTCTTTTCTGTTCTCTATGAGCGATTAGGCTCCAGTTTGGGCGACGGTGCCGCCATTACCCTCTACCGTGATGATAAAACTTTGTTGACTCGATGGCCCTTTGTCGACAAATTCATTGGCAAGGTAAATACCAACACCTTGATTGACCAATCTTTAGGCGCTGCAGCAGAAGGTAATGGTGTGATCTTTACATCCAAGACCGGCTTTACTCGGCAAAATACGTCCCCGGTCGAGCGTATGATTTCCTACAGAAAAGTTACCGGATATCCATTCATTGTTGGGGCCGTAGTCCCTGAGACTTTGTATTTGGCCAACTGGTATAAGAATGCGACAGGTGGATTAATCGCTACCATTTTGAGCATCATCATTTTATTTATTGGAACTTTTTTTCTGCTGAGGACTTATCGGCGCAATGCTGAGAATCAATATCGTGCGCATCACGATGTTCTTACCAGGCTGCCCAATAGAACCTTATTCTCTGACCGCCTTTCTTATTCCCTGGCCAATTGCAAGCGCAACCAAACTGAATTAGCGCTTCTTTTTATTGATTTAGATAATCTTAAAACGATTAATGATGTCTACGGCCATCTCGTGGGAGATGCAGTCCTGGTGCAGGTTGCCGAAAGAATACGAACCTGTTTACGAGATACTGATACCGTAGCTCGTCTCGGAGGGGATGAATTTATTGTGCTCTTGCCGGGTGTTGGTGATGAGAAGAATGCCTTGATGGTTGCTGAAAAAATTCGATCCTCTCTGATGTTGCCGATGACGGCCGACGGCGTTCCTGTAAGCACAAGCGCAAGTATTGGAGTGGCCCTATATCCTGATCATGGATCTAATGAGTCTGATTTGATGAACAATGCCGATATGGCGATGTACGAGGCTAAATCTAGCGGTCGAAATACCATTCAGGTATTTAGCGAGAAAGTGCTTAAATCAGTTTTTAAGGATATTAGTTGAGTCTAGACCTGTATTTTGTCTGGCACTATTTCATTGCATGAAACAATAGGGAATGACTAATCCTGTTGTAGATTCCTCCGAAATTGAAATTACCCCCGATTACCAAGCGGTAATTGAGGCTATTGAGCGTCACGATCCTTACATCTTCGTTAGCGGTAAAGCAGGCACTGGAAAAACGACCCTCATCGGCTACTTACGAGAAACCATTCCCGGTAACGTTGTAGTAGTTGCACCAACAGGGGTTGCCGCGCTCCAGGTTAAAGGAGTGACCATTCATTCCTTTTTTAGGTTGCCTCCACGACTCATTTTTCCAGAAGAAGATATTAAGCCCCTGCGCGACAAGCGTCTTTATAAAGATATCCGCTTACTCATCATTGATGAGATCTCGATGGTGCGTGCGGATGTCGTGGACGCAATGGATTTGTTTCTGCGCGAGAACGGTCCGCAAAAAGGCAAGCCCTTTGGCGGCATTCAGGTAATGTTTGTGGGGGATTTATTCCAGCTGCCACCAGTAGTCTCTAGTTCTGATATGCAAGTCCTAGCAGAGCGTGGTTACGAAGGACCTTATTTCTTTTGCGCTATGGCCTTGCATCGCAAAGACGTCACTATGGTTGAGCTCTCTAAGATCTTCCGTCAAAAGGATGAGCACTTCGCAGGCTTATTAAATCGCATTCGGATTAATCATGACATTGATGAGGCTCTTGATACTCTGAATGCCCAGTGCTATCGGAAGGATGTCGAGATAGATGAGCAGACCATCACTCTGACCACTACGAATGCACGAGCAGATCAAATAAATGGAGCAGGCTTGCGGGCAATTTCCGTTGAGGGCAAAGTCTACTCAGGTTCGTCGACTGGAAAATTTAATATTGATGAGCGTAACCTACCGTCACCTAATAATTTAGTACTTAAGGTTGGCGCCAAAGTGATGTTCACTGCAACGGATCCTGGATTTCCTAAGCGCTGGGTCAACGGTACGATCGGTGTAGTGCGTGAGTTACTGCCAGATAAGGTGAAGGTGATGGTGCAAAACGGGCCTTACGCAAATACGGTAGAGGTAACAGGCCATCAGTGGGAGTCTTATCGTTACGATCACGACATGATGTCAGGAAAGATATCTCCCAGCATCATCGGCACTTATGTTCAGATACCGCTCATGCTGGCTTGGGCTGTAACGATTCATAAGAGCCAGGGCAAAACCCTCGATAAAGTTAAGGTTGACCTATCGTCAGGTGCATTTGCCTCAGGACAAGTCTATGTTGCCCTAAGCCGTTGTAAAACGATTGAAGGCATTTCTTTACAGAGGCCGATTGAGCCCAGAGATGTCAGTTGCGATCAGGAGATCAAGCGCTTCTATCTAAATTGCTTGCCGTCCAAGTAGGGATATATTCCCTTATTTGACGTCTGCCGAGTAATGTAAAAACATTGTTATTACTATGAATAAGAGCCATAAATCTAATGCTAAAACTAGAGCACCACTACAGGTAGCTATTCGAGCTATTGGCAACTCTAAAGGCGTGGTTATCCCAAAGATTATTCTTGATCAATCTGGATTAAAGGAGATTGTTGAGATGTCGGTCGACGGAGAAAAAATTATTCTAAGTAAGCCCAAAAATACTGTGAGAGAGCATTGGGCTCAAGATGCCCAAAGCCTTGCTAAGGTTGGCGAGGATAATTTGGTGCTTGGAGATTTTGCAAACGAAGATAATGGAGATTGGGCTTGGTAAAGAGCATTGTTTCTCGTGGAGAAATTTGGCTTATCAATTTAGATCCTACGATCGGAAGTGAAATTAAAAAAACACTTCCTTGTATTGTGGTATCACCTCAAGATTTAAATGATCATTTGCGTACCATCATTGTTGCGCCTATGACTAGCAAGGGTAGACCTGCGGGCTTTCGGGTACCCATTACGCACGATGGCAAGAAGGGGCTGATTCTTTTAGATCAAATCAGAGCTGTTGATAAAGCGCGCTTGGTCAAGAAAGTGGGCAAGAGCAATCCAAAAACCCTATCTGCCAGTCTTGGCGTGCTACAAGAGGCTTTTGCTATTTAGCTTCTTTATTAGAAGCCTGCCGCCAATCCATCTCTACGGTGATCACTGCCAGCAATAAAAGCAGAGTCGGCATCTTCTGAGAGTTTGGCAATTGCTTGCGCACTGCCAAAGTCCAAGCTGTTTGCTGGTTGTACAGCAACCTCATGTCCTAGCGCTTTCAATCCATCAACCACGCTCTGGGGCATTGCCGCTTCCACAGTGAGCTTGCCTACATCATCAATACGCCAACGTGGCGCATCAGAACAGGCTTGTGGATTAAGGTATTCATCTACAAAGCGCATCACGAATTGAATATGACCCTGCGGCTGCATATTGCCGCCCATCACACCAAATGCCATAGTAGGTTTGCCATCCTTAGTGAGGAAGGCGGGAAGAATGGTGTGGAAAGGGCGCTTACCTGGAGCAACTTGATTGGGGTGCCCATCTTCTAATCGGAAGCTCATGCCACGATTATGAAAAGCAATGCCACCTGGGGCGACTACTCCAGAGCCAAAGCCTTTGAAGTTGGATTGAATATAAGAAATCATCATGCCGGATTCATCGGCGGCACATAAGTAAACAGTACCGCCTGAGTGTGGGTCTCCAGGTCCATAGCTCCCAGCCATGTTGTGATCAATCATGGCTGCACGATTAGCTAAGTAATCTCTATTTAAAAGAGAGCTCACCGGCATTTGCATAGAGCGTGCATCTGAAACGTAGGCATAAACATCAGCAAACGCCATCCGCATTGCTTCAATTTGTAAATGAATCCGTTGCGCTGAGTTGGCGGGGTACTGCTTCACATTAGCTGCCTGCAAAATACCTAGGGCAATTTGAGCGGCGATACCAGATCCATTTGGCGGAATTTCATGAAGAGTGTAATCACCATAATCGAAAGCTAAAGGCTCGACCCACTCCGGCTGGTTATCGGCGAAGTCTTGCATAGTGAAGCAACCACCAGTAGCTTGCGCAAAATCCACCATACTCTGTGCAAGGGGGCCTTTATAAAAAGAGTCGCCTTCTGTAGCGGCAATTTCTTTGAGAGTTTTGGCTTGTGCGGAGTATTTCCAGATTTGTCCCGCTTGAGGTGCTTTACCATCAATTAAAAATGATTCTACAAAACCAGGTTGGTTTTTAAGGATTGGAATAGCTTCACGCCATTGACGGGCGATGACAGGTGAAACTGGAAAACCATTTTCCGCATAATCGATCGCGCGTTTAAACAATTGCGCAAAGGGCAGCTTGCCAAACTTTCTGGAGAGTTCGATCCAGCCAGCAACCATGCCTGGGACAGTAACTGTATTCCAACCAATTAAATCCATAGCCTCTTTGCCGGAAAAATACAACGGCTTCCACGCTGCAGGGGCTCGGCCAGAAGCATTTAAGCCATGTAATTTCTTACCATCCCAAAGGATTGCAAAGCCATCTCCGCCTATGCCATTCATCGTAGGTTCAACAACTGTGAGCGTGATTGCAGTTGCAAGTGCCGCATCCACTGCGTTGCCGCCACTTTGTAGAGCTTCAATGCCAGCTTGAGTAGCCAGTGGTTGAGAGCTCGCAACGGTGTTTTTAGCTAAAACAGGGGCGCGACTACCAAAAGGAGGGGATATCAACATAAGGACTTATCTATTTAACGACTTAATCAACTTTAACATTCGCTGACTTTACTACCTTCTCCCATTTACTAGCTTCGCTTGCAGTAATTTCAGACAATTTTTCGGAGTTTGCAAACTGAGGATGAATACCTTGGGCTGCCATACGCGCTTTGAAATCTGGATTCGTAAGAATCTTACGGATTTCTTTTTCTAATTTTGCAATGATCAGTGGAGATGTTCCCTTGGGAACATAAACCGCATAAAAGTTTTCCACATCAAACTGCTTCAGGCCATCTTGTCCGAGAGTGGGAACATTGGGCATTAAAGGAGAGCGTTCTGCTGCGGCGATAGCAATCGGGCGTAGCTTGCCACTCTGAATATGGGGCAATGAAGCTGTTACGCTGTCAAACATCATGAGGGTGTTGCCCGCAATCAAATCAGGCAAAGCAAAGCTGCTGCCCTTATAAGGAATATGGGTTCCTGTTGCGCCGATACGTTGCATAAACAAAGTGGACTCTAAGTGGGAGAGGCTGCCATTACCTTGCGATGCGTAATTAAAGTCACCCTTTTTAGATTTAATAAAGGCGATGAGTTCGGGAAGGTTTTTTGCTGGAACGCTGGGGTTCACCACAATTAAATGGGGAATTGTTCCAATTAATGCCACTGGAACAAAATCTTTTTGTAAGTCAGCCGGTGGATTTTTAAATAAGGCTGAAGAAATCGATTGATTTGTCAGCGCGCTAATGTTGATAGTGTAGCCATCAGGAGCAGCTTTAGCGCCAGCTTGTAAGCCAATCATACCGCCAGCGCCCGGCTTGTTCTCCACAACGATGGATTGTCCCAATGCTTCTGCTAATGGTGCCGTCACACTACGCGCAAAGATATCGGTAGATCCGCCTGCAGGAAAAGACACAATCGCAACAATCGGTTTTTTAGGCCAATCTGTATCGGGGGCGGCAAGAGCCAAGTTACTTAAAGTCAAAAGTCCTAAGGAGCCAAGGATGAGGGATTTGAAATAGCGCATTTAATGATCCGATAGTGAGATGAGTAATATAGTATTGGAAATTCAGAATCTAGTTTTAAAAAGATCAAATAGAGAAACGCATGACATCAATGAACAAAACAACCAGCGGAATTGATATGTCAGCCTATTGGCTGCCTTTCACACCAAACCGCTACTTTCAGCACCATCCGAAGATCATGCAGTCTGCCAAGGGAGCTTACTACTTTGATGATCAGGGTCGTAAGCTGTTTGATGGTTTATCTGGGCTATGGTGCTCCCCATTGGGGCATGCTGATCCACGTATTGGTGCAGCGATTCAAAAGCAGTTTGAAACCATGGACTATTGCCCTGCATTTCAGATGGCCAGTGAAACAACTTTTAGCTTAGCTAGTCGAATTGCGAAGATGGCGCCGGAGGGGCTGGATAAAGTATTTTTCACCAACTCTGGTTCTGAGGCGGTTGATACTGCATTGAAGATCGCCATTGGTTATCACCGAGTAATGGGTAATGCATCCCGTATTCGACTGATTGGTCGAGATCGCGCTTATCACGGTGTTGGTATCGCCGGTATATCCGTAGGCGGCATGGTCTCCAATCGCAAAATGTTTGCCAGCATGATGATGCCCGGTGTAGATCATTTGCCACATACGTTAAATCTCTCGCAGATGGCATTCTCAAGGGGACAGCCAAAGTGGGGTGCCCATTTGGCAGAAGAGTTAGAAAAGATTGTTGCTCTTCATGATGCCAATACGATTGCTGCTGTCATCATGGAACCTGTGCAAGGGTCAACCGGAGTCATAGTCCCACCGGATGACTATTTACAAAAGATTCGTGAGATCTGTACTAAGCACGGTATTTTGCTGATCTTTGATGAGGTGATTACTGGCTTTGGGCGCTTAGGCGCAAACTTCGGTGCAGATCGTTTTGGTGTGACACCCGACATGATTACTTTTGCTAAAGGGATTACGAATGGCGTGATTCCAATGGGTGGTGTGATTGTGCGTGGAGATATTTACGACAACATTATTTCGAATGGTGGTCAAGAGCAAGCAATTGAATTTTTCCATGGCTATACCTATTCAGGGCATCCAATCCCAGCAGCTGCAGGCCATGCAGTACTCGATATCTTCGAGTCTGATGATTTGGTCAATCGGGCTAGAGCCCTTGAACCTGTTTTAGAGGATGGACTTCATGCCCTTAAAGGTAAGTCTGGCATTTTGGATATTCGTAACTTTGGTTTATCTGGGGCTGTTGAACTTGACCCTGTCCCTGGGAAGCCGGGTCTTCGTTCCATGAAGGTGCTGGAGGCCTGTATTGAAAGAGGCACTTTAGTAAGGGTGGCGGGTGACGCTATTGCCGTAGGGCCTCCATTTATCTCTAAGCCTGAAGAGCTCGAGTTTATGTGTAGCGTGTTAGGCGATGCTATTGATGTAGCGATGCAGATTAAATAAGCGGATTAAAGAAACAGAGATCTATCACTTGTTAAACAAGTGATAGATCACAGGAATCGCCACTGCACTGACAACGCCATTCATGCCCATCGCTAGACTGGCATATGTTCCCGCTTCAGGGTGAATGCTAAACGCACGTGATGTGCCGATGCCATGTGCACCGATGCCAATGGCAAAACCTCTTTGCCACCAAGCTTTCATACCCAATGCATTCAATACAAAGGGTGCCAAAATAGCGCCTAGTATTCCGGTACTTACTGCAAAGATGGCTGTCAAGGTAGGTGAGACGCCAATACGCTCTGCGATACCCATGGCAATTGGTGCGGTAACAGATTTTGGATACATGGCACCAGTGATGCTGGAGTCTGCCCCAAGCGCAGTAGCAATACCTACCGCACTAATGATTGACACCAAACCGCCTGTGCAGAGCGAAGCAATCAAGGGGAGTGATCTCCCCTTAAGACTGCCCAATCCTCTGTAGATGGGAATGGCTAAAGATACCGTCGCCGATCCCAATAGAAAGTGAATAAACTGAGCGCCCTCAAAATAAGTCGAGTAGGGCATTTCAATAAATTGAATCGTGCTTGCCACAATCAAAATGGCAATTGCTACTGGATTGGCTAATGGATTCTGATGACTGGCCTTATAAATACTGAGGCCAATTTGATAAGCCGCCAGCGTAATGAACAAGGCAAAAAGCGGGCTACCTGATAAGTAAACCCAAATCTCGACGATGGAGTGCTTTTCACTCATGAGATTCTTTCTTGCTCAATAAACGAGCGACTAACGCGCTAGAGGCAATGGTGAGGATAACGCTACCAATGAGGGCGCTAATAATGGCCCATGCATTTGCCTTGAGTTGCGGCAGGAAAAGCACCACGCCAACAGCGGCTGGAACAAAGAGAAGCCCAAGGTATTGACTAAAACCATCAGCCACTATGGCTAACTCGGAATTAATCCCCTTGCGCAAAACAAGCCACAGTACTAGGAGAACCAATCCAATGACAGGACCAGGTAGCGTTGGCAAAAGGAACTTAGAAACGAGTTCGCCCAAGCTTTGAAAGAGAAGGATTTGTACGAGACCAAAAATCATGCTTTATCTTACTGCCCATTAATTTATGTTGCATAGCAATATATTAATTCTTAGTTAAGATAAGCACACGATAAGAAGGGGTAATGAACTCACCCCTGACACCATAAAAAGAATTTATAGGAGAGCACTCATGGCTGAATTGAATGTCAATGGCAAAAAATACAAGGTGGACGTAGATCCAGAAACCCCATTGCTTTGGGTAATCCGCGAACAGGTTGGATTAACCGGCACTAAGTACGGATGTGGAGTGGGTCAATGCGGCGCATGCACAGTGTTATTCGAGGGTCAGGCTATTCGTAGTTGCTCAATTCCTGTAAGTGCAGCTGAAGGTAAAAAAATTGAGACCATTGAAAGCTTGGAGAAGAGCGGTCAGCTTTCTAAAGTTCAAAAAGCGTGGGTAGATAATCAAGTGCCTCAGTGCGGTTACTGTCAGTCTGGCATGGTGATGGCAACCACAGCCTTGTTAAGAAATAATCCAAAGCCTACCGATGCGCAGATCGATGAATCCATTACTAATATCTGCCGCTGTGGCACATTCCAGCAAGTGCGCGCAGCGATTCATGCTGCTAGCAAGGCTTAAGGGGAAAGACATGACTGCAAATACAAATACTTCCCGTCGCCATTTTGTTATTGGCTCTAGTGCAATTGCCACTGGCTTAGCCATTGGGCTCGATCTCTCTTTCATGTCTGCTGCAAATGCAGCCATGGGCACTGGCACCACTGCTATGACGCCATTAGCTACCCCAGAAATTGGTATTTGGGTGGTAGTAAAGCCAAATGATGATGTTGTCGTGCGCATTGTTCGTTCCGAAATGGGGCAGGGCACGATCACAGGTTTAGCGCAGTTAGTTGCAGAAGAATTGCAATGCGATTGGAAAAAAGTGTCTTATGACTATCCATCACCTGGCGAGAATTTAAAGCGTAAGCTGGCATGGGGCAGCTACTCAACTGGTGGCAGTCGCGGTATTCGCACCTCTGAACAATATGTTCGTAAGGGTGGAGCTGCTGCGCGCATGATGTTGATTCAGGCTGCAGCCAACCAGTGGAATGTTCCTGCTTCTGAATGCGTTGCAAAAGATAGCGTGATTACCCATACACCGTCTGGCAAAAAAACGACTTTCGGTAAAGTATCTGTAGCAGCATCACAGTTGGAAGTGCCAAAAGACGTCCCATTGAAGGATCCCAAAGAATGGACCTTGATTGGTAAGCCTGTCAATCGTATCGACGGTGTTTCTGACAAGGTGACTGGTCGACAGGTCTATGCAATTGACTTGAAGATGCCAGGCATGCTGGTAGCTAATATTAAAGAGTCCCCAGTATTTGGCGGCAAAGTGAAAAGCTACGATGCAGCTAAAGCGCAGAGTATGAGAGGCGTGAAGAAAGTAGTTCAGGTCGGTGACTCAGCGGTAGCAGTTGTCGCTGAAACATTTTGGCAGGCTAAAACCGCTTTAGACCAAGTGAATATCGTTTGGGATAGTAGGTCCAACGCCAACGTCTCCAGCGCTTCTATTAAGAAGATGTTGGAAGAGGGTTTGAACGCTGATGATGCTTTTGTACATAACACTAATGGTGATGTCAAAGCAGCGATGTCTGGTGCATCTAAGAAATTAGAAGCTACTTATTTCTACCCATTCTTAAATCATGCCACCTTAGAGCCGCAAACAGCGACTGCAAAGTGGACTGCCGACTCTTGTGAGGCTTGGGTTCCAACTCAAGACGGTGAAGCTTCATTGGCAGCTGTTATTGCTGCATCTGGACTTCCTGCGGAAAAATGTAATGTTTATAAGGTAAACCTTGGTGGTGGCTTTGGTCGTCGTGGCGCTTTCCAGGATTACACAACACAAGCGGTCAATATTGCCAAGCAAATGCCAGGCACTCCTATTAAGTTGATTTGGACTCGTGAAGAGGATATGACCCAGGGTCGCTACCATCCCATCATGATGTGTAAGATGACTGCAGCAATCGATGACAAGCAAAACGTCACTGGTATTAATATGCGCCTATCAGGTCAATCTATTTTGGCTGCGGTGCGTCCGGCGGTAGTTGCCGCAAACAAAGGTAAAGATCCTTTGACCTTCCAGGGTCTTGAGGACAGCGGGGAGCATGGTATTACTTACAGCTTCCCTAATATCACTATTGATCATGCGATGCGTAATACTCACGTGCCACCAGGATTCTGGCGTGGTGTGAACGTCAACCAAAACGCAATCTTTATTGAAACGTTTATGGATGAGTTGGCTGAAGCAACCGGCATGGATGCAGTAGAGTTCCGTCGCAAACATATGGAAAAATATCCACGTGCAGTTGCAGTATTGAATGCGGTAGCTGATGGTATCGGTTGGACCAAGCCAGCTGCCCCAGGCGTATATCGTGGGGTTGCGCAAATGCGCTCATTCGGTAGTTATGTTGCTGCAGCCTGTGAGCTATCGGTTAAGAACGGCAATGAAGTGAAGATTCATCGCATTGTTGCTGCTACCGATCCGGGCTACGCAGTAAACCCTGCGCAAATTGCCCGTCAAGTGTCCGGCTCCTTTGTCTTCGGCCTATCCGCTTTATTCGAAGAAGAGATCACGATTGAAAATGGTGCTGTTGTTCAGAAGAACTTTGATACCTTTAACTCAATCCGCCTCTATCAGATGCCGAAAGTCGAAACCATCATCATTCAAGGCGGTGGCAAAGACTGGGGTGGGGTAGGCGAACCAACGATTGCGGTGGCTGCACCAGCTGTTCTCAATGCCATTTATCGTGCGACAGGTAAACGCTTGCGCACCGTGCCTTTGAAAAATAGCGGCATCAAGTTGGTTTAAGAGCTAGCTCACAGTGAAGTTGTGTCGATGAGAAAGAGGATTGCACTAGCGTTTTTATGGCTAGTCATCCTCAATCTGAATGCTGTGCATGCTCAAGTAATTACGGGGGATTCGATTTTCGAATCCCTTTCTTCTGAGGTAGGCAATCCAGCCCGTGGCAGGGTAATCGTGGCAAGTCGTCAAAAGGGCTTGTGTTTGTTGTGTCATAGCGGCCCCTTTCCGGAAGAACGCTTTCAAGGGAACTTAGCTCCCGAACTAAAGTCAAGCGTAGCGAGGTTAAATGCACCTCAATTAAGAGCCCGTATCGTAAATGCAGCGCATTTCAATCCACAAACGATCATGCCAGCCTACTATCAAACAAGCCATCTCAATCGTGTAGCCTCTAAATTTGTTGATCAAACCATATTGAGTGGCCAAGAGATCGAAGACGTGATTGCTTTCTTAATGACTTTGAATAATCAAAACTAACTGTAACCAAGATGAAAAATATTATTTACCAGCATCGCCGAAAATGGCTTAAGCAGATTCAGGGTCTTGGACTGATGACCCTTGGCTTGCTAGCGAGTCCTTTAACAGCCTTTGCTAAAAAAGAGGATGCAAATGAAGCCATTAAAAAAATTGTTGGTGGCGCCACTCTTCGGGAGGGTAAGGTTACTCTAACTATTCCTCCGCTGGTGGAGAACGGCAATCTAGTGGTTTTGAAGGTCAGCGTAGATAGTCCAATGACTGCCAATGATTACGTTAAGACCATATATGTGATTGCCGAGGGCAATCCTTTGCCCAATATCTTTACTGCGTACCTTACCCCTCGCTCAGGAACTGCCAATATTACGACTCGCGTCCGTTTAGCTGATAGTCAGAAGGTATGGGCTATTGCGCAAATGAGTAATGGTAGTTTTTGGCAAGGTTCTGCTGAAACTTTGGTAACCCTTTCAGCATGTACGGAGATGGTATGAGTAAAACTTCCCGTACATCCATTACGATGCCGGCGACGGCAAAAAAAGATTCCATTATTGAGATTCGCGCAATTGCGCAGCATGATATGGAATCTGGTTTTCGATATAGCGAGGGCGGTAAGCCCATTCCGCGCGACATCATTCGTACCTTTACCTGCACCTACAACACTGTGGAAGTCTTTAAAGCGGATTTCTATTCAGGGATTGGGGCTAATCCCTTGATCATCTTTACTACTATCGCTGTTGAGTCTGGAACCCTGGAGTTCAGATGGGTTGGGGATGATGGGTACGAGGCGATAAACCAGTCTCACATTACTGTTTCGTGAATAAGCAGACATCTCTTTTTCTTAGCAGTATTTATCTCATGCTTGCTAACTTCATATGTATGGGGGTAGCCAAAGCGCTGCCACCATCACAGCAATCTAGTTATGAATTAATGTCTGGCGAGAACAAGGCGATGCAGGATGACCCCTCACTCAATCCAGCAATGTTTTGGGTTGGTGATGGAGAAAGCCTGTGGCAACAAAAGCTTGGCCCAAAAAATAATTCTTGTGGCACCTGTCATGGAGATGCAAAAAAATCCATGCGTGGTGTAGCTACGCAATATCCTAAAGTCATCAAAGGCAAACTTCAAACACTGGAAGGTCAAATCAATCAGTGTCGCGTCAGCGCTCAATCAGCTCCCGCCCTAGTCTACGAGAGCAAAGATCTCTTAGCCTTAACTGCCTTTATTGCGTTTCAGTCCAAGGGCATGCCAATTGCAGTTAATGAAAACTCTGCTAACGCATCTTTCTTAAAAAAGGGAAGGCAAACTTTTAATGAGCGCATGGGGCAGCTCAATTTATCTTGTGCGCAATGTCATGAGGATAGAGCAGGTCTAAAGCTTGGCGGCAGCCCGATACCGCAAGGGCATCCCAATGCCTATCCGATATATCGCTTAGAGTGGCAAACCCTAGGGTCATTACAAAGGCGCCTACGGAACTGCATGAGCGGTGTACGGGCACAACAATTTGAGTATGGTTCGCCAGAGATGGCGCAGTTAGAGTTGTTTCTAATGTGGCGAGCTAGAGGTCTACCCCTGGAATCTCCAGGAGTGAGGCCGTAGCAAAGATCCTTTCTCAGTTAATCAGAAAAGACTACTGAAGTCGCTCCATTAATAAGAACGCGATCGTGTAGGTAGTAACGTAAAGCTCTTGAGAGGACGGCGCGCTCTAAATCTCGACCCTTTCGTACCAAATCATCTGGTGTATCGCCATGGGTAACGCGCGTTACGTCTTGCTCGATGATCGGACCTTCATCCAGATCGCTGGTCACAAAATGGGCGGTAGCTCCAATCAGTTTGATACCGCGCGCATGTGCTTGGTGATAAGGCTTGGCACCCTTAAAACTAGGTAGGAATGAATGATGTACGTTAATACAGCGGCCAGATAGCTTGGTCGATAAATCATCGGACAAGATTTGCATGTAGCGCGCCAAAATCACCATATCAACCTTAGACTCGGCAACGATTTCTAGAAGCCTGGCTTCTTGTGCCGGCTTGGTTTCAGGTGTGACTGGTAAGTGGTAGAAGGGAATATCTGCAAAATCGATGCTGGCATAGACGTCACGAGGATGATTAGAGACGATACCGCAGATGATCATTGGCAATTCACCAATGCGCCAGCGATAGAGAAGGTCAACCAGGCAATGGTCTAACTTGGAAGCCATGATTAATACGCGCTTAAGATCCTTTACGGCACGTAGCTCCCAAGTGAGCTCAAAACGCTTTGCAATTTCCACAAAGCCCGCTCTGAGCGACTCTACATTCGCAGGACAGCTAAAGCTGACGCGCATAAAAAAGCGCTTTGACGCTTTGTCATCAAACTGTTGAGCCTCTTCAATATCACCCCCCAGTTCAAATATGTAAGTAGAGACCGCGGCAACAATGCCAGGCTTATTGGGGCAGGTGAGGGTGAGGTAATAGTTTTCAGTGATCATATGAAATTGTTAGTGGATTGCTTATAAGGTGTAATTTTAGTCTGTTATCCCCTGGTTGGGGGTGGGTGGCAGAGTTATTGCTGGGCGGATTTTTGAATCGTATCCGCAGGACCCAATAAAGGCTCGCTATTGTCAGTAATCGTTGGCAGGACAACTTCAATGCAGATAGGTTTTGAGTCAATCACATTAAAGAAGCTGCATTCCTTCTTGGTAGCAGCAGATGCAGCGTGTTCCAAAGGAGACTTGCCTGTGGCTGCAGTTGATGCAAGGCTAACTGCTGTTCCAGGATTGGCTACAGCAGCAGTTCCAACAGCGCTGGCAGCTGCCGTACTGGAACTACTTAAAGCGGCTAAAGGCGCAGCGCATCCGCTAATAAAAAAAACCGATATCCCTAAGACGGCTAGGACAATCGCTTTCAGCGTTAATAAACCTGTTTTACTTTGTCCGGCAAGCAACGTTAAAGACTCCGGCTGGCCAAGATCCATTCTCAATAGGCTCAAAAGAGCTATCTGGAGTTTTTTGTTCTTCTACTACTTTGCCTTTGCCCATATTCCCGGAAAAGACTTTAAATTCGATAGGGCGATACTTCGTGGCGCTGCAATCAAATTCGTTAAGGCCAATAAGGGAGTTTGCAGTCTCTTTAGTTTTTGGATTTTGTCCCGGTTTTTTGAAATCTAATAAAGACATAATTTGTACTTTATCGCCTTGCTTTTGAATCGTAGCTGCGTCTACGTAAAGAGTGAAAGCATCAGGTTTGCCGATCTCTTGCCATTCTGCAAATGCGTTGGGAGAGCAAATTATGGTGGTGGCTAGAACAAGCAGAGAAGATAATTTTTTCATGAAAGGCCCTTTAAAATTTCTGGTCACAATAATCACATTTTACCTGCCATGAATGGCAGCCGTGGGATTTTTAGCATTTATTGAAATGCTTATTTATTCATCAATTCAAGCTGTCGACCAGTCTTTTCTGGCTTCATCTGCAGCGGGAGATATTCATTATTGGCCCACAAAGAGTTCATATTGCGATAGAGCTTGCTTTGCACCCATCCAGATTGGCCTGTCTGATATACAAAGAGTGATTTCTCCAAATCGGATAAATCATAGACTGTCCGTAAGCTTGGAGCCTGAAGTGTTTCATAGGGATTATTGGATTGCATCAGCTCAAGTCGTCCCACATTGACAGAAAAGCTATCCCCAGGGAAGGGGGTTTTGATATTAAATAAACCTCCCAGTAGCGGCACCTTGCTAAATGGACGATGCTCAGAGACGGCGATATGCGCTTTACCCCAGGCCCAAGATTTAGGATCGCTGCCATACTCCTTGCTTAAGTAATCCAGGGCTTTATCAAGCGCCTGATTGGAGGACTCCTGACAGGATTCAACCTTCTCAGTTTTTGGATCGTCACACCAGGGACTGTTAGGGTTTTTCACTTGCTGTATTAGTGGAGCGCGATAGTTACGTGCCCCATAATTTTCAGTAAATAGGTAACTCAATCTAGAGAAGAGATTGCGCGTTAATTGGTCCGCCCAGACATTGAAAATAAGTGCGCCTGCGCTATCTACTTTCATATTGCCATCAAAACTTTTACCAATCTCCATTGCTTGCGCGCTTAAGGGATGAGAGCTTTGGCTGGCCTTAAATAGTTCTAATAGGGGTGTTGCCCCAAGCGATAGGGTATCGCCTTGCATGATTTTCATATCATCAGCCGAATGGGTGTCCTTAGATTTGATGAGATCAACTATACGGTCATAACGGGTTGGTAAGTCCCAGTCGCCCGTTAAAGGGTTGGGATCATTAGCCGCAATAATTTTTTGATTGGCGGTCGCTATCCAACCTTGCCCTGGGTTGTTGCTGGAGGGGAGTTGTTCAAATGGGACATAGCCATTCCAGTCATACTGACGTTCCCAGCCAGGAGCTGGCGCTACCCCATAAAGCCCCTGGTGCAGAATTCTTTTGGGAGCCACTCCCGCCGCCTGATAAGCAATATTACCTTCTGTATCTGCCATCACCACGTTTTGCATCGGGGCATAATTTTTTCGTAGAGCTTGTTTAAATTGGTCAAGATCAGCTGCACGATTCATATCCATCAAGCCAGCAACTGATTGGTTTTCAAGATCGAGCGCTGTCCAGCGCAAGGCAAGAGCAAAGCGATCCGTATCAATCGTACGTTTGGCCTTTGCATAGGAATCAGAGATAACGGGACCATGTCGAGTTTCTTTTACCAAGAAAGTCAGCGATGGAGATCCTTTGATATCAATAATCTCTTGATGCACTTTGAATGGAAGTGGCCCATCAGGACCTCGATACATACCCGGATTCTTTGAATCAATTTGCTCAATGTATAAATCTTGAACGTCAGGCCCGGTATTAGTAAAACTCCATGCAAACTTATCCGTTCTACCCAAAACCACTGCAGGTATTCCAGGGAGGGTGCCACCGATGACATTTAAACCAGGGGCTTCAAGGTGGGCGAAGTACCAGACAGCCGGAGCGGAAAGTCCCAGATGGGGATCATTGGCCAATAAGGGCTTGCCAGAAGTACTGAGCTTGCCGCTCAAGGCCCAGTTATTGGAGCCGATACCATCTCTTGCTCCCATTTGATCTAACTGGCTCAATTCGGTTGCAGGCAAATTCTGAGGCCTGCTTTCTACTGGACCAGGAGAGGGGTGAAAGACCTTCAACTCTCTATAGAGCTTGGAAAAATCAACATTGCTGACGGGCTCATCATTTTCATATGGCTGAATCACTTCCCATACTTGTTTGGTGCTCAGGAATTGTGAGAGCTCAAGTCTTTGTAACTCTTTCTGCCAATTTCCACCTAAGTCATAAGCCATCATCAGCATCCAAGCTACGCTATCTGTTGGTGACCAATGGCCTGGTTTTGAACCTGTTAAGAAATACTCCACTGGGAGAGCCCAGCCTAATTGCGCATTACCAGCATTGACACCATCGGCATAGGCTTGTAGTAGACGCTTGGCAGAAACGGGGTAACGATCAAATTGGCGTTCAGCTGCACGCTTGATGCCGAGGGTGCGCACAAAGCGATCAATTTTTACGGTGTCATTACCCAATATTTCTGAAAGTCGACCGCTCGCAATGCGTCGATTCATTTCCATTTGCCAGGAGCGTTCACTAGCATGTAGGTAGCCTAAAGCAAAATAGGCATCTGCTTGGCTTTTTGCATTGATATGCGGAATGTCAGACGCATCAAAGGTAATGGCAACAGAATCACCCAGACTTTTAATTGCACGTTTGCCGGAGATATTGGATTGGGCAGAGTATAAATAGGCAAGAGTGCCTGCTAGGCCGGCTATGAGACATAGCCCTATAAGCCATATTCCAGAGCGCAAAAGCTTGCCGAGCCCCGATGATTTTTCCGGTAAATTCATGGATGTATTTTAGATGTTTTATCTAGTGCACTCTTGGGCAGAGGGGCAAAAGGGGCTCTAGGGGCCTTGCGTGCTAAAATTTCGCTTGTCTTGGTTTGTTTAGCACTGCTTCACTAAAAGTGCGGGCCCGAGTGGTGAAATCGGTAGACACAGCAGATTTAAAATCTGCCGACTCAAAAAAGTCGTGCCGGTTCGATTCCGGCCTCGGGCACCACCTCCAAACCACAATTTCCCCTATTCCCCCTTTTGGATGTATTTTTTGGCCTTTTCTCGCACCACTTTTATGAGAAATCCCAGTAAAATCAGGGCTTTAACCTGCCATATAAAATTTTTTGATTAATCCGCCAAGGATTTCATCCTCAAACTCTTCGTTTGGGTTTATCTCAATTTCTTCCTTAGGGATTAAGAAGGCATTAACACTTTCTTTTTTTATTGGAGGGTTTGCTGGTTTCATTCAAGCCGCCTCAGCTGCTCCTCCAGTAACTGCGCTCCCAATCAACGGCCAAGTTGTCGCTGGTTCCGCCTCCATTTCCCAAACCCAAACCCCCACATCTGCAGCAATGACGGTGAACCAAACTTCACAACGCGCTGTTGTGAATTGGGATAGTTTTAACGTGGGTAAAAATGCTTCGGTAACGTTTAATCAACCCAACGCAAATGCAGTCACCTTAAATCGCGTCACTGGTGCAACAGCATCAATGATTGAAGGCGCTGTTAAAGCAAATGGACAGGTCGTCTTTGTTAATCCAAACGGCGTGACCTTTGGCAAAGGCGCAGAAATTAATGCTGCTGGTGTCGTAGCCACCACCATGGATATCTCCAATAAAGACTTCATGGACGGTAAATCGACTTACAAAGGTAACGGTAAGGGATCAGTGATCAATGAAGGCAAGATCACAACCAATGCTGAAGGTGGTTACATTGCCCTGTTAGCCCCCGAAGTGCGCAACGATGGCTTCCTCTTGGCCAAAAAAGGATCGGGTACGGTAGCGATGGCTGCGGGTGAGCAAATTACCCTGGACTTTAAGGGCAACTCCCTGATGTCCGTCAAAGTTGACGTTGGAACGTATAACGCCCTCATTGAAAACAAGCGGGTAGTTGAAGTTAATGGTGGCCTAGTCGTGATTGCGGCAGGATCAGCTAACCAACTGATGGCTAGCGTCATTAATAACACCGGCCGCATCTCCGCCAGCAGTATGGTCAATAACGGCGGAGTCATTGAACTAGTAGCCAATACCGTCACCCAAGCAGGCAAAGTAACAGCCAACAGCAAAACAGGCGAAGGCGGTCAGATCAATATCGTCGGTAATGACATCACCATTGCTCAAGGTTCTAAAACGACCGCTACTGGCGCTACCAACGGTGGTCAGGTCAACATCGGCTTAGCCGCAACAGCAGTATCTGGCGGTAGCCAGGTAAATGCATCTGTAGTTAATCCAACTCAAGCCGCCCAAAATGTAAAGGCTAATGCAGATGCTGCAGCCAAAAATAATCAACTCGCTCAAACAGTCGCCATCCAAGAGAATGCGTTGATCGATGCATCTGCTACTCAAGCTGGGAATGGCGGTGTGATTGCTATCTGGTCACAAGTGCAAACTACGGTTGCGGGCATCCTTAAATCGATGGGTGGAGCAATCTCCGGTAACGGTGGATTTGTTGAAACATCCTCTAAAGGATCTGTCTCCTTAGTGCCAACAGCGAGTATCAATACCAGCGCAGTAAATGGCAAAGCGGGAACCTGGTTATTGGATCCAGTCGATCTGATGATTGATGCTTCAACAGCAAATACTATTTCTACGGCTTTATCTACTGGCAACGTCACTATTGCTGTAACTGCCAACACCACTGCTTGTAGTGTGGGTAGCTGTATTGTCAATGGTACCGGTTCGATGACCGTTGACAGCGGGGCACATATCCTCAAGGCTGGAACTAGTTACACCACCTTAACTATGAGCGCGGCTGGCAACTTTGTCCTGAATGGCAGTATTGAAGGTCAAAACTTAGATGTGATTATTAGTTCTTCAATTGCCTATCTCGGTGCAGCAGGATCATCTATCAATGCATCCAAGATAACAATTCAGGCGCCCACGATCACAATTGCTAGCAATGCAAGGGTTTTGGCAAATAACTACTTATTTAGTGGGGGCGCTGGTACTCTAGGCAATGCAATTGAGTTGTTAGCTCAAGCCATCTATATATCAGGCGCTCTAAGGTTAAGTGCTGGCCTGCCAACAGTGCCTGCAGCACCCCTTACGGCGGTGAATCTGATTACCCTTAACGCTGTCGGTAGTGGTAATACGATTTACTCTAGCGCGGCAGCAAATGATCCTACCTTGCTTGTTGTTAACTCAACAACGCAAGCTGCAAGTAATGTCATTTATTTGACGGCTACTCAAATAATTCCAACTAACGCTGCGATAGTGGGTTTGGAGTCTGGCTCTCAGGTTCTGGCAAACGGAACCACGGGCGGAGCTATTTACCTAGCGGGTACGGATGTTTATACCGGGGGCGCCTATACCGATCCCATTACCAATCTCGTTATGCCTCGAAGTCAATTACAGGCTAATGGAGTGGCTGGCGATGGCGGCATGATTGGTATAAAGGCGGATACGATCACTATAGCTGGGGAAGCATCTGCAGGAGGATCAGTTAATGGTGGCTCAATAAATCTGATTGCTAACACTGGTACCTTGAATCTCCATGGCGGTCTCATTCAAGCCAATGGTGGAAGTGGTAGCGGTGGAAGTATTAGTGCTCTAGTGACAGCAGCTGCATCATTTACTGCGGATAATCATTTTGGAGTCGCTCTCGCGGGGTCAAGCTTTGACTTAAGCAACACTCTGTTTATCACTGAAAATACAGCGACAGCCACCTCGGGATCCTTGAATCTTGGTTATCAGCTAACGAATGCCTCTGGTACTACCATCACTCTTGGTGCTGGTTCTTATGCAAATCTTTCTATTTCGGGGACGCCAAGTTACTTAAGTAATGCCAGTGCCATTACGAATTCAGTAGGCGCTGGCAGCTATCCAAACCTCATCGTCAAAGGCGTGACCTTGAGTGGAATGGACTCTGGTCACTTTATGCTGGTAGCTACTCCTGTTAGCCTAACAGTTAGTGCCGCACAACCAGCGGCACCCTCAAGACAACCAGCGACAACGTCAGTGCAAGCAGTAGCAGCAGTTGCCCCTCAACAACCACCGCCACCACCGCCACCGCCACCGCCCCCAGCGGTGTTCTCTAGTGCGCCGTTGCCTGCTCCAGCTCCTCCGCCTGTCGCAAATACACCGCCACCTACTGCTGCAGCGGGAGAGACTTCCATGTCAGTACCGGGTAAGGCACCACCTTTAGTGATGATGGCTGACGGTAGTATTCAGCTCACTCCACCTGCGCCGCCTCCTACGGCCAATGCTTCAGCACCCCCACCGCCTCCACCGCCAGCGGCGCCTCCACCGCCAAGTAATCGTGCCAGCTCCAATCGAGAGAGTGGAGATGGTAGAAGTGCCGCTAACAATTCCGAGGCACGAAGGAATGGAAGTGCTAAAGATGGCGTAGATAAAACGGATGCAAAAGAGCGTTCGAGCAAGTCCAATAATGGGCCATCTAAGTACGTCAGTAAGTATGCGAATGGATTCCGTAATAACAATAAGCCAGGCTCTAAAGCGGGGGCTGCTAAAGACCTCGCAGCTAATAGACCTGGCCCCAATAGAGTAGGTAAGTATGAAAACCGCGTACAAGCCATGGGCAACAACCCGGCCGCTTTTGCTGCAATGAAACAAAACCCGTTTGCGGGATCTATCTTGCCATTTCCGGCAGGTGTTCAGCAAGTTGACACAACACCAATTATTCTTAGGGGTGGTGATAGCTTGGCGCAATCCTACGATGATGTACCATCAATAAGAAATTCTGGGGTCGCTACTGTAGGTCGTTCGCGTAACTCTGAAAATTTCCATGAAAGTCTTGAGTCGGTTAATCTCATGTCGACTCTAAATTTATTTATCCTCCATTAATTGGGTTGAAGATTGGCAATACATGATTAGTTACTTACACACGCTTCCCAATATAGTCATTGGCCTTGGTTTTATGTGTGTTGGATTATTGTTATCTACAGTAATTCCTTCCTACATTCGCTGGAAATACAAACTGAATCCTGGGGAGCATCTTGCTAAGGGCGCCGAAGAGGGCTTTAAATTATTTACCTCTATTACTTTGTTATTGATTGCTTTTTCATTGGTGCGTGTACAAGGTGATCATCGTAATGTTGAAGATCTAGTTTCACGCGAAGCTGCGCTAATGTTTAAATTAAACCGCTCTTTAGCGGCTTTTGGCGGCGCGAATGCCGCAGAGCTCCAAGGCGATTTAAAAAGTTATGCAAATGCCGTTGTAGATGATGAATGGCCATTAATGGCAAAAAACGAACGAAGTGAGGAGGCTTCTAACGATCTGACTGATTTGACGCAGGGCATTCGACTCTTAGATCCTAGAAACCCAGTACAGCAGATGGCTAGAGCGGAAATCGTCACGACCTTAAATCAACTATCTGATGTTCGCGAGGCTCGTTTATCATCCGCCCGTTTAAAGTTGCCCCCGTACTTAAGAGATGCCCTAGCTATTTCAGTTATTTTGCTCATTCTATTTGGTTGGCTGCAAAATCCGTTGCCAAAAATGGTTGCGTATGTCGGAGGGGTGACTATTGGAGTCGCGGTTCTGTTTACATTAGTCATTGCCCTGGAAGGATTGTTTGTTGGTGAAAGCCAAGTCACTCCTGAAGCTATCACTCATATACTGCCGTCATTGGGCGCCTAACTATGTCCATTAAGTCTGTTGATTCAACTGATTTGCAATTCATTCAACTACGTGGGTCAACTACAGTCATGAAGTTGATGCAGAGGATTGGTATGCGCTATATGGATGCAAACCCCAATGTGCATTTGCCTCTAGTTGGCGGCAATACTGCGGTAGGTTATAAGTCCGCATTAGATGGTACCTCTCAGATTGGGATGGCTTCTGGACAGATGCCGGCAAATATTGAGGTTTGGGCTCACAAACATAAACTTCAGATTGAGGAGGTGACGATTGCTACTGATGGTATTGCGACCATTGTCAATCCGGCTAACCCAATTAATAACCTTACGCTTGAGCAGTTACATGACATATTTACGGGAAGCATCACTTCCTGGAATTCATTGGGTAAATACTCTGGACCAATCAATGTCGTAAGTCATGACCCTCAGTTGGGAACATACGAGCAATGGAAGAGGCAGGTTGCTGGTAAAGAGCATATTACTTTGAGAGCAAAGGTAGTAACAAGCTTAAGTAGTTTGATGCAGGCCATTACCTCAGACCCTTATTCGATTGGGTATGTGGGCACGACTTTTTTGAATAGGGAAAAAGTAAAACCGTTATCTATAAACGGTGTTTTACCGACCTATTTCACCATCAAAGATCGTCAGTATCCAATTCGCAATAACTTGCAGCTCCTGATCAACCCGTCAGCTGGAAAAGAAGTTAAAGACTTTGTTGCTTATTGTTTAGATGCAAAAGCGGGGCAAGCCATCATCAGAGAGATGGGCCTGGTTCCGGTGGCGAGCGAGCAATGATGGAACGCCGCCAATTTCTTCGCAATATCGGCATTGTTGCCGGCATCGGTGGTGCAGCACTGGCTGGTTTGGCTGTATATCCTTACGTGATCGCAAGAGCTCAAAAAGAGCTCATGATTTCTGGATCTGTTGCGGTATCTCGTTTTGTTGCTTTATTGTCCGCGCCATTTGTCGAAAAAAATCCCCATGTTAAGGTAGCAATTGAAGGGGGCGGCTCTTTAGCGGGCTTGACCGCACTAGATAACGGCGGCATTGATTTGGCGATGATGTCTAGAGATCTAAGTTTTGAAGAATTTAACCTTGATCTGCAAAGCCATCTGATTGGAATCGAAGGCGTAGCCATCGTGACCCATCCTGGCTTGAGTATTAAAAGTATTTCTATTGAGCAGTTAAGCGATATCTTTGAGGGCATCATTAGCAACTGGAAGCAATTAGGCGGGCCCAATGAAAAGATTCATGTATATGGCCGCAATGAAGGTTCAACTACCCGCGCATTTATTGAAGATGTTGTTTTAAGGGGCGCTAAATTCACTCGCGATATTAAGGTCTTTGATAGTGCCGCTGGAATGTCAGATGCCATTACAGATGATTCTTTTGGTATTGGATATCTAACCAATAAAAATATCAGCGATAAAGTAAAAGCAGTTCCTATAAATGATGTTGAGATTAGCGATAAAACACTTTTACTGAAACTATATCCGCTAAGTAGGGATATGTTTTTGGTAACTAAAAATTCGGGTAGTGCGCTTGCTAAAGATTTTGTGAAATTTAGTTTGAGCACCCAAGGGCAGGATATTTTTGTCAAGCATGGCCTAACCCAGGTATCACGATAGGTATTTAAGTTCATGGCAGATACATCAAACGAAGTTGAAGAGCTATTATTTAAAGGCTTGGATTGGCTCAGAAGTAAGCACCATATACGCAAGGGTCTGGCGCTTATTGTTATCATTCTTCTGCTCGGGTTGGCTGGTAAATTTGCATATGAGCTTTACCCTCGTCATTATGAGTTGACCATTAGCGGTGGGGGTATGCTTACCAAAAGTCACCACCTAGCTAAAGTTTTGCAAGAAGAGGCTTCTCGCAGAAATGTCACCCTGACTATCGCCCCCACAGCCGGTTCATTTCAGGCCCTCAATGATTTAAACGATGGGACTCTAGATCTTGCCTTTGTTCAGGGCGGTATTGATGCAGTGGGTTACGAGAATGTACGCCAGGTTGCATCGATTGCCCCACAGTTGATTCAGTTTCTGGTGAGGGGTGAAGTTAAAACCATTCACGACATCCGTGGCAAGACAGTGAATTTAGGTGAAAAAAATGGTGGCCCCAGCGTGGTCTCCAATCAGATCCTCCGTTTTTCAGGTTTAGTTCCTGAGGTCGATTACGCTGAGACTAACTTTAGTGATGAGCAGTTGCTGTCTATGAAGGCTGATAAGCTTCCTGATGTGATTGTTCAGGTTTCTTATGCACCATCCGCTACAGTCGACTTTCTGGTGCAAAAACGGGGGTACCAGCTCTTAGAGATGTCATTCCCACCATCATTAGCTATGCGCATGGGCTGGGTAGCTGACGCTAAGATTTTGGCTTATATGTATCAAATTTCGCCACCTGTTCCGGCTAAAGATATTCAAGTGGTAGGCGTCAATCTCAATCTTTTGGCAAATAAAGATGTAGATTCATATGCCATTGCAGCTCTACTGCCTGTTTTATACAGCCCACAGATTACCTCGCGTTTTAACTTTCCAATTTCAGAAGACAAAATGCTTACGCCATCGGGGTTTCCGATTTCCGATGGAACAGAGGTCTACATTGCTAGCAAACAACCATTTATTACTGCTCAAACGCTCGATCAGATTAAGGGAATCTTTGGCCTGGTGATGTCGTTGTTATCAATTGCTTTGGTGGTGTTTAAGTGGTTTAAAGCTCCCGAAGATGTAGGGGAAGCCAGTTTGAAAGATGATGAATCCGAGAATGATTCCGAGACGCCAAACCCTATCAATACAATTGCGACAAATATCTCTCAATTAGAATAGCGACTTTGACTTTAGGTTGCGCTTTTATCGTTGTGGCATTTCCATCATTATGAATTTATCTAAAATCCTCCTTTGCTTTTGTTTAGCTATTGCCTCTCTATCTAGCTGGGCTGTAGATGTTCTGGAATTTAATTGCAAGCGCACAGAAAAAGGCTACACCGAAGAGTATGAGATGAAAATGACTCTTGCTTCGGGCGCCCAAAAGGCCAAGATCTTTTTAGATGATCGTGACCTAGATCAGTCAGATATGTATGGAACACAAGTCGTCAGGAGCATTACCTTGGCGCGACCCAATATTTTGATATTGATAGAGGCAAATTTTCAGCCTGAAGAAATTATGGGAGTTTCGTATCCTGCAGGCAATGTCATCACTAATATTACGCTTGACCCAGTAACCGGCAAGTTCAAGAAGGTCGAGAAAATACAGGGTGGTATCTTGGGTGCAACTATAGGAAACGGCACCCACACTAGTGAAGAGACTTGTTTTCCCTCGAAAGCGCCATACAGGGCTAAGTAACGCTTAGTTCGGCTCTGTCACAAATCCGAGTTTTGTTAAGCCAGCGCGGCGCGATGCAGCCAACACCTGCGCAACATATTCATACTTCACGGATTTGTCAGCTCGCAGATTAATTTCTGGTTGAGGATCTTTCTGGGCGGCTTTTTCAGCATAGCCATCAAAGGTCTTTAAATCGATCGGAGTACTATTCCAAAAGATTTGACCATTAGCATCGATTGAAAGCTGCACTGACTCAGGTTTTACTTCGTTGCGTACGCTATTGGCCTTAGGAAGTTCTACCTTCACTGCCTGCTGAATCACCGGTAGTGTGATGATGAAAATAATCAACAACACCAACATGATGTCCACCATCGGCGTCATATTGATTTCCGACATGATGTTATCGTTGTTTTGGTCGTCTTGGATATGAAAAGACATGACTATTCTCCGGAGTTAACGCGGGCACCAGTAACGAAGTAGGCTAATAGATCATTGCCAAAGCGATTGAGGTCAGCAACAAATAATTTATTGGCGCGATTAATGGCGTTAAAGCTCAATACGGCAGGGATGGCAACTGCAAGACCAAGTGCAGTCATGATGAGCGCTTCGCCAATGGGGCCAGCCACTTGATCCAGTTGCGCGCTTCCTGAGCTGCTGATGGCAATCAGGGCATGATAGATACCCCACACGGTGCCAAACAAACCAATAAATGGAGCGATAGCGCCGGTAGATCCTAAGAAGGTTAAGCCCTTCTGCAATCCCGCTGCAATGCTGTCAACGCTGTTCTTAAGGCTTCTTGCCATCCACTCAGAATAGTTCAGTGTTTGCAGTAATTCACGGTGGTTGGTCGATTGACTTTGATGATGCGCGGATGCTTTAGTCGCAGACTTGGCAATTTGATAGTAAGGATTGGCAGCATGATTGCTAAATGCTTGTAAGCCTTGATCAAATGAAGTGGCACGCCAGAATTGCTCAAGTTCAGGCTTGAGTTTGCGTAGATTACGTAAATCCCAAAGTCGAGTGAGCAAAATGACCCAAGTCACAATAGAGCAGATGAGCAGGGCAATTGCTACAAATCGTGTAATCACATCGCCTTCAAGCCAGAGATTTGCAATGCCAAATGGTGTATTCATATTGATTAATTCTTGAGATTAAATTTGATTAAAAGATTGGTAGAAATTCTTTGGGGTGAACCGTTTACTAAAAAAGGTTTAAAGCGATAACGTTTGCCAATATCAGTTGCAGCGCGATCAAGCCTAGGAAAAGTGCTTGATTGCAGGAATGCCACATCTTCTACGTTACCAGTTTCATCGATGATCAACCGCACTACAACTGCACCTTGTTCGCCAGAGCGTTTAGAGAACGAAGGATAGTAAGCGTCAGCATCAGGCTGATAAACCACAACTAGTTTACCAATGTCGGTCTGAATCGGCGTGCCGCTAGCACCCCCACTGGTCGCAGGGGCAACAGCAGCGTTTTGGGTCTGCGATTGAGATGGCGACTGAGACTCAGACTTGCTCTGTGCTTGGTTTTGCTGTGGCGTCTGCTGTGCTTGAGTCGGACTGGGTTTATCCGAAGACTTCTCTTTTGGTTTTTCTTTAACTACTTTTTTCTGCTCTTTAGTCTTTGGCGGAGCAGCGGCTGGTGGCTGTTGGGCTGTGGATGCCTCCGGGCTCACCAAATTTGCCATGACGCGCTCATCATCCATTTGCGGCGGGCGCTGACTAAAGTGCAAAAACTCAAGTGCAGGCAGGGCGTGTAATAAAACTACAATGCCAATAATGATGCGTTCTGTTTTATTGAACGGTAGAAAGGCATCTAATTTATTGAGAAAGGTGCTCATCTCATTTCACCCAAGATGCGTGCTTCAACTGCATGAGAAGTTAAGTCAGCAGACATTAAATCTTGCGCCATCATCAATAGCGATTCTTCATTTTTACTGCTCAGGAATAGTACCGCTCCATGCTGCACGGTAGGAATCACCTCTTGCAGATTCTCAAGCTGCCTTTTGAGTTGTCTAACTACAGCATCACTGGTGTCAATCAGCGTAATGGATTCACCAAGGAGCTTACGAATCGCTTTTCTTAAAAAAGGGTAGTGCGTGCAGCCTAGCACCAAGGTATCTGCACCTGCATCTTGAATGGGCTCAAGATGTTTAGCCAACAACTCTAAGGTTTCTTCGCTATCCGCATTGCCAGACTCGATTAAAGGAACCAGTCCTGCGCCAGCTTGTCTAATGAACTGACAATCATTTGGAAGGGTATTTAATAATGCATTGAACTTATCGCTCCTAAGAGTCGCCTCAGTAGCGAGGACACCCACAATATTGTTTTGCGATTGCATGGCTGCTGGCTTAATGCCTGGCTCAACACCAATAATAGGAATAGAAAGCGTTTCCCGAATTTGCTTTATCGCTTCAGCAGTTGCAGTATTGCAAGCAACTACGATAGCGTCGCATCCTTTACTGGCTAGATAGCCGCAAAGGGTGAGGCTGCGTTTGGCAATCCAGTCGCTCGATTTTTCGCCGTAAGGCGCGTTGGCTGAGTCAGCAAGATAAATATAGTCATGCTGGGGCAGCTGACGCAGAGCCTCATCCAATACGGATAAGCCTCCAACGCCAGAATCAAATACCCCTATGAGTGCCAAAGTTGACCGTGCTTACTCTGTAATGAAGTTGTTAGGGTGTTAAGCAATCTTGACTGGAATGCCAGCAATCTTCGCTTGCCATTCGCGTGGACCTTCGTTGTGCATAGAGATGCCCTCTGAATTCACCGCAACGGTTACTGGCATGTCTTTGACATCGAACTCGTAAATCGCTTCCATACCCAAATCAGCAAAGCCAACTACTTTAGAAGTTTGAATGGCCTTGGACACTAAGTAGGCAGCGCCACCAACAGCCATTAAATAGGCTGACTTATGTTTCTTGATAGCCTCAATCGCTTCAGGTCCACGCTCAGCTTTACCAATCATGGAGATCAAGCCAGTTTTGGCAAGCATCATCTCAGTAAATTTATCCATACGAGTTGCGGTAGTGGGGCCTGCTGGGCCAACTGCCTCCTCACGTACTGGATCCACTGGGCCAACGTAATAGATTACGCGGTTTTTAAAGCTCACTGGCAATTCTTCACCTTTAGCGAGCATGTCTTGAATGCGCTTATGAGCGGCGTCACGACCAGTCAAAATCTTGCCGTTCAGTAATAGTGTTTCGCCTAGTTTCCAACCAGCCACTTCTTCAGCAGTGAGGGTGTCTAAATTCACGCGCTTGGATTTTTGAACATCTGGTGTCCAGGTGACATCTGGCCAATCTGAGAGTGAAGGTGCTTCGAGTTTTGCAGGGCCATCGCCATGTAAATGGAAATGAATATGACGAGTCGCCGCGCAATTCGGAATCATGGCTACTGGCAATGAAGCAGCATGCGTTGGGTAATCCAAGATCTTGATATCGAGCACAGTGGCTAAACCACCAAGGCCTTGAGCACCGATGCCAAGTTTGTTTACTTTTTCATAGAGCTCAAGTCGTAGTTCATCAACGCGATTTTGAGGTCCACGCTCAATGAGCTCTTGAATATCAACAGGACCCATCAAGGCTTCTTTGGCCATGAGCATGGCTTTTTCTGGTGTGCCGCCAATACCAATGCCGAGGATGCCAGGAGGGCACCAGCCTGCGCCCATGGTAGGCACGGTCTTCAGAACCCAATCCACGATTGAATCTGAAGGATTTAGCATGACCATCTTGGCTTTATTTTCTGAGCCACCACCCTTAGCCGCGCAAATGACTTCAACATCATCGCCCGGGACGATTTCGTAATGGATCACAGCAGGGGTGTTATCGCCAGTATTTTTGCGTTTGCCTGCTGGATCTGCCAACACTGAAGCGCGCAACATATTGTCGGGATTAAGGTAAGCGCGACGCACACCCTCATTCACCATATCGGTGACGCTCATCGTTGCATCAGGCCATTGAACATTCATGCCAATCTTGAGGAAGACTACGGCAATACCAGTGTCTTGGCACATGGGTCGATGACCTTCGGCGCACATACGGCTGTTGGTCAAAATTTGGGCAATCGCATCTTTGGCACCATGACCTTGTTCCAATTCATAAGCCTTGCCCATGGCGGTAATAAAGTCCTTGGGATGGTAGTAGGAAATGAATTGAAATGCGTCCGCAACGCTTTGAATCAGGTCGTTTTGTTTGATATTGGTCATGGTTATCTGCTTATTTCCACATTATTAGTAAGGTTTGCCCTATTTTAAGGGTTTGCCATAGAGCAAATCCCAAGTGTTTTCACTTATCTTCTAAGGTCTTGAGACTCTAAATATGCCATTTTGCGACATTTTCTCGCATTTGTTGTTGATTTTAGATTATTGATTATTAGATAGAGGGCTGTGAAGCATGGAACCATTAAAGCAAGAAAACCGCGTTTTTAACCCACCTGCAGACTTTGTAAAGAGTGCGGCAATTCCAGGTATGGAGGCTTATAACAAGCTCTGTGCTGAAGCCAATTCAGATTACGACGGTTTCTGGGGTCGCCTTGCTAAAGAGAACCTCTATTGGAAAAAGCCATTTACAAAGGTTTTAGATGAATCCAAGGCGCCTTTCTACAAATGG
This sequence comes from Polynucleobacter sp. MWH-S4W17, assembly GCF_018687535.1. Classification (NCBI taxonomy): domain Bacteria; kingdom Pseudomonadati; phylum Pseudomonadota; class Betaproteobacteria; order Burkholderiales; family Burkholderiaceae; genus Polynucleobacter; species Polynucleobacter sp. MWH-S4W17. Next base: position 1,203,817 of record NZ_CP061295.1, on the reverse strand, counting down.
TTTGAAGATGGCACCACTAATGCTTCATACAACTGTTTGGATCGCCAAGTTGAAGCTGGCTTAGGTGATAAGACAGCCATTATTTTTGAAGCGGATGACGGCACAGTTACTAAGGTAACTTACAAAGAGATGCTTGAGCGTGTTTGCAAGATGGCAAACGCACTGCGCAAGATGGGCGTCAAGTCTGGTGACAGCGTCATTATTTACATGGCAATGACCATCGAAGGCATTGTTGCTATGCAGGCATGTGCGCGTATTGGTGCAATTCACTCTGTAGTGTTTGGTGGTTTCTCTGCCCAAGCATTGCGTGACCGCATTATGGACGTGGGTGCCGTTGCAGTGATTACTGCTGATGGCCAGTTCCGCGGTGGCAAAGCATTGCCACTCAAAGCAATCTGTGACGAAGCTCTTTCAACTGGCGAGTGCCCTAAGGTTAAGCATGTAATAGTTAGTAAACGCACTGGTACTGATGTCACCATGCAAGCAGGGCGTGACGTGTGGATGCAAGAAATCGTAGCAAACGAAGCTACTACTTGCGAGCCAGAGTGGGTAAGCGCTGAACATCCATTATTCATTCTGTACACATCTGGTTCAACCGGTAAGCCAAAGGGTGTACAGCACTCAACAGGTGGCTACCTCTTGTGGGCCATTCTCACAATGAAGTGGACCTTTGATATCAAGCCAAACGATGTGTTCTGGTGTACTGCCGACATTGGTTGGGTGACGGGTCACTCTTATATTACTTATGGCCCACTCGCTGTAGGTGCCACTGAGATCGTATTTGAAGGTGTGCCAACCTATCCAAATGCTGGCCGTTTCTGGGACATGATCCAAAAACACAAAGCATCCATTTTTTACACAGCACCAACAGCGATTCGTTCATTAATTAAAGCGTCGAGCAACGATGAAGCAGTGCATCCAAAGAGCTACGATTTGTCATCACTGCGCCTTCTAGGTTCTGTAGGGGAGCCAATCAATCCAGAAGCATGGATGTGGTACTACGAGCATGTTGGTAATTCAAAGTGCCCGATTGCCGATACGTTCTGGCAAACAGAAACTGGTGGTCACATGATTTCACCATTGCCGGGTGCAACCCCAATGATTCCGGGTTCATGCACATTGCCGTTGCCAGGTATTCAGGCGGCGATTGTGGATGAGGCTGGTGTAGACGTTCCTAATGGTCAAGGCGGTATCTTAGTTGTGAAGCGTCCATGGCCTTCCATGATTCGTACGATTTGGAATGATGCAGATCGTTTCGTGAAATCTTATTTCCCAGAAGAGTTGGGCGGTACTTTGTATCTTGCTGGTGACGGTGCAATCCGTAACAAAGATACTGGCTACTTCACCATTACTGGTCGTATCGATGACGTCTTGAACGTTTCTGGTCACCGCATGGGAACCATGGAAATCGAATCTTGCTTAGTGGCTAACCCATTGGTTGCTGAAGCAGCAGTTGTGGGTCGTCCTGACGAGCTGACTGGTGAAGCTATTTGTGTATTCGTTGTTCTGAAAGGTGGTCGCCCAACTGGTGATGAAGCCAAGAAGCTTGCTACTGAGCTACGTAACTGGGTAGGTAAAGAGATTGGCCCGATTGCTAAGCCTAAGGACGTTCGTTTCGGTGATAACTTGCCTAAGACCCGTTCTGGCAAGATCATGCGCCGTCTCTTGCGTGTGATTGCTAAAGGCGAGGAAGTGACTCAAGACACCTCCACCCTGGAAAACCCACACATCTTGGACCAGCTCAAAGAGTCTCTGTAATAAGCTAAACCAAGATTTAGACCAAACCCCTTCGGGAATCGTATAATCATCGGTTCCGGAAGGGTGGATGAGCGGTTTAAGTCACACGCCTGGAAAGCGTGCGTAGGTTAATAGCCTACCGCGGGTTCGAATCCCGCCTCTTCCGCCAAGTATCAAGAAAACCACCTTCGGGTGGTTTTTTCTTTGGAACTTACCGTAATATCTTCCTAATTGAGATTCAAAAATAAAACCAATTAAAAGATGGAGAAAACATGATCTATGCAATTTTGTTGATGGATAAGCCTGGTACTGCTGACTTGCGAGTACAAATCCGACCAGAGCATCGCGCTTACTTGGCGCAACTTTCTGACCGCATGGCTTTTGCTGGACCGATGACTTCTGATGACGGTAAGACTACAGTTGGTAGCTTGCTCGCAATCGACTTTCCTAGCAGGGCAGATGTGGAAGCTTGGTTAAAGGATGAGCCCTATACCAAGGCGGGTGTTTATGAAAAACCAATCATCCATGTATTTAATAATATGTGGGAGCAAAAAGCAGGCTTTCCGCCAGCAAAATAAACCCATAATTTAAGCGGGGCTGTTACTTTTGGTATATCATCTGGTGATATATCATGAGTGATGGGAAATCGTGGAGTTATCACTCTTTTAGATCTGCACCAAGAGGTCATTGATCAAGGCGATGGTTACTGGGTAAAGATTGAGGCTTGGGAGGTAGCTGTTAGCGAGGCAGTACCGCACGGGGTGCGCTATTCATTAACCTTGCACAACCCCAAAGGCTTGCGAATTTTGGGTTATGACAATGCTCATGCGGTAAGGCTTAGAGCAGGCTATTCAGGTAGAAAATTGGCATTCGATCACAGGCATCGTAGTTCAAGTGACCCAGGCGTTGTCTATGAGTTTAGGGATGCGCACCAACTCCTAAGTGATTTTTTTGTCGATGTTGATAAAGTCTTAAAGGTAGATAAAGATATATGAAAGTCATCAAAATAGGGATTGCATCACAAAAAGATATTCGGGCACGCGTCTTGGCCATTGCTAAAGGCGATCTAAAACCAAAGGCATCTGATCCGAAGATATGGTTTACCTCGATGCGTTCACTGGCGCAGGTATTGAGCGACGAAAACAGGGCTCTTTTACATGTCATTAGAGCAACTAAGCCTGTATCGATTTCTGAGTTGGCAGAGCTTACCGGAAGAAAGCAAGGGAACTTATCCCGCACGCTAAAAACAATGTCTCATTACGGCTTAGTCAAAATGCTCCAAGAGGCCAAGGCCCTGAGGCCCGTGGCATGTGGCGATCGCTACGAAATCAGTATTCAATAATTTAAAGCGGCTTTATCTGTAGCTTTCTAAATTTAATGACGCCACCGGCAGATTGCAGGGCAATAGGTCCTTCAGAATATTTGCTATCTTGGCCATTAGCTACCGTGACCACACCATTCATCATGACCTTAAAGTTGGAGCCATTTGCAATAATCTCCATGGTGTTCCAGCGTCCACCAGCCTTAGGTACTGGGTCAACTTTGGCAACATCCACAATAGCGCCGGTTGCATACGCTTGTTCAGGACGGGTATCCCAAATATTAATTTCATAACAAGTGGATTGACTCACCTTGTTAGGGTCTTGGCAGCGAATGAAAATACCGCTATTCGTACTAGGCTCGGCATAAAACTCTGCTTTGATGATAAAGTTTTTGTAAGTCTTAGCGCTAACTAAAAAACCATTGGGTTTATTGCCTTCGACAATACCGTTACCAATGACCCAGTTGGCGCTTCCAATAATGTTCCATCCACTCAAGCTCACGCCGTCAATCAGATCAGTAAACCCGTCTGAACTTTGGGCGTTAGCAACACTACCGATCGATAGGGCGGCAAGGCATGCAATAGATAAGGCCAGTTTTTTGATGAATATTTTCATGGGTCTCCTGAGGGGGTATATTTATTATTCTGCGTTCATTTTCATTGTTACTGATATTGACCTATAAAGACAAGTAGATGCTTTCCCTCACAAACTCCCAAATAAAGCGATGGTCTTTGCGTTTGGCGGGACTTTTTATTCTG